>NZ_JBIAVG010000004.1:83427-546962 GCF_042893955.1 Streptosporangium sp. NPDC001559
CCTGATGGGACACAACGGCTCAGTGAACACCGTCGCCTTCAGCCCGGACGGCGCCACCCTGGCCAGCGGCGGAGAGGACAGGACCATCCGGCTGTGGGACGTGGCCACCCGCCACCCGATCGGCGCCCCCCTGATGGGACACAACGGCTCAGTGAACACCGTCGCCTTCAGCCCGGACGGCGCCACCCTGGCCAGCGGCGGAGAGGACAGGACCATCCGGCTGTGGCAGGAGAGGCTGCCCGTGGACCCCTCCGCGGAGGTCTGCGCCGTTGTGGGCCGTTCCCTCACCCTGCAGGAATGGCGGCAGTACATCCCCGGACAGCCCTACCAGCAGGTCTGCCCTTAACGCGTTCCCGCACATCAACGGCCTGAATGGTACGGCGGGACAGGGCTGCCGCCCCGCTCCGCCGTACCCGGCCCGTCCCACGCCGCCCACAGGTCAATCCCAGACGACGCACCTCAGTGGATGACCGGCGTTGTCCACCCCGCGCCCGCCGTAGCGTTCACCTGAAGCCCACCCGGCGAGGAACTCCGTCATCGTCTCGGGCGTCGGCCCCATCGCCACGTTGTGGCGGTACAGCACGACCACCGGCCAGTCCACGGGATCGCCCACGGTCAACCAGCCCATGTCCTCACCGTCGATCGTGCTCCCCCACGGCAGGAACCCACCCGCCTCGGGCCACATCGCGAGGGGATACCCCTCGGGGTCGTCATCTCGCATGTCCCGGTAGTCGTCCCCCCACTCGGCCACCCGCCTCCGGTAGTCCTTGGGAAGACGTCTCGGATCGTGGATCGCCAGCCAGTCCGCGAACCGGCACGCGCCGTACCGCTCGATGAAGGCCACATGGTCCGCGGGCAGCCGTACTCCCATGTCAGAGAAGACCTCCTCCCACGTCGCGGCGCCGACGGACGGGACGGCGGGAGGAGGAACCAGCGCCACAAGGCGGTCCAGAGCAGTCAGATCACCGTTCACGGAGGGGACTGTAGCCCCGTGCCCCGTCGAACGGCCGGTGTCAGTGGCCGCCGGACAGTTCTCCGGACAGGGCGTCGTGCATGCGGGCGCTGGGCCGGTTGAGCCCGGTGATCCGTACGGTCTTGCCGCGGGCGGCGTACTTGGCCTCGACGGCGTCCAGGGCCGCCACCGAGGAGGCGTTCCAGAGTCGATCGATGTCGAACGTTCTCACCCCTCCCGGCTTCTCGGTGGCGCCCGCACCCCGGAGGAGACAGGGAAATCCGCCGATCAGGTTTCCTTTCGCGGCATCGCGGTACGCGATAGGGAGTCGGACAAAAAGGGAGAAAACGGATGATTACCCAGAATCAGATCTCAGCGGTGATCGACCAAACCGTCTACGACAACCACGGAGACAAGGTCGGCAAGGTCAAGCACGTCTACCTCGACGACAACACCGGTCGCCCCGAGTGGCTGTGCGTGCGGACCGGGCTGTTCGGCATCAACGAGACCTTCATCCCGATCCAGGGCGCCGACGTGGTCGGCGACCACGTGGAGGTCGCCTTCGACAAGGACCGCATCAAGGACGCTCCCAACATCGACGTCGAGTCCGGCGGTCACATGTCGCCACAGGAGGAGCGCGAGCTGTACCACTACTACGGCATCGACCTGGACGCTTCCTGGAAGGAGGCCAACCGGCCGGGCGAGACCGGCTGGGCACACACCGGCGGCCAGAGGGAGCGCGAGCGCCTGGGCTCCGCCGGCCGGGAGCGGGAGGCCGGAAGCGCGAACCTCACCGGCGACGACGCGATGACCCGCTCGGAGGAGCGGCTGACGACCCACACCGAGAGCCACGAAATCGGCCGGGCACGGCTGCGGAAGTACGTGGTCACCGAGGAGCAGCAGGTCACCGTACCGGTCACCCGGGAGGAGGTACGCGTCGAGCGCGAGCCGATCACCGAGGAGAACCGGGACGCCGCGCTGCGGGGCCCGGACATCAGCGAGGCCGAGCACGAGGTCACCCTGCACGAGGAACGGGCGGTGGTGGAGAAGAACACCGTCCCGGTGGAACGGGTCCGGATGACCACCGAGAAGGTCACCGACGAGGAGACCATCACCGAACAGGTCCGCAAGGAACGCATCGAGGCCGAAGGAGACATCGACGAGGACGGCCGCGCCTTCTGAGCGTGGGGGCGACCCATCCGGAAGCGCCTCACCGCCCCCCGCCCGCCGTCATGACCGGCCTGCCGCTCGCCTCGGAGCCGACGGTCGCGCCCCACAGGCGCCCGAACAGGTATCCAACAGGTCCCGCACGGGGCGAGCACGGCCGGTCAGTCTCCCTGTGCCTCTCGCCGGTTCCCGAAGAGCGGACCGCTCCGGGCAACGGCCCGCCTGCTCGCATTCGAGGGCGGCCCTCCTCGCGCCGGCGCCGGGCGCGTCGATGCCAGGGCGCGCCGATCGCCCCGGCCCGTACCACTCCCGGCCGAAGACGACGGGCCGGAAAACCGGGCAGCGCAGCCGGAGCCCCAGGATGGCCGAGAGCCGACCGCCACGGCGAGAGGGCCGGTACGGTATTACGCCAGTCTGAAAATACTAAAAAGCACCGTATTAAACCCCCTCGGATTCACAAGGCGGCACCCCCGGGAGCCGTCTGACCGGGGTCGTTCCGGCCCCGACGGGCCTTGGCGGACCGGTCCCCCGGCACCCGCCCACGACCGGCCAAAAATATGTGAATTCCTGAATTCGGCGGAACTTTCGATAGACCGTTCGACACAGCTCCGGGTTGTCGGTCGCCTGTCCGTTTCTTCAGATCTCGCCTGGCTGAGCTATGTCCGGATCCGGAACTTCGTTCACATAATGACAGATTTAATGATTTAGCTATACGATCGCCGTTCGTGGTTGGAGTTAATCCCCCAAGAACCCGATTGGCCGACGACCTGTTCTTTGTCATGCATGACAACGCGACCGGCCGTCTGCGGCTTCACGCCCGCCTGGCCGGTCTGGGGCTGGCCGCCGCCGTCCTGGGAGAGCTGATGCTCGCCGGGCGGACGACCGTGGGATTGGCATCGGGGCAGATACGGCTCGTCGTTCTCGACACGGCGCCGCCCGAAGACGCGGTCATCAGGACCGCCTTGGACCACATCATCGCCGAGCCCGCCCATCGCCTCCATACCTGGCTGCAGTTCTTCGCCCGTACGGCGCTCGCCGACGTGGCGGCCCGGATGACCGCCGACGGCCTGCTGCGCCCGCCCGGCAGACGCCCGTCGCGGAGGCAGGCACCGGTCGACGTGAACATCGCGGCGTGGCCCGGTGGACGCGTCAACCTGGCGATCCAACGCCGTGAACCGCTCAACGTCCAGGACAACGTCCTGCTGGGGCTGCTCGTCGTGACCGGCGGCAGCCGGCTCGTCCTGTGGGAACAGAACCCGGGGTATCTCTCCGATTCGGTCGCCGCCCTCCCGGCACCGCTCCAGGAACTGATCGCCCAGACCGAGGCTGCCGTGGGTGACTCCATCATCAGCCGCCGGTGAACCCACCCCCCTCACCCCAAGGATCCCCATGTCCGTGACAGAACGAAGGGCCAGCGCCGTTTCCGCCGCGCTGGCCCAGGACCGCCTCGGCGTGCCGTCGGTGGTGTTCTTCGTCATCTCGGCAGCGGCGCCGCTGACTGTCATCGGCGGCTCGGTGACCTCCGCCTACGCCGCGACCGGTGTGACCGGCGTGCCACTCGCCTTCATCCTGCTCGGAGGCATCCTGGGCCTGTTCGCCGTCGGTTACGTGACGATGGCCCGTTACGTCGTCAACGCCGGGGCGTTCTACGCGTACACCGCGAAAGGGCTCGGCAGACCGATCGGGGTGGCGACCGCGTGGGTCGCGTTGCTGGCCTACAACGCGCTCCAGGTGGGCCTCTACGGCATGATCGGCGCGGCGGCCCAGCAGCCGATCACCGACTGGTTCGGAAGCTCCCCTCCCTGGTGGGTCATCGGACTGATCGCCTGGGTGCTGACCGGGGTGCTCGGCCTCATGCGGGTCGACGTGAACGGGAAGGTCCTGTCGGTTCTGCTGCTGACGGAGATAGCCGTCGTCATCGTGTTCGACATCGCGGACCTGATCAACCCGTCGGCCTCGGGCTACAGCCTCGACGTCTTCGCCCCGTCGAGCCTCTTCGTCCCCGGGATCGGCGCGGTGGTCGCCATCTGCATCGCGTCCTTCGCGGGCTTCGAGTCGTCGGTGGTGTTCTCCGAGGAGACCAAGGACCCGAGGCGTACGGTGCCGATCGCGACCTACGTCGCGCTCGCCGTCATCTCCGGCCTCTACGCCGTCTCGTCCTGGGCGATGACCGTGCCGATCGGCTCGGGAAAGATCATCGACGCCTCACGTGAGCAGAGTTCGGCCCTGCTGTTCAACCTGGCCGGGGAGCACCTGGGGGCGACCATCGCCACCATCGGCTCTCTCCTGTTCGTGACGAGTCTCTTCGCCGCGCTGATCGCCTTCCACAACACGATCTCCCGCTACATCTTCGCCCTCGGCAGGGAGAGGGTGCTTCCCGAGACCTTCGGTCGTACCTCCCCCGGGACCGGCGCCCCGATCAACGGCTCGCTGGCGCAGAGTGTCATCGGGCTGATCACGATCGTCGTGTACGCGGTCTTCGGCCTGGATCCGGTCGTCCAGCTGTTCTTCACCGTCGGATCGTTCGGCGGCCTGGGACTGCTCATGATGCTGGCGGCCACCTCGGTCTCCGTGCTGGTCTTCTTCTCCAAGAACCCCAACGAGGAGAACGCCTGGCGGACCAGGATCGCCCCGGGCGTCTCCTCGGTCCTGCTGGTCGTGGTCATCGCGCTCGTCATGATCAATTTCGACACCGTGCTCGGCGTGGCCTCCGACTCCCCGCTGCGCTGGATCATGCCCGCCGTCTACTTCGTCGCCGTGGGGCTCGGCATCGTGTGGGGACTCACCCTGCGGTCCAACCGGCCGAAGGTGTACGCGAACATCGGGCGGGGCGCCCAGGCCGCCGTGGGAGGGGCCGAATGACAGAGATCATCCGCATCCAGAACGTTCCCGGAGCGGCCGAGGCCGTCGGCGCGATCATCGCCACCTCCTTCCACGAGCAGGAGATCTCGGCCTGGATGATCCCGTCGGACGACGACCGCCGCCAGGTGATGCCCCCCTTCTTCTCCATGGCCACCGAGAGTGCCCTCGTCCACGGCGAGGTCCACGCGACGGCCGACATGACCGCCGTGGCCGTGTGGTTCCACAAGGGAGTCGAGCCGCTTCCCGAGATCCCCGGCCGGGACGCCCGGGTGGCGGAGCTGGCCGGTCCCCACGCGGAGCGCATCGGGCGGATGGGAGAGGAGATGGACAAGCGCCACCCTCACGAACCGCACCACTACCTGGCGTTCCTCGCCGTGCTCCCCGGGCACCAGAGGCAGCGGACGGGGACCCGGCTGCTCCAGGGGTACCACCGCGGGCTCGACGAGGCGGGCATACCCGCGTACCTGGAGGCCAGCAGTACCCACAGCCGCAGGCTCTACCTGCGCCACGGCTATCAGGACCTCGGCGACCCGATACTCATGCCCGGCGGCCCGCCGATGTTCCCGATGTGGCGTCCGCCGAACCCCTGACCCGCGTACGGCCCCGCCCCCGCCTGACAGGCGCCCTGGCAGTCCTCGGGCGGCCCCGCCGACGCCCCTGTTGCCGGCGAGACCGCACTCACGTCGTCGGATCCCGAACCCGGGTGCCCGGCGATCGCGGGTTGACCCGGCGGAGGGTCGTGACGGGCTCGGGAACCGTTTTCCCGAGCCCGTCGACCCCCTCGCCGGTGGTGATCCACGTGCTTGCCGTACGGGTGACCACAGGAGACTCGAACGCCGGGCCGTACCAGGTGGTCCTGCCGCCGGCTTCGGCGTCGAAGCCGTATCCGCCCTTTTCCCGGTCGCCGGCCTGCTTTCCGATGGTCTTCTCGTCGCCGACGCCGTGGGGGAGCCTGTGGTGCCGTTCGACGGTTTCCGAACCCCGGGCGGCTCACCGGGGATACCTGTTCATGGGAGTGACGCGATCCTCATCCGAAAGCCGATTTTCGGCACGCGCGAAACCGTTCCGGTCGATGCGGTCGTCGATGCCGACGACCACCTACGAGGCCTCGCCCGCGTCGACGGTCACCGCGGGCCGTTCGGCCGCCGGGTCGTCAGTCGCGGCCAAGGCGGGAACGGCCGTGCCGACGACCATGTCGGTCAGCGTGATCTCTGAGATCAGGAGCAGGCGGCTGACGAGCATTCCAGGTCATCTCCTCGGGTGGATGTGACTCCGTTCCGTCCTGGCGGTGGGATGCCGTCGGCGAACGACTCACCGGTCTGAGATCGTCTCGTCAGCCCGGTCAGTGGAACCGCCGCGGAAACGTCCTGGAGAAGGCGTCCCCACGGTCGGCCGAAACCAAGCTGTTCCGGTCTTTCCCGGCTTCCGGTGAACCACTTGCCTCCGGTGGCTGCCGTGTTTCCGGCATCCGCTCTTCCGCTTTTTTGGTGGAACGAGAACCACTGTGCGACATTGCCTGTGGACGAACCTTGGGCCAACCTTGAACCGGCTGGTCCGACCAGCTGTCTCAGGCCGGAATTCCAGCTGGAAAGGTGAACGGAATGGCCGTGGAGTTCGGCTTGTTCGGTGGCGTCGAGGCGCGGGCCGACGGTCGGCTGATCGAGCTGGGCCATGCCCGGCAGCGATCCGTGCTGGCGGCACTGCTGATCGACGCGAACCGGACGACATCGGTCGAGCAGCTGGTGGACCGGGTGTGGGGCGAGCGTTCTCCCCAACGGGCTGAGGGAACCCTCTACAGCTACGTGTCCCGGCTGCGTCAGGCACTGGCTCCGGTCGCCGGTGAGGCGCGCCTTTCGCGAGCCTCCGGTGGCTATGTCCTCGCGGTCGACGTCTCCACCGTGGACCTGCACCGTTTTCGCGACCTGACCACCCGGGCCCGCACGGCCGACGACGACGGCACCGCCGCCTCCCTGCTGGAGCAGGCGCTCGGCCTGTGGCGGGGAGAGCTCTTCGCCTTCCTGGACACCCCGTGGTTCAACTCCGTACGCGAGTCCCTGGAAAGGGAACGGTTCGCGGCCGAACTGGATCTGGGCGATGTCCTGCTGCGGCTCGGACGGCACGCGGAAATGCCCTTCGAGCTGGCCGCCCGCGCCGGGGAACATCCGTTGGACGAGCGCCTGGCCGGGCAGCTCATGCTGGCCCTGTATCGCTGCGGCCGTTCGGCCGACGCTCTGAACCACTACCGGGACCTCCGGAGCCGGTTGGCGGATGATCTCGGTATCGACCCGGGCCCGGAGCTGCGGCATCTCCATCAGCAGATCCTCACCGCCGATCCGGCCATCGCCGCACCGTCTCCCGCCGTCTCCCCCGCGACCGGCGCCCACCCCGCGCCCACTCCGGTGCCGCGGCAACTCCCGGCGCCGCCACCGATGTTCACCGGCCGGGACCTGGAGGTGAAGGTCCTCTGCGGAATGCTGAATCCGGACGAGCCCCGGCACGCCCATGTGGTGGCCGTCGACGGAGTCGCCGGAGTCGGGAAGTCCGCGCTGGCGCTTCACACGAGCCATCGGATCGCGCACGGGTTCCCCGACGGGCAGCTCTACGTCAACCTGCAGGGCGCGGCGGCCGGAGGGGCGCCGCTGACGCCGTACGACGTCCTCGTCCGGTGGCTTCCCCAGCTCGGTGTGGCGGGCACGGATGTGCCCGGCGAAACAGGGGCGGCGAGCGCGCTGTGGCGCTCGGTGCTGGCGGGGCGGCGCCTGCTGCTGGTGCTCGACGACGCCTTCTCCGCCGAGCAGGTCCGTCCGCTGCTGCCCGCGGAACGCGGATGCGTGACGGTCGTGACCAGCAGGAGCGTGCTGTCCACCCTGGACGGAGCCGAGTTCGTGCACCTGGAGCCGCTGGCCCAGGAGGAGGCGGTGACGTTACTGGAGCGGCTGGCGGGTGCGGGCCGGGTGGCCGCGGACCCGACGGCCGCCGGCGACGTCGTCGGGTTCTGCGAACGCCTCCCGCTCCTGCTGCGCATCGTGGCCGCCAGGCTGGCGGCCCGTCCGAGCTGGCCGATCCGGGTGATCGCCGACCGGCTGGCCGAGGAGCACCGGCGTCTGAACGAACTACAGGCCGGTGAGCTGAGCGCGCGGGCGAGCCTCGCGGTGAGCCTGCGGGAGACGAGTGAGGAGGGCGCGCGGCTCTTCGCGTCTCTCGCGATGGTCGGCGTGACCGAGCTCGACCTGCCGCTGGCGGCCTCGCTCGCCGGTCTGCCCTGGGCCGCCGCCGAGGCCGTCCTGGAACAGCTCGTCGACGCCCGCCTCATCGACTCACCCGTTCCCGGCCGTTACCGGATGCACGATGTGGTCCGGCTCTACGCCCGCGAGCAGGCCCGTCTGCGGGCCGACACCGCCGGGTGGAGCGCCACGCGGCGCCGGGTGCTGGATCACTACCTGGCCCTCACCCAACAGGCCGCCCTTCTGCTGGATCCGGAGGAGGCGTCCGCGCTCACGGCCGGACCGCCGCCGGCCCATCCCTCCGGTTTCGCGTTCGACGACCGCTCGGAGGCGAGCGCCTGGATCGACTTCGCGGCCCCCCATCTGCCGATGATCATGGACGAACTGGCAGGCTCCGACGACCTGGCCGCCGACGTCGCCCTGCTCGCCCTGGAGGCCTATCCGGCGCTGGTGGTCCGCGACCGCTGGACGGAGCTGATCCGGCTGAGTTCCATCGCGGTCCGGACCTCTCGCGACGGTGGCCGACAGGTTCTGGAGGCGCGGGCCCACAATCTGCTGGGCATGGCGTACGGCAACACCGGCCGGTTGGACGAGAGCCTCGCCGAGTTCGATCTCGCCCTCCGCCAGTGGGAGGAGATCGGTGACCGGCACCAGATGGCCCGCGCCCTGAACAACCTGGGCCTCGTCGCACGCCTGCGCGGCGACCTGCCGGAGGCGGTGCGCTGCCACGAACGCAGCATCCTGCTGTTCCAGGAGGTCGGGGACTCCAACGGTCAGGCTCGGGCCCTGTCCAACCTGGGTCTCGTCCACCAGCGCATCGGTGACCACGATCAGGCGATCGTGGCGCACGAGGAGGCCGCCGAGATATTCCGGACCCTGGGCGACCGGTACCGTCTCGGCCTCATCCTGGGCAACCTGGCCCGGTCCGTACGGCTGGCCGGCCGGATCCGCGAGTCCCTCGACCGCTACCAGGACAGCCTGAGGGTCATCCGCGAGACCGGCAACCGTTCCGGTGAGGCCGAGCAACTGTGGGGGCTGGCACAGGCTCTGCACGACCTCGGCGAATCCGACCTCGCGCGTGCGCGGTGGCGCGCCGCCCTGGACATTCTCCGCGAGTGCGGTGACCTCACCGCCAAGGAGGTGGAGGCCATCCTCGCCCAGCCCGTTCCGCAGGCGCCGGCGGCCATCAGCAGGGGAGTCTGAACGAGGATCGGCCGTCCGGCCCGGACCCGGGAGCGGTCAGAGTGCCGTGTGGTGGTCGTTCCCGGAGGACTGCATCGTGTCGATTTTGGCGTGCAGCCGGGCCAGGTCCTCGGCGATGGCGGCCAGCCGGTCCTCGGTTCGCTGTTCCTCCGTCGAGGTGTTCTGGTCGTCCATCGCGTTGACCACGACGGCGATCAACAGGTTCAGCACCACGAAGGTCGTCATGAGGATGTAGCCGACGAAGAACACCCACGCCCACGGTTCCCGCCCCATGACCCTCTCGGCGATGTCCGGCCACGCCTCACCGGTCATGACCTGGAACAGGGTGAACAGCGAGGTGGGCAACTCGCCGAAGTACTCCGGGGCGATCCCTCCGAACAGCTGCGTCGCCAGGACCGCCGAGACGTACATGACCAGAACGAGCAGGCCGACGATCGACAGCATGCCGGGGATGGCGGACAGCAGGGCGTTGATGACGTTGCGCATGCTGGGCACGGCCGACACCAGGCGTAACGCGCGCAGGATTCGCAGGGTGCGCAGTATCGAGGTCGGGCCTGAGGCGGGGACCAGCGCGACGCCCACGATGATCGTGTCGAACCAGTTCCACGGGTCGCGGAAGAAGGCCCCACGGTAGGCGTACAGCCGGGCGGCCAGTTCGGCGGCGAAGACCGCCAGGGCGATCCTGTCGACGACGTGGAGCAGTCCGCCGACATGATCGACGAGGTAGGAGGACGTCTCACAGCCGATCGTGATCGCGTTGATCACGATGACCGCGACCACGGTCCGCTGGAGGCGGGAACTCTCAAGAAAACGGCGCGTCCGTTCCCGTACCGGCACCTGGTCGATTCCTGAAGGGTGGGGGTTCACCCGACGATCATCGCAAACCGCCGCCCATGATTTTCGGACAGATCCCCTGATGCGGCTCATCACAGGAGAATTCGACCGATGATCGGGCAGGGCCGTGAAGGCGCTCCGGCGGCTACGAGAGGTCGAAGGGAGCCGGGAAGTGGCCCTCCCAGATCCGGCGGGAGGCCTGTTCCGGGTAGGGCAGGGTCTCCGACGTGGCGTCCAGGACGCGGGTGAGCCGCCGGTCGGGCCGGTGGGCGGCCCATCCCGCGTCGCCGGTGGTGACGAAGCGGATCCACGCCTCCTTCAGCTCACGGGAGAGAGCGACGGCCTCGGGGGTGGGCTCGTCGCCGATGAGCTGCGCGCCGATGGGGCTGTCCAGCGTGCCGAACGCCAGGGGGACGTCAAGACTGTGGCAGGCGCCCAGGGCACCGCCGAGGGCCGGAGCGTTCCAGCGCAGCTCGAACAGGTACGAGGTGCCGCCCGCCGCGGCGTTCGCCTCGGCCAGCTTCTGCGACGGCATGCGGAAGAGGGCGTCGGAGTACACCGCCTCCACCAGTTCCTCAGGGTCGGCCCGCGCGAACGCGGCGCGGTACGCCTCCGCGCCGTGCGGCCGGGGGGCGAGCAGTTCCAGGGCCGTACGGGCGTCCTGCTCGGTGAAGGCGCCCCGCCGTCCGCCCATGACGCTGAACAGCCGGAACTCGTCCCGGGTGTGGCCGACGAGCAGTTCGGTACCGCTCGCGCGCGCGCCGGTCAGCGCGGACCAGGGCGTTTCGGGAAGGACCTCGCCGTCGACGACGGGGCACAGGGAGGTGCCGGTCCCCGTGATCCGCCCCCAGCTCTCCCGGTGGGCGTGGAGACCGGCGTTGAAGGAGGTGAGCTCCGCGGCCAGACGCCAGGGGTCGATGTCGCGCAGGGCCGCGGCGGTGGGGGCCGCCGCTCCCAACCGGTCCGCGAGCGCGGCGGTGATCCGCCGCGCCAGCGCGGGGGTGCTGTGCAGTCCCGGCACCGAGTGGGCGATGGCCCGCCGGAACAGGCCACGCGCCGGTTTCATCGTCAGGAGGGCGGCGACCGACCCCGCCCCGGCGGACTGTCCGGCCACGGTGACCTGGCCGGGGTCGCCTCCGAAGGCGGCGATGTTCCGCCGCACCCATTCCAGTGCCGCGATCTGGTCGAGGAATCCGCGGTTCGGCGGCGCGTCGTCGAGGAACGCGAATCCCTCCGCGCCCACGCGGCTGTTGACGGTCACCACGACGAGTCCCGCCTCGGCCAGCGCCGCCGGGTCGTACATCGGGTCGCTCGACATCGCCGTGACGTAGCCGCCCACGGGCAGCCACACCAGCACCGGCAGTCCCGCCGCGCCCGGGTCCGGAGTGCCGACGTTGAGCGTCAGCCAGTCCGTGCCCCGCTGCGGGCCCACGTCGACCGGCAGGGACAGCGGCACCACGGGACCGAACTCCGTCGCCTGCCTCGTCCCCTCCCAGCGGTCCGGCGGGGCGGGCGCGGCGAAGCGGAGCTCCCCCACCGGAGGGCGGGCGTAGGGGATGCCGCGGAACACCGCGTGCCCCTGCCGCCAGAGCCCCCGGACCGCGCCTTCCGTGGTCCGCACCCTCGGCTGCCCAGACATGACGTCCCCTTCCCTGAGAGGGCCCAGGATTGTAGGTCAGCTGTATTATGTCAACTGTATTGGAAAGACTCCGGGGCACGAGGGAGAGACCGGCGATGCCGAAACAGGTGGACCACCGTGAGCGCCGCGAGACGATCGCCCGCGCGTTGTGGCGGGTCGTTGAGCAGCGCGGCGTCACGCACCTGACGCTGCGCGTGGTGGCGCAGGAGGCGGGCATCTCCCTCGGGCAGCTGCAGCACTACTTCGCCTCCCGGACCGCCATGCTCTCCTTCGCCATGGACTTCGCGTCCGAGCGGACCTCGCTACGCGTCGCCCAGGACCTTGAGAGGCTCGGCGACCACCCGCACCCCCGCGACGTGCTGCGACTGACGCTCATGGAGATGCTCCCCCTGCACGCCGACGCCCGCGCGACCAGCCGGATGAGCGCCGCCTACGTCCTGGAGGCGCTGCACGACGAGGCCGTCCACGAGCAGGCGCGCCACGGCCTCACCCAGGGACGGGCCCTCGTCGAGCGGCTGGTCCGTCAGGCGATCGCCGACGGGCACCTCGCCCCCGACCGCGACCCGGCGATCGAGACCAACCTGCTTCTCGCCCTCACCGGCCTCACCCCCCTGATCGAACTGAACGTGATCGAACCCCGGGACGCGCTCGCCGCGATCGACCTGCACCTGGACCGGCTGTTCGACGGGAACGACCGGAGGGCGTGACCCACACCCCGCGACACGTCCGAAGCGGATTCCGCGCCGGAACGGCGGCCATCTCGAAGTCCGGCGAGATCGGCGGACCGGCCGCCGGTCCACGCCCCAGGAAGCATTCCGTGTGACGGGAAAAGCCGTCAGAGTGATTTCCCCAGGACGGAACGCATCGGGAAATTTCAAATTCCCACCTCTTCGCAGAAACGCGCCGATCCCCACGAGCCAATGGATTCCCTACGACGCGAAATCGGCGCTGTCAAGTCGGTGGACAGCCAATTTCCTGCGACAACGGCCAGCGCAATGACGCTGCGCATCCACCCGGCAGCCAACCGTGTAAATCAAATTCACAGTTGATTTTCACACATGTGATCGGCCTATGCTGACCCGTCGGCTCCCTTGGTCCCACAACAAACCCATCGCGCGGGAAACGCGCCATTCGGCGTGCCCGCACGCCCAAAGTCACGAACGCCGGGCGGCACCCGCGCACCCCAGAGGACGACGAGAAGAGGAGAATTCGGTGCCAACTCACTCCGCCACGCGGGGTCACGGAGGACCGCGGTCACGGCGGCTCGCCGCGGCCCTGCTCGCCGTGGCCGTCGGCGCGCTGTCCGGCGTGGTCGCCGCGAATCCCGCCTCGGCCGAGCCCGCCCCGGCCTACGACCACAGCAAGGACAAGGGCACCGCCCCGGGCACCCACGCCCCCCTGCCCAAGGGCTTCTCCACGACCGAGCTCTCGGTGAAGTTCAAGCCCGGCCTCGCCGTACGGCTGCGCGGGCAGGGCCTGGTCGCCAAGGACTCCGGAGACGCCGCGGACATCCAGAAGGTGCTGGCCAAGTACAAGGACGCCTCCATCAGGCCCCTGTCCTCGGCCTCCGAGACGAAGACCACCGAACGACGCCTCCAGCTGGAGAGGAAGACCGGCAGGCAACTGCCCGACCTGAACTCCTGGTTCGTCGTCACCGCCCCCAGGAGCGGCGTCGAAGGCCTGCTGAAGGACCTCAACGCCCTGCCCTCGGTCGAGATCGCCCAGGCCAAGTCGAACGTCCGCTCCTTCTCCGAACCGCTGCGTTCCCACCAGAAGTACCTCAACTCGGCCACCTCGGTGTCGGGGAGCGGGGTGGACGCCGAGTACGCCCACACCCAGACGGGTGGCAAGGGCGACGGCATCACCGTCACCGACATGGAGGTCCAGGCCACGGTCATCCCCTCCTACGGCGGGCAGACGATCTCCGCCGGAGACGACCACTCACTGATGCTGGCCTCCCCCGGCCAGGTCTGGGCATGGGGGGACAACAGCCAGGGCCAGCTCGGCACCGGGGACACCACGACCAGGAAGGTCCCGGTGCAGGTCCCCGGCCTGAGCACCTTCATGGACGTCGCCGCGGGCAACGACTTCTCCGTGGCGCGGAAGAGCGACGGCACCGTGTGGGCGTGGGGGGACAACAGCCAGGGCCAGCTCGGCAACGGCACCCTGACCGACAGCTCCGTCCCGGTGCAGGTCGCCGGGATCTACAACGCCAGGAGCATCAGCGTCGGCCCCAACCACGCCCTGGCCGTCCTGGTCGACGGCACCGTACGCGCCTGGGGGGACAACAGCCAGGGCCAGCTCGGCTACGTCGGCCCCGACTCTCCCATCGCCATCGCCGTCCCCGGCCTCTCCGGCGTCATCACCTCGACCGGCGGAATCGCGGCGGGCTACGGCCACTCCGTGGCCCTCATCAACGACGGCACCGTCAAGGCCTGGGGCGGCAACGGCACCGGCCAGCTGGGAGACGGCACCACGACCAACCGCGCCACCCCGGCCGCCGTCACCGGCCTGACCGACGTCAGGCAGATCAGCAGCCGGGGCTACCACACCCTGGCCCTCCTCAACGACAACACCGTCAAGGCCTGGGGTGACAACGACCAGGGCCAGATCGGCGACGGCACCACCGTCGACCGCAAGACCGCGGTCACCGTCCCCGGCCTGACCAACGTCAGCGGCATCTCCGCCGGAGCCCTGCACAGCCTCGTCACCACCTCCTCGCTCACCTCGACCACCTACGCCTGGGGTGACAACGCCCAGGGGCAGCTCGGTGACGGCACCACCGTCGACCGCCTCTCCCCCACCGCGATCTCCCCCTCCCTCGAATGGGTCGCGGCGGGCCGTACCCACAACATCGGCAAGTCCAGCTGGTTGTTCTACAACTGGGGCGTCAACGGCAGCGGCCAGCTGGGCGACGGCACCACCACCGCCCACATCACCCCGACCCAGCTGAGCGGGGTGACCAACCGCTGGAACCTCTGCCACGAGGACCTCGCGGGACGCGTCGCGGCCGGTCAGATCGTCCAGCTGCCGGCCGCGTTCGGCGACCCGTGCTCCACCGACGCCGGCACGATGTACCACGGCACCGCCGTCGCCGGAGTGATCGGCGCCCAGGACGACAACGGCGTCGGCATGGCGGGCATCGCGCCGCACGCCACCCTGCAACTGGCCGGCAACGCGGTCTCCGACCCCCTCGCCTACGCCACCGCCAACTCCCAGCCGGGCGACGTCATCCTCTTCGAGTTCGGGGCGGAGCCCGAGGCGTACAAGTACTACCCCTGGGAGTACGACAGCAGCATCTACGACCAGATCGTCCTGGCCGTCGCCGCCGGAGTGACCGTGGTCGAGGCGGGGGGCAACGGAAGCAGCAACCTCGACGACCCCCTGGACCCCTACTCCGTCGTCATCATGGGCCGCCCCGACTCGGGCGCCATCGTCGTCGGCGCCGGAGCGCCCCCCAGCCCCGGCGGCACGAACTGCCTCGGCTCGACCCCGCCCGCCGAGCGGACCGCGATGTCCTTCTCCACGTACGGCTCCCGCGTCGACCTCCAGGCCTACGGCGCCTGCGTGGCGACCCTCGGCATCCCCTCCGCGAACGACCTGACCCCCACGGAGACCAACCCCAACAAGACCTACACCGGCAGGTTCAGCGGCACCTCCAGCGCCAGCGCCATCGTCGCCGGAACCGTCGCCTCCCTGCAGGGCGTCGCCAAGGCCAACGGCGGCGTGCTCACCCCCGCCCAGGTCCGCGACACCCTCAAGCTCACCGGTACGGCCCAGCCCGCGAGTGACCCCCGCCACATCGGCCCGCAGCCGAACCTGCACGCCGCCATCGACGACATCCTGACCCCCTGACCTACTGACCGCACCGACCTGCCGGCCTTCTGGCCGGGCTGACCTCCTGGCCGGAACCGAGGGCCGGTGAACGCGCGGGCCACGGGACGACTCCCGTGGCCCGCGCCTCGTATCGTGGGGGCCTGTTCTATGACGGGAGACACCGGATGCGACTTGATCAAGCCCTTGTGGACGCGGCCATCGCGCAGATGGAACGGCGCTGGCCCGCCGACGAACCGGGGGGCGCCGCGGCCGTCTACCTGGAGGACGGGCAGATCATCACCAGCGTCGGCCTGGACAACTTCAACGACGGGGTGTCCCTGTGTCATGAGACCGGGGCCTTCTGCCAGGCCTACACGCTCAACAAGAGGATCACCGCCTCCGTGTGCGTCTTTCGGGAGTCCGCGCGGGACCGCGTCCTCTTTCTCCCTCCGTGTGGCGTCTGCCAGGAGCGTCTGGCCCTGTGGGGGCCTGACGTGCAGGTCGGTGTGCCCGACGGCTCCAGCCCTGCGGGGTGGGGCGTCCGCACCCTTCGCGAGGTGAACCCGTACTACTGGGCGCCGCAGTTCACCGAGGACGGCACCTGGCCCACCTTCGAGGCCCACTCCTCCTGAGCCGTCAGTGCGCTCCGGCGGCGCGGAGCAGGCCGGCCACCGCGGTCTGTCCCTTGGAGATCGCGTGGGCGAGGGGGGTGACGCCCTCTCGATCACCGAGGTCGACGTCGGCGCCCGCCGCGATGAGCAGGCGGACGATCTCCTGGTAGGGCCGGCCGCCGTCACCGAGGATGATCGCCTCAAGCAGGCCGGTCCAGCCGAGGTCGTTGACGTGATCGACCTTGATGCCGGTCTTCAGCACCTCCCGGACGTAGTCCACGTGCCCGCGCTCACAGGCGGGGATCAGGGAGACGCCCCCGTAGCGGTTGCGTATGGTCAGGTCGGGCCTGCCGGGCAGAAGGGCCTTGAGCATCGCGACGCTTCCGGTCACGCCCGTGACCAGCCAGGGGGTGTCGTGCCTGGAGTCCAGCGCGTTCGGGTCCGCGCCGGCCGCGATCAGCAGTTCGGCGACCTCCACGTGGTCGCCCGCCACGGCGAGCAGCAGCGCCGTACGCCGGAGCCCGTCGCGGGCCCCGACGTCGGCCCCGGAGGTCAGCGCGTCCCGGACGCCCGCGACGTCACCTCGCGCGGCGCGCGTCAGCAGTTCCTCGTTGAGCACCCTCTCTCCCTTCACCGTGCGACTCACCGTACGGCCGCCGCAGGCCGCGGCCAGCAGGCCGAGTCCGGAGAGCAGGATCGCTCGGCGCCTCATCCGCATCGTCCCTCTCCTCTGCTCTCGATACCCGGCCTCTCGGTCCCCTGACCCGACGCCCGGCCGCCGACGACGTCCGGCGCGGCGGCGGACAAGTGGGTCAGCGGAGCCGACCGGCGACGGCCTTGAGGCCCTCCTGGGCGATGGCCTCGTCGATGTCGCCGCTCGGCGCGCCGCCGACACCGATGCCCGCGATGGGCGCGCCGCCGGAGGCCACGGGGACGCCGCCGCCGAGGAAGAGAGTGCCCGGAATGTCGGCGATGTTCGGGCCGCCGCCGGTCACGCCCTTGCCAAGCTCGCTTGTCGTCCTGCCGAAGGAGACCGCGGTGAAGGCCTTGCGCCGCGCCGACTCCTCGGTCTGCGGGCCCGCGCCGTCACCCTTCAGCACCAGGCGGGTCACGCCGGACCGGTCGACGATCACCACCGTGACGCGCTGCCTCCGCTTGGCGGCCTCCTTCATCGCGGCGTCGGCGATCGTCAGGGCGGCGTCGGCGGAGAGCACGTCGGTCTGTACGACGGCCTGCCCGGCACGCTGCTCGTTCTTGGCGGGGGCGGCCTGGGCGGGGGCGGCGACGGCGAAACCGAGGGTGCCCGCCATGATGGCGAGCCCCGTGAGGGAGCCGACGACCAGGCGGGGACGCGCGGAACGGACTGTCATTGGTTTCTCCAGGTGCGGGTCGGTGGAACCTTGCACACCCAACGTTTCCAGCGACGGCGCTCCCGGCCATCGCGAGCATGGGTGGTTCCCCGGCGTCGAAGGGTCGAGGCGGGAGTCAACCGATCGGTTGACGCGTGGCCGTACCGCTCGGGCGGACCCCCGCCAGGGGATAACGTCGAGAAAGACCAGACAAGGAGGGTGATGAGGGAACGTATCTGGCTCAACTGGGCCATGCACGCGGGGTTCTACCTGCTGCTCGCCGCCTCCGCCCTGCGGCTGGTGTCCCGGCACGACATGGGGACGCGGACCGTCGCCTCGCTGGTCGTCGGCGGCCTCCTCGCCCTGACCTACACGGCGGGCGTCGTCTTCTGGAACCGCCTCGGGCGTGGGCGCGTCGTCTGGCTGGCGGGGGTGGCGGCGGTCTGGCTCGTGCTCGTGGTGCTCGCGCCGTCGTTCAGCTGGTGCGCGGTCCCCCTGCTCTTCCTGTGCCTGCGGTCGCTGAACGCGCGTGGTTTCGCGGTGGCCGCCGCCGCCCTCACGCTGGTCGTGATCGCGGCCCAGCTCAAGATCGCGCGAGAGTTCGACCTCAGCCTGATCCTCGCGCCGATCGGCATCGCCGCCATGACCGCGGTGATCTTCTGGGAGCTCCAGCGGGAGAGCGCCGCCCGGCAGCTCCTCATCGACGACCTGATCAGCACCCGGGGAACACTGGCCGACTCCCGGCACCGTACCGGCGTCCTTGAGGAGCGCGAGCGGCTGGCCAGGGAGATCCACGACACCCTCGCCCAGGGGCTCACCAGCATGGGCATCCTTCTGCAGGCCGCCGACCGCATGTGGGCCTCCGACCCCGAGCTGGCCCGCGCCCACGTACGGCGGGCGGCGGCGGCAGCCGCGGAGAACCTCGACGAGGCCCGGCGCTTCGTCCGCGACCTCCAGCCCCCGGGACTGGTGGAGGCCTCGCTGCCCGAGGCCCTGGCCAGGCTCTGCGCGGACGCCGGGGACGGCACCGGCCCTGACGTGCGCTTCCGCCAGGAGGGCGAGCAGTACCCGCTGGAGCCCGAGGTGCAGGCGGCGTTGCTGCGGGTGGCGCAGGGGGCGCTGGCCAACGTCCGCTACCACTCCCACGCGGGCACGGCCATGGTGACCCTGTCCTACCTCGACGGTGAGGTCACGCTGGACGTCTTCGACGACGGCGCCGGGTTCGACACCCCGGCCCCCGCGCCGGGCCGGGGATACGGGCTGCGGGCGATGCGCGACAGGGTGGCGGAGGTGAACGGCGTCCTGGTCGTCGAGAGCGTCCCCGGCGAGGGAACGGGGATCGCGGCCACGGTCCCGACCGGTGCGCGGGCACGAGACGGAGAGGAAGAGCGATGAGGCTGTTTCTGGTCGACGACCATCCGGTGGTCCGGGCGGGGCTGGTGGCGCTGCTCGGCGGTGAGCCCGACATGGAGGTCGTCGGCGAGGCCGCCGGTGGGGACGAGGCGCTGCGGGGTGTCGCCGCGAGTTCCCCGGACGTCGTGCTCATGGACCTGCAGCTCGGCGACGGCGTCGACGGGGTCGAGGCCACCCGGCGGATCCGGGAGCTGCCCACTCCGCCGCAGGTCCTGGTGCTGACGACGTACGAGACCGACGCGGACATCATGCGGGCCGTCGACGCCGGTGCCACCGGTTACCTGCTCAAGGCGTGTCCGCCGGAGGAGTTGTTCCAGGGCATCAGGGCCGCGGCCAAGGGCGAGTCGGTGCTGTCCGCCAAGGTCGCGGCCCGGATGATGAGGCGGATGCGCGACCCCGGCCCGGCGTTGAGCGCCCGCGAGGTGGAGATCCTGGAGCTGCTGGCGAGCGGCGCGGGCAACCGGGAGATCGCCAGGCGGCTCTTCATCACCGAGGCGACGGTCAAGACCCATCTGGTGCACATCTACGGCAAGCTCGGCGTGGACACGCGTACGGCCGCGGTGACCGCCGCCGTCGAGCGGCGCCTGATCAGGCTTCCCTGAGGCGCTTCAGAGATCGTTCTCCTGCTCGTTGAGGATGGCGAGCGCGATCGTGACCGCGCCCGCCGCGTCGCCCGCCTCGATCGCCCGGTACAGGTCCCGGTGGGTGGAGTCGGAGTCGAGCACGGCGTGTTCCATGCACTGGTCGCGGCGGACCGTGTCGCGCACCGCCTCGCTCATGCCCCGGTACAGGTCCAGCAGCACGGGGTTGTGTGCGGCCGCGGCGATGGCCAGGTGGAAGTCCACGTCGGCGTCGGCGAACGCGTCGAGGTCGGCGGCCTGGTGGGCGGCGGTGCGCCGCTCCAGCGTCTTCCGCAGCGCGTCGAGGTCGGCCGGTTCGCGTCGTTCGGCGGCGAGCCTGGCCGCCACGAGGTCCAGGCCGCGCCGTACGTCGATGATGTCCATGGTGGCCGCGCGGTCCAGGCGGCGCCTGAGGGCGACCTCGTTCTCGTCGGTCGCGGTGACGTAGGTTCCGTCGCCCTGACGAGTGGCGAGCAGACCGGCGTGGACGAGGACGCGGACGGCCTCGCGCACCGAGAGCCTGCTCACTCCCAGGGTCTCGGCCAGCCGCCCCTCTGTGGGGATCTTGGTGCCGACCGGCCAGACGCCGTTCGCGATCTCCTGGCGGAGCTCGTGGATGGCGGAGTCGACGAGGGAGGCCCGGCCCACGTGGCGCATTCTTCCTCTGCTTCTCTAATCATCTGATGTCTGATAATTCTAGGACACTGTCGCCCTCAGGTTAAGGGGATCAGCCGGTATGGCTCAGATTCTGTTCACCCATGTCCGCCCCCACGACGTCCTGGTCGAGGACGGTCGCGTCGTCCCCCTCGAACGCAGAACCGAGGAGTGCGAGGTGGTGGACTGCGGCGGACTGCTCGCCCTGCCCGCCCCGGTCGACGCGCACATCCACCCCGACAAGACCACCTGGGGGCAGCCCTGGCTGAGCCGTACCCCGGCCGGAACGCTGCGTGACCTGATCGAGGGAGACGTCGCGGCACGGGCCGGGATGACCGCACCGGTCGCCGAGCGGGCCGGGGCCCTCATGGACAACGCGATCGCCCGTGGCACCCGGGCGTGGCGGGCGCACGTGGACGTCGCCCCGGTGTACGGGCTGAGCAACGTGCACGGCGTACGGGAGGCCGCCCAGGCGCGCGGGGACCTGCTGGACGTGCAGATCGTCGCCTTCCCCCAGCTCGGCCTGCTCACGGCGCCGGGGACGGCGGAGCTGATGGAGCGGTCGCTGCGGGAGGGCGCCGACATCGTCGGCGGGCTCGACCCCGTGGGTGTCGACGGCGACCTGCACGGCCACCTCGACCTGCTGTACGGCATGGCCGAACGGCACGCCGTACCCGTCGACATCCACCTGCACGACCGCGGCGAGGAGGGCGTCGCGCAGGTGGTCGAGATCGCCCGCAGGGCGAGGTCCAGCGGGGTGCCGACCACGATCAGCCACGCCTTCTGCCTGGAAGGCCGCGAGGACCTCGCCGAGACGCTGTTCGAAGCAGGGGTCTCATTGACCACCTGCGCGCTCGGCGCGTCCCCGGTCCCGCCCGTCGGGCCGCTGCGCGAGGCAGGGGTGCCGGTCGGCCTCGGATCCGACGGGGTGCGGGACCCGTGGACGCCGTTCGGCGACGGCGACATGATCAACCGCGCGCACCTGCTCGCCTACCGCACCGACGCCCGTACCGATGAGGAACTGGCCGCGTGCTACGAGGTCGCGGCACACGGGGGCGCCGCCCTGCTCGGTCTCGAACCGGTCAGGCTCCAGCCCGGCGACCCCGCCACCTTCGTCCTGGTCCGCGCGGAGTCCATGGCCCAGGCCGTGGTGGACCGGCCGATCCCCCAGATCGTCGTCCGCGACGGCCGGGTCCGCCGGGCCGGATCGTGAACGGCCCCGAACTCGCCACCGGGCTTGCCACAGAACTCGCCGCCGAACTCGACACCCGGCTGGCGGCGGCGGACGAACGGCTGCGCACGGCCTACCCCGGCGAGCCGACCGGCAGGCAGCCGGTGCACACCATCTACGTCCCGGCCGACCGCTACACGCCGGACACCGTACGGACGTGGGGCGAGAAGGCCCGGACGGCGCTGGCCGCGCACGGCCGGACCGCCGAGGAGTTCGCCGACGCGCTCGGCCTGCCGCCGGGGACGGCGGCGGAGGTGTACGACCTGGTCCTGGCCAAGCTGGAGCGCGAACCGGTCGAGGACCTGAGGATCGACTTCGAGGACGGCTACGGCGACCGCCACGACGTCGAGGAGGACGCGGCCGCCCGGACCGCCGCGAGGGCCCTCGCCTCCGGTGACGGCACGCCCTTCTGCGGAATCCGGTTCAAGAGCTTCGAGGCACCGACCCGGCGGCGCGGCCTGCGCACCCTGGCGATCTTCCTGGAGACCCTCGGCCCACCGCCCGACGGCTTCGTCGTCACGCTCCCGAAGGTGACCTCCGTCGAGCAGGTGGAGGCGATGACGCTGACCACCGAACGACTGGAGACCGCCTACGGGCTGCCGCACGGGAGCCTGCGGTTCGAGATCCAGGTGGAGACACCGCAGGCGATCATGGATGTGGACGGCGTCTCGCCGCTGGCGCCGATGATCCACGCCTCGGCCGGGCGCTGCACGGGACTGCACTACGGCACCTACGACTACTCGGCGGCGCTCGGGGTCTCGGCCGCCTACCAGAGTGTGGAGCACCCGGTCGCCGACCACGCCAAGGCCGTCATGCGGGTCGCCGCCGCGGGCACCGGCGTACGCGTCTGCGACGGCTCGACCAACGTGCTCCCGGTCGGCGACGGCGACACGGTCCGCGCCGCCTGGAGGCTGCACGCGCGCCTGGTACGGCGCGCCCTTGAGGACGGTGTCCACCAGGGCTGGGACCTGCATCCGGCCCAGCTTCCCAGCCGGTACGCCGCCGTCTACGCCTTCTTCAGGGAGGAGCTGCCGGGCGCGGCGGCCCGGCTGCGCGGTTATCTCGAACGCCGGGAGTCCGGCTTCCTCGACGAGCCCGCGACCGCCAGGGCGATGGCCGGGTTCCTCGCCCGGGGCCTCGACTGCGGCGCCGTCGGCGAGGCCGAACTGCGCGCTCTCACCGGCGTCACCCCCGCCGAGCTGCGGGCCGTACGAAGTGGGCCGTCATGCGCATCCTGATCGTGAACGTGAACACCACCCGGTCGATGACGGAGACGATCCGTGCCCAGGCCGCGGCGTACGCGTCGCCGGGTGTCGAGATCGTCGGCCTCACCCCGTCGTTCGGGCCCGAGTCGGTCGAGGGGAACTTCGAGAGCTACCTGGCCGCGGTCGCGGTGATGGACCGGGTCGTCCGGTACGCCGAGCCGTACGACGCGGTGATCCAGGCCGGGTACGGCGAGCACGGCCGTGAGGGGCTCCAGGAACTGCTCGACGTCCCCGTGGTGGACATCACCGAGGCCGCCGCGCAGGTCGCGATGCTGATCGGGCGCACGTACTCGGTCGTCACCACCCTCGACCGAGCCGTGCCACAGATCGAGGACAGGCTGCGGCTCGCCGGGCTGACCGGCCGGTGCGCGTCGGTCCGGGCCAGCGGGCTGTCGGTCCTCGAACTCGACGAGGACCCCGGCCGGGCCGTCAGCGCGATCGTCGCCCAGGCCCGCAGGGCCGTCGAGGACGACCGGGCCGAGGTGATCTGCCTCGGATGCGGGGGAATGGCCGGTCTCGACCGGGAGATCACCGCCGCCACCGGGGTTCCGGTCGTGGACGGCGTCGCCGCCGCGGTCGCCCTCGCGGAGGGGCTCGTCCGGCTCGGCCTCACCACGAGCAAGGTGCGAACCTACGCGAAACCGCGTCCCAAGGCCGTGACCGGATGGCCGGTCCACACCGGGGGTGTCTCCTGATGGCCGGGCTCGACCTGCTGTTCCGTGCCCGTCGCGTCGTCACCCCCGCCGGGGAGAGGGCGTGCGACGTCGGCGTGCGGAACGGGACGATCGTCGCGGTCGAACCGCCGGACACGGATCTCGACGCCGCCGAGGTCGTCGAACTCGGCGACGACGAGGTGCTGCTGCCCGGACTCGTGGACAGCCACGTGCACGTGAACGACCCCGGCCGGGCCGAGTGGGAGGGGTTCGCGACCGCCACCCGGGCCGCGGCGGCCGGTGGCGTCACGACGATCGTCGACATGCCGCTGAACAGCGTCCCGCCCACCGTCGACACGGCCGCGTTGCGGGTGAAGCGGGAGGCCGCCGAGGGGCGGGCGTTCGTCGACGTCGGCTTCTGGGGCGGTGCCGTACCGGGCAACCTGCGTGAGCTGCGCGGACTCCACGACGCCGGGGTGTTCGGGTTCAAGTGCTTCCTGCTGCACTCCGGTGTGGACGAGTTCCCCCACCTTGAGCCGGACGAGCTGGCGGACGCGCTCCGGGAGACCCGGGCGTTCGACGCGCTGACGATCGTGCACGCCGAGGACCCGCACGTGATCGGCGACGCCCCGGCGGCGCGCGGCGCGAGCTACCGGGACTTCCTGCGCTCCCGGCCCCGTGGCGCGGAGAACCTCGCGATCGCACGCGTCATCGAACTGGCCCGCACGACCGGCTGCCGGGTGCACATCCTGCACCTGTCCAGCTCGGACGCGCTGCCGATGATCCGCTCGGCCCGGGACGACGGCGTCCGGATCACCGTGGAGACCTGCCCGCACTACCTGACGTTCACCGCGGAGGAGATCGCCGAGGGGGCCACCCAGTTCAAGTGCTGCCCGCCGATCCGTGAGGAGGCCAACCGCGAGTCGCTCTGGCGGGGTCTCGCCGACGGCACCGTCGACTGCGTGGTCTCCGACCACTCACCGTGCACGCCGGAGCTCAAGCGGTTCGACACCGGGGACTTCGGCACGGCCTGGGGCGGCATCGCGTCACTGCAGCTCGGCCTGCCCGCCGTGTGGACCGAGGCCGGACGCCGCGGCCACACCCTGACCGACGTGGTGCGCTGGATGGCCGAGGGCCCCGCGAGGGTGGCCGGTCTGTCCCGTAAGGGCCGGATCGCGCCGGGCCACCAGGCCGACTTCTGCGTGTTCGCCCCCGACCAGGTGTTCACGGTCGACAGGGACCGGCTGCACCACCGCAACCCCGTCACGCCCTACCACGGCCGCGAACTCACCGGCGTGGTCCGCGGCACCTGGCTGCGCGGCGTACGGATCGACATCGACGGCCCCCCGAAGGGCCGGCTGCTCAACCGAGGAGAGGCATGACCTTCACCCACCTTCCCGACCTGGCCTCACGCGCGCTGGCCGGCAGCGTCGTGTACGCCAACGACGAGTTGTTCGCCGAACGCGAGAACCTGATCAAGCCCGGTCCCTCGGTGTTCTCGACGGAGGACTTCGGCCACAAGGGCAAGGTGTACGACGGCTGGGAGACCCGGCGCCGCCGCGAGCCGGGCAACGACCACGCGATCATCCGGCTCGGCGTCCCCGGCGTGGTGCGCGGCGTGGTGATCGACACCGCCTGGTTCAGGGGCAACTACCCGCCCTACGCCTCGGTCGAGGCGACCAGCGTCGAGGGAGCGCCGTCACCGGCCGAGCTCGAACAGGCGACCTGGGAGACGATCGTCGAGAAGAGCCCGATCGAGGGCGACGCCGAGAACGCCTTCGAGGTGGCGGACCGGCGGCGCTGGACACACGTCCGGCTGAGCATCTACCCCGACGGCGGGGTGGCCCGGTTCCGGGTGTACGGCGAGCCCGTACCGGACCCCCGCCTCCTGGACGGCACGATCGACCTGGCCGCGCTGGAGAACGGCGGATCGGTGATCGACTGCTCCAACACGTTCTACTCCTCGCCGGTGCAGCTGCTGCTGCCCGGCAGGGCCGCGACCATGGGCGACGGCTGGGAGAACGCCCGCCGCCGCGACGACGGCAACGACCACGTGTCGATCAGGCTCGCGGCCCGTGGGCGGGTCCGCCGGGTGGAGATCGACACGTCGTACTTCGTCGGCAACGCGGCGGGCTGGGCCACGCTGAGAGGGACCGACGCCGATCGTCCCGGCGAGGACACCGAGTGGTTCGACCTGGTCCCCAGGACCCGGCTGCAGCCGGACACGCGTCACTTCTTCCGCCCGGTCTCCGCCGCTCCCGTGACGCACGTCCGTCTCGACGTCTTCCCCGACGGCGGCCTGGCCAGGCTCAGGGTGCACGGCGAACTGACCGCCGACGCCCACCGGGCCGCCGTCCTCGACTGGCTCGCCCTGCTCCCCGCGGAACACGCCGTCCAGGTACTCGGCGAGGCCGGTGCGTCCCGCCAGGCCGGCGAACTGCCTCCGGCGGTGCTCTCCGCGCTCATGGGAGAGCCTCGATAGGAGCGCGCCTCCTTCGCCCGGTGGCGGCCGAGACGGATACGAGAAGCGCGTCACTCTTCCGGCGTGTATCCGGATCTTCGCCCGCGTCGCCGTGATCGCAGACGGTATCTTCACCAGCGTGCTTCTCGACGCGACGAACGCCCGCCCGTTCCCGTCCGGCACACCGGTTCCGGCCATCCCCATCGCGCCCGGCCGTACCCTCCGCGCTCGGGATCGCGTCTCGCCGTGACCGCCTGACAACCACCGAACTCCCAAGGAGCGATCCATGGCACAGAACGTGACGACCGTCGATCTCCAGGCGAAGGCGGAGGCGTTGGCGAAGGAGGGCGTCGTCGGCATCACCATCACCTGGGCGGACAACAACGGCATCACCCGCTCCCGCACGGTCCCGGTCGACCAGCTGGCGGCCGTCGCGGAGCGCGGGGTCGGCGTCACCACGCTGTTCGCGGTGTTCGACTCCCACGACGGCATCACCTTCGGCCATCCGGGGCTCAGCACGCCGTCCGGTGACATCCGGCTGATCCCCGTCTCCGACCGGATCGTCCAGCTGGCCGGACAGCCCGCGTTCGCGTGGGTCCCCGGCAGGCAGGTCGCCGCCGACGGCTCCGCCTGGCCGTACGACCAGCGTGGGGCACTGGAGCGCCAGGTCGCCCGGGCGGCCGAACTCGGCCTGGAGTTCCGCGCGGGCTACGAGATGGAGTTCCACCTCAGCCACGCCGAGCCGGGACCCGGCGGGAGCACCCAGCTCGCCCTCCCCGGCCCGGCCTACGGCCCCCGCGTCCTGCTCGACGTCGACGGCTTCGCCGCGCAGCTCCTGGGTGACCTGCGGGACAACGGCGTGCGGGTCAACCAGTTCCACGCCGAGTACGGCCCGGCCCAGTTCGAGCTCAGCATCGCGGCGGCCGACCCCGTCACCGCCGCGGACCAGCAGTTGCTCGCCCGGCAGACCATCCACGCCGCCGCGAGGGCGCACGGGCTGCGGGCGAGCTTCGCCCCCCTGGTCACCGGCGCCGGGGTCGGCAACGGCTGGCACCTGCACACCTCGCTGTCCCGCGACGGGGTCAACCTGCTCTCCGGGGGCGAAGGCCCGTACGGCCTGACCGCCGAGGGAGCCGCCTACCTGGCCGGTCTCCTGCGCGACCTGCCGGCCATCACCGCCGTCACGGCGCCCAGCGTTCCCTCCCTGCACCGGCTCAGGCCCGGCTACTTCTCCAGCGCCTACACCTTCTGGGGGGTGGAGAACCGTGAGGCCGCCCTGCGGTTCGTCCCCGCGACCGAACTGCTCGGCGCCTCCCACGCCAACGTCGAGCTCAAGCCCTCCGACGCCTCCGCCAACCCCCATCTTGCCCTCGCCGTCGTCATCGCCTCCGGCCTGGCCGGGATCGCCGACGGTCTCACCCCGCCGGAGCCCATCCAGGAGAACCCCGACACGTGGTCCGCGGAGCGACGCGAAGCGGAGAACATCCGCCGTCTCCCCACCCACCCCCGACGAACAGCGCGCGGCCCTGCTCGGCAACGACCGTGTCCGCGCCGCCCTCGGCGAGGAACTCCTGGGCGCCTTCGCCGCCGTCCGCGCGGCCGACCAGGCCTGGGCCGAGGGCAAACCCCTCGAAGACATCATCACCGCCCACCTGTGGCGCTACTGACACCCCTTTCCAAGAACGCTTCGCGAACCGGCTCAGGGGTCTTCCCGGTCTTTGGAAAGGTTGTCCAGCTTCGGGTCATAGGTGGTGCGGAGTCCGGCGTGTGCGTCGACAGACGTGGCGAATGCCGCTCATGATCTGAAACGGGTCGGGCCACGGCTTTCCGTGGTGAATCGCCGGCTCGTCCGGAGCGGTGAGGGGCGATCATGGCCGAGCAGGGGCGCGTGCGCTGGAGGCGCTTCCTCCTGATCCTCCTTCCCGTCGGGGCGGTGACGTCGCTGCTGGTCGGCGCCGTGGCCCAGGGGGTCGTCGGCGCCACGTTCGTGGTCTCCGGGCAGGCGTTCAAGCTCTTCACCGACGAGTTGCGCGGGCAGGACTTCACGTTGTCCGCCGGTGTGGTGCGCGACCGGGAGGGCCGGGCCACCCCGGTCATCGTGACCGGCGTACGGCGGGCGTTCGCCAGGGGCCTGTGCCAGAGCGCGCTGGTGCGGACCCCCGTGGGCACGGTGACGATCAGGATCACCGGCGGCCAGGACGGCAACGAGGTGACGATCGAGGACATGGTGATCGACACCGCGGCGGCCCGTGGCGCGGCCACGCTGCGGGGCGTCGAGCTGGGCCGCGACGCCTCGACCCTGAACGGGGTGCCCGCCGCCCGAGGCCCGGCGGGCACCTTCGGCGGCCAGAGCCGGACCTTCACCCTGCACGACGTACGGCTGAGCGCGCGGGCCGTCTCCGCCGCGACGCTGAGCCTGCCCGACCTCGGGCTGAAGATCCTGCGCGGCGAGCACGAATGCTTCTGACCCGTGAACCGCTTCCGACCCGCGAACGGAGGACCATGAGATCGTGGCGGCGCTCACGACCCTTCTGGGGCGGCCTGTTCATCGTGACGGCGGGCCTGGAGCTGCTGTCCGTCTCCCTGACGATCGACGCCCTGCCGGTGGCCGTCATGTTCGGCGCGGTGGGGGCGGGCTACCTGATCGCGCTGGTCATGATGCTGGCGGGAGCGCTCATCTGGCTGCAGCCCGGCCAGCGGATCTTCCTCGGCCTGGTGAGCGTGGTGCTGTCCCTGGCCTCCTTCGTCTACTCCAACCTGGGCGGTTTCCTGGCCGGTATGGTCCTGGGCCTGCTGGGCGGCATGCTGGCGGCGGCCTGGGCCCCCGTCAACCGGCCCCTCAGCGGGCCCGCCGACCGAGCGAGCGACCAGGCCGTCGACCATGCCGTCGACCGGGCGGGCGGCCCCTCAGGGGGTGACGATGGCGAAGTCCGGCGTGGACTCCTCCAGTACGGCGCCCAGCCTCCGCAGGACGGTGGCGTCCCCGTCATGGTCGATGCCGTCAAGACCTCCGGAGCCGTCCCCGACGAGCAGGTCGAGCAGCCGCTGCCTGGTCAGCCGTAGCGTCAGGTCGGCGCTCTCCCCCGGCGACGTCCGCCGGTGGGTCAGCGCGCCGTTCGACATCGTGGTGCGGTGGTGTTCGTCCAGGTCGGTGAGGTGCCAGTCGATGGCGAACCGCTCGTTCCACGCCTTGGGGCCGTTGACGCGGATGGCCAGTGAGCCGAAGATCTGCTCGGCGGACAGCGCGCTGAGCATGTCCGGGGAGGTGGTGTCGGCCGTACCCGCCGAGGGGCCGTCGGCCAGTTCGGCGGCACCGGCCAGATAGAAGTTGCGCCAGGTGGCGTTCTCGGCGCCGTACCCGAGGCGGGTGTAGACCTCGGCCAGGAGCTGGCGGGCCTCGGTGTCCTTCTCGTCGGCGAAGACGGCGTGGTTGAGCAGGGTCGCGGCGAACCGCAGGTCCCCCTCGCGCACGTAGCGGCGGGCGTGCGCGACGACGGCCGCGGCGCCTCCCAGGCACTCGACGTAGCGCCTGGCCTGCGGGACGGGCGGATGCTCCCACAGATGGGCCGGGTTGCCGTCGAACCAGCCCAGGTAGCGCTGGTAGATCGCCTTGACGTTGTGGCTGACGGAGCCGTAGTAACCGTGGGTGTGCCAGGCCTGCTCCAGGGCGGGCGGCATCCGCATGGTCTCGGCGATCTCGACGCCGGTCAGGCCGTGGTTCATCAGCCGTACGGTCTGGTCGTGCAGGTAGGCGTACAGGTCACGCTGCTGCGCCAGGAAGGCGACGATGTCGTCCCTGCCCCAGGTCGGCCAGTGATGGGAGGCGAAGGCGACGTCGGCCTTGTCGGCGAACAGCGTGATCGCCTCGTCCAGGTAGCGGGCCCAGACCCGCGCGTCGCGAACCTCGGCGCCGCGCAGGGTGAGCAGGTTGTGCAGGTTGTGGGTGGCGTTCTCGGCCATGCACAGGGCCCGCCGGTCGGGGAAGAGGAAGTTCATCTCCGCCGGGGCCTCGGTGCCGGGGGTGAGCTGGAAGACGATCCGTATCCCGTCGATCGTCTCCTCCTGCCCGGTGTGGGTGACGTCGACGGTGGGCGGGATGAGGGTGACCGTACCCGCCGAGGTTCCCATCCCCAGCCCGCAGCCGAGCTGGCCCTCGGCGGTGCGCGGCAGGAGCTGGCCGTACATGTACAGGGCCCGGCGGTTCATCGCGGTGCCCGCGTAGACGTTCTCCGAGACGGCGTGCTCCATGAAGCCGGCCGGGGCCAGGATCGGGATTCCCTCGCCGTCGGTCACACCACGGGCTCCGCCGAAGTGGTCGACGTGGGAGTGGGTGTAGATCAGGCCGGTGACCGGCCGCTCGCCCCGGTGGTCCCGGTAGAGCCGCAGCGCCGCCGCCGCGCACTCGGTGGAGATCAGCGGGTCGATGACGACGACGCCGGTTTCGCCCTCCACGATCGTCATGTTCGACAGGTCCAGCCCGCGTACCTGGTAGACGCCCTCGGTCACCTCGAACAGCCCCTGTTTTGCGCACAGTTGCGCCTGCCGCCACAGGCTCGGATGCGCGTCCTGCGGGCAGTCGCCGTCCAGGAAGGCGTAGACGTCGTTGTCCCAGACGACCTTCCCGTCGGCCCCCTTCACCAGGGCGGGGTTGAGTTTCGCGACGAAGCCACGGTCGGCGTTGTCGAAGTCGGCACGGTCGTGAAAGGGAAGGTCTGCCATGAAACCGTGCTGCCCCCACCCCCTCCAACCAAAGGCCAGGAAAAACCCAAAAATCCCCTTATACGGGCTTCGACACCGTCGCGGCGGCGACTCGCGTCCAAGGCCGACGCCGCCGTGTCGGCAACGACACCGCGGCTTCGACGATCCGGATCGGCGACGACGGCTCCGTCCTGCCCGGCCGTCTCGGCTGGCTTGGCCGGCCCGGCCGTCCTCCGGCGCCCCGGCCGGGAACCGCAACGAGGACGGCCGCCGGAGCGGCACCGCGGGCGACCGGCCGGACCGGGCCCGTGGGTCGTACGGCCTGCGGACCCGCGCCACGCCCGCGCCGCGCGAATGCCCGTCTCCGGAGTCGTCCGGTTGCACAGTGTGATGACGAACCGGTCGGCTGTGGAGGTGGCGATGAACGTGTCGGGGAGCCTGTCGAGGCGGCGGATGGTCGCCGGGCTGGGGGCGCTGGCCGTACCTCTCGCCGGTCGTGGGGATGACACGCCGGCCCTCGCCGGTCGTGGGGGTGACGTGCCGGTCCCGGTCGCTCCGGCCGGTGCCACGCCCGAACGGGTCGCCCAGGACGAGGGTTTCTGGCGGTCGGTCGCACGGCAGTACCGGGTGAGCGCCGACTTCGTGAACCTGGAGAACGGCTACTACGGGATCATGCCCGAGCCGGTGCGCCTGGCCTACCACCGGGCGACGGACCGGCTCAACGAGAACAGCTCCCACCTGCTACGCACGACCTACAAGGACGAGGCGGAGCAGGTCAGGCGGCGGGTGGCGGCCGTGGTTGGGGTGGAGCCCGGGGAGATCGCCCTGACCAGGGGCGGTACGGAGGCCCTGCAGCTGCTGATCGCCGGGTATCGGCGGCTGCGGCCGGGCGACGCGGTGATGTACGCCGACCTGGACTACCACAGCGGGCGGTACGCCATGAACTGGCTGCGGCAGCGGCGGGGGGTCCAGGTCGAACGGCTGACCATCCCTGAGCCCGCGACCCGGCAGGCGGTGCTCGACGCCTACGCCACGGCGCTGAAGGAGCACCCGCGGGTCAGGCTGCTGCTGCTCAGCCACATGAACAACATCACCGGCCTGGTGACGCCGGTCGAGCGGATCGTCGCGATGGCGCGCGAGCGCGGCGTGGACGTGATCGTGGACGCCGCCCACTCCTGGGGGCAGCTGGACTTCACGATGGCCGACCTGGGGTCCGACTTCGGGGTGTTCTCCCTGCACAAGTGGATGGGGGCACCGCTGGGCACGGGCTTCATCCACATCCGCGCGAACCGTCTGGCCGACGTCGAACCGGCCTTCTGCGACGAGTCCTATCCCGCCGACGACATCCGCTCCCGGGTGCACTGCGGCACCCAGGACGTCGCCCCCTTCCTGACGGTCGGCGCCGCCCTGGACTTCCACGACCGGCTGGGCGCCGCGGTCAAGCAGGCGCGGCTGCGATTCCTGCGGGACCGCTGGGTGAGTCAGGTGCTGGAGGTGCCCAACGTGGAGGTCCTCACCCCCGAGGAGGACGGCATGTACGGTGCCATCACCGCCTTCCGGATCGCCGGCCGTACGTCCGAGGCGGACAACGCCGCGATCACCACCGAGCTGATGGACCGGTACCGGATCTTCACGGTTCGTCGTGGCGGGCTGGTCGGGGGCGCCTGTGTGCGGGTGACCCCGGCGCTGTTCACCTCGCGTGACGAGGTGGACCTGCTGGCCCGGGGGATACGTGACCTGGCGCACCGGATGGGGAGCTGAGCGCGGGGCGCGGAGTCGTGGCCCGCGCCCCGCACCGGTGTTCCTCCCGCCGTCCTGGTGGCGCCGTCCTTATGGGCGCTGTCTTTACGGGCGCCGTCCTTATGGGCGCCCCTTATGGCGCTCCGGTCCGTGCCGTGACGGCCTTGGCGGGCTGGGGCAGGCCCGCCGTACGGTCGAGGGCGGCGACGGCCGTGGCGCAGACGAGACCGATCACCGTCAGGGCCAGCCAGGACAGGGCGGGCAGGCCGACGCGCGCGCCGACGTCCAGGGTCCATCCGGTGAGCAGGTTGCCGGTGGCGATGCCGATTCCGGCCAGGGTGCTGTAGAGGCCGTAGAAGGTGCCCACGGCGTGGTCACCGCCGAAGGCGGCGATGGTCGTCATCTCGAACGGATAGATGATCATGGTGGCCACGCTCAGCAGGGCCGCCGTCGTCAGGGCCGGTGCCAGGGTGAACGCCCAGGCCACCGGGCCCGGCCCCGGGGCCGGGCCCTTCAGCCACAGCGTGCTCACGGCGACGGGCACGAAGGACAGGCCCATCAGGGCGAGACCCCTGGCGATGGCCTGGGGCGGCCGCCAGCGCGCCTGCGCCCAGGCGGTCAGCCGGGCCTGCAGGACGACGGTCAGCACCGCCGAGACCACGAAGACGCCGGTGACGCCGAGTTCGCTCGAACTCACCCTGCGGATCTCCAGCGGCAGCCCCAGATAGACCTGGAAGCCCAGCACGTAGGAGCCGGTCATGGCCAGGGAGAACAGCAGGAAGGACCGGTTGGTCAGCACGGTGTGCCAGTCCCGCAGCACGCCGGGCCGCCGTTCGCCGTCGGGACGGGACGGTGCCCGGGCGGGCAGGGCCCGCACCTGGGCGACGGTCAGGACGGCGAACATCGCCGCCGAGGTCAGGCACACCACGCTGAAGGCCATCGCGTCCAGCAACAGGCCGATCAGCGGCCCGATCAGGATGCCCAGCTGGTAGAAGGCGTTGAAGGCGGCGAAGGCCTCGACCTTGCGGGGCCCGGCCTCGGCGGCGAGGTAGGTGCGCACCGCCGGGTTGAACAACGCTCCCGCCAGCCCGACCAGCCCCGAGGCGATCAGCAGCACCGGCAGGGAGTCGGCCACCCCCAACAGGGCGAAGGCCACGGTGCGCAGGGCGCAACCGGCGACGATCAGGGGTTTGCAGCCCAGCCGGTCGGCCAGGGTGCCGCCGACGAGGAACAGACCCTGCTGGCTGAGGTTGCGCACGCCCAGGATCAGCCCGACCAGCGCGGTGGGCAGGGCCAGGGTGGTCGACAGGTGCCCGGCGAGGTACGGCATCAGCATGTAGAAGCCGATGTTGATGGTGAGCTGGTTGACCAGCAGCAGCCGTATGGGACGCTCGAAGGAGCGGGTCAGGGCCAGGGTGCTCTTCACCTGCGGCCTCCCGAAACGGAGCCGCCCGACGCGGGGTCCCCCGGCGTGGGACTTCCCGGCTCAGGATCTCCCGGCGCGGGGCTTCCCGGGACGGGGACTTCCTGCGTGACGCCTCCCCGCGCGGAGTTCCCCCGCGCGGCGTCTCCCTGTACGGCGGGCACGACGCTCCCCTGTACGGCGGGCAGGCCCACGGGGTCGAGCACGTTCGCGCACCGGGTCCAGCGCGTCACCTCCCGCTCCGTCGGATGTCCGATCCGGTCGGGGTCGGCCGCCGGGGTGCCGCACAGGCCGTGGGCCGCGCAGTAGTCGTCGTTGAAGACGGTCTCGGCGTAGCGGTGGGGGCCGTCGGGGAAGACGGCCGCGATCCGGGTGTGGCCGGGTGAGGTGCGCGCCAGCCAGGAGGCCACCAGGGCCACCGCGCCGACGCTCCAGCCTCCGGTGGCGTACCGCATCGCGGCCAGACGACGGCAGGCCCACACCGCCTCGGCCGGGGCGACCCAGTGGACCTCGCTGAAGGCCGCGTAGTCGACGTTGCGCGGGTGGATGCTGCTGCCCAGGCCGCGCATGAGGCGGTGGCGGGCGGGCTGGCCGAAGATGGTCGAGCCGACGGAGTCGACGCCGACCAGGCGCAGGTCGGGGTGGAAACGCCGCAGCGCGCGGAAGGTCCCCGCGCTGTGGCCGCCGGTGCCGACCGCGCAGACCAGGACGTCGACACGGCCGAGCTGCCCGGCCAGTTCGGTGGCCAGCGAGGTGTAGGCGGCGACGTTGTCGGGGTTGGCGTACTGGTCGGGACAGTAGGCGCCGGGTGACTCGGCCAGCAGTTCCCCGACCCGCAGGCGGCGGGCCTGCTGCCAGCCTCCCACCGGGTGGGGCTCGGTGACGGTGACCACGCGGGCGCCGTAGGCGGCCAGCAGGTGCCGCATCGGCGCCTCCAGGCCCGGGTCGCCGACCAGGGTGACCGGGTGGCCGTGGACGATTCCCGCCAGGGCGAGCCCCAGCCCGAAGGTTCCGCTGGTGGATTCGACGATGGGGGCGCCCGGGGCCAGGTGCCCGCGCTCGCGGGCGCGCTCGACGATGTACAGGGCGGAGCGGTCCTTGATGCCGCCGGGGTTGCCTCCCTCCAGCTTGGCCCAGAATCCGCGGTCGGTGCCCGCGGTGATGTCCGGGATCCACAGGGTCGGCGTGTTGCCGACCACGTGTTCGAGGGTGTGGCAGGTGCCGCCGGTGACCAACCGGCTGAGGACGGGGGTGATGGTCCGCGCTTCGCTGAGTGTGTCTGTCATGATCCGTTTCCCGTGGACGTGAGATGGTCGGCTGGTTCTCGGGCACGCCGAAGCCACGGCTCGGACCGGAAGGTGAGTCGTCGAAGGGCGCGCCGCACGGGACGGCCTATATGCGGAAGACGGATTTGGAGATCAGCATGGTGGTGCCGGGCAGGGAGTGGACCGGTCGTGTGCGCCGCGCCGTCGGCGCCGGTGCGGCCTGCGGCGACGCCATGACCGGCAGGCCGGTGAGGGGACCGGGCGACAGCGGGCGCGCCTCGGTGGCGGACGCCACCGTCGCCGCCCCGCACAGGCTGTGGTCGTGCTCCGGCGGATCGGGGGCGGGGCAGCGCTCCGGCACCCGTTCCCGCTGTGAACCGGCCACGGTGACGGAGGTGCTCGACTGTCCCGGGCCGGGTCCGTGATGGTGGTGCGCCGCCCGGGTGTGGGCGGCGGAGAGGATCAGATGCGCGAGCAGGGCCGCCGCGAGCGCGGCCAGGCACAGCGCGAGGGAGAGGCCCGCGCGCTGTACGGCTCGTCGCATCGGTGCGATCACCCCACAACCGTACATCACCCTTCGACATCGACCGATGACAGAGGGTAGTCAACCAGGCCTGGGATCAAGGTGGCGGTTGCCAATGCGACATTGGACGGCAAGATGGGACATGTGCCGCCCTTACCGATGACGTTGCGTCTGCTACGGGCGTTGGCGTTCACCACCGCCTGCCTGGCGGTCTCGGCGGGCGGGCACGCCTTCAGCGCGGGGGCCTCGCTTTCCGTCGCGGCCCTCGCGGCCGGCGCGGCGGGCCTCCTGGTCGTGGTGCTGCCGCTCGTCGGCCGTGAGCACCCACCGGCGGCGGTGGTCGGCACCACGATCGGCGCCCAGGTGCTGCTGCACGAGCTGTTCGCCCGCACCTCCGGCGGGTTCGCCGCCCAGGACGGGCACGGGCACCGGGCGGTGGGCATGGCGCTGGTCCACCTCGCGGTCGGGGCGATGAGCGGCTGGTGGCTGCACCGGGGCGAGAGCGCCTTCTGGCTCATGCTGCGCCTGCTGCGGCCCTTGTGGCCCCCGCTGCTCCGGCCGCCGGCCGCCACCTCCGACGACCCGCCGGCGCTTCGGCCCGTCGCCCCCGCGTCGTGGCCCTCCTCCGGCCGCGCCCAGCGGTGGCTCACCTCCACGATCCACCGCCGTGGACCTCCCGCGGACGACGCCGCCCCCTCAGGGGAGCGGCGCACCCGTGTCACCGACGCCCGCGCACTCGGGCGTCACCTTCGCCCCGGCCATCGCCGGGCCGTCTTCGGGAGCCCCTACCTTGTCATTCCTGACCTCGGCGGCATCGCCGCGCCGAACCGTCGGCACCGTCCTGGCAGCCGCGGTCGGCTGCCTGCTGGTGCTGGTGGGCACCGCCTCACCGGCGTTCGCCCATGACCGTCTCAAGAGCAGTTCACCGGCCGCCAACGCCAAGGTGACCAGCCCCGAGACCGTCACCCTGGAGTTCTCCTCACGTATGCGCTTCGCCAAGGTCGTCCTGACCGGTCCCGGCGACGAGACGACCAAGCTCGACGCGCCGGACGAGGGGAGCACGATTCGCGCCAAGGTGCCCGCCCAGCTGGCCCCGGGCCGTTACCAGATCGCCTGGCACGTGGCCTCCTCCGACGGCCACCCCATCAGCGGCCAGATCCCCTTCACCGTGATCGCCGACCCCGACAGCCCCTCCCCCAGCCCCACCCCGGAGTCCCCCTCGCCGTCGGTCTCCACACCGGCGAGTACAGAGGCGGCGTCCGCCGCCCCCTCCGAGGCCGTCACTCCCCCGGCCGCCGAGCCCTCTTCGGCCGCCGCGCCCGAGCCGAGCGGCGCCTCCGGCCTTCCCGGGTGGGTGTGGCCGGTCGGCGCGGTCGTCGTACTCGCCGGGGCGGGCGCGTGGCTGATCACGCGCCGTAAGGGAACCCAGGGGTAGGTTCCCCGCGCCCTCGGACACCCCGGCGTCATCGTGGGCATGGCGGCGGGGGCCGGGTGATCCCGGATGAGAGAGCGGCGGTGGCGCACCACGGCGTGCGCCACCGTCCGCGGCGTGCGCCGTACCGACCGGCGCGGACCAGCCGTACCGACCGGGGCAAACCAGCCATACCGGCCAACACGGACCCGCCGGACCGGCCCGGCCGACGTGGGCCGGTTGACAGCCCGATGGCCTAACTCGCTAATCTGCTCATATGAATACTTATTCAGATGTTTCATCGATTGATGGATGTGTCGTCAGGAAGGTCGATCCCGGCCGGGTCGCCGACGTGCGGGAGCGCATGCCCGCCCCGCGTGATCTCTCCGACGTGGCCGACATCTTCGGCCTGCTGTCGGACACCAACCGGTTGAGACTGCTGGTCGCCCTGCTTGAGGGTGAGATGTGCGTGTGCGACCTGGCCGCGGTGACCGGGCAGAGCGAGTCCGCCGCCTCGCACGCGCTGCGGCTGCTGCGCGCCCACCGTGTCGTGACCAGCCGCCGCGCGGGCCGGATGGTCTACTACCGGCTGGCGGACCCGCACGTGCGGATGCTCCTCGACGTGGCGTTGGTCCACATCGAGCACACCGAGCTCCTGCACCCCGAGCGCGACGGAGAGGGCTGAGATGGGAACCGGACACGGCCACGGGCATGTCCAGGGACACGCGGGAGGCCGTCACCGCAGGCGGCTGGCCCTGTCCTTCGTGCTGATCGGCGCCTTCTTCGTCGTCGAACTCGGCTACGGACTGGTCTCCGGGTCGCTGGCGCTGCTCTCCGACGCCGGGCACATGGCCGCCGACGTGGTCACCCTCGGCGCGGCGCTGGTGGCCACGAAGATCGCCACCCGGCCCGACACCACCGGCAGGCGCAGCTACGGCTCCTACCGGGCCGAGGTGTTCGCCTCCCTGCTGGCCGTGGTGCTGATGCTGGGCGTCGCGGTGTACGTGGTGGTCGAGGCCGTCGGCCGTATCGGCCAGACCGCCGAGGTCTCCTCCGGCCCGATGCTCGTCGTCGGCGCCATCGGCCTGTTCGTCAACCTGGCCGCGCTGCTGCTGTTGCGCTCCGGCGCCGGTGAGAGCCTCAACGTCAGGGGCGCCTACCTGGAGGTCGTGGCGGACACCGCGGGATCGGTCGGCGTCATCATCGCCGGTTGGCTGGTCGCGGCCACCGGCCAGGTGCTGTGGGACACCGTCGTGGCGCTGGCCATCGGCGTCTTCGTCGCGGTGCGTGCCCTGTCGCTGGGGCGCCAGGTCTTCGCCGTCCTGGGCCAGCACGTGCCCGAGGGTATGGACGCCGCCGCGGTGGCCGCGGACCTGGCCGCCCTCGACGGGGTGCGCGACGTGCACGACCTGCACCTGTGGACGCTGACCTCCGGCATGAACGTGGCCACCGCCCACCTGGTCGCCACCGACTTCGCCGACGGCCACGCCGTACTGGACCGCGCGCGTCACCTGCTGCGCACCCGCCACGGCGTCGAGCACGCCACCCTGCAGATCGAGCCGGCCGACCACCGGGGCTGCGACGAACTCGGCTGGTAGCCGCTCGCGCTGCTCCACCACGTCAGCGGCGGGCGGGTCCCTCCGGAGAAGGCGCCGGCCGAACGGCCAGCCCGGGGAGAGGTCGGCGCCGAGGAGTACCGGCAACGCCTTGAGGTGCTGCGAAGCCGACGGTGGCCACCCGTTAAATCCCGTTGCGGGGCTTACACGCTGCTCATCATGCTCGGGGGCATGACCATCCCCTATCGCCAGATTCGCGCGGCCTTCACCGAGGAGGCCATCACCGTCTACCAGGCCTACGACCCCGTCATCGCGGACCCGGCCGTCGCCGCCCAGCGGTTCGTGCCGCCCTTCAAACGCGAACGGATGACCTGGATCAAACCCTCCTTTCTCTGGATGATGTACCGCTGCGGCTATGCCACCAAGCCCGGCCAGACCAGGGTCCTGGCCGTCCACATCAGCCGGGAGGGCTTCGAGTGGGCACTCGGGCACTCCTGCCTCAGCCACCCCGGCGACGGCATCGATCCCGAAGTCTGGCGCCGGCGTCTGCGGGAGAGCCCGGTGCGTGTCCAGTGGGACCCCGAACGCGACCCGCGCCACAACCCCCTGCCGTACCGGTCGATCCAGATCGGCCTCTCCGGCGACGCCGTGACCCGCTATCTCGACCGGTGGACGCTGGGGATCACCGACCTGACCGGCCGGGTCCACGACATCCGTCAGGCACTGCGCGACGGCCGGGACATCACGGACATGCTTCCCGTGGAACGCCCCTATCCCCTGCCGGACGAACTCGCCCGGATCACGGAGGCCTCTGGGCATGCCGTCCCGGCAGGCCGGTGACGCCGATCGTGCCGTCTACGGGCGGCCCTCGCCGTACTCGGGAACCGGCACCCGTGTCTTCCTGTGCGCCCGGTTCCGCACCTGCTGCGGGAGGCGTATCCGGGGGGAGCGCGGTGCGCCGTCACCGCCGGGGTACGCCGGAAGGCGGATGGTGAACGTGGCACCGGCGCCCGGCCGTCCGTCGACGCCGACCGTGCCGCCGTGGGCGTCCACCACCTCGCTCACGAGGGCGAGACCGATGCCCAGGCCCCCCTGGTGGGGCTTGCCGACGTGTCTGGCGAACAGGTGCTCGCCGTCACGCGGGTCCAGTCCGACGCCGTCGTCCCGCACGCTGAGCTGGACCCACTCGGGACCCGAGCGGAGGGTCATCCAGATGTCGCCGCCCTCGCGGGCGTGCCGCAACGCGTTGTCGAGCAGCGCGGAGATCACCCGGCGCAGCGCGGACCGCGCTCCGCGCACGACGTGCTCGCCGGGACCCTTCCTCACCTCGATCGTCACCCCGCGCTGCTCGGCGCGGGCCGCCTCAGCCGTGGCGAGTTCCTCGGTCAGCGCGGCCAGGTCGACCGGGCCGAACGGCTGGAGCCGCCGTTTGAGCTGGGTGGACAGCAGCAGGTCCTCGATCACCTCGCCGAGTTGCCCGATGCCCGCGGCCAGCTGGTCGACGTCGCCGACGGCCAGGAGCGGTTCCGATCCCCGGCGCAGGTGCCGGGCGGTGAGCTGGGCGCGGACGTGCAGCCGGGTCAGCGGGGTGCGCAGTTCGTGGCTGACGTCGGCGGTGAAGCGCCGTTGCCGGTCGAGGGCCTCGCCCAGCGGCGCGATCGCCCGGCCCGCGAGGACCTGGCCGATCAGCAGCGCCGCCAGCAGCCCGGCGAGTTCGGCGGCGCCGAGGGTGCTCAGCAGCCGTTCCCGGTCGGCTATCCGGAAGCGCAGGTCCATCACCGCCTGCACCACGACGTCGTCACGTCGCTGGGTCCTGATCAGGTAGGTCAGCCCGCCGACCTCGGCGACCTCGACCCGGGGCCGCCCGTCCGCGGCGACCAGGTCCATGAACGCGCGCACCGGCAACCGGTCCGGCGACCCGGGAGACCTCCGTACGGTGTCTCCGCCCAGCTCGAACAGCCACATGCAGGGCGGGGGCTGGGTGATCGAGGCCGACCGCGCCGCCACGAACAGGTCACGCCGCGCGGCGACGTCCTGGCCGTTGACCGTGACGTAGTAGACCATCGCGCCCATGAGCGCGAGCACGAGGGAGAATCCGCCCGCGATCTGCACGGTGATCCGGCGGCGGGTCCGGATCAGCAGCCGCCGTTCCGGGTCGAGGCGCCGCCGCCCGTTCACAGTTCACCCAGGCGGTACCCCACGCCCCGTACGGTGCGTACGACGCCGTGCCCCAGTTTGTTGCGCAGGTAGTAGACGTAGGTGTCCACGATCGACTCGGTCTGGGCGCCGTCGAAGACCCGCTGCCGCAACGAGTCGCGCGTGTGCACCTGCCTTGGGCGGACCGCCAGCGCGTGGAGCAGGCGGCACTCCTGACCGGACAGGGTCACCTGCCGGCCGGAGGGCAACCGTACGAGGTGGGAGTCGGAGTCGAGCCAGGCCGCGCCGAGCGGCAGCAGTCTGGCCTGGTCCAGGTTCCTGCGTCGCAGGGCGCGCACCCTGGCCAGCAGTTCGTCGATCTCGAAGGGTTTGACCAGGTAGTCCTCGGCGCCCGCGTCGAGTCCGCTGACGCGGTCGGCCGTCGTGCCGAAGGCCGTGAGCACCAGCACCGGCACGGTGACGGCCTGCCTGCGCAGCCGTCGCAGCAGGTCGAGTCCGTCGATCGCGGGCAGTCCCCGATCGATGATCATGATGTCGTAACCGCGGCTCAACCCCAGGTGCAGGCCACGTTGCCCCTCCGGTGCCAGGTCTACGGTGTATCCCTGGTCGGCGAACACTTCGGCCAGCATGTCCGCCAGATCACGGTCGTCTTCGACGAGCAGCAGCCGGGAAGAGCGCGGTTCGGATGTCGCCGGTATCCGTGCCACTGGTCAACAATTGCACTGATATTGGTAAATTTCTAGTCAACTCTGGCGCAAAGGCAGGCGTGGCGCAGGCGTGGCGCGTGCGTCGCGCCCGCGCCCCGATCGGTCACGACCCCGGCGACCAGACATGATCATCCGGTCACCGGCGCCTCCTCCCGTCCACGCGCAGCCTCACCGATCTCCGCGATCTCCTCGATACTCGCCCGCTCGTGGCGTTCGGGCATGGCCAGTTTGTACAGCGGCAGCGCCCCCGCCGTGGTGAGCACCGCCACCAGGACGAGCATCGCGAAGACCTCCTGGGTGATCAGGCCCTGGGCCAGGCCGATGTTGATGAAGATGAGGATCATCAACCCCCGGGCGTTCATGATGGCGCCGACCGCCCACGACTCACGCCAGCCGAACCCCAGCGCCCTCGTGGACAGCGCGCAGCCGAAGTACTTCCCGCAGAAACCCGTGAGCAGGATCGCGACGAGCACCAGCAGCATCGGACCGCCGGTGATGCCGCCGAGATGGGTGTTCAGCCCGGAGAAGGCGAAGAAGACCGGCAGCAGCAGCGTGGAGACGACGTCCATCATGCGGCCGTGCAACGCCTGGCGGAACGCCGGTTCACGGGGCATGGCCAGCCCGGCGACGAAGCCGCCGAACACCGAGTAGACGCCGATCCAGTCGGTGAGCCAGCCCGCCGTGAGCGGCACCAGGACGATCACGTAGACGGCGTTGGCGCCGAGACGGCCGGTGCGCTCGACCTGGCGGCCCAGGGGACGCAGCAGCGGGGCGACCACCCCGAACATCACCGCCGCGAACACCGCCGCCAGGCCTATGGTGCGCAGCGCGTCACCGCCGCCCGTGCCCAGGTGGACCGCCGAGAGCACCGCGAGCAGGCACCACGCCACGGCGTCGTCGATGGAGGCCGCGACCAGGGTGATCCTGCCGACGCGGGTGTTCTCAAGACCGCGTTCGTACAGGATCCTGGCGAGCATGGGGAAGGCGGTCAGCGACAGCGCGCCGCCGAGGAACAGGGCGAACTCCACGCGGCCGACGTCGGGCCGGGAGAGACGATCCCACAGCAGGAACCCGAGGGCGCCGCCGAGGACCAGGGACGGGAGGATCCCCGAAACGGCCAGCGCCGTGGCCCTGCGCGCCTCCCCCGGCATCCGGACACTGTGGTCCATCCCCGCCCCGACCAGGAACATGTACAGCGTCAGCCCGATGGTGCTGAGCACGTACAGGATCGGCCGGACGTCGGCGGGGAACAGGGCCTCCTGCGCGCCGGGGAACACGGCGCCGAGCAACGTCGGCCCGAGCAGGACCCCGGCGACCATCTCACCGACGACCCGTGGCTGCATCACCATGGTCGCCAACCGGCCGCACACCGCCGCCGCCAGCAGGATCACGACCAGGGCGGGCAGCGCCCTGAGGACCAGGCCCAGGTTGGGGTCGACCGGGGAGGCCTGGGTGAAGGCCAGGAAACCGCTCATGACTCGTGCCTCCGTACGCCGACCGGATGGGGTTCTTCCGCGAAGTGGCGCTCGCACAGCCGCAGCCTGCGCGCGTCCCACACCATGTAGGTGCCGAGGACGAGCTGCACGAGGCTGCGCCACACGTCCTCCCAGCGGTCCCTGAACCGCATGAACAGCAACTTCACCCGGATCTCCGGGCCACGCCGGGCCGCCAGGGGGGTCAGCAGGCACGGCCCCCTGTTGGGCAGGGACCGGGTGTGGGAGGCGGTCGAGTCGAGTTCGCAGGCGTGCAGGACCTCCCGCACGGCCACCCGCATGGCGATCGGCGCCAGCCGCCACGCGGGGCAGGGCCGGTTCGCGGCCATTCCGAAGGGGATGTGGTTGATCTCCCTGGCCGGACGCGCCGCGAAACGGGCCGGGTCGAAGCGGTCCGAGTCGGGCAGGCCCGCGCGGTGGAACTCGGGGTAGTTGAAGCACAGCACGGAACCGGCCGGGATCGCGGCGCCCTCTCCGAGAGGGATCTCCCCGGTGGTGACGCGGTGGGCGATGCCGAACAGCGGGTAGAGCCGCAGCGTCTCCGAGATCACCTGGTCCAGATAACGGTCGTCGCCGCCCCGCGCCGCCTTCCGCACCCGGGGGTGCTGGGCCAGGACCATCAGCACGTGGGCCGTCGCCTCCGACATCTGGACGACCGCCGTGTTGAAGAAGGCCCCCTGCAGGTACAGCGCCTGCTCCCTGGCCGACAGACCCTGGGGAAGCTCGTGCCGTACCTCGGGCAGCCGTTCGACGAGGTATCCGGTCAGCCGGTCACGCCGGTCCATGTGCCGCAGGCCGCAGCACTTGAGCGAGGTGACGACGTCGTCCGCGTTGCCGACGATCAGGTCACGGGCCTTCGGCGGGCACGGTTCGCCGAAGACGAGTTCGTAGGAGAACTCCGCCCAGACCGGCATCATCAGGTCGCGCAGCCGTACCATCCCCCGCCTGTCCCGCAGCGCCCGGTTGACGCAGCGGCGGGTGAGCTCCTCGACCCTCGTCCGGGGCACGGCCAGGATCCGCCGGGTGGCCAGGGCGACGGCGTCGTAGCGCTCCCCCGCCTCCAGGTGTTCCTGGTGCATCTCGGGTCCCGGTGCCAGCCAGTACCAGAACAGGTCGGACAGGACGGCTCCCCTGCTCCGGCCCGAGGCGGCCGGGTGGGAGTAGACCTCCCTGAACCGGTCGACGCCGACCAGGTCACCGGGGACCGGGATGCTCTCCTCGCCGTTGATCCTGGTGAGGACGCGCACCCGCAGCGCGACGACCCGTGCGGGAAGCCACCAGGGCAGGCTGATCAGGACGGCCGTGAACAACACGGTCAGGGCGATCAGCATGGCCGTACCAGTCCCGGGTCGAGGTCGCGCGCTGACGCGGCGCCGCACAGGACGAGGGCCCGCTCGACCTCCTCGCGCAGCAGCCCGAGCACCCGGGCCACGCCGCGCTCGCCGTCCGCCGCGAGACCCCAGAGCACCGGGCGGCCTACCGCGACCGCCGAGGCTCCCAGCGCCATCGCCTTGACCACGTCCACCCCACGCCGGACCCCGCCGTCGAGCAGCACCGGTACGGCCCCGCCGACGGCGGCCACGATCCCCGGCAGCAGGTCGGCGGTCGCCGGGAGGGTGTCGAGCTGCCGGCCGCCGTGGTTGGAGACGAACAGCGCGGAGACACCGTGGTCGAGCGCGTGGAAGGCGTCGGCGGGGCGCACGACGCCCTTGAGCGCGATGGGCAGCTTCGTCATCCGTCTGAGCAGGTCGATGTGCCGCCAGGAGATGTCCGGCGACATGACGATCGGCCGCACCCGGTCGCCGTCGCGCAGGTTCTCGCAGCACATGCCCTCCGGCAGGTCGTCGAAGCCGTTGCGCAGGTCCCGCTCCCGCCGTCCCCGGCCGGGAGAGTCGACCGTGACGACCAGCGCCGTACATCCGGCCGCCTCGGCGCGCCGGACGATCCTCTCGGTGAAGGCCATGTCCGGCTGGACGTAGAGCTGGAACCACAGGGTGGCCTCCGGCGCCGCGGCCGCGACGTCCTCGACGGCGACGGTCGAGGCCATGCTCACGATCATGATCGTCCCGGCGGCGGCGGCCGCGCGGGCCGTGGCCTTCTCGCCCTCGGGGTCGGCGAGCCGGTGGAACGCGGTCGGCGCGACCAGCACCGGCATGGCGGCCCGGTCGCCCAGCAGGGTGACCCCGGTCCTCGGCTCGCCCGCGCCGCGCAGCACACGTGGCAGCAGGGCGAGCCGCGCGAAGGCCGCCTCGTTGGCCCGGACGGTGGTCTCGTCACCGGCTCCACCGGCGAAGTAGTCGTAGTGCGCGGGATGCAGGCGGTCGCGGGCGGCCTCCTCGAACTCCCTGACGTTCAGTGGGGGGCGCATGGCCGTCACGCCGGGATCGGAAGACTCTGACGCTGGAAGAACTCCCGCAACGGCCGCAGGTGGACCTCCTCGGAGGTCCAGTCGTTCTCCAGGTTCTCGGTGACGTGGTGTACGGCCACGACCACCCCTCCCCGGTAGTGCCGCACCACCGGGTGCAGGTAGTGGCCCTCGTGGGCCCGGGAGGCGTCGCCCTGCCTGATCCGCGCCACGGAGATGTCGAACGGGTCGACCTTGTCGTGGTCGGGGCCGTACTCCAGGGTGACCGCGAAGTGGCCGCCGTCGCCGATCGGCGGGCCCTGAAAGTCGACCGGCAGCTCCTCCAGGTAGCGCGCGCCGCCGTCGCCGTCCGGGACGATGACGTCGGCCAGCACGCCGAACTGCTGGAACAGCCCGGAGCTGCGGTTGACCCGTTCGAGTACGGCGTCCGCGAACGCGCCCGGGTCGGCGGGCAGGTCCCGGCCCGGCCAGGGGGCGTCGTGGTACCTGGTCTCCAGGATGCGGTGCAGGGCGCGGGCGCCGTACCGGAAACCGTGGATGAAGGCGTTGGTGCCGCGCTTGAAGTCACGGGACTGCGTGATGGTCCCGGCGAAGTACAGGCCGGGCACGTTGACCGACTCGTAGGCGGGTGTCAGCGCGGGGAAGCGGTTCCTGATCGTCAGCTCGGGACGACACTCGGGGGAGAAGATCGAGGCGTCGAACCGGAACCCGGTGGAGACGATCACCCGGTCGTACGGGATGTCCTTGGTGACCTCGTCGGCTCTGGCGAAGCTCACGGTCACCAGGTACGTGCCGTCCGCCCGGCGCTCGATGCGCCTGACGTCGCCGTCCAGCACCGCGTTTCCCAGTTTGAGCTGGTAGGTGTCGAGGAAGTTGCTGTTGACCGCGCGCAGGTGCCCGAGGAAGTGGGTCCGCCAGGCCAGCCGTACCGAGTGGGGGCCCGCGACGTGGATCACCGCGGCGGTCTCGATGAGGTTGTCGGCCGTCTCGAAGGCCGAGTTGCCCTTGCCGATGACGAGCACCCGCTTGGCCGTGTAGTCCGCCGGGTCGACGGAGGCGGTGTCGTAGCCCTCGGCCGTCTCGATGCCGGGGATCTCCGGGACGTTGGTCTTGGAGACCCCGGTGGCGACGACCACGTGCCTGGCCTGGTAGGTCCGGCCCTGTCCGTCGATCACCCGGAACGGCCCCTCCGCGTCCGGGCGGGAGACGTCGACGACCCGGGCGCCGTAGGTGATCCGCAGGTCGAGGGCGGCGGCGAAGTCGCCGAGGTAACGCACGAGGTCGTCGGCGCCGGGGAAGAAACGGTCGCTGTAACGGGTGAACACCAGCTCCGGGTCGTCCGAGAGCAGCGAGTTCCAGTCCACCCGGAAGTTGAGCTCCGGGTCCTCCTGGCCGGTGTGCTTCTTGTTGATGGAGATGAGCATCCGGTGGCGGGGGAAGGTCCGGAAGAACTGGCCGGGCTCGGGGCCCGCCTCCAGGATCCGGTACCTCCGCCCCGCCCGGTGCAGGAAGTGGCCCAGTTGCAGGCCCGCGGGCCCGGCGCCGATCACCAGATAGTCGAGGGTGCTGTCAGACACTGATGCCTCCGTCACTGCGTACGGTCGAACGGGACGACATCAGTGTTGGCGCGTGATTCTCAGAGATTGATCAGAGTCTCCCGGCCCCCTCGGCACGGTCGGAGCCGTACCGTTCGAGCAGGGCGCGCTTGTCCGGCTTCCCGCTGGCCGCGACCAGCGGGGCGGGGATCGTCATGATCGTCCGGGGAACGCTGTCGGCGCCGAGCTCGGTGCCGACCAGCGCGGCCAGCTCGCCGAGGTCCGGGACACGGCCGGGGGCGGGCACGACGAAGGCGTGTACGGCCTCCCCGGTCCGTTCGTCCATGGCGCCGGTCACGTACGCCTCGGCCACGTCGGGGTGACCGGCCAGCACACGCTCGATCGGCCCGGCGTAGACCACCATCGCGTTGACCATGATGACGTCCCTGGTCCTGCCGACCAGGTAGAGCAGGCCGTCCTCGTCGAGGTAGCCGAGGTCGCGGGTGCGCAGCCAGCCGTTCCGCAGCACCGCGTGGGTCTCCTCCGGCTGCCCCCAGTAGCCCGCGATGAGGTAGTCGTTGCGGACGTGGATCTCCCCGGTCCGTCCCGTGGCGACCGGACGGCCCTCCTCGTCGAGCACCCTGATCTCGACCCTGGGCTGCGGGCGGCCGACCGAGGCGAGGGCGCGCTCGGGGAACCTCTCAAGGTCCCCGGGGGTGAGCATGGAGATCATCCCGGCCTCGCTCGACCCGTACGCCTGGTAGACGACGGGCCCGAGCCGTTCGACCGCCTCCGTCAGCCGGTGCGGGCTGATCGGCGACCCGGCGACCATCAGCGCGCGCAGGCTGCCGACGTCGACCTGTTCCGTGCGGAGCAGGTCGAGCATGCGGCACAGCTTGGGCACCGGGAGGATGGCGCCGGTGATGCGGTGGCGCTCGATCGCGTACGGGAACGGCGGCCGCCCGTCGTCCTCGGGAATGACCGCGACACCGCCGCCGAGCAGGCACAACGCCAGGAACTCCTGGACCGCCAGACTGGACAGGGTGCCGAGCAGCAGATAACGCCGGAACGCCCCGGCCAGCTCGATCGCCAGCGGCGACCAGAGCCTGGGCTGCCACGACCAGCTCTCCCCCAGCGCGCGGTAGGTGAGCGCGCACCCCTTGGGCTGTCCGGTGCTGCCGCTGGTGAAGGCCATCAGGGCCACGTCGTCGGGGTGCCCCAGGAGGGCGGGCAGCCGCACACCTCCGTGGTGGGCCAGCAGGTCGACCGCACCGGGAACGTCCCCGGGAAGGGGACCGAGCGTCAGCACCGTGGCCGCCCCCGCGGCGGCGAACACCTCAGGGTCCGCCGTCGAGGCGTCCACGACCACGGCGTCCACCTCCGTGTCGAGCATGTGGGCGAGCTGGCCAGGCGTCTGTCCTGGGCGTACGAACACGACACGGCAGCCCAGCACGTGCGCGGCCGTCTGCGCGGCGAACGCCTCCGGCGAGACGCCCGTGTGGACGGCGACGCCCCGGGCGGGGTCGAGCCCGGCGTCGAGCATCGCACCGGCCATCTGCCCGACGAGGTCCAGCAGCTCACCCCGCGAGACGACCCGCGCCCCCTGCTCGAAGATCGGACTGTCGGGCGAACTCCGCAGCGCCTCAAGGAGCGCGTAGGGGAACGGCGGCTCGGGGGACCCGACGGGCCGGACGGACTCGGTGAACGACGGGAACTCGTACATGACTGGCTCCTCTGGTCTTCTGCCTTCTGCTTCGTGGACCTGTCCGGTCACCGGGCCGTCGGCGCGGAACCGGTGCGTTGTCCGCGACGGTAGGCGGCGCAGATCAGAGCCAGATCAGAACGACCGGTCGCCGGAGGGGACCTCGCCCAGGTCCAGCACCCCGACCGTCTCACCCCCGGACATCTCGCCCGTCAACTCGAATCCGAGCCTCCGGTAGAAGCCCTCGGGGCCGTCCTCCCCCGGCTCCCAGGTGACGTACATCCGCCTCTCGCCCCGGCGCCGCACCTCGGCGGCCACCGTCTCGACGGCGAAACGGCCGACCCCCCGTCCCTGCGCCTCGGGAACCACGTTGAGCCGCCACAGCCCGGAGCGGAAGTCGGCCCCCTTCCCGTCCCAGTCGATGTCCAGGAACGCCATGAGAAAACCCACCGGACGATCGCCGTCGAGGATGAGACGCGGCCAGGCCACCTCCCCGTGCGCGTAGGCCTCGGCCAGCGAGGTCGCCACCGGCGAGACGAACCGCTCCTGCTCAGGACGGACGTTCACCTTCATGGCCGCCTCGACGTTGGCGGGGGTGATGAGCTCAACCCGAAAAGTCACAGAACGACCATAACGGCCGTCATGCAAGCACCTCCGGCAATAATCTGAACGCCGACGCATGTCGAGGGCGAATCAGACTGAAATCCCTCCGGTCGATCGTCGCGACCTGGGTGATGCCCAGACGTTCCGCGATGGCGACCACGGACACGTCGGCCGGGTCAAGCCGAGCGCTCCTGTGAAGCCGGACCAGTTCAGCCATGCGTCGTACATCTGCGGGAAGCAGGTCGACCAGCTCGAATTCTTCGACAACGAGATCGAGGAACTGCGCATGCACGGCAGGACCCATATGCCGGTTGATCGTCCATCCGGCCTCGATCAGGATCGTTGACGATCGCCCTCACCGGACGCACCGATTCCGGCAATCGACAGCCGACGACGCCGAACCGGGCCGGACCGCTCCTCTTCTGTCGCTTCAGCCAGCTCCGGATCTGTCTTCACCAAGCGCAGGAGCCGACGCGCCTGGTCCGGCGACAGCCGATCCACCAGGTGGTGAAGCTCCTCATACGCATGCCCGGCGCTCATGACCACAAGTCTACGCTTACGGATCCAGCAGGCGGATGCTCAGCTCAAGTCGTGCCCGAACAGCGCGATCGGTGAGTTTTCAGTCGGCTCCTGTCACTTGCCCCACTGCTTCGTCTTCGGCTCGGTCTTAACACGCGCCTCCCGGTCAGCGGCTGCGCGACGACCTGCGTCACTCCCGCGGTTCCGAATTCTCCGTCATCTCCCGAGAGCGGGGGCCGGGTAGGCGGGGCGGCGGTCGATGCGGAGGAGGACCTCCTGGGAGCCGAAGTGGCGGTCGATGCGCCGGGTGGCCTCGGCCCAGTCGCCCATCGACCGGGCCGACGACAGGGCTTCGGCCACGAACGGGTCGCTCCAGCGCGCGACGGCGCGCCGCCACAGTACGGCGGGCTCCTCCGTCAGGAGGTTGCCCACGGTCCCCTCGTAGATGGGCATCGCGCGCACCTCCCCGTCGGGCTCGACCTGCATCAGGGGAATCACGAAACCCTGCTCGACGAAGGCCGGACGCATCTGGAGGATGACGTTGTCCGAGGCCGACACCCGCACCGACGGCGGCGCCGCCGACACCAGGCGCTCGACGTGCTCGGCGCCGGTCAGCGCGCGGATCTGGTCGTTCGTGAGCAGCTCGTGCTCGGCGAAGTCGGCCCGGCTGGCCAGCCCGGACGGTACGGCGGCGCCGAAGTTCAGGAACCGGACGTGCGGGAAGCGAGGGAGGACGGCCGTGCAGAACTCCTCCGTCTGGTGGAGGTTGCTCCGCACGACCGCGCAGTCGATCCCGAACTCCACGGGATCGGCGCCCTCCGCGACGCGCCCGCCGGAGACGTCGTCGAGGAGGGCCAGGGCGTTCATCGCCCGGTCGAAGGAGCCCGCCCGCCCCCGGATCCGGTCGTGGACGGCGGCGTCGGCCCCGTCGACGCTCACGGTGATCCGGGAGAACACCTGGGCGGCCTGCTCGGCCATCCGTGCGGTGAGCGTCCACCCGCCGGTGTAGAGGTTCACCTGGACGCCTGCCCGCCTGATGTGTTCGGCGACGTCGAAGATCCCCTTGACCAGCAGCGGTTCACCTCCGCCGAACTCCACCGCCTCCGGGCGCAGGGAGACGATCGCGTCGGCGACCCGGAGCATCTCACCGTGGCTCAGCTGCCGGGCCGGGCGCCTGCCCGACTCCGAGTAGCAGTGCGCGCACCGCAGAGGGCAGGCGTAGGTGACGTCCCAGATGACGTCGGTGGGTCCGGAGAGGATGTCGTCCATGTCAGAGGTTCCTTTCGTCGTTTCGGGCACGGCTTCGCCCTGCCGCCGTCGGCGGTGGGCGGAGCGGAAGGTCAGCGGGAGCCCTCCGGCGGCCGGTGTCCCGACGGGTCGCCGCCGTGCCAGTGGCCGACCAGGTCGGCGTAGAGGGGCGATCGGGCCGCCAGCTCCCGATGTGATCCGGTGAGCGCGGCGGTGCCGTCCATCAGCAGGACCCGCCCGGCCCGGCCCGCTGAGCTCATGCGGTGCGCGATCACGATGAGTGTGCCCTCGCGGGCTGCGAACGCCGCCTCGGCTCGCTGCTCGGCGGCCGGATCGAGATGGCAGGTGGCCTCGTCCAGGACGACGATCCTGGCCGGGGAGGCGTGGACGCGGGCCAGGGCGATGAGCTGCCGTTCTCCGGCGGAGAGCGCGGCGGGTTCCTCGATCGTGGCCCGGAGGCCGCCGAGCCGTTCGACGAGCGCGCCGGCTCCCACGGCCTCGGCCGCGGCCTCCAGCCTCTCGTCGGCGGCCCGCGTGCTCTCTGGGCGGAGGTAGGCGAGGTTCTCCGCCACGGTGCCGGTGAAGACGTACGCCTCCTGCGGCACCAGCGCCATCAACGAGCGCAGCCGGTGTTCGGGGACCGCCTCGATCGGCAGGCCGCCGAGCAGGACCCGGCCCTCGGTGGGGCGGCGCAACCCGGTCAGCAGCATGGACAGGGTGGATTTTCCGATGCCGCTGGGGCCGACGACGGCCAGGTGCTCGCCTTCGGCGATCGTGAGGTCCAGGTCGCGCACCACAGGCGTGGCCTCGGGCGCGTAGGCGAAGCCCAGGTTCTCCAGGCGCAGCCCGTGGCCGACCGGCTCCACGTCCGCGACGGTCGCCGGGGCGGTGCCGTACGGAGAGGGCGGGACGGGAGCGGCGAAGGACGGTCCCGGCGGCGGGGCGGTGCCGTACGGAGCAGGAGGAACAGGTGTGGGGGCGGACGGCTCCGGCGGCGGGGTGATGGTCTCGCCGAGTCTGCGCAGGGTGACGGCGAGGGTCACGCCCCAGCCGCCGACGACGCCGGTGAGGGCGCGCAGCGCCGGGTCGAGGCCGGTGGCCAGGTAGGTCGCCGCTCCGACGACCTCTCCCGCGCTCAGGTGACCGTCCCCGATCAGGGACCGGGCGGCGAGCAGCAGGGCGAGCAGCGGCAGGTGCGCGCCGAGCGCGACGACCAGGCGACGGCTCAGGCCGGCCCAGGCCAGGGCGTGGGTGGCCGCCACCTGGGTGTCGACGGCCGCCCGTACGGTCGCGTAGGCCTGTCGGCGCGCTCCGCAGGCGGCGACGTCGCGCAGGCCCGTCAGGATCGGGGTGGCCTGTCCGGTGAGCTCCTCATCGGCGAGGATGAGCGCTCGCTGACGGGCCACGAGCACGCGGAGCAGCCGGACGAAGACGACCAGCGCCACGGTGACGGGCACGGCCACGACGGCGGCGAGCAGGGGCGACAGGAGCAGCAGGCCGCCCAGCGCGGCGACGAGCGAGACACCCAGCGCACGGGTGCTCCGCAACAGCGCGGAGACCAGGTTGCGCACCGTCTCGACCTGCTCGGTGAGGCGGGTCACGGCGGCGGCGTCCGGTGGCCGCGCGCTCTTCGCGGCGCGGGTGACGGCGGCGGTGACGACAGCGGTGACCAGGTCGTCGCGGAGCGGTTCGACCACCGCCGCCAGGGCGGGGAACATCATCCGGACGGCCGCCGCCTGGACGAGCATCGTGAGCCCGAGAAGGCCGAGCCAGGCCAGACCGGTCCCCGGGCTCCCCGCCAGGAAGCCCCGGTCGACGGCGGTGGCGATGAGGAGGCCGGACAGCAGCGTCGGCAGCGCCTCGACGCCGGACCAGAGCGCGGCCACCGTCAGGGGACGCAGACGCGGACGCAACAGCGACATCAGCAGCCGGAGCCCGCCGTCACCCGTGAGACGGCCCTCGTACGGCGGGGCCTGCACGGGGACGGCCCCGGGCGGCGGGATGTCCCGCTCGGGCCGTGGGCGGGTCAGGGACGGACCGGGCACGGTTCCTCCTCGTGGAGCGGGTCGGCGTCGGCAGGCTCCCGACCGGTGCCGGACACCGGGACGCTGGACGCCGGAGCGGCGGACACCGAGGCGCCGGACACCGGGGCGGCGGCGGTGAACAGGGCTCGGTACGCCGGGTCCCGCCACAGCTCCCGGTGGGGACCGCGGGCCCGCACCCGTCCGTCGTCCAGCCACACGACCAGGTCGGCGCGGGCGGCGGTCGTGGCGCGGTGGGCGACGACCAGCCGGGTACGCCCGCGCATCTCCTCCGTCAGGGTCCGGATCACCTGGGCCTCGGTCGCCGTGTCGAGGCTGGAGGTCGCGTCGTCGAGAACGGTCAGGCGGGCTCGCCTGACCAGCGCGCGGGCCAGTCCGAGCCGCTGGAGCTCACCGCCGGACAGCGGGGCCGTGTCGGCGGGCGTGCCGTACCCCTGGGGAAGGCGGCGGACGACGTCGTCGACGTGCGCCGCACGCGCCGCCTCACGGACGTCGAAGGTACCGGCGGGCAGACCGTAGGCGACGGCCGACAGGAGGTCGCCGCCCAGCAGCACGGGGCGTTCGAAGGCGTAGGCGACGGCGTTCCTGAGCGCGTCGGGGTCGATCTCCGTGAGGGGCAGACCGTCGAGCAGCACCTGGCCGTGGTCGGGGTCCATCAGCCGTCCCGCCAGCAGGGCGAGGGTGCTCTTGCCGGCGCCGGAACGCCCGACGACGGCGGTCATCGCCCCAGCGGGGACCTCCAGGTCGACGCCGTCCAGGAGCGGCGGGCTGTCGCCGCCCACGGTGACGGCGCGGAACGAGAGCGCTCCGGCGCCCTCGGGCAGCGGGCGGGAGCCGGGAACCTGGACGGGCAGGGCGAGCACCTCCCCGACCCGCCGGGCCGCGGAACGGGCGTGGGCGAGGTCCATCAGCGAGTCGATCCTCTCGACGACGGCCAGGGCCAGCGCGGTGTAACCGGCCACGGCCAGCAACCGGCCCGGCTCAAGACGCCCGTCGGCGATGCCGAGCCCGGTCACCGCGAGCACGAGCACCTCGACGAGCAGCAGGAACAGCGAGAGCTGCCACACACTGCGGGCCTGGGCGCGCCACAGGGCGTGCCCGCTGGCGGACAGCTCCGCCAGCGGGGCGAGCACCCGGGAGATCTCGCGGTCGGCGGTGCCCGAGGCCCGCACGGTACGGATGCCGGCCAGGGCGTCGGTGAGGCGCGCGGCCAGGCGGCCCTGCGCGTCCTGGTAGCGGTCGTACAACCCCGAGACCCGGGCGACGAACACGCGGATGACGACGATCGCGACGGGCACACCGGCCAGGAAGGTCAGACCGACCCGCCAGTCGATCAGGAACAGCGCGACGGCGCCGCCGATGGAGGTGAGAAGCCCGGTGACCGTGTACAGCAGCGTCAGCGGGACGTATCCGGAGGTCGCGGCGTTGCTCACCAGGCGGTTGGCCAGCTCCCCGGTGGGGAACCGGCGCGCCTGAACGGTGTCGAGTCCCAGGACGTGGGCGGTGAGGCGGGAGCGCAGGGCCGACGTGGCGGACGCGGTGGCCGTCACCCCGGCCAGCGCGCCCGTGACCTCGGCGCCCGTGGCGACGGCGATGACGAGGGCGAGCCACGTCACGGCGTCCGCCGTTCCCCGTCCGGTCAGGACCGCGTCGACCGCGGCGGCGAGTGCGGCGGGCAGGGCCAGCGCGGCGGCGGACGAGATGAGGACGGACACCGTGGCCACCGCCAGCGGCGCCCACGCGCCACGCGTCAGCGACCAGAGGAGCCGGTCGCCGTGCTTGTGCGTCACTCGCTCTTCCGGCGCGTCCGACGCGTGGTCTGACATCGTTGTCCTCTCTCGGTTCTCCTGCGGCGTCGCTGCTGGGGAGCCACCCGGCCGGGAAGGGCCGCGCCCGGTTCGGTGACCGGGCGCGGCGCCGTCATGGCCGTCCTCCCGGGGAGGCGCCGGGCTCCGGCGCATCCCACGAGGCGGACGTGCTCAGGTGGTGGTCATGCTGCAGGTGCGGCCCCTGCAGGTGATGCCGCAGGTGGGGCCGCTGCACTCCCGCAGCGGGGACTCCTCCGCGGCGGCGGGGAGCAGGTCCAGGGCGGTGATGTCGAGTTCCATGACTTCTGCCTTTCTGTGGTTGGAGTCGCCGCGGGCGTCGCCGCCTCGCGGGCGATGTTCAGGTGTGCCTTCTCCGGGGCGCGTATCGCCCCGGAGGAGGTCCGGGCCACCGTGGTCGTGACGGCCCCCGAGCGGGGCCGTCGTCCCCCGGGACCCTCCCGACGCGGGAGACGTCAGACGGGGTTGGTCCAGTCGCAGGTGGGACCGGTGCAGGTGTGCTCGCAGGACTTGCCGTTACAGGTGACCTGGCACGGGTACAGGGGGCTCTCCTCCTGAGCGGGGAGCAGGTCCAGGGCCGTGATGTCGAGTTCCATGTCTTCTTCCTTTCCGTGGTCGGAATCACCGCGGGCGTGGACACGCCTGCGGCGTTCTTCTGGGAGGCGCGGACTCCGGGGATGGTCCGTGACGTTCCTTCGCCTCGGAGATCCGCGATCTCCTCGCGTTCCTCCCGCTGGGGAGGAGGTGTCACCGGTTGGTGCCCTCGCAGCTGAGCTGGCAGTGGTAGGTGTACTCACAGGAGTAGTTGCACGGGTACAGCCGGGACTCCTCCCTCTCGGGGAGCATGTCCAGGGCCGTGACATCGAGATCCATCGCCTTCTCCTTCTTTCTCCTGGTTGCCTGTCAAGGGCCGCGGGTGCCCGCCTCTTTCCCGCTCTCTCGGAGCGAGGAGAGGTGTCAGCTGCTGGTGACCTGGCAGGTGCCGCCGAGCCTGCAGGTCCTGGCGCAGGTCACCGTGCACACGTAGAGGGGGGACTCCTCGGCGGGGAGCAGGTCCAGAGCGGTGATGTCGAGTTCCATGACTTCTGCCTTTCTTGCTGTTCTCTGGAAGATGTCCGGCGCGAAGGCACACCTTCTCCGGCGGCGTCGCGTGAACACCACCGCGCCGGAAGGGGCCGTGCCCGGGCCGACACCCGGGCACGGCACCGTCAGGACCGTCCTCGGAACACGCCGGACACCCGGCGGCCACACGAGGACGAACGGCCTCAGGCCGAGGTGACCATGCAGGTGCGGCCGTGACAGGTGATGCTGCAGGAGATCTCGCACAGCTGCAGCGAGGACTCCTCGGCGGGGAGCAGGTCCAGAGCGGTGATGTCGAGTTCCATGACTTCTGCCTTTCTTGCTGTTCTCTGGAAGATGTCCGGCGCGAAGGCACACCTTCTCCGGCGGCGTCGCGTGAACACCACCGCGCCGGAAGGGGCCGCGCCCAGGCCGACACCCGGGCACGGCACCGTCAGGACCGTCCTCGGAACACGCCGGACACCCGGCGACCACACGAGGACGAACGGCCTCAGAAGGAGGTTTCCCAGCAGGTGTGGCCGGCGCAGGTGTTCGGAACGCAGGTGACCTTGCACAGGGCGAGCTTGGACTCCTCGGTGGGGAGCAGGTCCAGGGCCGTGATGTCGAGTTCCACAGTGGTGCCTTTCTGCTGATCCGTTGGTTCTGATACCGATTAGTGCGAGGGAGACGTCACCATTCGGTGATCTGGCAGGTACGGCCGATGCCGCAGGTACGCGGGTAGCAGGTGACCTGGCACGGGTAGAGCGGGGACTCCTCCTCGGCGGGGAGCAGGTCCAGAGCGGTGATGTCGAGTTCCATCGTTTTCCCTTCTTTGTTGGTGGTCGTCAGGGCCGGCCGCCTTCGACGGCGACGGCCCTCCGTACCGGCCGGTCCCGGGTTCCTCCACCGGGCGAGCCCGTGGGAGCCCCCGGGCCGGCCGGGGCTGTGGCCCCGTCCACGCCGGTTAGGCGGACGGGGGCGTCCCGGTGCGCAGGAAGCCGACGAGGCCGTCGCGGACGACCTTCCCGTCGCTCTCGGAGAGCGGGTCGTGACCTGCGCCGGGGATCTCCAGATAGGCCGCGTGGTGGCGGCTCCGGAGCAGCCGGTCGCGCAGGCGCCGGGAGTGGGAGACAGGGATGATCGGGTCCCGTTCGCCGTGGACGATGAGCAGGGGCGTTCGCAGGCGGTCGGCCAGCCGCAGCAGGTCGCGGGGCCCGAGGTCGTCGTGGATCTCCTCGCGGCCGCCGAGCCGGTCGAGCATGGTGCGCACCGTGGGGGGCCCGTCCTCGTACAGCTCCCGCCCGGACAGGAACGGGGCGACGACCGCGGCACGGGCCCACAGCTCCGGCCGCGCGGCGGCGGCCAGCAGCGCCAGGTAGGCCCCGTAGCTGGCGCCGTACAGCGCCGGTCGCTCCAGGAGCGGCCCTCGGGCGGCGCCCAGGGCGCGTCCCAGGTGGAGGATGTCGGCCAGGTCGGGGCCGCCCCACACGCCCTGGATCGCGTCGCGGTGGGCGGCGCCGTATCCGGTGCTGCCGCGCTGGTTGGGGGCGACCACCGCGATCCCCTCGGCGGCCAGGCGCTGGAACAACGGGTCGAAGCCGAGCTGCCAGGCCGCCTCGGGGCCGCCGTGCAGGGCGATCACGACCTGCGCGGCGGTGACCGGCTCGCCGTACACGACGGCCTCGATGACTCCGGCGGGACCGTCATAGGTGTGGACGCGGGCACCGGCCCAGCGGGGCCGGGACGGTTCGGGGACGGACGGGATCCGGTGTGCCCGCCGGGACACGGTGATCGGGCCGGGGGGCCGGTCGGGCGTGGTGTGGATCAGGTGCAGGTGGGTGTCGCCCCAGTGCGCCAGGGGGAACAGCGTCCCGCCCGGCAGGCCGCTCTCCTCCGTGACGTCCCCGACCAGGTCGTGCAGCAGGAGGTGAGAGCGGGCGCGGCGGGTGACCGCCAGGGCCAGCCGTCGCCCGTCGGGGGACAGGGCGAGCGGTGTCACGCCGCCCTCGATCGCGTTCAGCCGGTCGGGGAAGACGGTGGGCCCGTCGTCGTGCAGGAGACGCACGCCGAGCCGGTACACGCCGTCGCGCCGGGCGGCGGTGAGCAGCACACCCGTACGGGGCGCGGCCAGCAGCAGGTGCTCGTCGCCGGACAATCCGGTCAGGGGTTCGAGGGCGCCGCGCGCCAGGTCCAGGACCGCCGTGCTCGCCCCCGTCTTGGAACGGACGGCCAGGCGTGTGCCGTTCTCGTCGAGCCAGACCCCGCCGCCGACCAGGTCCGGCAGTACGATGACCGGTTCGGGCGGTTCGGCCCTGCCGGACAGGCGCAGCACCCTGCTCTGCTCGACGCCGGTCGCGAAGGCCACGGCCGCCGTTCCCCCGCCCGGCCCCGCGACGATCGTGAGGCCGTTGCCAAGGACGGTGCCCAGCTCGTGTTCCTCGGTGCGCCCGCTGTCCCGGGAGGGGACGGCGAGGAGGACGCGGTGCACGCCCTCGGTACCGATGTGGCAGAGCAGGAGGTGTCCGTCGTCGGTGACCATCGGCACCGTCATCGGCGTCTGCTCGTCGCGGGTGCGCGAGACCAGCGGTTCCCGCCCCGCGTCGGACAGGTCCCACAGCTCGGGGGCCAGGCGGCCGTGACCGTGGTCGGCCAGGCAGGCGAGGTACCGGCCGCGCCCGGAGAAGCGGAAGTTGATCCGGCGGACGTCGGGAAGGCGATCGGCTCCGGTCGCGAGACCGGCCGCCGTACGGCCCGCGCCCGCCGTGCCGAGTTTCATCGCGCCCGGCCCGCGGCCGCCGCGGGCACCGGAGCGCCCTTCGGCTCGTCCGCCATCCAGGGGCGCGGCCCGCCGTGGCGCAGCCTCAGCAGGAAGTCCAGAACGCCCGCCATGCCGGTGTTCCAGCCGAGGCTCACCTCGTGCCCGCCCTCGTCGGCCACGAGCAGCAGCCCGTCGTGGAGCATGGCGCGTGCCCACAGGCACGCGGCCAGTTCCTCGGCCCGCTCGCGGTAGGCGGGCTCGTCGAGCAGGTCGGCCATGTCCAGGAGGAACTGCCCGTCACCGGCCAGTCCGTGGCAGGCGGCCGTACCCATGTGCAGGCGGCCGGAGTGCACGGCCACCGCGGCGGCCTCGGCCGCGTCACGGAAGCGCGGTTCGCCGGTGGCCGCGTACAACCGGACCAGGAACGTTCCCACCCCGGAGGAGCCGCTGCACCAGTGGGTTTTGCGGGCCACGCCGCCGGGGCTCTCGGCCCACCAGGCGGCGTCGTCCTGGCGGATGGCCGCGGCCAGCAGGGTCTCCCCCGCCGCCACTGCGGTCTCCAGGCAGTCGTCCCGGCCGAGCGCGGTTCCCGCCGCCAGCAGGTAGGCCCCGATCCCGGCCACGCCGTGGCCGAAGCCGTAGTGCAGCACTCCCGCCAGTGCGGAGTCGAAGTCCGGGGGAATGCGCCACAGCACGGCCTCCGGGGTGCGCTGGGCCACCTTCAGCAGGGCGTCGGCGCACCTGTCCGCCTTGTCGCGGAACTCGGTGTCACCGGTGGCGTGCCAGAAGTGCAGCAGGGCCAGTCCCGTTCCGGCAAGGCCGTGACAGATGTCCGGGTTCGGCCAGTCGTCCGGCAGGCCCCGGGCCATGTCGAGCCCCTGGGCTCGCAGGGAGGCGTCGTCGAGCGCGCGGCCTGCCTCGTACAGGCTCCACGCGATGCCCGCCCGGCCGAAGTACAGCCCCGGCGAGGGCCGCGGCTCGCCGGCCAGGCGGCGCACGGTCCAGTCCGCCGCCTGCCGCAGCCCCGCCGTCAGGTCCTCGCGCGAGCCCGTCAGGAGGTCACCGCCCGTGCCCGGTTCGGAGGACGACGGAAGCTCGGGATCCACCACGGCGGCGAGCAGGGTGAGCACCCCGGCCGAGCCGTACTGCAGGGCGCACGGGTCGGCGGTCATGCCGAACCCGGTGACGGGCCACAGGGAACCGCGCCGCGTCACACCGCCCCCGGGTCCGGACGGCGATATCGTCCGCAGGACGTGGGCGAGCCCGTCCCCGAGCAGACGATCCTGGTCGGCCACGCTCAGGCGGTAGGCGCCCCCCGCTGAGGGAGACGGCCCGGTCCCGTCGGCCAGCTCGTCCAGGAACGCCCGCACCCGGGTCAGGTCCCAGCGCAGGGAGGGCTCCTCCCTCATCAGTCCCAGGATCATCGGCGCCAGCGCGGTCGCCGTCGCGTCGTCGGCGGTCACCACGCTCAGCAGCGTGCGCAGCCGGGACTCCCACGGCCTGACCTCCGGGGACAGGTCCTCGGGAACCGAGGGCTGGCAGCCGGTGGCCAGGAAGAACAGGGTCGCTCCCAGCGCGAACAGGTCGACCGTGGCCTCGGGCGCGGGCCCGTAGTGGGCGGCCAGCACCTGCTCGGGCGGGGCGTAACCGGGTGTGTAGGCCCGGCCGACCGGGGTGCCGGGCACGGCGGCCATCTCCAGGTCGATCAGCAGGCACTCGTCGTCGGGGGAGACCATGACGTTGTTCGGCGTCAGGTCGCGCAGCACGTACCCCCGCCCGTGGACCGTCGAGACCAGCGCCGTCATCCTCCGCGCCAGGCCGACCACCGTCTCGCGCCACTCCGCGGCGGGCCGGGAGGAGCGCTGCTCGTTGACCCAGACGCTGAGCGGGGTCCCGGCGAGGTGCTCCTGCGCGAGGAACAGGTTGCCGCCGGTCTCGAACAGCGCCGCCTTGCGCGCGGTGACCCCCAGCGGCCCGAACAGCTCCAGCATGCGGGCCTCGTGACGCAGCAGATCGCGTTCGTCGCGTCCGTCGATCGAGGCGCCGAGGTGCGGGCGGGCCTGTTTGATCACGACCATGCCGCCGTCGGTGCGGTCCTCCGCCAGGAACACCCCGCCCTTGGCGCTGTGCCGGAGGGCCTGGCGCACCACGAACCGGTCCGCCAGCAGGACCGACTCGGGCGCGGCGGTCCTGACCGCCGCCTGTCCCGACTCGAAGGGGCAGGGCGCCCACGCGGGCGGGGAGTACCAGGCGTTGCGTTCGTCGGTCACCCGGGTACCGTCGGGGGCGGTCAGCCGGGAGGCGTAGGTGCCGTCGTTGTCGAGCTCGCTGGGGGCGGAGAACACCCCGAAGCGGTAGTGCACCAGGCTGCCGGGCCGGTAGACGCGGTCGGACAGGATCGGCGGGCCCGGCAGGCCGTACGTGGCGGTGTGCAGTTCTTCGGCGATCGCCACGGCGGCCTCGTCGTCGGGCGGGTAGACCGTGACGAACTTGCCCATCGACCCGCGGTTCTGGTCGCGGGAGACGAGTCCGCTCAGTTCCGTGAGCGTGGCGGCGAACTTGAACGAGCAGCGGTGCCGGGCCAGCACCTCCACCACCCGCGTCAGCACCAGCGGCGCCGACAGCGGCGTCGCGGAGACGTGGAGTTTCCAGCCCTGCGGGCGGGTGGCCGCGTCCTGCGGTGTCACGTAGGTCCAGGGAGAGCCCTGCTGGATCTCCCAGCCGGGGACGACCCCTCCTTCCGCCCGTGGTTCCGCGTCACCCGGTCCGCTCACGGCCCTCGCCAGCGCCGCCGTGGCGACGTCCAGCAGGACGTGACGGTCCTCATCGAACCGGTTTCCCCCGTTGACAGCCTGCATGTCCACGTTTCCCCATCGTCTTCGCTCGATCTTGGCCCGCGTCGTCCACGACGGACGCGAACCGCTCACCGTCCGGGTTCGGCTCCGGGTGAGCGGCGTCGGCACCGGTCCGCTCACCGGCCTGTCGAGACCACCGTTTGAGCAGGCCGGCCCCCGGCCGAGGCCGTCGTGGGATCCACCGGCACCACCCCTGCCGGTCGGCCCCCCGATGCCGAACTTGACATCGACAAGATACGACGCGGATTCAATCTTGGCAACGGCAAGATTGAGGTGGGTCATTCCGGGGCCGACGTCCGCCCGGTCCCGAGTCCGTACGGCGAGCCGTCCGGCACGGCGAGCCGTCCGGCCCCCGACCGGCCCCCGACCCGGCTCTTTTCCGGCCTCCGAGGGGAGCCGAACGGGACCCCGGCGAAGCGCGATCCCGGAGGCGGCCCGTGTCGCGGGGTTCCCGCGAAAACCGGGACCCGGGGCGGCCGCCCAGCCGATGATTGAGCAGGTCCGCAGCCCTGAGGGGGCATTACGGCGTCCAGACGGCCCCGGTAGGCTGATCGCCGTGAGTAAGCAGTCCTACCATCACGGGGACCTGCGGCGGGCTCTGCTGGACGCCGCGCTGGAGGCCGTCACGAAGGACGGGCCGGTCGCGCTGAGCCTTCGCGAGATCGCCCGCCGGGCGGACGTCTCCCACGCCGCTCCCACTCACCATTTCCGCAACAAGGCCGGCCTGCTCACCGCGATCGCGGTCGAGGGTTACCACCTGTTGGCCGACGAGCTGGAACGGGTCCGGGTCACCGGCGGACTCGTCGAGCAGGGCGTCGCCTACGTCCTCTTCGCCACCGCCCACCCCGCCCACTTCGCGGTCATGCGCGTCCCCGACCTGCTCAACAGCCGTGACCCCGACTTCGTGGCCGCCCGCGACCGGGCCTGGCACCAGTGGCTGAGCGGCACCACCATGCCGGACGGCTCGACCGACTGGACCGCCGCCGTCGCCACATGGGCGATGATGCACGGCCTGGCCAACCTGCTCGTCGAGGGAAACGTGCAGCCCGAGCCCGGCGGTGACGTCGAGGCACTGGCCCGTGCCGTCGGCCGCCACCTCGCCCCCCTGAAACCGCGGGCACCGCACCGCGACTGAGATCCGGCGCCCTGACCGGCGACTTCCTTAACACCAGCGGCTTCCAAGTGGCTCGCAAGAATGTCCCCCAGCGACTTCCAAGTGGCTCGCAAGAATGTTCGGTGAACCTGGCGGCATCGGAACAACGCAGGTTTCCTCTCCGGACCGAGCCGCTCGAAGAAGAGCGCAGGCACGCTTCGTGTTTCACCCGGCTCCTTCGACCCGGCGAACGCGTCCGGAGGCGGCCGACGAGAAGTCCGGACCGGCGGTGTCACCGATCGTCCTGAGCGACTCTCCGAGATGGATGACCGACTGCAGATGAGCGGCACGCCCCTGCCCCCCTTCGAGGGCATCCTCACCGCCGAGCACGAGGCCCTCGTCGACGACATCCGTGATCAGTGGATGCGCGACGGCCTGTCCACCCGCCCCGTCGACAGGGGCGAGGCGGAGCTGGCGGTGCGCGAGATGTACACGATGATCGGCCTGGAGCCGCCTCTTCTCAGGGTGTGGGTGGACTCGCCGCCCGGCTGTTTCCCGATGGTCTCCGCCCTCGGCCACTCCGTCGTCCACTACGGGCACTTCGAGGACCGGCTCAAGGAGTGCCTGGAGAGCCGGCTCAGGAACCGGCTGGGGCAGCGGCTCTGGGACCGGCTCCGATGCCAGCTCCGCGCCCGGCTCTGGGAGCAACTGTGGGGGCAGCTCCGCGCCCAGTTACGGGGGCAGCTCCTGAGCCAGCTGGGAGACCGGGCCGGATCGGACCCGTCCAGGTACGTGTGGGGAGCCCAGGACATCTGGAGGGACGCCTACTGGATCGCGTTCTACACCTCCGCTCTGCGTGTGGCCGGGGTGGGATCCGACGACCACCTGGACGCGCTGGCGGAGGTGACCCGCAGGCTCGGCTGGTGGATCCCCCTGGCCGGCGCGGTCGTCATGTCCGGACGCCCCGTCGCGATCCGGCGTGACGGCGACCTGCGGCTCCACTGCGAGGACGGGCCCGCGCTCTCCTGGCCCGACGGGCACACGCTCTACGCCTGGCACGGCACCCGCGTTCCGAAGTGGGTGGTCGAGGCCCCGAACTGCGAGGCCATCGCGGCGGAGAAGGACGCCGAGGTCCGAAGGTGCGCCATCGAGTCCCTCGGCTGGGACCGCTACGTCGCCGAGACCGGACTGCCGCTGGTCGCCTCGGCCGAGGACCCCCGCGACCCGGCCCTGACCCTCGCCCTGTACGAGGTGCCCGAGGAGATCCTGGGGGAGCCGGCCCGGGTCCTGCTGCGCGTCGGCGACCCCGCGAACCCCGGCCAGCCGCGTAGGAGGGCCGGGCTGGTCGTTCCCGTGGAGACGACCACCCCGCTGGAGGCCTTCGAGTGGGATCACCCCCGGCTCTTCTGACGAACCCCACGACGACGAGCCAGGCGTATTCCCACAGGCCGGTGGGAGAGGCCGCCCGGCCGTACGGCCGCCGCCATCGCGGTTGTCTCTCCACACTTCCTGGAGTCATCTCCATCCCGGCCGGGGACGTCCGCCCTCCTAGACCACGGCGCACCCGTAGGTCGTGGTGAAAGGCGTGAGATCGGGAACGCCGAAGGTTTCGCACATCGCCTTGAACGCGACGACCTTGTCCTCGCCGAAGCGCCGGACCCGGGTGGCGTAGGACGCGGCGGAGACGAATGTGGGCGGGGTGGACTTGCTGTGGAACTTGTCGGCGTACATCACCAGTCTCTCCTCACCCGACTCGGCGACATAGTCGGCGACAGGGATGGGAAGCCCCTGGCTCCGCACGTCGTCCCGGCTGATCCCCACTCCGGTGTGGCAGGAGCAGAAACGGCAGATCTCCTCAGGAAATCCCTCCTCGCGGAGGAGTTCGTGACCGAGTACGCCGTGCCGTACGTAACGTGTGTGATCGAGCTTTCCGTCGGCGCCGTAAAGCCGATAGACCCCGATGTCGTGAAGCAGGCTTCCCGCCCGTACGAGGTCCCTGTCGAGGTCGGATCCGGTACGCGCGAGAATCTGCTCGGCGATGCCGCACACGATTTCACAGTGGGTGAAGACGAGCTCGAACGCCTCCCGCGTGGGCGCGTACTTCTCGTGGAGCGCGCGAATCTGTTCGTCTCCCGGAATCCGCATTCCGGGAGTCTAACAACGGGTGAGAACGGCGTTCGAGCGGTTCAGCCGAGGGTGCTCGCGTAGGCGAGCAGGCCGACGACCGCCGTACCGAGCAGGGTGAGCAGGACGGAGCGGCGGCTCGGCCTCGGCCCCTCACGCATGAGCCTGAACCCCAGCGGCAGGAACGCCACGCACAACCCCAGGGTCCCGGCGATCGTGAACGCGTCCGTCCCCTTGAGCACGCCGAGCGGCACCGCCCCCATCGAGGCGAGCGCGATCGAGCCGGTCAGGCCGAGAACCCGGCTGCGGTAGGCGCCGAAGGCCAGGACGTACCAGCCGAACATGATCGTGAACGACAGATAGCTGAACAGATGGGTGTCCTGGTAGGAGTCCTGGACGAAGACCGTCGCGGAGTCCAGGCCGCGCCGCAGCACCAGCCGGAACGCGGTCTGGTTGATCCCGGCGTGGAAGGTCCGCTCGAACAGCCCGAAGATGACGAACGCCCCACCCCACGCGGCCCACATGGGGTGGGTCCGCCCGATCCCGCGGGCCAGCGTGACGACGGCGGGCCACATCAGCACGTTGCCCGCAAGGAAGGCGGTGTAGCCGCCGATCACCAGGCCGGGAGCCCGCTGTACGGCCGCCAGCTGCTCGGTGAAGGGGAAGGGGAACGGCACCCGCGTCAACGCCCCCGCCAGCAGGAGCAGGGGTCCGACGATCATGGAGACCGCACTGATCCGGCGGCCGGGGAAGCTGTGGTCGGTTGGCATGGCCCGACGATCGCACCGCGTCCACCCGGGACGGATCAGCCCTCCGTGGACACTTCCCGGTCAGCCCCAGGGCTGTCGTTCATCCCCAGGGATGATCCGCCGTGGGTGGATGTGCCCTGGTTCGGCGGCGCGTTACCGTACCGGTCATGCCCGCTGAGAAGCCCACCCGCCGTCAGGTCGCCGCCGATGTCCTGACGGCCGTCGCGCTCCTGACCGTGGACATCGGTCTCGCGGGCAACCTGCTCATGGACCAGACCGGGTCCCCGTGGCGGCTCCCGGTCTCGCTGGCCGTCGCCGCCGCGATCGCCGTACCACTCGCGCTCAGGCGGTACCGGCCGCTCGGGGCGTTCGTCGTGATCGTGACGCTGTCGGTCTCCGCCGCCGTGCTCGGCCTGCTGTGGGACCCGTTCGTCGCCACGGCCTGCGCCCTGTACACGCTGACACTCGGCGCCCGGAGGGAGCTCGCCGTGCGGGCCATGGCCTGCGCCACCGCCACGACGGTGGTCGCCGCCGTCGTCGGTGACCTACCGCTCCCCGGCGGCGCGTGGTGGTACGGCCTGGCCCTGCCACTGCTCGCGGGCGCCTGGCGGTGGGCGCTCAACGTGCGTGAACGCCGTGACCAGGAGACACGCCTGGAACGGCAGCGTGAGCACCAGGTGCTGGTCGACGAGCGGCTGCGGATCGCCCGTGAGCTGCACGACGTGATGACCCACGGGATGGGGCTGATCGCGGTCAAGGCGAGCGTCGCCAACCACCTGGCGCGGAACCGGCCGGAGGAGGCCCTCGACGCGCTGCGGGTCATCGAGGAGACGAGCAGGCAGGCGCTCACCGAGACACGCAGGCTGCTCGGGGTGCTCCGGGAGGACACCGGACCGGCCCCCGTGCCGACCCTCGGCGGCCTCACCGAACTCGCCGAGCGGGCCGCCATGGCCGGGGTGGACGTCGAACTGTCGGTCGAGGGCGGGGACGACCTCCCGGAAGCCGTTGAGCTCGCCGCCTACCGGATCGTCCAGGAGGCCGTGACGAACGTCGTCAAGCACGCGGCCCCGGCCCACTGCCGGGTGGGCGTCCTGGCCGGGCAGGGGGTCGTGACGATCGAGGTGACCGACGACGGCCACGGCGCCCCGCCTCCCGCGACCTCCCCGGGACACGGCATCATCGGCATGCGGGAGCGGGTCACGATGTACGGCGGGCGGTTCGCCGCGGGGCCGCTGCCGGATGGGGGATTCCAGGTGAACGCGACCCTGCGCTACGGTGAGGCGCCGTGATCGAGCCGATCCGGGTGCTCATCGCCGACGACCAGGCCCTGCTGCGGGGCAGTTTCCGGGCGCTGATCGAGAACGAGCCCGAGATGACCGTCGTCGCGGAGGCGGGCACCGGCGCGGAGGCCGTCGAACTCGCCCTCGCCCACCTGCCCGACATCGTGCTCATGGACGTGCGCATGCCGACGATGGACGGCATCGAGGCCACCAGGCGGATCTGCGGGACACCGGAGACCCAGGGGGTGCGGGTCCTGATCCTGACCATGTTCGACCTGGACTCCCACGTGTACGCCGCGCTGCGCGCCGGGGCGGGCGGGTTCCTGCTCAAGGACACCCGGCCCGGGGAACTGTGCGACGCGATCCGCCTCGTCGCCCGGGGAGAGGGGCTCCTCGCCCCGGGCGTCACCCGCCGGTTGATCGCCGAGTTCGCCCGCTCCCCCGAGCGGCCCCCGGTGCTGACCCGCGAACTCCGACTCCTGACCGAAAGGGAACGGGAGGTCCTGACCCTGGTGGCACGCGGCCTGTCCAACACCGAACTCGCCGAGCGGCTACAGCTGTCGCTGGCCACGGTGAAGACCTACATCGGACGGCTGCTGGCGAAACTCCACGCCCGCGACAGAGCCCAACTCGTGATCATCGCCTACGAGTCGGGCCTGATCAGCCCACACCGCTGACCCCCGTCCCGAAAACGACGTCCCACGCCCTGACCGGACGCCGGTCAAGGCCGTTCCTCGTCACCGGCCAGGAGATGGACGATGTCGAGGTCGCGGAGCCGGTCCTGATCGGTTTCGACGGCGATGCGGGTGATCCTCCCGTCGTGGACGGTGAACGTGATGACGGCCTTCGGCCGTCCTCGGTGCGACCAGACGGCCGCCGGGACGCCGTCGACCAGGGCGAGCCTGGCCGCCTGGGCCCGTCCGGCGAAGAACGCCGCCACCGCTTCGGCGCCGCGGATCTCTATGGCCACGGCCTCCGGATCGAGCAACTCGACCAGGGCGGTGAAGTCCCCTCCCCGGGCCGCGGCGAGGAACGCCTCGACGATCTCCCGCTTCGCCGATCGCGCGGCGCCGGAGGCGTCGGCCGTCCCCCGCACCTGGCGCCTGGCCCGGCTGGCGAGTTGCCGGGCCGCCGCCGGGGAGCGGTCGAGGATGGCGCCGATCTCGGTGAACGACACGGCGAAGACGTCGTGCAGGACGAACGCGAGCCGCTCGGCGGGAGTCAGCGTGTCCAGCACCACCATCAGCGCGACACCGACCGAATCGGCCAGCAGCGTCTCCTCCTCGGGGGTGGCCTGGCCGACCGGGTGGGTGCTCGGTCGCGGTTCCGCCGGATCGGGCGGCAGCGCCCCGGCCGACTCCTCACGCCGGGCCCGGCGCGTCTCCAGCATGTTCAGGCAGACCCGGGCGACGACGGTGGTCAGCCACCCGGCCGGGTTCTCCACCTGGCCGGTTTCGGCGCGGCCGACCCGCAGCCAGGCCTCCTGCACCGCGTCCTCGGCTTCGGTCGGGGAGCCGAGCATCCGATAGGCCACCGCGTACAGGCGGCTCTGGTGCTCGGCGAACCGCTCGCTCAGCCAGTCCTGCTCAGCCATCCGTCACATTCCTCCGTCCGTGCCTGTCATACCAATTGACCGGCGAACGCACGCCGATGTGACATCCGGGCCCCGGTCCGGATGCCCGGCCCGCCGGCGCACACCACCCCACGCACAAGGAGCAAGGCATGAAAGCGCACGTCAGCTCGATCCTTCTCGGTGTCCGGGACATGGACCGGGCCAAGCGGTTCTACACGGAAGGACTCGGCTGGAAGATCAAGAACGACTACGGCATCTCGGTGTTCTTCGAATCGGACGGCGCCTCGCCCGTCGGCTTCTACGGTCGCGAGGGTCTGGCCGACCAGGTGGGCACGGGCCCGGAGGGCAGCGGCTTCAGCGGACTGGTCCTGACCTACGTCGTCCGTGGTGAGGCGCGGGTCGACGAGATCATGGCGGAGGCCGAGAAGGCCGGCGCCACGGTCCTCAAGCCCGCCGGCGCTCTGCCGTGGGGAGGGTACGGCGGCACCTTCGCCGACCCGGACGGCTACATCTGGAGTCTCGGCTACAGCCCCCGGGGAACGGACCAGCCCTACGCGGAGTAACCGCGATCCTCTGTCTCACAGCGGTGTCCGGGACGGCGAGGCGCGCCGCGGCCGTCCCGGACGGCGGTGCCCCGGTGCGGGAAGCGGCGCGTCACGATCCGGTGAAGAGAAATGACGCCTCCGGCAACGCGGAGGTCTGACCTGCCCGCCCCGAAAGGGGAGAACACAGGTGGCGTCCCCGGCCGTGGCCGTACCTGAGCCGGAGACCTTACCGCCCGCCCTGTCTCGCGCACCCGCCGCCGCAGCCACACTCCCAGGGCCGGCGGGTGAGCGGGGTCAGGTCGGGCAGTTCTCCACCGACGAGCTCGCCCGAGAACCAGCCCCACAGGAACTCCGTCATTGTCATGCCGATCACCCGGTCATCGTGGTGACGCGGCCAGATGGCCACCGGCCACCGGTCGGGCTCTCCCTCGGTCAGCCATCCCACATGATCGGCGTCAATGGTGTTCCCCCACGGCAGGAACCCACCCGGCTCCGGCCAGGCGGCGAACGGGCTGTCCTCCGGCCACTTCGCGCGGAAGGAACGATACTGATCGCCCAGTGTCCGCCCCTCGGTGTCCATGCTGGCCCCGTGCCCGTCCCGGCGGGGATCCGCCACCCCCAGCCAATCGGAGAAGTCACTCGACCCGTAGGCGTTGACGAAAGCCACGTAGTCCGAAGGCAGCCCCGTCCCCAGTTCCGCGAACAACTCCTCCCAGCTTCCCAGGGCGAACAACGGGGTCTCCGGCGGGGGCACAAGGGCGAGAAGCCGCTCCAGGGCGGTCGGGGCATCGCTCATGGAGCGACCATAACGAGACGGTCCGACAATCGCCTCCGGTGGAGCGCCCGTGGTGCGGCATGGCCGATCAGCCGAGGACCGTGATCGTCGAGAGTTTCCACCGTCGTGGGAAAGGGGCGGTTCCCGCCGGTCGGCTCCGCCGGGAAACGCCTCGCCGTACCGCTCGTGTGGCCCGTACGGCCGGCGCTTCCGTTGATAACGCCCCTGCCACAATGGTGGTGAATCGTGACCTTTGTACCGCCCCAAAGGCACACTAGGGTCAGGCGAAAACAGGCGCCGGAAAGCGGGAGTGGGATGGCGTGGGCAGCCAGGGCGGTCACCGTCGTCCTGGCCGTGGTGTCTCCGTTGCTCGTGACCGCGGCCATATGGATCTACGCGACCCTCCCCGAGGAGTGGAAGTCGCCCGAGACCGTCACGCCGCTGACGGCGGCGGGGGTGACCTTCCCCGCGGTCGGCGCGTTCCTCATCGCGCACCGGCCCAGGCTCAAGCTGGCGTGGCTGATGTGCCTGGGCGGGCTCGGCGGCGCCGTACACGACTTCTGCCAGGCGATGATGCTGCTGACCGCCTCGCACGGGAACCTCACGCTCGCGGGGTTCCTGAGGTTCGCGGTGTATCTGGGCTGGGGGGTCTCCGGGCTCGCGCTGGAGATGCTGCTGCCGCTGTACTCCCCGGACGGCAGGCTGCCCTCGCGGCGCTGGCGGGCGGTGGTGGTGCTCGGCGTGGTGTCCATCGTCGCCGAGACCACCCGCCAGTTCATCCGGCCCGACCCGCCGCTTGAGAGCTACCTGTTCCCGGCGGTCATCCACAACCCGCTGCAGATCCCCGAGCTGGCGCCGTACCACCAGACGATGCTGGTGGTGAACTGGACGGGGGTCCTGGCGACGCTGCCGCTGGCGGCGCTGTCCATGCTGCTGCGTTTCCGCGGGGCGGACCCGGAGGTCAGGCGGCAGATCGGCTGGCCGCTGCTGGCGTTCGCCGGATACATCGTGTTCATGTTCGTCGGCGTCGCCGCGCCGGAGCTGACCTGGCTGTCGATCCTGTGGGCGATGCTCATCCCGATCGCGCTGCTGTTCTCGGTGATGCGCTACCGGCTGTACGGCATCGACACCATCGTCAGCCGGACCTTCGTCGCGGCGGGGCTGCTGGCCGTGGTCGGTGGGGTCTACTTCGGCGTGGCCGCGCTGTCGAGCCTGCTGGTCTCCGGCCTCGACCAGATCGCCGGACTCGCCGCGGCCCTGTTCACCGGCGCGTTCTTCCAGCCGTTGCGCCGGATGCTGCAACGCGCCATCGACCGCCTGCTCTACGGTCCGGTCGGCGACCCGCGTGTGCTCGCGGAACGGCTGGTCCAGGAGGTACGCCGGGGGGATCCGGCGCAGGCGCTGGCATCGGTGATCGGCGTGCTGCGTGAGGGCCTGGCCGTACAGGGGGTCACGGTCGAGGTGACCGGCGGCGAGCCGGGACAGCGGGTCGGCGTGGCGAGCGCGACCAGCGGGCAGATCGGCGACGCCCCCCGTGAGGTGCCGCTGGTCTGGCACGGCGAGCGGGTGGGGCGGCTGCTGGTCGGGCCGCCGACCCCGCGCCGCTTCCCCGCCGCGCACGACGAGCGGGTCCTGGCCACGCTGGTCCCCTACGCGGCCGACGTGGCGCACGCGCTGCGGATGTCGGCCGACCTGCAACGTTCCAGGGAGCGCATCCTGAGCACCAGGGAGGAGGAACGGCGGCGGCTGCGCCGCGACCTGCACGACGGCCTCGGGCAGACGCTCAGCGGGCTGGCCATGACCATCAACATGGCCCGCCTCAGCCTGAAGACCTCCCCCGACGCCGCCGACGGGCTGCTGCGTGAGCTGCGCTCCGGCATGGACTCGGTCACCGGCGACATCAGGCAGCTCGTCTACGGCCTGCGCCCGCCCGCCCTCGACGACCTCGGGCTGGCCGCCGCCGTACGGGCGCTCGCCGGGCCCGCCGCCCCTGAGGGTCCCGTCACCGAGGTGAGCGTCGAGGGGGACCTGGAGGACCTGCCCGCCGCCGTCGAGGTGGCCGTCTACCGGATCGCGCAGGAGGCGCTGACCAACGTCCGGCGGCACGCGAACGCCACCCACGTCCGGGTCGAACTGCGCCGCGGACCCGAGGCGCTGCGCCTGCTGATCACCGACGACGGCGCCGGGCTGGCGCCGGAGCGCCGCGCGGGCGTCGGCCTGACCTCCATGCGCGAGCGCACCGCGGAGCTGGGCGGGCTCTGCCTCGTCAGCGGCGGCCCCGGGGAGGGCACCACGGTCGAGGTGACGCTCCCCCTTCCCGCGGTTCCCTTCGCCGACACGCAACCGGTGCCCCAGCACGGGTAGCCGGTCCCGCGACCTGCGGTCCGGGTGTGGCGCCCGCCGGGGACCTCACAGGGAGGGCACGTGGCCCGGGTCGTTCGTGGAGCGCTCCCGGGCCTCGGCAAGCGCCTGGGCGAGACTGTCGCGGATCATCAGGATCCGGGACAGGCCGGTCAGGTCCAGGACGTGGCGCATGAAGGGCTGCGGGGCGACCAGCAGCAGCGTCACACCCCGCTGCTGGGAACCGGTGAAGGCCGCGACGAGGCGGCTCAGGCCGACCGAGTCGCAGAAGGTGGTTCGTTCCAGGTTCAGCAGCAGGTGGTCGCCGTCCAGCTCCTCCCACAGCCTGTCGATCACGGCGCCCAGCACGGGAGAGGTGTCGTAGTCCAGCGCACCGCACACGTGCACGATCGTCGGATCGCCGCCCGCACCGGCCTCCACGGTGAAGGTCAGCTGCGCCTGCCCCGTCTGGTCGTTCTGGTCGGCGTGGTGCGACATGGCTTCCCTTCCACTGACAGGCGCCCCCTGCCGGTACACGGCTCTGGGACCACGGTAAGGCACATCCGGGCGTCCTGTGCGCCCCGCCGGCCCCGGGTGCCCGCCGGGGTCAGGCATGAGGAGAGAGCGGGACGCGTACGGCGAGCATGGCGACGTCGTCGTCGGCCTTCGGCCCGGCCATCTCGTCGGCCAGGGTCTCCAGCAACTCGGGCAGCGGCCGCTCCCCGTGGGCGGCCAGCAACGCGCGGGTCGTGCCGATGGCCTGTTCGACGTCCCGGCCAGGCCTGTCGACGAGGCCGTCGGTGTACAGCAGCAGCGTCGAGCCTGGCGCCAGGTCCATGCGGTGGTCGGTACGCGGTGGATGGCCGAGGCCCGGATAGAACAGCACGTCGTGCTGGTCGAGCCGCCGGGTACTCCGGTCGGGCAGGAGCAGCAGCGGAGGCGGATGACCGGCGTTTGACCAGGTCAACGCCCAGCCCGCGGCGCCGTACTCCAGACGGGCGTGCAGGATGCTGCCGGTCGCGGGCAGCCGCAGGCTCAGGCAGGCGTGTTCGAGAGCGGTCAGCGCGGCCGCGGGCCCGAGCGCGGGATGGTCGAGTACGGCCTGGCGAAGCATGCTGCGCACCTGTCCCATCAGGGCCGCGGCCCGTATGTCGTGGCCGGTGATGTCGCCCACGGTGATCGCCAGGGAGGACGTCACCGGCCCGCCGGGGACGCCGGGCAGCGGGAAACTGTCGTACCAGTCGCCCCCGACCATGTCGTCGGTGGCGGCGGGCCGGTACAGGGCCGCGCTGTCCAGTCCGGGCGTGGCGGGCAGGTCGGTCAGCATGGCGCTCTGCAGCTGGCGGGCGACGGTGATGCGTTCGCCGAGGAACAGCGCCCGGGCCACGGTGTGCGCGGTGTAGCTGGCCAGCGCGTTCAGCGTCGCCTGTTCCACCAGGTCAGGCTGGTGGTGCCGGTTCCAGCCGACCATGAGCACGCCGACCGGGCCGCGGCTGGCGATCAGCGGCAGGCACACCGCCGAGACCAGGCCCAGGGAGTCGAACGCGGCCACCGCCTCGGGGCTGTACTGGGCCGCCAGGTCCTCCCGGCTGGGGATGGCGATCATCCGGCGATCGCGCAGCGCCCGCGCCGAGGGGAAGGGCGCCTCGATTCCGTACTGGCCGAGGATCTCCTCGACCTCATGCGGGCCGTCCGTGTCGGGCACCCGCGTCAGCCTGCCGTCCCGCAGCAGGCTCAGTCCGATGTAGTGCGGCGCCAGGGCGCCGATCACCAGGTGGCGCAGTCGCTGCCGCACGTCCTGGACGCTGGCGGCCTCGGCCATCTCCTGGGAGGCGCGCAGCAGCATCGCGGCGTTGGCCTGGGCGGTCGCGCGCGCCTCCTCGGCGGCCGCCCGGGCGTCCTCCGCGGCGCGGGAGGCCAGGCGCAGCCGCAACTCGCTCGAACACGCCGCGGCCAGGTCGGCCAGGTCGGTCAGCTCCGCGCTGGTCCACCGGCGGGCGGTGGTGTCGACCGCGCACAGCGACCCCAGCACCCGCCCGTCCTCGTCGGTCAGCGGCATCCCCGCGTAGGCGACCATCCCCAGCTCGGCGACGGCCGGGACGGCTCGCACCCGCTCGTCGAGGCGGGCGTCCGTCAGGACCAGCGGTTCGCCGTCCGTCACGACGTAGCGGCACAGCGAGTGCGACAGCGGACTCTGCCGGTGCTCGGCCCATGATCCTGTCAGGCCGGCCAGGCCGGGGAAGACCTGACGGTCGCCCTCTACCAGGGACACCAGCGCCACCGGCGCCCGCAACGTCCGGGCCACCAGAGCGGCGAAGCGCTCCATGTTCGTGTCCGCCTTGGCCGACAGGCCGGTCCGTCCTCGCACTTCGCACCGCCTGTCCTCGGCGCCCTTGGTCGACATCGGTGTTCACCTGTCTTGTGTGATGCTTACTGGTCGTGGCGGCGAGCGCCGAACCGGTTACTGCCCATGGACGGCCGATATGTGCCTACTCTCCGGGGTGGATTCTCCTGCCCCGGGCCCTCAGGCCGTGGCCACCGTACTCCCGAGGTGTGCTTTTCGTACCTCCTCGACCCGGCCCCACACACCGGAAAAAGACCGAATTGTCCTACGATGGGAGGAAAAATAATACAGCGGTCAAGGTAGCGGGGCGATGCCGGTGTTTTCTTCCCCACATCGGCAAGAGAACGGGACGTGCATCATGGGCCATGGACGTGACCGGGACAAGTGGCGGCTTCATGATCCGGTCAGGTAGGTGAAAGGGCGTTCGGTGACGCGTTCTGAGGACGTTGGGCGTGAACCGTCGGTGACGGCGGGAGCCGACGTGTTCGCCGTCGACGGCGAGATCGGCGGTGATCTCGCCCTGGTGGACTGGGAGGCGACCCCGCTCGGGCCACCGGCTCGCTGGCCGCAGAGCCTGCGGACGGCGGTGAGCATCCTGCTGTCGTCCCGGTTCCCGATGTGGATGGCCTGGGGGCCCGACCTGACGTTCTTCTGCAACGCCGCCTACCGGCGCGACACCCTGGGCCGCAAGTACCCGTGGGCGCTCGGCCGCCCGGCGAACGAGGTGTGGGCGGAGATCTGGGACGACATCGGTCCCCGGATCGACACCGTGCTGACCACCGGCAGGGCGACCTGGGACGAGGCCCTGCTGCTGTTCCTGGAGCGGTCGGGGTACCCGGAGGAGACCTACCACACCTTCTCCTACAGCCCCCTGCGTGACGACGACGGCCAGGTGGTCGGCATGTTGTGCGTGGTCAGCGAGGACACCGAGCGGGTCGTCGGCGAACGGCGGATGGCGACGCTGCGGCACCTGGGCTCCGACCTCAGCGTGGTGCGCACCGAGCAGGAGATGCTCGCCTTCACCGGCAGGCAACTCGGCCGCAACCTGCGGGACCTCCCCTTCACGCTGACCTACCTGTTCCAGGACGACGACTCCGCCCGGCTGACGAACGCGACCGGCGTCGTCCCCGGGCACCCCGCCGCCCCTGCGGTCCTGGCCGCCGGGGACGCGGACGGAGTGTGGCCCGCGGCGACACTCGCCCAGGGGAAACCGGCGCTCGTGGACCTCCGGGGGGTTCCGTTCACCGCACTGCCCACCGGGGACTGGCCACAGCCGCCCACGCAGGCACTGGTCCTGCCGCTGCTGCGGCAGGGCGGCGAGCCGTACGGGTTCCTGGTGACCGCGCTGAACCGGTACCGGCCGTTGGACGACGGTTACCGCGGATTCGCCGAGCTGGTCGCCGGGCACATCGCGGCGGGGGTCGCCAGCGCCCGCAACTACCAGGCCCAGCAGCGGCGGGCCGAGGAACTGGCCGAACTCGACCGGGCCAAGACCGCGTTCTTCTCCAACATCAGTCACGAGTTCCGCACCCCGCTCACCTTGATCATGGGACCGCTGGAGGAGCTGCGCGGGCGGCTCGCCGAGGCGGACCCCGGGATACGCGAGGAGCTGGAGGCCGTCCACCGTAACGGGCTGCGGCTGGGCAAGCTCGTCAACACCCTGCTGGACTTCTCCCGCATCGAGGCGGGCCGTATGCGGGCCCGCTACCAGCCGGTCGACCTGGCCGCCGTCACCTCCGACCTGGCCAGCGTGTTCCGCTCGGCCGTCGAGAAGGCCGGTCTGTCCTTCGACGTCGACTGTCCGCCGCTGGACGACCCGGTCCACATCGACTACGGCCTGTGGGAGAAGGTGATCCTCAACCTGCTCAGCAACGCGCTGAAGTTCACCTTCGACGGCTCCATCCGCGTCCGCGTGCGCGCCCACGACGGCCACGCCGTGGTCACCGTCGCGGACACCGGCATCGGCGTGCCCGCCGGGGAACTGCCCAGGCTGTTCGAGCGCTTCCACCGCATCGAGAACGCCCGGTCCCGCTCCAACGAGGGAAGCGGAATCGGGCTGGCTCTGGTGTGGGAGCTCGTCGGTCTGCACGGCGGCACCATCACCGCCGACAGCGTCGAAGGAGAGGGCACCACCTTCACCATCCGTCTGCCCTTCGGGCACGCCCACCTGCCCCCCGAGGCGCTGACGTCCGCCACCGGTACGGCCGCGACCCTCTCCGTGACCTCCGCCGCGGCCGACCCCTACCTGCAGGAGGCCCTACGCTGGCTGCCCGACGATCCGACCGGCGGCCCGGCCGCCGAGGCGGTGGGGACGGCGGGAGCGGCGTCTGCAGCCGACCCCCCGGCACGGGTGCTGATCGCCGACGACAACGCCGACATGCGCGAGTACCTCGGCCGCATCCTGCGGGGCGCCGGTTACCTGGTCGACGCGGTCGGCGACGGACGACAGGCCCTGCGGGCCGTCCGCACGACCACTCCCGACCTGGTGGTCAGCGACGTGATGATGCCCCACCTGGACGGCCTGGGACTGGTCGCGGCGCTTCGGGCCGACTCGCGCACCGCCTCGGTCCCCATCCTGCTGTTGTCCGCCAGGGCCGGGCAGGAGGCCTCCATCGAAGGCCTGCGGGCCGGCGCCGACGACTACCTCGTCAAGCCGTTCGCCGCGGCCGAACTGCTGGCACGTGTACGGGCGAGCGTGGAGCTGGCCCGGTTGCGCGGCCACCACGCCCGCTGGCGCACCGCGCTGATCGACTCCCTGCGGGAGGCGTTCTTCGTCTGCGACGAGAACGGCGCGGTCATCGAGATCAACGCCTCCTTCGCCGACATCCTCGGCTACGGGGCCGACGGCCTGCCGTACCTGCCCGCCCATCCCTGGTGGCCCGACGCCGAGACCGATCCCGAGGCGCACCGGCAGGTCGCCGAGGCCTTCGCGGACCTGCTCGGCCAGGGCCGGGGCAGCCACACCCTGCCCATCACCCACCGCGACGGACACCGGCTGTGGATCAGCGTCACCTTCAACCAGGCCCAGGACCCCGAAACCGGCCGCAGGGTGACCGTCGGAACCTTCCGCGACGTCACCGCCGAGCACTACGCCGTCCAGCGCGAGAGCGCCCTGGCGTCGCTGAGCACGTGCCTGTCCCGGGCCACCAGCCTGGACGACGCGCTGCGCGGCGCGCTGACCGAACTGAAGAACCTCTGGCGCGCCCGGTCCGTGCTGGCCGCCGTCTTCGACGACGGCGACGAGCCGGCCCTGACCGCCACCGACGGCTCACCCGTCTGGCGGCTGCTGCCCGAGCGGCGCCGTGACGCCCTCACCGAACTGCGCGGACGGCCTCCGCTCTCCTCGGTGACCGACCGCACCGGGGCCGGCGTCCTTCTGGAGCACCCCGAGGGTCCACTGGCCCTGTGGATCGACCTGGGCGGCCACCGGCCCTTCACCGGCGAGGACCAGCTGCTGCTGTCGTTGCTGGCCGGGCATCTCGCCCAGGGCCTGGTCCGCGCCCACCAGATCGACCAGCAGCGCGAGACCGCCCTCGCCCTGCAGCGCGCCATCCTCGGCCCCTCCGACCTTCCCGACGGTTTCGCCGTCCGCTACGAACCGGCCACCCCTCCCCTGGAGGTCGGCGGCGACTGGTACGACACCGTCGCCCTGCCCGACGGCCGCATCGGCATCGTGGTCGGCGACTGCGTCGGCCGCGGGCTGGAGGCGGCGGCCGTCATGGGGCAGCTGCGCAGCGCCTGCCGCGCCCTGCTGCTGCAGGACGCACGGCCGGGCCGGACCCTCATGGCCCTGGACCACTTCGCCGCAGGCCTCCCCGGCGCGAGGTGCACCACTGTCTTCTGCAGCGTCCTGGATCCGCGCACCGGGCACCTGACCTACTCCAGCGCCGGGCATCCACCGGCCATCCTCGCCCACCCCGACGGCACCGTCCGCCTCCTGTCCGAGGGCCGCTCCGCCCCGCTGGCCGTCCTCCCCGGCAGGGCGCGTCCCGAAGGCGAGTGCGACATCCCCGCGCGCGCCACCCTGCTGCTGTACACCGACGGCCTCGTCGAACGCCGTCGCCGACCCCTGACCGCGGGCATCGACCAGGCGGGCGCGGCGGTCCAGGCGGGCCGGAACATCGCCGTCGACGATCTCGCCACCCAGATCATGTCCCGCCTGGCCCCGGAGGGGGGTTACGACGACGACGTCGCCCTGCTGCTGTACCGGCACCCCGCCCCCCTGGACGTGGTCTTCCCCGCCGAGTCGTCACAGCTCGCACCCATCCGTACGGCCCTGCGTGGTTGGCTCACCCAGTGCAGGCTCTCCCCGCTGGTCCTGCAGGGCGTCCTGCTCGCCGCCGGTGAGGCGTGCGCCAACGCCATCGAACACGGGCACCGCGACGCCCCCGGCGGCACGATCCGCCTGCGTGCCGAGGCCTTCGTCGACGATCTGCGGCTCACCGTGACCGACAGCGGCCACTGGAAGCCTCCCCGCCCCGAGATCAACACCCATCGCGGCCGTGGCATGGCCCTGATGCGCGCCATGATGCAGCACGTCACCGTCACCCCGGGTTCCACCGGAACCACCGTCGACATGCACACGAGGATCACCTGATGGCCACACCGCTCACCCTGGTCCCCGATCTCCGCCCGGACGGCGTCGCCCTGCTGACGGCTGTCGGTGAGATCGACATGAGCAACACCGACGTCCTCGCCGCCGCTCTCGAACGCACGACGGGCGCGGTCGTCCTCGACCTGACCTCCGTCGGCTACCTCGACAGCGCCGGTCTGTCGGTCCTGTTCGCCCATGTCGACCGGATCGAGCTCATCGCCCCTCCGCTCCTGCTCCCCGTCCTGAACATCTCCGGGTTCACCGACCTGGCCCCCGTCCACGCCTCGCCGGGCGTCTGACCCCCGCCCCTCCGGGGGTGGCGTGGCGCCCAGGGCCCTCTCAGGGCTTGAGGACGACCTTCTCGCAGTTCTCCCGCTTGTTCTTGAAGATGTCGAAGCCGTACGGCGCCTGTTCGAGCGGCAGGGTGTGGGTGATGATCCGGGTCGGGTCGAGGTCGCCCCGTTCGACCAGCCTCAGCAGCGGTTCCATGTACCGCTGCACATGGCACTGCCCGGTGCGCAGGGTGAGCGAGCGGTTCATCCACGCCCCGGCGGGGAACTTGTCGATCAGCCCGCCGTACACGCCGATGACCGAAACCACGCCGCCGCTGCGGCACGACAGGATGGCCTGTCGCAGGGCGTGCGGACGGTCGGTCTCGGAGCGGACGGCCTGCTTGATCCGGTCGTAGGCGCCGATGTGGGCGCTGCCGTGCGTGGCCTCAAGGCCGACGGCGTCCACGCACTTGTCCGGACCGCGTCCGCCGGTCAGTTCCAGCAGCCGGGAGCGGACATCGGTCTCCTCGAAGTCGACGGCGGTGTGGCCCGCCTCCTCGGCCATGCGCAGCCGGTACGGTTCCTTGTCGATCGCGATGACCTCGGCCGCGCCGAGCAGCCTCGCGCTGTCCATGGCGAGTTGTCCGACCGGGCCCGCGCCCCACACGGCGACGACGTCGCCGGGCTGGATGTCGCACATCTCGGCGCCCATGTAACCGGTGGGCAGGATGTCGGACAGGAACAGCACCTGCTCGTCGCTCAGCTCCGACTCGATCCGCAGCGGCCCGACGTCGGCGAACGGCACGCGTGCGTACTCCGCCTGCCCTCCGGCGAATCCGCCGGTCAGGTGCGAGTATCCGAAGATCCCGGCGACCGGGTGGCCGAACATCTTCTCCGCGATCCCGGCGTTGGGGTTGCTGTTCTCACAGCACGAGTACAGCCGCGCCGCGCACGCCGCGCAGGCGCCGCAGGCGATCGGGAACGGCACCACGACACGGTCGCCGACACGCAGCCGAGACGGGTCGACGCCGGATCCGACCTCGACCACCTCTCCCATGAACTCGTGGCCCATGACGTCGCCGTCCTGCATCGTCGGCACGTACCCGTCGAGAAGGTGCAGGTCGGAACCGCAGATCGCGGTCGAGGTGATCCGTACGATCGCGTCACGGCCGTTGAGGATCGTCGGGTCCGGCACGTCGCGGACCTCGACCTTGTTGCGTCCGGCCCAGGTGTTGGCCCTCATGCCCCCGCCCCCTTCGCGAGTTCCTCCGCCGACAGGGGCTGCGCCGGACGCTGCGGGAACTCCCGGCGGGCGCGTTTGCCCCAGGGCGCCCCGTCGGATCGCGTCACCTCACCGGTCTCCAGTACCTGCTTCAGCCTGCGCAGGTCGTCGTCGAGCTGCTGGTGCGGCTCCTCGCCGAAGTATTTGGCGACCGCCTTGCCGAGCGGGCCGCCCGGGATGTCGTAGACGAGCAGTACGTGCACCTCCGTGCTCACGCTGTCCGGGGCCGGCGCGAACCGGACTCTCCCCGCGTTCGGCACGTCGGCGTCGCCGGTCGAGCGCCAGCCGACCAGCTCTCCCGGCACCTCGTCGGTGATCTCGGCGTCCCACCCGACCGTCCGGTCGAACGGGGCGCTCGCCCTCCAGTGGCTCGTCCGTTCACCCGTGACGCGTACCTCGTCAAGGTGGCACATGAACGTCGGGAGGTTCTCCAGGTGACGCCAGAACGCGTAAACGTCCCGCGCCGGTCTGCGGATTGTCGTCGTGGCCGTCAATTCCATGGCTCCCCCTTTCCTGACTTCAGGTGCTACCGACCTCAGAGAGAGTTACACCTGTTGAGTAAGAAATAGTTGGATATATCCATATATTTCCGGTGCAGGCGAAACACGAACGCGCCACACAGGGCGAGGGCGGTGAGAGGCTCCGATCGGCGGCCCACCCGGCGAAAGCGTGGAACGACAGGGGCCGTCTCCGGAGAACGGCCACGTCCCGCCCCCCGAGAGACCGTGCAGAAACCATCAATAACCAGTACAGAAACCGTCAATGACATCCCCGCCATAAAACGACAAACTGGCCTCGCACCTCCCCAGAACCTCATGCTTTCCCGAGAGGCGCGTCTGGAGAACAGGCGTATCGGCCCCGTCGAGCTCAGCGCGTCGACGCCTCCCGGTTCGCGGTCCCGGCCAGGTCGCCGTCAACGGCTGTGGGCTCTCTCTCCCGCCCACGCTCCGCCAGGCGGCGCCTCACCGATCCCGACGCACTCATCCCCGTACTGGAGGGCGTATGTACCGTGACCAACTGACACGCCGGGCGTTCGTGAACCTGGTCGGACGCGCCGGTGGCGCGGGAGCCGCGTACGGGACGCTGACGGCGATGGGCCTGCTGGCCGTACCCGAGGCCTACGCCGGACGACCGGACCTGGCACGACACGGCGGCGGGCGGGGTGTCAAGGTCGCGGTGATCGGCGCCGGCATCTCCGGCATGGTCGCCGCGCTCGAACTCTCGGCCGCGCAGTACGACGTGCGGGTCTTCGAGGCGCAGGACCGGGTCGGCGGCCGGATCAGGACCTACCGCGGCGGGGACACCGTCGTCGAGAACGGCTCGGTCCAGCGCGTCGACTGGGACCGCGACCCGGGCCTCTACTTCAACGCGGGGCCCGCCAGGATCCCCCACCACCACGAGGCGCTCCTCGGGTACTGCCGCGACCTCGACATCCCCCTGCAGGTGTTCGTCAACGACAACCGCGCCGCCTACCTGCACGACGCCGCCGCGTTCGGCGGGCGGCCGCAGCGTGCCCGCCGGGTGATCACCGACACGCGAGGAGCCATCGCGGAGCTGGCGGCGCGCGCGCTCAAACAGGACCTGGACCGTCCCATGTCGGAGGAGGACCTCGCCCGGGTGCGTGACTTCATCCAGGGGTTCGGCGGGCTCGACGGGAACTACCGCTACACCGGGTCGCCGGACGCCGGATACTCCGAACCGCCGGGGGGACCCGAGCCGGGCCAGGTCCTCGAACCCCTCGACCTCGTCGAGATCTCCAAGGGTTCGTCGCTGCGCTGGCGCGCGCTGTTCAGCGAGCAGTACCCGCAGCAGTCGACCGTCGTGGAGCCGACCGGCGGCATGGACGCCATCGCGCGGGCCTTCTACCGGCGGACCCGGCGGTTCGTCACGCTCAACGCGCAGGTGACGAAGCTCAGACGATCCGGGTCCGGCGCCCAGGTCACCTGGCGTGACCGTGTCACCCGGCGCGTGCAGGTCTGGGACGCCGACCACGTGATCGTGACGGTCCCCCTCACGGTCGTCAACGCCATCGACAGCGACTTCTCGCCGCCCGTGAAACGGGCCGTCGAGGCGGCGGTCCCCTACTACATCCCGGCCGTCAAGATCGCGTTCCAGGCGGACCGGTGGTGGGAGAAGGACCACCAGATCTACGGCGGCATCTCGTGGAGCAGCCGGGACATCACCCAGATGTGGTACCCGAGCTCGAACCTCCACGCCCGCAAGGGCATTCTCGTCGGCGCCTACATCTGGACACACGACATCGGGAACTCCTTCTCGGCGATGACGCCCGCGCAACGCGCCGCCGCGGCCGTCGCCGACGGCGAACACCTCTACCCCGGTTACCGGAACCTGGTCGGGCGTCCCGTCTCCGTCGCGTGGCCGAACGTGCCCTTCCAGGGGGGCGCCTGGATCGACTGGGGGGACGACCCGGCCACCCGCCGCGACATCTACTCCGTACTGCTGCCGCCGGACGGGCCGTACTGGTTCGCCGGCGAGCACATGAGCCACATCAACGGCTGGCAGGAGGGCTCCATCCGCGCGACCCACAACGTGCTCCACGGCATCCAGGCCCGCGTCACGCACGAGTAGCGCAGGCTGTACCCCGCCCCGGTAGCGGGCGGTATCGATCATGGCGTGCCCCCGCCGCCATGCTTGCCACATGACGGCCGGCTCACGAGGGCCGCGACCAAGGACCGCCTGACAGGCGTGTCCTCCCCACCAGTGCTCCGCGGCCGAGGAAGGTCCCTCCTCGGCCGCGGGAAAGTCACGTGGACCTTCCGGGGGAGGTCCGGTGTCCCGAACTCCGGCGGACGCTAGGAGAACACATGTCCCATGCCCTACGACGTACTTCCTTATCCCGGGCACTCGTCGGCGTACTCGCCCTGCTGTGCCTGGTCCTCCCCCAGAACGTGGCGAACGCCGGGCCGCACGAGCCCGGCAAGATCTCGGCGAAGGCCCGCGCCGACCTGAGGGACGGCAAGGCCACCCTCTGGATCCGGCTGAAGGGCGAGGCCGACCTCGGCGCCGCCTCCAGGGCCACGACGAAGGCGGCGAAGACCAAGGCGGTCTACGCCGCCAAGACCGCGTACGCCGACCGGTCCCAGGCCGGGCTCCGCGCGCTGCTGACCAGGCGGCACGCCGAGTTCACCCCGTTCTGGATCGTCAACGCGGTGAAGGTGACCGCCGACGAGAAGCTCGCCGAGGAGATCGCCGCCCTGCCCGAGGTGACCGCCCTCGAACCGGTGGCCAAGATCGAGAAGCCGAAGGAGCCCGGGCCGAAACCCGGCAAGGCGCGTTCGAAGGCGACGGCCGGGGTCGAGTGGAACATCGACATGGTGAAGGCCCCGCAGGTGTGGAACGACCTGCACAACCGGGGTGAGGGCATCGTCATCGGTGTGATCGACAGCGGGATGGAGTTCACGCACCCGGCGCTGATCAAGTCCTACCGCGGCACGCGGGCCGATGGCTTCGTGGACCACAACTACAACTGGTTCGACGCCTACGGGACATGCCCCTCCTCCGCCCCGTGCGACATGACCGGGCACGGTACCCACGTGACCGGCATCGCGGCCGGCGCGGACGGGATCGGGGTCGCTCCGGGCGCCAAATGGATCGGCTCCAACGGCTGCGGCGACGACTGCGAGGAGGCCGAGTCTCTGGCGGCCGCTCAGTGGATGATCGCGCCCACCGACCTGAACGGCCAGAACCCCCGCCCCGACCTCGCCCCGGACGTCGTCAACAACTCCTGGGGCTGGCGGTCGACCAATCCGAACGGGGTCGACTTCAGGGACGCCGTCGACGCCTGGATCGCCGCGGGAATCTTCCCGATCTTCGCCAACGGCAACGACGGAACGCTGCAGCCGTGCGGCACGAGCCTCCACCCCGGAAGTTATCCGGGGACGTACAGCGTGGGCGCCCTCGACTCCAGCGGAGGCGTCGCCGACCTCTCCAGCCGAGGTCCGGGCGAGAACGGGGACGTCAAACCCAACGTCTCCGCTCCCGGGAAGGAAGTACGCTCCTCGATACCCGGGGAGGGCTACACCACCATGGACGGAACCTCCCAGGCGGCTCCGCACGTGGCGGGCGCGGTCGCGCTCGTCCTGTCCGCCGCCCCCTCCCTGCGGAAAGACGTCAGCGCCATCCGGGCGCTGTTCGACGACACCGCCGTCGACATCCCCGACACGAGCTGCGGCGGAACGGCCGACGACAACAACGTCGCCGGTGAGGGTGCCATGGACGTCCACGCCACCGTGCTGGCCGCGCCGGACGATCCGCTCGGCGGCCTGCACGGCACCGTCACGGCGAACGGCCAGCCCGTGCCGGACGCCGAGGTGAGGGTCACCGGCCCGCTCGGCCGTACGGCGGCCGGCGGCCAGGACGGCGCCTACTCCCTGCCTCGTCTGCCCCCCGGCGGCTACCAGGTCACCGTCTCCAGGTTCGGCTACCAGGACTTCACCGGGACGGCGACCGTCACGGACGGCCAGACGACGACCCTCGACGTCACGTTGACTCCGAAGCCGAGCGGCGTCGTCTCGGGGACGGTCACCGTGGCGGGCACCCCCGCCAAGGGCGCCACGGTCACCGTGGCCGGCACGGGGACCAAGGCGGTCGCCGACGCCACGGGCCACTACCAGCTCAGGCTGCCGTACGGCTCCCACCGTCTGCGGGTCGGCGCCTCGCGCTGCGACGCCCCCGCCGACGAGCAGATCACCGTGGCCGGGGACATGACCAGGAACGTCGGCCTGCAGCGGCGTGCCGACGCCTTCGGCTACACCTGCGCCGTCGGCGCCGAGCCGTACGTGGCGGGCACCCAGCCCGTCGCGCTGACCGATGTCTTCACCACCAAGCAGGTCGCACTGCCGTTCCCCGTGCCGTTCTACGGCGCGCTCAGGAACGAGGTCCGGGTCGCTCCCGTCGGCTTCGCGACCTTCGCCGACACCTCGTTCGCCAGCAGCAACAACGAGTCCCTGCCGAACGTCAACGTCCCCGACCTGGCGGTTTACCCGTTCTGGGATGACTTCGTGATAGGCGGCGCCACGGGCGTCTACACCGCCACGGTGGGCACGGCTCCGCACCGGTCCTTCGTGATCGAATGGCGTGACGTCGTGTTCCGGAGAACGGGGATGTCCATCTCGTTCTCCGTACTGCTCGGTGAGGACGGCACGATCAGCTACCGCTACAAGGACACCGGGATCGAACTGGGACAAGGCGGCAGCGCCACGATCGGCATCGAGAACGCCGACGGCACCGACGCGCTGCTCTACTCCTACAACACGTCCTCGCTCACCGACGGGCGGAGCCTGACGTTCGTCGCCGCCGGCCACGGTGTGGTGCGCGGTACGGTCACCGACGCCAACGACGGCCAGCCGGTGGCCGGGGCGACGGTGACCTTCCCCTACGTCGCCACGTTCACCACTGGCCAGGACGGCACCTTCTCCGGCCAGATCCGGGCCGGGAACCACACCGCGCAGGTCTCCGGGGAGAACTACGGCACGACCACCCGGCAGGTGACCGTCGTCGCGCGTGACATCACCACCATGGACACCGAGCTGATCACCGGAAAGGTCGTCGCCGCCCCCACACAGGTGAGCCTGACCGCCCCGCCCGGCACCACCGGGACCGCGACGGTCACCCTCACCAACCAGGGCTGGCCGACCCCCTACGACGTCATCGCCGAATCCGCCCAGTCCGGCTGGCTGAGCGTCTCACCCCTGACGGGCGGACTCCTCAAGAACCAGTCGGCGACCCTGACCGTCACCGTCTCGACCGCCGGTCTCGCGCCCGGCGACACGCGGGAGGGGGAACTCGTCATCCACTCGACCAGCGCGCGACGGCCGATCGTCAGGGTCCCGGTGACCCTGACGGTGCCCGAGTAATCGGGTCGCCCCAGGATTCCCGGTCATGCGAAGCTCGTCTCCTCAATTTCCACTAGATCCCCATTTATCCGGCTAATTGAGGAGACGACGTATGGCCGAGAACGACGCGGAGGAGAGGAAGGCCCGCAGGAAACGGGCCGTACAGGGGGCCGGACGGGTCCTCGCCCGCTCCGGCGCCCTCCTCTCCCTGGGTGAGCGTCTCTCCTCCCTGGTCGAACAGGCTCCCGCGGTCTACGACCTCTCCTCCCCCGTCGACTCCTACGGCGACGGCGTCATGGCCGACCTGGAGCGGCGGGTGGCGGAGCTGCTGGGGAAGGAGGACGCGGCCTTCTTCCCCACCGGCACCATGGCCCAGCAGGTCGCGCTGCGCTGCTGGGCGGGCCGTACCGGGAACAACCGGGTGGTGCTCCACCCGCTGTCCCATCCGGAGATGTTCGAGTCGGACGCCTTCGAGGTGGTCAGCGGCCTGCGTCCGGTGTGGGCCACGCGGGAGCCGCGTCAGCCGACCGCCGAGGAGATCAGGAAACTGCCCGAGCCGTACGGCACGCTGATGCTCGAACTGCCGTTGCGCGAAGCCGGATACCTGCTGCCCACGTGGGAGGAGCTGGTCGAGGTCACCGGGGCGGCACGGGAGCGGAACGCGGCCGTGCACTTCGACGGCGCGAGGCTGTGGGAGTCCACGACGCGCCTCGGACACCCGCTTGAGGAGATCGCCGCCCTCGCCGACACCGTCTACGTCTCCTTCTACAAGTCGCTCGGCGGGCTCTCCGGCGCCGCCGTGGCCGGGCCGCGCTCGCTCGTCGAGGAGATGCGGATCTGGCGGCACCGGTACGGCGGAAAGCTCGCCCAGCAGTTCCCCGCGGCGCTCTCCGCGTTCGTCGGGCTCGACCAGGAACTGCCCCGGCTGCCGGAGTACGTGGCGCACGCACGGCTGGTGGCCGCGGCGATGGCCGAGGGGTTCCGGGACGCCGGACTCGGGTGGTTCAAGGTGTGGCCGGAGGAGCCGCACACCCACCAGTTCCAGGTGTGGCTGCCGTTCCCCGTCGAAGCCCTGGAGACCGCGGTGATCCGGCAGGCGGAGGAGAACGGGGTCGCGATCTTCCAGATCTCGTGGTGGGAGCCGGGGCTTCCGCCCGGGATCGCCGTCACGGAGGTGACGGTGAACGCCGCCGGCCTCGAATGGACCCCGGACGAGGTCCGCGCCGCGACCCGCGACTTCGTCGGTTTCCTCAGTCGTTGAGTGGATCCTCGCCGTGGCGAAGCAACGTGTCGGTCGCCGGAGCCGAGACGAAGGCGGAGATCTCCCTCTTCTTCGAAGACGAGGAGGCCGCCGGTAGCCGCCGGTTCGTCCTTGAGGTGTACGACTCCCACGACTGGGACGGGGACTGGCGCTGCGCCTGACCGGTCGATCGGGCCGGAACCGTCCGCATCTCGGCTGAATTGCGCCTGGCATGCCGTAGCGCCTCCGACCTGCGCTGATACAGGGAAAGGAGGGGCTTACTCTGACGCTATAGAGACTTGGAGTGATGGATCGCTACTTTCGGTGACGTCCAGCCCGAGGGGATGACAAATCTGAACGGTCCCCCTTGGGCATTCGTTTCCTCTACGCGATCGGGAGACTTTCGCATGCGCAAGATCACCGCTGTGACGTTGGTCGGCCTCGTGGCCGGTGCTGTCGGTTTCGGCGGCGCCGCTGTCGCCTACGCGGGGCTCGGCGGCGCTCAGGGACCGGGCGTCCGTGCCGCCGCGGTCGTCAAGGCCGACGGCAGCGTGGTCCGCTCGAAGGGCATCACCGGCGTCCGCAAGCTCGCCACCGGCCGATACTGCATCGAGTTGGACGCCGACTACAACGCCGCGCGTAGCGTGCCGGTCGCCACCAAGCAGTGGAGCGCGCCGTGGAACTCCAGCGTGTTCGTCGAGTCCGACACGACCGCCTGCGGTAGCGCCGAACGGTACGTCCTGGTCTCCGGCGGCAACAACGGGGCCGCCGCCGACCTGGCCTTTCACGTGATCGTGCCCTGATCCGGCAGAGCCCGGCCCCCGACAGCCCGGCGCGTGGTGGTTGGCGTGCCGGGCTGTCGGGTCGTCAGTGAAAACAGAAATTTCCTGAAATACGCAGACGATCCCCTTCGGGTCCGCACCCGGAGGGGATCGTCTGCGTTCAGAGGGTGCAGTTCTTCTGGGTGTCGGTGCGGACTCTTCTGCCGGTGAACTCCTCCAGGATGGCGATGTTCGCCGGGGAGTAGTTGGTCGCGGTGATCCGGTCGGCGTCGGGGCCGCCCAGCTTGCCGGTGTACGGCGCCGACTTCTCCAGCCAGTAGGCCGTGCGCAGGAACTGGGTCAGGACCAGCTCACGCAGCTTCGGCTCGTTCTTGATCCTCGTCCAGTAGTCGGGGTGCCTGCTCTTGGCCACCCGCAGATAGAGCAGCAGGTAGCGCAGGTTGGTGGCGGCGATGTCGCGGGCGTTGCTGGCCCCGATACCCCTGATGTACTCCTGGAGGACCGTCACCGCGGGCAGGCCCGTCAGTCCGGCGTTCAGCTCGGCCAGCACGCCCTGGAGGTGATACTCCCCCTGGGTCCGGTCGCGCAGGTAGATGCCGTCCATGGAGTCGCTGAGCCGGTCCTGGATCAGCGGCAGGATCTCCTTGCGGGGGAACCCGTCGTACAGCGGCACGACCGTGTCCTGCCTGGAGGCGTTGATCCAGGCCGCGGTGTGCACGTTCCACCTGGTCCGCGCCGGGTCGAGGTCCCACATGTGGGTCTCCTCGTGGATCGCCACCATCATCGACTCGGCGAAGGCCTCGAAGCTGCTCGTCTGGACGAACTGGGTCCAGTACTGGTCTCTGGCCTGGGCGACGGCCAGCGCCTGGCCGCTCGGCCACCGCCTGCCGTACACCGCCTGGAGCGTCTGCATCCAGTTGGACGAGTTGAACCTCGCCCTGAGGTCGCTCACGTCCGCGGTCGGCTGTGAGGGTTCCTCGTAACAGTAGGGGACGGCGGAGCTGGTGGCAGTGGTGTTGGCAGAGGCGGTGGTGGTCACCGCCAGGGAGGGAAGCGCGAGAAGCGCGGTCACGAGAGACAGAATGCGTTTTCGACTCACCGGGCCCTCATTCCTGAGTGGACGCGCCGCCGGGCAAGCAGGGCACGGACGGCCGCCGCTCTTTCGTCGTCACGGTGGATCGTATGAACCCCGTTTTCTCAGGGAAAATCCCACTTCGGGATAACATCATCGAGTACCCACCCGGCCCTGACCATCGTCCACGCAGGTCAGAACCGGTGTTCAGGGGAGATCGGTGAACCGCTCGATCTGCTTGGTCTTGCCGGAGACGATGATGACGTCGCCGTAGGCCAGCACGGTCTCGGCGGTGGCGTAGGTGAACTCCTCCCCCGGAGGCTTGACCGCCACGATCGTGACACCGTACTTGCGGCGCAGGTTCGACTCACCCAGGGGCACCCCGACGTAGTCCCTGGGCGGCAGGGTCTTGATCAGCGCGAAGTTCTCGTCGACCTCCAGGTAGTCGAGCATCCGGCCGCCGACCAGGTGCGCGACGCGCTCGCCCATGTCGTGCTCGGGGAAGACCACGTGGTGGGCGCCGACCCGGCTCAGGATCCGGCCGTGCTGACGGCTGATCGCCTTGGCCCAGATGTCGTCGATCTCCAGCTCGCTCAGGATCGACGCGGTGAGGATGCTCGCCTCGATGTCACCGCCGATGGCCACGACCGCCCGGTAGAAGTCGGAGACCCCGAGCTGGTCCAGCGCGTGGGGGTCGGTGGAGTCGGCGGTGACGATGTGCGGAATCCGCCCGGCGAGACTCTGCACGACCTTGGGCCGGTGGTCGATCGCCAGCACCTCCGTGCCCTGGCGGACGAGCTCAAGGGCGAGCGAGGTGCCGAACCTGCCCAGCCCGATCACCACCACCGGGTCGTCTCTCCTGTCAGTCAACGATGATCCGCTCCTCGGGAGGCCCGCGCCGACGGGCGTGTTACTACAAGACAAGCGTGGCACCGATGACGAGGAGACCGGACGTCGGCTCTATCCCGCGTACTCCAGGAGGACCCGGAGCTCACCCGCCTCGGGAACACCGAGCTCCTCGTAGAGGGCCAGCGCCAGCCGCCCGTGCTCGTCCACCTGTTCGTGGTCGCCGAGCCGCCAGTGGGTCCACGCCAGGTCGGCGAGCGCCCGCGCCTGGACCTCGCGGTCGCCGAGCGTACGGCTGCGCTGGAGCACCAGGGTGTAGAGGGTGAGCGCGTCGTCGTGATGCGCGTACCGGTCGAGATAGGGCCGTATCACCAGGGACAGCAGGCTGAGGCAGATCTCGGGTCCGTGGACGGCGGTGGCGATGATGTTGGCGCGCTCCGCGTCGAGCCAGGCGAGCGCCTCGACGGCGTCGCGGACGGGCGGGACCGGGGTGGCGGGCCGCGGGACGCCCTCCCGCTCGGCGACGCCGTACGGGAAGAGCCGGTCCATCGCCGCGCGTGAGCGGTGCAGGTAGTAGGCGAGCAGCCGCATGACGGCGCCGTCGTCCTCGGCGATCGAACGCGCGTGCTCGCGGAGCAGGTCGTGGAAGGTGTACCGGCCGGGTTCGAGCTGCAGGAGCATGTGGGCGTCGAGGAGGCTCTCAAGGAGGTCCTCGGCCTCCTCCTCCGGGATCCCGGCCAGCGCCGCCGCGCCGTACGCGTCGATGTCACGGCCGGGCACCAGTCCGAGCAGGCGGAACATGTGCCGTTCCCGCTCGTCCAGCTGCTCGTAGGAGAGGGTGAAGGCGGCCGAGACCCCGTCCAGGAGCCTGCGGTGGTCGCGCAGCCGTTCCGCCAGGTAGGCCACCGTCCAGCGCGGACGGTGCTGGAGGCGGGCGGCGGCGATGCGGATGGCGAGCGGGAGGTACCCGCACAGGCGCAGCGTCTCGCGTACGGCCTCCGGCTCGCGCCGGGCGCGTTCCCCCACGATCCGCCCGAACAGTTCGGTGGCCTCCTCCTCGTCGAGCACTTCGACGGAGAGCGCGTGGGCGCCGTCCAGCTCGACGAGCCGTCGCCTGCTGGTGACCAGGACGAGGGTGTCGGAGTGCCCCGGCAGCAGGGGCCGTACGTGCTCGGCGTCCGCGGCGTCGTCCAGTACGGCGAGCACGCGGCGACCGGCCAGTTCCGCACGCCAGAGGGCGCCGCGCTCCGCCGGTGTGACCGGGATGCTCTCCGCGGGCACTCCGAGCTGGCGCAGCAGGGCCTCAAGCGCGGCGGCGGCGTCGACCGGTTCCTGGCCCGCGGTGTGCGCCCCCAGGTCGATGAAGAGCTGGCCGTCCGGGTAGCGTCCGGCCATCCGGTGGGCCGCGTGGACGGCGAGCGTGGTCTTGCCGATCCCGGCCATGCCGTCGATCGTGACGACCGCCGCTCCAGGGCGTTCCCCCACGAGCCGCTCCACCTCAGCGGTTCGCCCGGCAAAATCGGAAAAATCCGGAATGTCGTAGGGCAGGAAGGTCGAACGACGGGCCGGAGCCGAGGCCTCGGAAGCCGGACGAAGGGACGGGTCGTCCACCAGGACCGCCCGTTCCAGTTCGACGAAGGCGTGCCCGGGGTCGAGTCCCTGTTCCTCCGCGAGAGCCGTACGGTAGGCGCGCGCGGCGGCCAGGGCGTCGGCCTGCCGTCCCGACCGGTGCAGGGCGAGGACGAGATGACCGTTGAGCCTCTCGCGCAGCGGATTGGCGCTCACCTGGGCGGCCAGCTCGTCGAGCAGGTCATCGTGCCGCCCCTCGGCCAGCCCCTCCTCGGCCAGGCGCTCGTAGGCGGAAAGCCGCCGGTCGTTCCACAGCTCCCTGACGCCGGAGACGTAGTGCGCGTGCACGTCCTCAAGCGCCTCGCCGTGCCACAGGTCCAGGGCCTCGCGCAGCGCGCCCGCGGCCACCAGCTCGGCGAACTCCCCCGTGTCGACCTGCCCAGGCTCGGGCCGCGCGACGTAGCCGCCCGCCCGCGTCTCCAGCAGCCGTACGGCCCCGGCGGCGCGCAGCGCCTTGCGGATCACGGTGATCGAGGCGTGGATCTGCGACCTGGCGGTGTCGGGCCGGTCGTGGCCCCACATCGCGTCGATCAGTCGCTCGATGCTGATCACCCGATCGGCGTTGAGCAGGAGATAGGCCAGTACGGCCCGGTGACGTGGGGCGATGTCCGGCAGCGGGGCACCGTCGACGGTCATCCGAACGGGGCCGAGCAGGGCGAAGCGCAGCATCGTCCCTCCATCACCTCCACATCGTGAGCGCATAGCGAATCTATCAATACGGACATCCATTCTGATCTCACACCAACCGCAACGAAAGGAACGAGGAACACCATGGAAGCCCGTATGAAGAACCCCGCCTCGATCATCCCCGGCGTCATCAAGCCGATCCAGGAGCTGATCAAGGCCGCCCAGTCGCAGGGGCTCCCCCAGGAGCTCATGGAGATGATCCACCTGAGGGTCAGCCAGATCAACGGCTGCAGCTTCTGTGTGGACGCCGGTCTGAAGAACCTGCGCAAGCTCGGGGAGAACGAGGACCGCATCGGCCTGGTCGTGGCCTGGCGCGAGGCGCCGTACTACACCGACGCCGAGCGGGCCGCGCTGGAGCTGGCCGAGGCCTCGACCCGGCTGGCCGACCACTCCGACGCCGTCCCCGACGAGATCTGGGACAACGCCGCCGACCACTTCGACGAGAAGCAGCTGGCCTCGATCCTGCTGATGATCGCCGTGACCAACCTCTTCAACCGGCTGAACGCCCCGATCCGCCAGGTCGCGGGCAGCTGGTAACCCCCGGTAATCCCCCGACACCGACTTCCCCGACTCTGAAGGAGAACAGACATGTCCGTGGTCCGCTCGCACCGCTACCACGTCGCCGACGGCGACCTTGAGGAGTTCCTCTCCCGCAGGGGCGCGCTGATCGAGGCCGTCAGGCAGGGGCACCCCGGCCTCACCCACGCCGTGCTGATCCGGCTTGAGGACGGCGTCTACACCGACACCTGGCACTGGGAGAGCGGTGCGCAGATGGGCGCCGCGTTCGCCTCCCTGCCCACCATCGCCGAGGCCCCGCTGACCATGGCCCTCACCTCGGACGCCACCGCCCTGAACGGTCAGGTCGTCGACGAGCGCTGAACCCGGCTCCGGGTGAGGAGTGTCCCCTCCTCGACCATCCGCTCGACCGCGAGGGCCGGGTCGATCAACGCCTCCGGGGTGTGCAGGCCCGGCGCCACGGGGTCGCCGCGCAGGCCGAGCAGCCGTTCGACGCCGAGGGCGACACCGAGCGCGGTCAGCGGCCGCTGCCCCAGGGGGTGTGTGAGGTGGTGGGTCACGTCGAGCGGCGTCCCCTCGGGTCCGGTCCCCTCCAGGTCGATCCTGACCTCGACGGAGGCCGGCCCGCCGCGCCGCCTGCCCGAGGACTCGCCGACCACGAAGTCGAAGCGGACGTTCGGCGCGCCCGTCGCCAGCGCCAGGCTCGGCACATCGGGGATGGCGACCGTCTGGCCGGGCAGTACGGTGCCGTCGGCGGTGAGCACCTCCACCTGGGCCTCCTGACCGGTCACCCAGGTGAAGACGCCGTCACGGCGCACCAGCCCCGCCGAGGTCACGGCCATCAGGCGTTCCATGTCCTCGACGGCGGCAGGACCGCCCCCGTCCAGTTCGTCCAGTACCAGCGCGGCCCTGACGGTGTGGACCCGGTGGAACTCGCGGGCCAGCTCCAGCGCCGCGAGGACGACGAGTCCGGCGCAGCCGTGGCTGGCCAGCAGGATCGGCGCGGCGGACGCCCGCTGGGCACCGGCGAAGACCTCCGGCGTGATGTCCACCAGGCCGTTGGAGATGCTGAGGTACGGCAGCCCGCGTTCCTGCGCGTAACGCAGCCCGTTGAGGTGGGAGTCCCACACCGTCGCGACCACCGCCGAGCATTCCTGGCCGTCCGGCAGGCCGAGGTCGTCGCGCCGCAGGTCGAGGGGGACGGCCGTGGCGGTGCCGAGTTCGTCGGCGACCCGCCGCGCGCGGCCGAGGTCACGGCCCGCGACGGCCAGCGGCAGCGCCGGGTACCACCGCCGGAGAACGGCGGCGGTGCCCGCGCCCGCCTGCCCGGAGCCGCCCATGATCAGTACCGGTTCCATCGGGATTTCCTCTCGTACGGCTAAGCTACGTTTTGTAGGCTACACGTTGTAGCTTAAGCTGGGACCGCGACGCAAGAGGAGGACGATGGCCACATCACCGACCCGCCTGTCCAAGCAGGAGAGACGGGAGCAGCTGCTGGAGACCGCCCTGGCGGTCGTACGCGTCCAGGGTGCCGACGGCCTGACCCTGCCCACCCTGGCCGAGGCCGCCGAGGTGAGCAGGCCGATCGTCTACGACCACTTCGGCACCAGGAACGGCCTGCTGACCGCGCTCCACCGGCGGCTCGACGAACAGCACCGGGCCGCGCTGACCCGCGCGCTGGGCGAGGCCCCGCCGACCGGCCCCGAGGTCGCCCGCGTCATGAGCGCGGCCTACTTCACGTGCGCCACCGCCATGCCGGAGTTCAACGCCGTCACCGCCGCCCTGAAGGGGAACCCGGAGATAGAGGTGATCCAGCGCGAGATGCTCGACGACTACACCGACCTGATGGCCACCGCGCTCGCCCCGCACTCCGCTCTCGGCGCCCAGGCGCTCCGGCTGCGCTGTGTCGGCGTGCTCGGCGCGGCCGACGCGATCGCCGCCGAACTCAACCACGGGCGGACGACCCTCGACGACGCCGTCACCGCGCTGACCGACCTGATCGCGAGCGCCCTTTCTCAGCCCCTTTCTCAGGTCTCTCAGGCGCGGTAGACGGCCGTCGCGATCCGGACGAACGACCTGACCAGCGGGTTCGCGTCGCCCGTCCGCCACGCCACGACCACACGGCTCGGCGCCATGTCGGCCAGCGGCACCACGGTCAGCTCCTCCGGCGGGGTGTGCCCGAGCGGGGACATCCCGACCGTGCCGTTCCAGAGCACGGCCTGCAGGCACTCCTGTACGGCGCGCACCACCGGCCCCTCACGGGGCTCGCCGCCGTTCCAGTAGGACCGCCAGAGCGGATCGACGCCGTCGGGGAACTGGAACCAGCGCCGTCCCGCCAGGTCGGCCAGGCTCAGCCGGTCGCGGCGCGCCAGCGGATCGTCGGCGCGCAGCACCGCGCCGACCGGGTCGGCCCGCAACTCGCGCACCGTCAGACCGGTCTCGTCGAACGGCCCGCGCGTCAGCGCCACATCGACCAGCCCGGCGCGCAGCCCGCAGGTCGGGTCGGTCAGGTCGGTCTCCCGGACCCGGATCTCGACGTCCGGATGCCTGCGGCGGTACGCGGCGGCCAGCCGTGTCGCGCCCCGATCGGCGCCGTCGCCCAGGATGCCGACGGTGACGGTCGCGGCCCCCGCCGCGGCGGCCACCCGCACCCGTACCCGCTCCGCCTGTTCGAGCAGGGCGCGCGCCTCGTCGAACAGCACCGCCCCGGCCGGGGTGAGCCGGACGCCCAAGGGGGAACGGTGGAACAGGGCGGCGCCGACATCGGTCTCAAGCCGCCTGATCGCCCGGCTCAGCGGCGGCTGGCTCATGTGCAGCCGGGCGGCCGCCCGGCCGAAGTGGAGTTCCTCGGCGACGGCCACGAAATACCGAAGCGTACGTAGCTCCATGACCGGCGACGATACCCGCAGGGCATCACCGCCACCCAACAGGACTTGGACCGCGAAGGCCTCACAGCGCTGCAATCAGGGCATGACCTACGAACCCATACCCGACCCCGTCGTCCAGGTCTCCGGCGCCCAGGAGATCGCCCCCGGCCTGCTGGTGATCCCGAACCACCGGGCCGGGCTGGTGCCCAACATCGGCGTCATCGGCGGCACGCGAGCCGTACTGGTCGTCGAGACGGGCATCGGCACCGCCAACGCCGAGCAGGTCCTCGCCTTCGCCTCGGAGGTGGCGGCGGGCCGCAGGCTGTACCTGACCACGACGCACTTCCACCCCGAGCACGCCTTCGGCGCGCAGGTGTTCTCCGGCGAGGCCACCTACCTGGTCAACCGCGCCCAGGCCGACGACCTCAGGGCCAAGGGACAGGGCTACCTGGAGATGTTCCGCGGCCTGGGCGAGACCGTCGCCCGCCGCCTGGACGGCGTCACGGTGCCCGTTCCCGACCTGGTCTACGACGACGCCCACGGCCTGGACCTCGGCGGTCGCACCGTACGGCTGCGCCCGACCGGCCGGGGCCACACCAGGGGCGACCAGGTGGTCGAGGTGCCGGACGCCGGTGTGCTGTTCACCGGGGACCTCGCCGAGACCGGGCAGTTCGCCATCTTCCCCTGGTTCCCGCCGTACGACACCGACGTCTCCGGTGTGGGCTGGCTGACGGTGCTGGACCGGCTGGCCGCCGCGGGCCACAGGACCGTGGTCCCCGGCCACGGCGACCTCGGCGGCCCCGAGGTGCTCACCGGCGTCCGCGACTACCTGCGCGAACTGCGTGAGGAGACCTGGCTGCGGCGCGACTCGGCGGCGGACGAGGCCGAGATCGTCGCCGAGGTCAGGACGCTGCTCGTCGAACGGCACCCCGAGTGGACCGGCCACGAGTGGATCGAACGGGGCGTCGGCTGCCTGTGCGCGGAACACCCCGGGCACACCGAACGCACCGGGCACACGGAACACGCGGGGCCCTCGGCGCACGCCGGGTGACCTATCGGGCCGCGAGTGTCCGGGAGGAGCGGACCCGGCGGCCGAGCAGGGCCAGCAGGGCGGCCATGACCACGCCGACGGCCGCCAGGCTGATCCGGTCGGCCACCGTGTCGGCGTTGGAGACCAGCCCGAAGGCCGTGTGGGCGACCAGCGCCCCGGCCGCCAGGGCCAGGCTGTGCCCGTCCGTCCACAGTCCCCCGGCCGTCCAGCGGCGCAGCAGCCACCCGGCCCCCACGACCAGTACGACGGCGGCCGTCATGGGCGCCACGACCCACCCGTCGTGGGTGAAGAAGGGCCGGGTCGCGCCGCCGAAGGGGAACAGCAGCGCCAGGTACCCGAAGGCCACGACCGCACCGAACACCCCGGCCACCACGGGCCTCATCGGTCCGGCCTGTCCGGTCGGTCGGGTCGGCTCGGCCTGTCCGGTCGGTCGGGTTTGTCCGGTCGGTTCGGTCGGCTCGGTCTGTCCGGTCGGTCGGGTTTGTCCGGTCGGTTCTGTCGGGGAGACGCCCGGGGGGAACCGCAGTCGCAGGCCCGCCGCCGTCAGCAGGGCGACCACGGCCGCGCACCCGGCCAGGACCGCCACTGGCGCCTGGTATCCGGGGTCGATGCTCGTCACCACGGTCACCCGCAGCAGCAGCGCGCCCAGGACGAAGACCGTCCCGGCCGACCAGAGGCCCAGTCTGCCCAGGTAGGGCCGGTCACGCAGCGAGGGAAAGACCAGGTCGGTCAGCAGGATCGGGATCGCGGCGCTGAAGACCGCGTGATAGGGGATCTGCAACTCGGCGTAGGCGCTGTTCAGTCCCAGGATCCGGGGCGCCCACCCGGCGGCGCCGTACATCGTGGGGCTGCTCAGCGCCTGCAGGGCCAGGCCCTCCTCGACGACGCCGTAGGCCGCGCCGAGCAGCAGCACCCCGGCCCAGCCCGTCCCGGCCCGTCGTACCAGCTCGCGCACCAGGACGGTGCCCGCGCCGTAGATCGGAATCCACAGCAGCAGGATCCACGCCATGCGGAGCGGCGGGTTGCCGAGGGTGAACTCGGCCACGAGCGGTGTGACCACCGCGAGCAGCAACGCGGCCCGGCGGCCGCCTTTCCGGTTCGCTGTCATACGGCGATCGTGTTCCGCGCGTGCCCTCCTGGGCCTGTGCCTCCGGGCCTGTCCGTGGCAACCCGGGTGCGGGATCGGCGGCGACTTCGGACCCGCCCGTGGCAACCCGGGTGAGAGATCGACAACGACTTTGGTTGCTGCCCACGGCCGATTCCCCCGATTACGCTGGACGCCCGTGATGGCAGACGTACGGCCCGGCCCCGCCAGGACCACCTGGGACCGGGCGACGCGGGCGGGCGGCCTGGTCTGCGCGCTGGCCTCGGCGGTCGCGGTCGTGTGGGGCGAGCTCGGCGACACCTGGCTCCCCGTCGACGTGGCCGGTGGCGTGGTGGCGTGCGCCGCGTTGTGGCTGTCACGCCGCCGTCCCGCCACCATGGCGCTGGTGGCCGTGGCCATCTCGGTGCCCGCCGCCTCGGCGTCGGTCGCGGCGGGGGTAGCGACGCTGATGGCGGCCCTGTACCGGCGTTCGGCCGTCGCGGTCGGAGTCGGTGCCGCCTGGACGGCTGCGACGCTGACACGCTTCTGGCTCCGGCCGCCGGGGCTGGCGCCGTACCCGGTGTGGGCCCTGGTCGCGGTGCTGTTCGGGGTGGCGCTGACCGGGTGGGGGATGCTGGCGCGGGCCCGCCGTCAGCTCGTGCTCTCGCTGGTCGAGCGGGCCCGCAGAGCCGAGGAGGAGCAGCGGCGCCGCGCCGAACAGGCCCGCCACGCCGAACGCCTGGTCATCGCCCGCGAGATGCACGACGTGCTGGCGCACCGCCTCTCGCTGCTGGCGCTGCACGCCGGGGCGCTTGAGTTCAACGCGAAGGCCGACCCGGCCGAGGTGGTCGAGGCGGCCTCGGTGGTGCGCGCCAACGCGCACCAGGCGTTGCAGGAGCTGCGCCAGGTCATCTCGGTGCTGCGCGAGGCCCCCGTCCTGACCGAACTGGACCTGCGGTCCCTGGTCGAGGAGGTACGGCGGGCGGGCGCCCGGGTCGAGTCGCACGACGGCGGAATACGGCTGCCCGACCTGCCGGGCACCACGGCGCGGGCCGCCTACCGGATCGTCCAGGAAGGCCTCACCAACACCCTCAAACACGCGCCGGGACGGCCGGTGACCCTCCACCTCGACGGCGCTCCCGGCCGGGGGCTGACCATCGAGGTCCGCAACCCCGTCGAGGGCTCCTTCCACGACCTTCCCGGCTTCCCTGGTTCACACGGTTTCTCCGGTTCTCATGGCTTTCCCGGTTCACCTGGCGTCCCCGGCTTTCCTGGTTCTCCCGGCTCTCCCGGAGAGGGTGCCGGGCTGGCCGGGGTACGGGAGCGGGCCGAACTGGCGGGCGGCCGGGTCGAGCGCGCCGGCGTCGAGGGCGAGGAGTTCCACCTGGCGGTCTGGCTACCATGGCCGGCATGACGGCCATACGCGTACTGGTCGTGGACGACGACCCGCTCGTCAGGGCGGGGCTGACGCTGATGCTCAGGGGCGCCGAAGAACTGGTCGTGGTCGGCGGGGTGGCCGACGGCGCCGACGTCGGGTCCGCGGTCGACACCCACGCCCCCGACGTGGTGCTCATGGACATCCGGATGCCGGGCCTGGACGGAATCGACGCCACCCGGCTGCTCCGGCGGCGGCCCGCCCCGCCGTACGTCATCATGCTGACCACGTTCGACGCCGACGAGCACGTCTTCGGCGCCCTGCGCGCCGGGGCCGACGGGTTCCTGCTCAAGGACACCCCGCCGGAGGGCATCGTGGACGCGATCCGCAGGGTCGTGGCCGGTGAGCCGATCCTGTCCCCCAGCGTGACCCGGCGTCTGATCGCCCACCTGGCGCCGGAGACGGACGACCGCCGCCGCGACGACGCCGACCGGCTGCTGTCCAGGCTCAGCGACCGCGAACGCGAGGTCGCCGCCGCGGTCGGCCGGGGCATGTCCAACGGGGACATCGCCGCCGAACTCCACATGAGCGTCGGCACGGTCAAGGGCTACATCTCCAGGATCCTCACCAAGACCAACCTGGACAACCGCGTCCAACTCGCCCTCATAGCCCACGACGCCCCTCACTAGATCGCGCTTCTGTCGGAGCCGATCCCTACGGTGTGCGGCATGACGACTCCTCCCGAAGGTGGGGCCTGGCCGACTGTGCGCGCGGCCATCGCCACCGGCGATCCGGCACGCGTGGCGAAGGCCGTGCTCGCTCTCGACGAGGCGGGGCGCCGCGAGGTGGCCGCCGAGTTGCCCGGCCACATCGGCCCCGCCAAGGAGACCGCCGCGAAACGCAACCCGGGCATGAGCGAGTGGTCCTACGCCGAGAAGTGGACCGAGCCCATGCGCGTCGCGGGCGCGGGCACCCTCGGCGGGGCGGCGGCCACCGCCACCTGGCTCTACCGGCGTGACTTCGGCCTCTGGCGACGGCCGCTCGACGCGGAACCGATGCTGCGTGTGATCACCGCCCGTCCGCAGGACTGGCAGGCCGACCTCGCCGTACGGCTGGCGCTGCGGCTGCGCGGCAGCCGGGCCCAGGCCAATGACGACAGCGTTCCGCTCGCCCTGGAGCTGCTGCGCCGCAGCGGCGCCACCCTGCCCGAGCACGACCCGCTCGTCACCGCCTGGGCGTCCCAACCGCCGGACCTGGAACACGACCCGCTGGCCGAACATCTGGTGCCCCGGCTGTTCGAGGCCGAGGGGGTGGGCCGGCAACTGCGTAACGACAGCGTCGAACTGCCCGAATGGCGTGGCCGCCGCAGCTGGCTGGAGGCGCTGCGGGACGCGGTCGCGGCAGGCCGGTTCGCCGCCGAACCGCTGGTTGACGGATGCGTACGGCGCTTCCTGCGCGGCGGCAACGCCTCTGACCTGCGTTTCTTCGCCCGGCTGCACGAGCTGCTCGCTCCCGCGCCGAGCAGGGAACGCACCCGCGACTACCTGCGGCTGCTGCCCGTGGCCCCGGGGCCGGTGGCGGAGCTGGCGCTGCGGCAGCTCCGCGGCTCGGACTGGCTGAGCGGCGAGGAGGTCAACGAGGCGGTGGCGGCGCTGCTGTCCCGCCCCGAGGCCAAACTCGTCCGCGCCGGGCTGACCATGCTGGAACAGGTCGCCCGTGACACTCCCGGTGACCTCGACGACCTGGCCATCGCGCTCACCTCGGCGTTCCTGTGCGAGTCGTACGAGGTGCGCGAACGCGCGGTGCGTCTGGCCCTCAAGCACGCCGGGCGCTTCACGGCCACCGGGATCGAGGCCGTCCGTGAGGCGGCGGCCCTCCTTCCTCCCGGCCTGGCGGGACGGCTGGCGGAGGCGTACGCCGTGGAGACGTCCGGGCCCGAGGCGGCCGACGACTTCGAACCTGGGTCGCTGCCGCCGTTCGAACCGCTTCCCCGCGAACCGTTTCCCCCGGCGCTCACCGACCTGACCGTCTCCCGTGACCTGATGAACGACGGCATCACCTTCGAACGCTGGCTCGACGGCTTCGTCCGCGACCCGTCCAGACGGCTCCGCGCCGGCCGGGGGAACATCCACAAGCAGCACAAGTGGCACCACCCCGGGGAGTGGGCGAAGGCGCTGAACCGCTGGGAGGACCTCGACGAGGAGCTCAGACCCGGGGACCGGCTGCCGGATCCGCGTCACGTCTCGGCGCCGCACTACGCCGTGTTGCTGCGCTGCGCCGAGATCCACGCCGCGCTGAAGGCCGGGACGCTGCCGCCGTACCTCCTGGCCATCCCGACCCTGACCTCCGGCCACCTCGACCCGGCCGAGCTGGTGACCCGCCTTGAGGGATACGAACGGGCGGACGTACAGGCGCTGCCCGCCGATCTGGGGCAGGCGCTGCTACGGCTGCCACGCGAGGTGGACCCGGCGGTGATCGACCGCGCCGGGAAACTGACCTCGGAGGCGGGCGCCGTACTGGTCCGCTGGCTGGCCGACCGGCCGGAGCCCCGGCTGCGCGTCGACTGGTCGCACGCCGACGGCGACTACACGCATGACCGGCAGCAGGGTAAGTCCGTTCCCCGGCTGCGCCCCCGTATCCAGACCGAACCGACCGGGCTGGCGCTGGTCGACGCGCTGCTGTCCGATCCGTGCGCCTGGACGGGCGAAGAGAGCGGCGGATACATGCGGTCCTGGTGGCTGACGCTGCCCTCGGACCGGGAGGTGGTGGCCATGCACATGCTGCCGCACCTGTTCGACCTCTGGAACCGGCCCGGCCACTTCCACGAGTACGTGGCCACGCTGTTCTCCCAGGATGGGCCGGTCGGCGAGGCGACGGCACTGCTGGTCGCCGTCCAGATGATCGAACAGGGCATGTTCGCCCGGCCGGAACGCGGTCGGCAGCTGCTGCTGAACATGGCCGTCGCCGGCTGCCTGCCCACCGTGGAGTGCGGACGTCAGCTCGGGCTGTGCCTGCGCAGGGACGTGGCCAGGCTGGGCCACGTGCGTTCGGCCCTCGCGGAATGCGCGAGGCAGGGCGCGCATCGGCAGGTGTGGGAGATCATGACCGGACTGCTGCCCGTCTATCTGCCCGGGCCGGGCGAACGGCCGCACTCCGGGCACATCCAGGCGCTCTCCTTCGCGATCGACACCGCCCGCTGGGCGAAGGCGCGCGGTTCCGTCCCGGTGATCGCCGAAACGGCCGCCCGCAAAGGAGGCGGCGACTTCCTCAGGATCGCCCGCACCCTGCACGAGCAGTTGCTCGACGAAGGGTGACCTCAGTCGCCCTGGGACCAGGCGGCGACCGGCAGGGAGAGATAGACGCCGAAGTCGGTCAAGCCGGTCGCGGCGGCGACGGCCCCGTGGAGTCCGTCCACCCGCTCCTGCCGGTCGGCCGCCCTGCTCTCGAACCACTTGGACCTGATCTCGATCACCACGTCCAGGCCACAGCGGTCCAACGACCCCAGCGCCCGGAAGCGGATCTCGACGTCACCCGGCTGCAGGTCGCCGTCGTACGGCTCCTCAGGACACTCGACGGCCACGGACACCAGGTGCGGCAACACCTCCCCGAGCTCACGAAGCTTCGTCTCGGCGATGTCCGGCCGATGGGTGATTTCAACCAATGGCATCAGGGCAACCTACCCCTTTGCGCCGGTTCCGCTCTGCCTGTCGCCCAGGCCCAGGCCGCGATGGCGACGCGGTTTCTGGCGCCGGTTTTGCGTTGGATGGTGGCGATGTGGTTCTTCACCGTGCCCGGGGAGAGGAAGAGTTCGGCGGCGATCTCGGCGTTGGTCCTGCCGTCCGCGAGGAGTTTGACGATGTCGTCCTCCCTTTCGGTGAGGGCGACGTCGGGCCTGCCGCGGTCCGGTGTGTCACGGGGCAGGCCGTGGTCGCGCAGCAGCTGGACGGTGAGCTGCGGGCTGATGAGCATGTCACCGTTCATCGCGGCCCTGACGGCCTCGACGAGCAGCGTCGGACCGGAGCGTTTGAGGATGAACCCGGCGGCGCCGTGCCGCAGCGCCGCGTGGACGTACTCGTCATGGCCGAAGGTCGTGACGACCACCACGTGGACGGTGGTGTCGGCGAGGGCCCGGACCACCTCGATGCCGTCGGCGCCGGGCATCCGGATGTCGGCGAGCACGACGTCGGGTTCGATCGCCCTGGCGGTGTCGATCGCGGTACGGCCGTCGGCGGCCTCGGCCACGACGGTCATGTCGGGCTGGGCGTCGAGGATCATGCGGAAGGCGCTTCTGATGCCTTCCTGGTCGTCGGCGATGAGGATGCGGATGGACACTCAGGTGATTGTGCCAGTGGCTCCTCCACTCCCCGAAGGGAGCGGCGTCGTGGAGGGCGGGTCCTGCCCTGGGAACGGCAGGGACGCGGTCAGCGACCACCCGCCGGGTACGGACCGGGTGCGCAGTTCGCCGCCCTGTTCCCGGACGAGTCCGGCCAGACCGGGCAGGCCCAGCCCGCTGCGCCGGCCGCTCCGCGTCCGTGTCACGCCGTCGTTGGTCATCGTGACCTCCAGCGTGCCGGACGGTCGGGCGACGACGTCCAGGTCGACCCGTTCGGCACGGGGTGCGTGCCGCCGGACGTTGGTCAGCCCTTCGACCACGATCCGGTAGGCCAGGGCCGCGACCTCCGCCGGGACCTCCGCCCGCTGGTCCAGGCGCAGGTGGACCGTCGCCGGGCCCGCGGCCGAGAAGCGGTCGGCCGCCTCGCGGATGTCTCCGAGTCCTCCGGTGAAGGTGACGGGCCGGTCGTTGTGCAGCATGTCCAGGGTGCGGTCCAGCATCGACATGGCCCGCTGGCCCGCCGCCTCGACACGTTCGAGCGCCCGTAGCGGATCGCCCGTGACCCCGCCCGCCTGGGCGTGCGCCACCATCTCGCTGATGTCGTGGGCGACGAAGTCGTGCAGGTCCCTGGCGAGCCGAAGCCGCAGCACGGTGCGGGCGTCGACCACGGCGCGGGCCTGCCGTACGTCGAGGAACCGCAGGTAGCCGCCGGCCCCGGCGGCCAGGAGCGCGCCCGCCCCCCAGAACGCGCACGCGCCAACCGCCTCGAGCAGCGAGGCGGGGGTCAGGAAACGCAGCAACCAGACGGCCGTGGCCACACCGGCCGTCAACGCGGCGGGCACCGCCCTTCGCACCGGCGCGTGCCGGACGACCAGGCCGACCAGCGCCATGAGCGCCAGGTTCTCGGCCAGTTCCAGCAGCGCGGCGACCGGCTCAGGCCGTACGCCCGCGATGACGTGGGCCAGCGTGACGGCCAGGGAGACGGCCGCCGCCACCAGCGTCAGGGTGGGCAGGCGTCCCGGCGAAGACCGTGACAGCACCGTCGTCGTCACCGCGACCGCGACGGCTGCCAGCGAGGCCAGTGGCGACAGCGAGACGGCGATCCACATCAAGCTCACCGCGACCACGATACGTGTCCCGTTTCGTCCGGTCCCAGGTGCCGTTCGGCACCCTTCCTCCCGGTTGAAGGTGCCGAACGGCATCTGGGCCGGCGGGGTGCCGCACGGCGAGGCTTGGCCACATGAGATCCATTGCTCCCGCCTGGCGGGGTTACACGGCCGCGCTGTGCGCGCTGGCCTACGGCGTGCTCGCGGCGGCGTGGGCGCTCGGACTACCCGGTTATCCCTGGGGCACCGGCGACCCGAGTCAGAACAGGCCGATGTCCGCCCTGGGCGGGACGACGCCCCAGTTCGGCTGGTGGATCGCCGCGTTCTTCCTGCTCGCCGCGGTGACGGCGCTGGCGCTCGCCCGTGGGGGCGACAGTCGTGCGCCGTTGTTCCTGGCCTGGCCGATCGCCGCGATCCTGGTCCTGGTCGTGCCCGACTCACGGCTGATGATGGGTGTGGCGTACACACCGCTGATGCTGGCCCTGCCGCTCTTCGGCGGGGACCTGGGCGGCAAGACCCTCGTCGACGCCTGGCCGTGGTCCGTGGTGAACCAGCTTCTCCCCCTGCTGTGCGGGCTGCTGCTGGCCGCCGCGGCGCTGGCCTACGACCGCCGCCGGACCCTGCTGAGCTGGTTCACGCCGCGCCGGGGACGCACGGCCGTGTACGTGGCCGTCGTGGTGCCCCTGTTCTACTGCGCCACCCGGTGGGCGTGGGCGCTGGACATCCCGCTCGGGGTGACCTCGAAGTTCCTGTCCGACAACCCGAAGGCCCTGTGGCTGGTCGGCGCCTACCTGGCGACCTTCGGCGCGCTCGGCGGCGTGCTCACCCTCGGGCTCGTCCAGCGGTGGGGGGAGGTCTTCCCCCGGTGGATGCTCTTCCTGCGCGGCAGGCGGGTGCCGCCCATGCTGGCGGTCATCCCGGCCTCGGCCGTGTCGATCATCATCACCGTGGCCGGGCTGGCCTACATCCGGATGGCGGGCACCGGAGTCTTCACCATGGAGCTGTGGGCCGCGTGGCTGCCGGAGTGCTTCTGGCCGATCTGGGGTGCCGCGCTGGGCGTCGCCACCGTCTCCTACCACCTGCGCCGCAAGAGCGACGCGAGGGCCACGGCCGCGGCGGGCGTTCTCGACGCCGCCGGGGACCGGTGAGTCCACGAGCCGCCGCCGTCCGGGACATGGGGCCCGGACGGCGGCCTTCCTATCGTTGCGGTAACCGAGGGAGGCGGGGTTAGCGTCTGGACACGTCCAGCGAGACCAGGCGAAAGGGATGTGCGATGAGCAGGATCGTGGTGTTCGGGGCCGGAGGCAACGCGGGCAGGAAGGCCGTCGCCGAGGCGGTGTCCCGGGGGCACGCGGTGACGGCGGTGGTACGGGATCCCGGCAGGCACGAGGGGGTACGGGGTCACGGTGTCACGCTCGTCGCGGGGGACGTGACCCGGGCGGAGAACGTGGCGGCCGTGGCGGCCGGGCACGACGCCGTGATCTCCACGGTCTACCGCGCGGACGTGCCCGCGGACGAGTTCTACACCTCGGCCGCCGACGCGCTGGTCGCGGGTCTTTCCCAGGCGGGTGTGGAGCGGCTGGTCACGGTCGGGATCGGCACCGCCCTTGAGGTGGCCCCCGGGGTGGCCGTGCACGACGCGCCGGACTTCCCCGAGGAGTACCGGCGTTTCTCCGTCGGGCACTCGTCGGAGATCGCGATCCTCGCCGGGAGCGGGCTGGACTGGGTCGTGGTGACCCCGCCCCCGGTCTTCCTGGACGCCGAGGCCGAGCGCACCGGGGTCTACCGCGCCGGAGGCGGTGCCGTACTGCCCGTCGAGGAGGGCGCCCCGGCGTTCTCCTACGCCGACCTCGCGGTCGCGCTCGTCGACGAGGCGACCGAGAGGCGGCACACCCGCGCGGTGGTCGCGGTCGCCTGACCCGGAGGCCGGAAAGCCCGAAGGACCCGGAACCCCGTGAGGGTCAGACGGCGGCGTCGTAGGCCTCGCGGGCGGCCTCCAGCTCCGTCAGATGCTCCTCGGACCACCGGCACCAGGCGTACATCGGCCCGAGCAGGGACCGCCCCAGGTCGGTCAGTTCGTACTCGACCCTGGGCGGGACGCCGGGGTAGGCGGTGCGGGTGACGAAGCCGTCACGCTCCATCGCCCGCAGCGACTCCGTGAGGACCTTCGGGGTGATGCCCCGCAGCGGGACCTGGAGTTCGGAGAAGCGCCGCCGCCCCGGCTCCAGACAGACCATGATCTTGAGCGCCCACTTGTTGTGCATCCTCATCGGCGGGACGACGTTCCGGCAGCCGGCGAACATGTCCGGATCAAGTGGTTCGCTCATGTCCGTCACACTACTCAGGCCACCATGCTCTGCTCGTCCAGCTCGGTCAGTTGTACGGTGCACAGCCCGCCGCGTTCGGTCCTCACGTCGGTCACCTTGAGCTGGGTGCCGGGAGTGAGGTTGGCCTCCTCCCACGGACGAATCCGGGGGATTCCAACCGTCGCCGGTTGGTCTTCCTGTTTCGCCGCCGGTTGCCCGTTCGGAGGACTCCGTTGAGGTCTTACACCGGCTCCGCAGGCGTTTCACCTCTCCGCCAGCCCGGCGGCGAGGATGTTCTTCGCGGCGTTGACGTCCCGGTCGTGGACCGCCCCGCAGGCGCACTCCCACTCCCGGACGGTCAACGGCATCTTGTCTTGCAGGGTCCCGCACGCCGAGCACAGCTTGGAGGAGGGGAACCAGCGGTCCACCACCACCAGCGTGCGCCCGTACCAGGCCGCCTTGTACTCCAGCATGGAGCGCATCTGACGCCAGGAGGCGTCCGAGACGGCACGGCCAGCGAACGGTTTTTGACCATGTTGCGCACGGTCAGGTCCTCCACGGCGATCACTTGGTTCTCGCGAACAAGCCGTGTCGTGACCTGGTGCAGGAAATCCCTTCTACGGTCGGTGATCCGGACATACACCCGCGCGACCGCGAGCCGGGCCTTGGCCCGGTTGGCGGAACCCTTCTCCTTACGGGCCAACGCCCGCTGAGCCTTGGCCAGCCTGCGCCGATCTCGGCGTTCGTGACGCGGGTTGACGATCTTCTCGCCGGTCGAGAGCGTCGCCAGCGCGGTGATGCCCGCGTCCACCCCCACCGACCGCTCCACCGCAGCCAACGGTGTGATCGTCTCCTCGACCAGCAGGGACACGAACCACCGGCCCGCCGCGTCCCTGCTCACGGTCACGGTGGACGGCTCGGCCCCTTCCGGGAGGGGCCGCGACCACACGATGTTCAGCGGTGCGTCCATCTTCGCCAGCGTCAACCGGCCGTCCCGGAACCGAAACGCCGAGCGGGTGTACTCCGCCGACGCACGGGACTTCTTACGGGACTTGAAGGTGGGGTACTTGGCGCGTTTGGCGAAGAAGTTGGAGAACGCCGCCTGAAGGTGGCGCAACGCCTGCTGAAGCGGGACGGACGACACCTCGGACAGGAAATCGACGTCGCCCGAGCGTTTCCACGCCGTCAGCGCGGCCGAGGACTCCACGTAGGAGACGCGACGGCCCTCCAGCGTGTAGGCGCGGGTGCGTTCCTCCAGGGCCTTGTTGTAGACGAGGCGGACGCAGCCGAACGTCCGGGCAAGCTCGCAGGCCTGCTCGGGGGTCGGGTGGAAGCGGTACCTGTAGGCTCGCTTCACCATCTTCGTCACACTACGTATTGTGTCATACAACCAAGCGTGACTCGTATGCTTGTTCGAAATTGTGCGGCATGGTGCCGCGCTTCCTTTCCGCACCTGGAGGCGGGGGGCTCCACACCCAAGAATCCCCACGGCCGTCGAACACGTGAAGTCACCGCTCAGGGCCGTGCTGACGGACGTCAACACCGAGGTGGTGCAGTCGTGGCTGGCGGCGTTCGCCGACACCCCTGAGATCGACATCACCAGGGGGTCGATCCTCGACCAGAACGTCGACGCCTGGGTCACCCCGACCAACTCCAAGGGCCGGATGGACGGCGGCGTCGACGCGGTCATCAAGCGGCACCTCGGGGCGGGCATCCAGCTCCGGGTCCAGCGGGCCATCAAGGACGAGTTCGGCGGGACGCTCCCGGTCGGCGGCGCCGTGTGCGTGCGCTCCGGGGCGGTCACCCCGAAGTTCCTCATCTCGACGCCGACGATGACCCGTTCGGCGCAGGACGTGAGCGAGACGCTGAACGTCGCGCTGGCGTGCGCAGCCGCCTTCCAGGCCGTCCACATGCACAACAGGAACGAACCCGGCACCATCACCTCGGTCGCGCTGGTCGGCATGGGCGCGGCCACCGGCCAGGTCCCCGCCCGGGTCTGCGCCAACCTGATGTGGACCGGCTACACCCTGTTCAACGACCACTCCTTCGAGAACTACGACGACCTGCGCGAGACGGTCGTCAAGCAGCTCGACGGCATCGAAGAGCGCCCCGAGGAGCGGGTCCGGACGTCCCGCCCGGGCGCCGCTGACCCCGCGGCGCCGGGCCGTACACAGAGAAATGCCAGGAAGGCTGGGTAACGTGCCTCGCCTTGACCTCCTCCCCTCCCTGAAGGGAGGGGATTCCCACGGTCGCCCGCAGGGTTTCCTGTTTCACCGCCGGCCGCCCGCCCGAAAAGGATCTTTCATTGGGGTCTTACACCAGCTCCGCAGGCATTTCACCTCTCCGCCGGCCCGGCGGCGAGGGTGGAACCGATCGTGCAGGTGGCGGCTTGGCCATCGCTGCCACCGAACACATTATCGAATCCCGCGGCGTCGTGCCGCGTTTCCTCCCGGCCCTGAAGGACCGGGTTTCCACGCTTAAGGGGTTTCGATGAACTGGCAGCGCACGGTCGGCAAGGCCCTGGTCAGGGTCACCGGATTCCAGCTCAACCGGGTGAGGAACGCCCCCGAGGAGGAGCGGGAGCCGATACGGCCTCCCGCCGACCCGGTGACCGACCGGCTGCTGACCGCGCCGATCTTCGTCCTGTCCCCCGTCAGGTCGGGCTCCACGCTGCTGCGGGCGATGCTCAACGCCCACTCGATGCTGCACGCCCCGCACGAGCTGCACGTGCGCAGGCTGAGCGTGGACTTCGGCACCTCACTGTCGAGGCGGGCGATGGAGGCCCTCGGCCACAACGGCGCCGACCTGGAACACCTGCTGTGGGACCGGGTCCTGCACCGGGAGCTGGTCCGTAGCGGCAAGTCCTTCATCGTCGACAAGACACCCGCCAACGCCTTCGCCTTCGAACGCATCGCCACCTGCTGGCCCGACGCCCGCTTCGTCTTCCTGCTGCGGCACCCGGCCTCCATCGCGAAATCCTGGCACGAGGCCAGCCCCGAGCGCCGTACGCCGCAGGAGGCCGCGCTCGACGCCCTGCGCTACATGAAGGCCGTGCAGCGGGCGCGGCGGGCGCTCGACGGCCTGACCGTGCGCTACGAGGACCTGACCGAGAACCCGAGGCGGGAGACCCGGCGCCTGTGCGACTTCCTCGGCGTCCCCTGGGAGACCGGGATGCTCGAATACGGGGAGCAGGAGGTGCTCCAGAAGGGCCTCGGCGACTGGAAGGACAAGATCCGCTCGGGAAGCGTGCAGCCGGGGCGTGCCCTCCCGGCTCCCGACGAGGTCCCAGAGGTGCTGCGCCCGATGGCCGTCACCTGGGACTATGTGGCGGCCCTATGAGAGTCCGCTACCTGCTCCTGCACGCCTACGGGATGGGCGGCACGATCCGCACCGTGGTCAACCAGGCCAACGCGATGGCACGGGCCGGGCACGAGGTGGAGATCGTCAGCGTCGTGCGGCGCCGCGACTCCCCCCGCTTCCCCATCGACCCCCGGGTGCCGGTCACCGTCCTGGCCGACCAGCGTGCCGGGATACCCCAGGACTCACTGGGCCGCAGGGCCTGGCGGAGGGTCCGCGGGAAGGTCGTGCCGCCCGGCGAGTTCGCGGCGGCCTGCTTCACCGAACGGGTCGAGAGGGCCGTCGCCGACTACGTCTCCTCCCTGCGGGACGGCGTCCTGGTGACCACCCGTCCCGCGCTGAACCTCATCTCCGCCCGCCGTACCCCCAGGAGTGTGGTCCGGGTCGCGCAGGAGCACATCAACCTGGCCACCCACCCGGAGACCGTGCGGCGGCAGATCGCCCGCCACTACGGCAGGCTGGACGCGGTCGTGACGCTCACCGGGACCGACCGCGCCGACTACCAGGCGCTGCTGCCGGACACCCCGGTCGTGCGGATCCCCAACGCGATCCACCCCCTCGACCGGACGCCGTCCCGGCAGGACGACCGCCTGGTGGTGGCCGCCGGGCGGCTCGTCCCGCAGAAGGGCTTCGACCTGCTCGTCCCGGCCTTCGCCCAGGTCGTACGGCACCGCCCCGACTGGCGGCTGCGCCTGTACGGCACCGGCCAGGGGAAGGCCGCGTTGCGCGCGCTCGTCAGGGAACACCGGGTCGGCGACAACGTCACCCTGATGGGACGCAGCGACCGCCTCGACCGGGAGCTGGCCAGGGCGTCGGTCTACGCGCTCAGCTCCCGCTTCGAGGGACTGCCGATGGTGATGATCGAGGCCATGGCCCACGCCCTGCCGGTCGTCGCCTTCGACTGCCCGACCGGCCCGCGTGACGTCCTCACCGACGAGGTCGACGGGCTGCTCGTACCGCCGGGGGACGTGGACGCCCTGGCCGGGGGGCTGCTGCGACTGATCGGTGACCGCGAACTACGGCTGCGGATGGGGGCCGCGGCCGTACGGACCTCCCGGGACTACTCCCCCGAGGTCGTGACGCCGATGTGGGAACGGCTGTTCGCCGAACTCCTGGGCCCCACCCGGCACTGAGCCCGGTCTCCCGCGTCCGAGCCGTACCGGAGCACGAGGCCGTCACCGCGGGCAGGTCACACGCCTCCCCGGTCGTTCAGTTTCACCGCCATCTCGCGGGCGAACTGGCCGAGCCGTTCCTTGGGCAGGGCGCCGCACAGCTCGTTCAGCAGCGCCGTCACGACCGACAGCTCCGCCCTGTCCAGCAGCGCGAGTCGCTCCCCGGTGCCGTTCTTCTCGATCCAGGCGCGCAGCTGGGCCTCGTGGTCGTCCCGGGAGATCGGCCTGCCGTCGGCGCCACGGGCCATGGAGGTGACCGGCGGGGCCACATTGCGGTCGTACAGCCCGGCCCGGCGCCCCGCCCGGAGATACCAGGCCGCCTCCGCCGCGGCCCGTTCGCGTTCGCCGTCGGTCAGCTCCTCCCACGCCGGGTGAGACGTCCCCTCGTTGAGGAGTCTGTGGCGTGTCGCGGCGAGCTTCTCGGCGTGCCCGCGTTCGGTGTCGTCGGCGTAGTGGAAGGCGATGGGCATGCTGGTCCTCTCCGCCAGGAAAACCTGGCACCGGTCCTGGCGCAGCAGGGGCGCGGTTCTCCGCCCAGCATCCCAGAGGATCCGGCCGACGCGGAACCGCGGTGTCCACGGGCCGGATTCCAGCGGCTCACCGGCCTGTGGTCACGCCCCCGCCGTCTGGTCGTCGGCCCAGAAGTCGAACAGCTCGTCGGCGCCCAACTCGTCGAAGGGACGGTCGGGAGGAACCCGCCCGGTCACCAGGACCCACGTCGTCACCAACAGAGCCAGCAGCCGGTCGTCCTCGGGGTCCCGGCCGGGGGTGCGCACGAAGGTATGGGAGATGTCTACGCGCGACATGGACTCGCCTCCATGAGGGGTAGGCGGGAGGGTTCCCCCAACCCTCCGCCCCCCGAAGCCCGACCGCCACCACTCCAAACGTCTCCGGACGGATCCGGAAATCCCCTCCTCCATATCGGGCGGCCGTCGTCCCACAGCCGGCCGACTCCTTCCGCGGTCTCCGGACCCGCGAAGAATCCGTATTTCCGGCGCCCTCGCGCACTGGATCTCACGGTTAGGCTTCGCGGATCATGAAAGGTCGGAATCGGCACCGGTTGGAGTCACTGTGACCCTGAAAGAACGGTCTTCGATGAGTTCGATCGGCGCACCGGGGTTTCCCCTGATCGGTTCGCTGACGGTCGTCGCCCTTCTGCTCCTGTACGGGGCGAGCTTCCCCGGCGGTGTCTCCCTCTGGGTGCTTCCCGTTCTCCTGGTGGCCTTCGTCCTTGGAACGGTCTGGCTCGGTCGACTCGCCGTCAAGCTTTTCAACCCGGCTGCCAGGGCGGACGTCAGGCGGAACCTGCCGCGCTGGGCGGCGCCGCCGGCCATCGGGCTCCTGGTCCTCATCCTGGTCCTGGCGGGAGAGCCGGCGAGATCCAGATTCGCCCTGTCCGAGCAGGCCTTCGAAAGGGTCGCCCGGTCGGCGGTGGCGGGGGACGCCGACTGGAAGATGAGGTCCGGAACGCTGGGGTCGTTCGACATCTCCTGGGCCGAACGGCATGGAAACACTGTGCGCTTCGCGCTGGCCGGTGGCGGCGACGTCATCCACGCCCACGGCCTCATATGGAGCCCGTACGGGAAACCTTCATTGCCGGAAGAGGAGGAATACGAACCCTATGTCGAGCACTACTACGGTTCCTGGTATCTCTGGGTCGAGTCCTTCTAGCTTCTTCACGCTCGGCGTGTGGCTCTATGGTCCGGCCCGCGGATCGCGGGGAGCGGATCCGCGGTCCGCTGGTCTCCTGCGGGGAATGCGATGCCGACGGTTTTTCCGGCCCCCGCAACGCCGATGGGAGAAATCCACATGAAACCGCTGAGTTATTACCGTCGACACGTTCGGGCCTGCTGTATACCGTCCGAAGGGAAACGCCGGGTACGTGTATGAGGGAGGACCATGAGACCGATCGGGCTCATCCTCGGCGCCGCGGTGGTTCTGGCCGTCCCGTTGCTGGGAACGTCCCCCGCGCACGCCGACGGCTCTTTCGACTGCTGGTTCGGACAGCGGCAGCAGGAACAGGGTGGCTACGCGCTGGACGCGTGGAGTTGCAGCGGCACCGGCTACGTTGACTTCACGGTCACCGTCAGGTCCGGGGCGGCGGCGGGCACCTACCACTGCGGCTGGGGTTTCCCCTGGAGCGGCACCCTGGGCGCCCACTCCTGCTCGGTGACCGGGAGCGGAGCGAAGAAGGCGTCGTGACCTCCGCCCCGGGGAGGATCGTCGGGAAGGCCGGCGTCAGCAGGTGCGGAGCATGTTGAGCAGCGCCGCCTTCTCCTTGCGGGTCACGAAGAGCCGGTAGTGGTGTTTCACGGTGATCCACGAGGTCGCGTACCGGCACCAGTAGGCACGGCGTTGCGGGCGCCAGCCCTGCGGACCCCGCCCGCCTTTGGCGATGTTGGCGGAGTGGCTGACGGTGAGCAGTTCGGGGCGGGTGAGGTCGTTGGCGAACGCGCGCCGCTTGGCCTGGCTCCACCGTTTGGCGCCCGAGCGCCACGCGTAGGCGAGCGGCACCACGTGATCGACGTCCGCCTGCTTCTCGCTCCTGAGCCGTTTGCCGTCGTACGGGCTGTACCAGAGTCCCTTGACCGGACGGCAGGCCGCGTCACGCCGTACGTGCCGCCCGTCGCGGGCCAGAACCGTTTCCCGTGTGTCGCACCTTCCCGCGCGGCGTTCCCAAGGCTGGAACCGCCCGCGGTCGTAGCCGCGGATGCTCAGGGGCCTGGCGACCCTGAGCTGGGCCAGCATGTGACGGGAGAGGGCCGCGCCCGCGACCTGTGACCGCTTACGCGGTTCGGCCAACGCCTGCGGGGCGGTGAGGGCGGTGACGGGGACGAGCGTGAGGGTCAGTACTGCGACGAGGGTTGCCCGCCTCGAAGAAATCATGATCTCCCCCATACCCAACCAGATCCCGATACGACAGCCGGTTCCCCGCGGCTCCTGGAACACGTCCCGGCCCCTCCACATTTACATACATTCATCATGTATGTAACATCCTCGGCGTCATCACTCCAAGGGGCGGTCATGCGGGCGGTACGGCAGTCGGTGTGGGGAGAGGCCGAGACCATGGCACTGGTCGAGGTCGAGGAACCCACGCCGGTGTTCGGCGAGGTGCTGGTCAGGGTCATGGCGGCCGGGGTCAATCCGGTTGACGTCTTCACACGTCGGGGGCAGGCGTACAACCGGGTGCTCGACCTGCCGTTCGTCAACGGCTGGGACGTCGCGGGGACCGTGGTGGGGACCGGCTACGGCACGACCCGGTTCCGGCCCGGCGATCGGGTGTTCGGGATGCCCTGGTTCCCCCGGGCCGCGGGTTGCTACGCCGAGTACGTCACCGCTCCCGCCCGCCACTTCGCCCGCATGCCGGAGGGCCTGGGCTTCACCGAGGCGGCGGCGCTGCCGCTCGCCGGACTGACGGCGTGGCAGATGCTCACCGAGGTCGCCGCCGTCGCCCCGGGGCAGCGGGTCCTCGTGACCGGCGCGGCCGGGGGCGTGGGACATCTGGCGGTCCAGATCGCCAAGGCCCTCGGCGCCCACGTGACCGGCACCGCGAGCGCCGCGAAACACCCCTTCGTCCGCGAACTGGGGGCGGACGAGGTGATCGACCACACCACGACGGAGGTGCCCGCCGTGGCGCGTGACATGGATGTCGTCGTCCAGATGTTCGGCGGCGAGGCCGGGCTCAGGGCGCTGGAGTGCCTGCGGCCGGGTGGCGTCCTGGTCAGCGGGCAGGCGGCCTGGACCCCCGGGTTGCACGAGCGCGCCGACGAACTCGGCGTGCGCGCCGCGGCCTACCTCGTCGACCCCGACGGCGCCGGGCTCACCGCGCTGGCCGGTCTCGTGGCCGAAGGGCGGTTGAGGGCGCATGTCGACGCGGTGTTCCCACTGGCGGAGGCGGCCGAGGCGCACGACCTCCTCGGCTCGGGGCGTACCAGGGGCAAGATCGTGCTCGCCGTCGGCGAGACGAACTGAGGAGGGGACAGTGCGGGAACGACACAGGACGTATGTGCTGGTTCACGGGGCATGGCACGGCGGCTGGTGCTGGCGGCACGTGGCCGCGCGGTTGCGGGAGGCCGGTCACGAGGTCCACACCCCGACGCTGACCGGTCTCGGCGAACGGGCCCACCTGGCAGGCCCCGAGATCGGCCTGCGGACGCACGTGGACGACCTGCTGGGCCTGCTGGGATACGAGGATCTGCGGGACGTCGTGCTCGTCGGGCACAGTTACGCCGGTCTGGTCGTGCGCGAGGCCGCCGACCGTGTGCCGGAACGCGTCTCCCGGATCGTCATGGTCGACGCCTGGGCGGCCCGTGACGGGGAGTCGCTGGAGGACCTGGCTCCCGCGTTCTTTCTCGACTGGATCGAGTCGGTCACCGTGGACGGCATGATTCCGCCCTCCTCGGCGGCGGCCGTCGGCGTGACGGACCCGGACCAGGTGGCCTGGCTGGAACCCCGGCTGACGGCCCACCCCCGGCGGACGTTCTCCGAGCCGACCCGGCTGACCGGGGCCGTCGACACGATCGAGTGCCGAGCGGTGCTCTGTACACCGGACGGCCCCATGCCGTTCCCGAGACTGGCCGGCGAGTACGGCTGGGCGGCCGATGTCCTGGACGCGGGCCATGACGTCATGGTCACCGAGCCTCGGGCGCTGGCGGACATCCTGCTGCGGCACACGTACCCGGCCTGAACCGGCGACCGTCACGCGGTCCTGGAAAAGGACATGAAGAAGGCCCCGCGTGCGGCGCCCGTGACGGCTCGGAGAACCCGTTCGCCGCGTATGTTCCTCTAACCTCAGGTTCTGAGCAGGAGGGGATACGCGGGTGGCGGAGAACGCGAGTGTGCGGCGGAGCCAGCACGAACGCACCAGGGCGACCACGGGCGCCCTGGTCGCGGCGGCGCGCGAGCTTTTCATCGGCGACGGTTTCTCCGCCACCGCGGTGGACGAGATCTGTGCCAGGGCCGGCGTGACGCGTGGCGCGTTCTACCACCACTTCAGCAACAAGGAACACATCTTCCGCGAGGTCTACGCCGCCGAACAGGAGGCGCTCTCGATGACCGTACGGCAGGCGTTCCGGGCCCGGCAGGATCCGTGGGACGGGATGTCTGCGGGCTGCCGGCGCCTGCTGGAGGCCTCCCTCGAACCCGCCGTGCGCCAGATCACGCTGGTCGAGGCGCCGGGCGCGCTCGGCTGGTCCGCCATGCGGGACATCCAGGCCGGATGCAAGGAGCAGGTGCGGCGCGGGCTGGCCATCGCGATCGAGGCCGGGTGCGTCCCGGACCGGCCGTTGGACCCCGCCGCCTCACTGCTGTACGGGGGGATCTGCGAGATCGCCCTGGACATCGCACGCGCCCCGGACCAGCGTGCCGCGCTGGAGGACTCGCTGACCGAACTCGACCTGGTGCTCGCCGGTATCGCCCACCGTTCGGCACCGGGCTGCTCACACACGAAGTAGCCGCCAGTCGACGGACCACGCGGGTCGCCGTACTCCCGGAAGCCCGTACGGCGGGCGGTGAAACGTCGTCCTGCCCGCCGTACCTCAAAAGCGTGGCTCAGGCAGGAGGAACCTCAGTCAACGAGGGGCAGTTCCATCAGGAGCCGCTCGTGCACCGTGCGGTAGCCCACCGTCCGGTTCACCGCGATCATCGGCAGGTTCCGCTGGTTGACGGTCGTGCCGACGGTTCGCACACGCGGGAAGCGTTCGTGCAGCCGCAGGGTGTGCCGGGCCTTTATCCAGCGGGCCAGGCCACGCCGCCGGTGCCGGGGAAGCACCGCCGTGTCGTGCTGTGCCGCGTCCGGAGCGTCGTCCCCCGCCACGGTGATCACCGTCGCGGCGACGACCTGGCCCGTGTCGCGCCGCAGCGCCGCGTGCACCATCACCTGTTCGCCACCGGCGGTCAGTTGCGCCTCCCAGGCGCGCACCGCCTCCCGGTCCCACTCCTGCCGGGACGCCATCTGCAGCGCGGCGCCCGGGGCGTCCAGCACGTGGCCCATCACCTGGCCGAAGGCGAGAACCAGCGGCTCGGGAACCGGGCCGTGCCAGTACACCGGCCGGTATCGGGCGGGGTCCGGGCAGACGGCGAGATCACGGCAGCGGCGCAGCACCGTCTCGTCGAGCGACTGTTCCTGACGCTCAAGGCGCAGCAGCTCCCGCACACCGCGCCGGGTGCGGGCGAACGCCTCCCCCGGCTCCCCGGCCTGCGCCGTCGCCTGGACACGCTCCAGCCCGGCCCGGCGGGCGTCCTCCGCGATCCGGGTCAGCAGGGCGGACCCCACGCCGGCGCGCCGGGCCTGCGGGGCCACGAACAGGCGGAGGAAGCCGACGCGTGGATCGCGTGACTGTGGCCGGAGTTCGGCCACGCCGACGACCGGCCGGGCGTCGGCGCCCCGGGCGACCCACCGCGGTACGGCGGACGCCTCCTCGGCGAGCAGCCGTCCGGCCAGCGCGGTCGCGGAGGACGAGTCTCCGGAGGTCTCCCGCTGCCCGTCGCCGAACACCTCGCACCAGGCGGTGAGATCGGCCTCGGTCGCACGCCGTGGCACGAAGGGTTCCACGATCGCAGAGGTCATCCCGACACTGTGACACGCCTTTTTCGCGGGATGCCAGAGGGCGTCCGTGGGGTCCGGTGTATGGAGCGGATCACCTGTCGCGGCGAGGCGGGTGACGGAAGAATGGGGTTGTGGGGCTCGTCGGCCCCGTTGGTCTTCGGGCTTTCCAGGAGTTACGAGGGCATCCGATTTCGTCCGGACCTATCCGGAGTCATCCGGATCGTTTCGACCTTGTTCTGTCTCATCCGGGTGTGCCTGACCAGGTCAACCCCCGATCGGCCCCGGACGAGGCGGGATATGGGATCTCCCCATGCTTGACCCTCGGTTGATGCCAATATGACTCCAACTACTACCCGTAGATCACAGATCACTCATTTTCCGGCTGGGGGCGATGGCTCACTCACACCACGTCGCGACGCTACGCGCCTTCATCGCGCAGCTCAACGAGCTGCGTGAGCTGGCCGGTTCCCCCACGCTGTCCGACCTGCGCAGGATCTCACGGCCGTCGGGGAAGACCCCGGGCCTGGCGAGAGAGCTGACCGAGAGCACCACCCACGACATCCTCAGCGGGAAACGCAAGCGTGTCCCCGGCTGGCCGTGGGTGTCCTCCTTCGTGAGCGCCTGCACGACGGCCGCCGAGCTGACCGGGCTCGACGTGAGTGCTCTGGGAGACACGGACACCTGGCACCGGCGTTGGCGCGCCGCCCATCTCGGCACCCCCACCGTCCAGGAACCCGCGCCGGCCGAGACGGCTCCGGCCCCGACGCCCTCGGCGTCTCCGGCGTCCTCGACGTTCACCCAGCCCGCCGTACGGCCTCAGGAGCAGGCCGGGCCTCAGGAGACGCCCCGGAGGACGCGGCAGCGGCCCACCGCCCCGAGCGAGCCCCCGCTGCCCGAGGCCACCCAGCACCTACTGCAGGTCTACGGCAGGACCGGTGCCCGGCTGCTGCACCACAGCGACGTCGGCAACGGCGACGACTGCATGCGCCTGGCCGTCATCGCCCTGCTGAAGGGCTGGCCCGAGGAGGGGCGCCAGTGGCTGCGCCAGGCCGGCGACGCCGGGCACGCCGACGCGCCCGCGCTGTTCAACGACCCGCAGCAGTCGCGGGCCGCCGCCGAGCTGGCCTACCGGTACGGTCGCCACTACCAGCGGGCGGGACCGGAGCAGCTCAGCGTCGCGATGTTCTTCTACCGCCTGGCCGGGAACCACGGTCAGGCGGACGCGGCCTACCGGCTGGCGATGATCCACCAGAGCAAGGGAGAGGACTGGGCCGCGGCCAGCTGGTTCAACCGCGCCGCCTCGAACGGCCACCCCAAGGCCGCCAGGAAGTTCGACGGGGCATCCGAGCAGCTCACCCAGCCCCCGTGGAACACCGACGGCGCGCTGCCCATCGGACTGATCGAGGCCCCGGCTCCCGCGGAGCCGCCGGCCGGTGACTCCCCCGCCGACCACGGCTGAGGGCCGGCCGTACGGCGTGCCCGGAAGCGGCCGGGGACGGACGGGATGGGGTTGGCGTGCGGCGGCGGCCATGGTCCCGTCCCTTCCCCTCGGGTGGGCCCGGTTCCTCCTCCAGCACCGCGCCCACCGATGACGTGTCTATCAGTGATCAGCCGGTCACCTCAGGTGAATTGACAACTTCCGGGACCGGACCGCCATTGGGACGGTTCCATCGCGACTCTCCCTTCAGGCCGATTTCCTCGCGTACGCCCCCGGCGTCTGCCCGAAATGCCGCCGGAACGCCATGATGTAGCCGTTCACGCTGCTGAAGCCGACCATGGCGGCCACCGCGCCGACCAGGTGGCCGCGCTGGAGCAGGTCGAGGGAGTGGTTGAGCCGCAGCCTGGTCCGCCACTCGGAGAAGGCCAGGCCCGTCTCGGCCCGGAACGCCCGGCGCAGGCTCGTCGAACTCGTGTGCAGGCTCAGCGCCCACTCGGTGACCGTGCGCGGATCGTCGGGCCTGCGGCCCAGCTCCCTGGCGACGGTCGCCGCCAGCGGGCTGCTCGGCTGCGGCAGGGGGAGGCTCGCCCGCGTCGCCGCAGACAGGGAGGCGAACGCGAACGCATCGTCGGAGAGCACGGACCTGCGGGACCTGCTCAGCAACAGTCGGCGCTGCGCGTCGGTGACGTTGACCCCGGTGGCCTCGGTGTACGGCAGGCGGTACCGCTCGGCGTCGAACGACTCGGAGACGATCATCGAGTCCTCACCGAACCTGGCGCTGTGCTCGATCCCCGCCGGGATCCACAGGGCGACCGACGCCGACAGGCGGTGTTCCCTACTCTGCGCGGTCACCGTGATCCACCCGAGCGGGACGAACAGGAACTGGTGGTAGGTGTGCGCGTGCGGTGGATGCCCCCAGTCCGCGACGAACTCGTCGCCCGCCAGGATCTCCGGCCCAGGTACCTCTCCGATCACGGTCCGACCTCCTGACGGTCAGGGGCACGTGACCCCTGAGTGTGAGCGGCCGCCCTCCACGTTGGATCGACCCAAATAAGGTAAGGGTAACCTAAGTAACCATTTATCGGCTTGAGAGGCAGATGTACGGCCGCCGTGAGCGCCTGAATGGCACGGACGGACACACGGTTTGGCCGCCCGGTTGGATTTGTTTCGCCCTGTTCGTCCTATGGTCAGTTTCCTGAGCCCGTCGCCCTCTACCAAGGAGCAGCGCAGATGCCCACCCGCAATCCCCGTGCGGCCGTCACCTTTCCCATCGTGCTGAGAGAGCTGACCGTTCTGCGTGTCTCGGACGTCACGCCGGGAATGCGGCGGGTCACCTTCGGCGGCGAGCAGTTGCGGGCCTTCACCCGCGACGGGCTCGACCTGCCCGAACTGCGTTCCGAGGGCTTCGACGACCACGTGAAGTTCTTCTTCGGCGTCGGGGACGAGCCGCCCGTGCTGCCCACGCAGAACGTCAGCAGCCTCGACTGGCCGGTCGACGAACGGCCGCTCGCCAAGGACTACACCCCGCGCCGCTTCGATCCCGAGACCGGTGAGATCGACTTCGACTTCGTACGGCACGACGGCGGCGTGGCCTCGTCGTGGGCCGACCAGGCGGCCCCCGGACAGGTCGCCTGGATCGCCGGGCCGAAGATGTCCCACAGCCACCCGGAGGGCGCCGACTGGCTCCTGGTCATCGGCGACGAGACCGCGCTGCCCGCCATCGGCCGCTGGCTGGAGGAGATGCCCGAGGGCACCAGGGCCAAGGTCCTCATCGAGATCGCCGACCCCTCCCACCGGCAGGAACTGCCGACCAGGGCGGACGCCGACGTCGTCTGGCTGTCGCGGGACGGCTCCCCCGCCGGGACGACCGACCTGCTCGCGCGCGCCGTACGGGAGCTGGAGTGGCTGCCCGGGACCGTGTTCGTCTGGGCGGCCGGAGAGGCGGGCGCCCTCAAGGAGGTCCGGCGACACCTCGTCACCGAACGGGAGGTGCCCCGCGAGTGGATGCACATCACCGGCTACTGGCGCTACACCGCGCCCTCCCCCACCGCCGAGGCGCACGAGGAGGAGGACGACGACGCCCACGAGCGGCTGCACACGATGACCGACCTGGCGCCCGGATTCGCCGTCAGGGCCGCGATCACGCTCGGCCTGGTCGACCTGGTCCACTCCGGGGTGCGTGACCTGCCCGAGTTGGCCCGGCGTTCCGCCACGGACCCGGAGACCCTCGGCGTGCTGATGTCCTACCTGGTGTCGATCGAGGTGTTCGCGCGCGACGAGGACGGCGGCTACCGGCTCACCCCCATCAGTGACGAGCTGATCGAGGACGACCACTCGGCGGAGGAGTATCACCTCGACGGGGCCCATGCCGCCCTCGACCTGTCGCTGTCCGGACTGGTGCACACGCTCCGCACCGGCCAGAGCGGTTACCGCACCGCGGCGGGACAGACGCTGGGCGTCGCCGTACGGACCGACGAGGCGCTGGGGGGCTCCGCCCGTTCCATCGTCGAGGAGACCGCGCTGTGGGTCGTGCCCGGCGTCGTCGGCGCCTACGACTGGGAGAAGGTGAGCTCGCTGACCGCGGCGGGCAGCGGGACGGGCAGCGTCGTCAACGCCCTGGTCAAGGCCTTCCCCACGCTGAAGGTGCGGATCGCGGCCATGCCGTCGGCGCTGGGCGTGCTCAGGGAGAGCGTGCTCGACACCGACGTCCTGCCGAAGGTCGAGCTGGTCGCCTCGGCGAGCGCGGTGCCGCCCGGCGGGGACGGCACCTACCTGCTGGCGCACCTGCTGACCTGGCTGCCCGACGGCGACGCCGTACAGGTGCTCACCGAGACCGCGAACGGCCTGCCCGACGGCGCCGACCTGGTCATGGTCGAACCATGCATGCCGGACGACTTCTACGACGCCGAGGACATGCTCTACCACCTGCGGCTCAAGTGCGCCTTCGGCTCCGGGCTGCGTCCCGCCGAGCGGATCGAGGGGCTCGCCGCCCAGGCCGGGCTGCGCGTCAGGTTCTCCAGGAACATCGGCTGGGACCACCGGCTGTGGGTGTTCGAGGCCGCGCGCTGAGGTCTGTCCGGGTCAGTCGCGGCCGGTCCGGTAGACGGCGCCCCGGCGTTCGTACTCCAGGACCCGTTCGACGTTGAGGGAGACGTCGATGCCGTGACCGCGCTGGACGAGCCACAGGGCCAGTTCGAGGCCGCTGGTGACCCCTGCCGAGGTGACGAGGTCGCCGTCGTCCACCACCCGGGCGTCGACGACCTTGCCGCCCTGCTCGGCCAGTTTGTCCTTGCTCATGTGGTGGGTCGTGCAGGGCCGTCCCCTGACCAGGCCCGCCGCCCCCAGCAGCAGGGCGCCGACGCAGACCGACGCCATGACAGGGCGCGTACGGCGGGCGGCCCGCAGGGCGGCGGGGATCACCCCCCGCTTGATCTCCCTGGCCACGCCCGGCCGGTCGGGGTCACGCGCGTAGCCGCCCGGCACCAGGATCACGTCCGCGTTCTCCGGCTGCCAGGGGGCGGTGACCTGGATCCTGCTGCCGCAGCTCGCGACGATCGTTCTCGGTCCGTCGCAGGTGACGAGCGTCGTCTCGATGGGCGCGCCGAACTTGCTCGCGATGTCCAGCGTCTCCAGCGGGGCGGCGAAGTCCAGCTCCTCGACGCCGTCGAAGAGGACGATGTGCACCCGCCGCAGGGGCGACCCCGACGTCGTGGTCCCGGCCGCGCCCGTGGTCGTCGCCGTGGTCGTTCCTGAGGCCGTACCGGTGCTCACCGCAGTCGGCAGGAGCGCGCCGGTGGTGACGGCGGCGGCGCTCTGGAGAAGGGTTCTGCGTTCCATGAGCCATGAGTCTGCGGTCGGCGGCCGGGGCGGACCAGTGGCGTGAGTGCCGTGGTGCGCTAGGTTCTGGCCGTGTCCACCCCCGTGCCCCTCGGCGTGTCCGGCACCGTGTCCACTCCTGTGCCCGACGCCGTGTCCACCGCCGTGTCCGGTGGCGCGTCCGGCGCTGCGCACACCGTCGCCGTGCTGGCGCTGCCCGGGGTCGTGGCGTTCGACCTGGGTGTGCCCTGCCAGGTGTTCGCCAGCGCGTACTCGCCCGGCGGGACGCCGCTCTACCGGGTCCTGGTCTGCGGCCCCGGCGAGGTGACGGCCACCGCCGTGGGCGTCGCGTGTTTCCGGCTCAGCCCGGGGCACCCGCTCGCGGACGCCGCCTCCGCCGACACCGTCGTGGTTCCCGGCCTGACGCGGGGCGCGCCCGAGGTGACGCCCGAGGTGCTCGACGTCCTCCGTACGGCGGCGCGGCGTGGTGCCCGTGTCCTGTCCATCTGCACCGGCGCGTTCGTGCTCGCCGCCGCCGGGCTGCTCGACGGGCGCAGGGCCACCACACACTGGCGGATGACCGGGGAGCTGGCCCGCGCCTACCCGCTGGTCGAGGTCGAGGCGAAGGCCCTGTACGTCGACACCGGGCAGATCCTCACCTCGGCGGGTGTCGCGGCCGGACTCGACCTGTGCGTGCACGTGGTGCTGAACGACCACGGGCCCGCGGTCGCCGCGAACGTCGCCAGGGGCGTCGTGATGGCCCCGGAGCGCGAGGGCGGGCAGGCCCAGTTCGTCCGCCACCCGTCGCCCGCACCCGGCGGGGCCGATCTGGGGCCGACGCTGCGCTGGGCGCGCGAGCACATGCACCTGCCGCTGACGCTCGCCGACATCGCCCGCCAGGCGAACACCAGCGTCCGCAACCTCAACCGCCGCTTCCAGGACCAGGTGGGGACGACGCCGCTGCGGTGGCTGCTGCGGGCCCGGGTCGACCGGGCGCGGGAACTGCTGGAGAGCACGAACCTGCCGGTCGAGCGGGTCGCCGAGCGTTGCGGCTTCGGCTCGCCCGCGTCCTTCCGCGCCCGCTTCGCCCAACGGGCCGGGGTCAGCCCCAGCGCCTACCGCGCCGCCTTCCGCTTCCGGGAGAACGCCCGGGGAGACGTCCCGGACGTGCCCTGAACGTCCCTCGGCCGTCCAGGACGTCCGGGAGCCGCGTGAGAAACGTCCCGGGGGTCGGATGAGGGGGCGTTCAGGACGGTCCCAGGGAGCGTGCGAGGGGACGTTCAGGACGTTCGGAGGAACGGCCGAAAGGTCCTTCGGAGAAACGACCGGCGGAACTCCCGGACACATCCCGAAAAATCGTGAATAAGCAAAAGAAAAGGGGACGGGTGGCGCCCCGTCCCCTTTCCGATCTTCAGGTCAGATCATTGCCGAAGGTCAGAAACCCGCGGTGATCTTGGTGAACTCCCACTCGGCCTGCGGAACGCCGCCGCCGTTGACCCGGTCACGGTTGACCGCCCAGAAGGAGAACCTGGTCAGGCCCTTGGAGATGGCCCAGTCGCGGATCTTGGTCCACTGGGCCGGGCTGGTCGTCTCGTTGTTGTCGGACTTACCGTTCATGCCGGAGATGCCCATGTGCGCGTAGGCCTCGGAGTCGCTCCAGCCGAACGCGCTCTTCAGCGAGCTCTTCAGCCCCTCGGAGGCGTTGACCGTGTCCTGGTACATCTCGGTGCCGCTGAAGTTGAACGGCATGATCGTGTAGTTGTCGATCGGCGCGCCCAGTTCCTTGGCACGGTTGACCAGCCGGACGCCCGCGGCGCTCAGGGCCGTCTTGAACGTCGGGATGGTGACGACGATCTTCACGTTCGGGTTGTTCTGCCGGACGATCTTCAGGCCGTTGAGGATGCGGTCCTGGACGGTGTAGTTCTCGAACTCGTCGGTGTTCTCGATGTCGAAGTCGACCACGGCCGGGCCGAGCGCGGTGATGACCTTCTGCACGGCGCCGGCGAAGGCCTCGGGGGTGGAGCAGTTCGGGCCGAGCTTGTTGCCGCTCCAGCCGCCGAAGGAGATCTCGACGCTGCCGCCCTTGGACTTGATCGTGTTGATCGCGGTCTGGTCGGAGCCGCCGGTCAGCGGACGCTGGCCGTCCCACGCCGGGTTACAGCCGTTCTGGGCCAGGATGAAGGCCATCGTGAAGGCCTTGACGCCGGTCGCGTCCATCACCGTGCCCGGGTTGGGGGGGTTGCCCCAGCCCATGTACAGGTACGGGGCGCCGGGCAGCCTGGGCGACTGGGGGCAGCCGGAGGTGCTGGCGCTCACGTCGCGGCCCGCCGACTCGCCGTTGGCGTTGTAGGCCTTGATCGTGTAGTTGTACGCCCGGCAGGCGTCGAGGCCCGAGATGGTCGCGGTGGTCCCGGTGACCTGCGCCTTCTGCGTGGCGCCCTCGTAGACGCGGTAGCCGGTCACGGTGCCGCTGGAGGCAACCCAGGTCAGGGTGATGCTGGTCGCGGTCGGAGTCACCGAGACCGTACCGGGCTGACCGGGGGCGCCGTTGTCGCCCTGCGTGGTCCCGGTGACCGCGGTGCTGGCCTCGGAACGGTTGCCCGCGGCGTCACGGGCGCGCACGGTGTAGGTGTAGCTGGTCGAGGCGGCCAGACCCGAGTCGGTGTAGCTGGTGCCGGTGGCGGTGGTCACCAGGGTCGTGCCGCGGTAGACCTCGTAGCCGGTCACACCGACGTTGTCGGTGGAGGCGTCCCAGGCCAGCGAGATGCTGCTGGAGCTGGTGCCGGTGACGCGCACGTTGCCGGGGACCGAGGGGGGCGTCGGGTCATTGGGACCGCCCGTGCTGACCTTCCACAGGGCCGGAACCCGGTCGGGCTCCCAGCCGGGCAGCGAGGTGTGGCTCTGAAGGCACTGGTAGTCGACGCCGTTGTGGGTGACGACGGTGCCCGCCGTGTAGGAGGTGTAGGGAGCCCAGGCCGCGGCGACGGCCTGGACACTCGCCTGTACCGCGCCGGCGTCGGCCAGCGCGGGGGCGCCCAGGCCCGTCATGCCGGCGGCTAAGAGCGCGAGGATGAGGACACGAAATCTCACGTCACACTTCCAGAGGATGGGGGGTGTTCTGGCATGCCCGCCGCTGTCCCGCAAGGTGGGGACGGCCGTGGGCCGGAGTGCGTCTTTCACCGGGCGGGCCGTACCGAGATTTCACGTCGGCACTGCCTGGCCGGCATGTGTAACGGGACAGGGTCACGTTCAGCGCGGACGCCGAAGCGACCCGTTAAGCGCGAAGAGGCAGGTGAACACCTCTTCACCGTTTTTCCATTAGGAAACTTTCCTAATAGATTCGGATTGTAACGTCGCCCTGACGACCCTGCAAGGACTCCGGTAAAGCACTCCTGACAATGAAGGCCGTCGATGAGCGCGACGGTGGCAGGGAATCCGTGCTTTTTGGCGCGTTCCCAGCTGTCGGTTCCTCCTGTACGCGGCGCACAATCGCCCTGGGGAAAACTCACCGACAAAAGGGGGACACATGAAGGCCAGAGGAGCCTTGTCGCTCACCGTCTCGCTCACCGCCGCGGCGGTCGCGCTCACCGTCACGGCCCAGGCGCCCGCCGGTGCCGCCGTCCCGACACCGGACCCCTCCCCGACCACCTCCGTCTCCGCCGCACGGGCCGAGGAGACGAACTTCACCTCGGTCGACGACGCCGACCTGACCGGAAAGATCGAGAAGCACATCGCCAGGTACGGCGGGCAGCGCAAGGGCGCCAACCAGATCGTCTGGAGCGACAAGGGCGCCGTCATGACCTTCCCCACCCCGGTGAAGGCCACCGCGCGCACCGCCTACGCCAGGATCGCCTGCGGCTACGGCGACTACTGCCTGTACCAGCACGCCCTGTGGGACCGCGAGGGCGGAGCCATGATCGCCTTCTACGAGTACGGCTTCCACCAGCTGGCCGACTTCGGCTGGCAGGACATCACCAGCGCCCTGGAGAACAACCAGTCCGACCGCGCGGGCGGGGCGATCTACGACGACGCGACGACCCTGAACCGCTCCCGCGCGTGGTACAAGGCGGACGCCCTCGGCTCGGGCAACGACCGGGCCGACATCGCCTACCTCTTCCCGTGATCCTCCGATAGACGCCCGAGCCACTCCTCGAAGGTGGTCGGCGCGATGCGGGCGCCCTCGCCGGGCAGCAGCACCTCGCCGGCCATCTCGACGCCGAACAGCTCCGCCCACGTCGGCACCAGCCGCACCTTACGGCCGAGCACCTCGTTGGTCCGCCTGGCCATGTCCACCAGGTCCTCCGTGTACGGCCCGGCCACGTCGGGATGACGACCCTGGGGTTCACCCGTGACGACCTCGGCGAGGACGGCGGCCACGTCGGCGGGCGCGATCGGCCGCACCAACAGCGGCGCGACGGTGGCGACGCCGTCCCGCTCGGTCCAGCTCGCCACCATGGCGGCGAAGTCGTGGAACTGCGTGGCGGGCACGATCGTCCACGGCACCGGCCCCTCGGACACGAGCCGTTCCTGCTCCCGCTTGCCCGCGTAGTGGGCGTTGCCCTCGATCTTGTGGATGCCGACGATCGACAGCAGCACGTGGTGCCGGACGCCCGCCCGCTCCTCGGCCGCCAGCAGGTTGCGCGTCGTGGCGCCGAAGTAGGCGATCGCCTCCGCCCGGTCTCCTTCGCCCCCGTTGGTGACGTCGACGACGGCGTCCACCCCGGTCAGGGCCGCGTCGAGCCCCTCGCCGGTCGTCAGGTCGACGCCGAGCGAACGGCTGACACGTACGACCTCGTGCCCCTGCCCTTCGAGGGCGGCGACGGTGAGGGCTCCGATGTTGCCGGTGGCACCGGCGACTGCGATCCGCATGATGACCTTTCCTCCCGTGATGTCATCCGTACGCTATCTCGGACTAAAAAGATCCGCAATGTCTTAGATAGACTCATGGCATGAAGTTGCCCGTGAGCACCGAATGGGTCCTGCACTGCGCCGCGTCACTGGCGCAGCTCCTCCCCGGGGAGATCGCGTCGGCGGCGCAGCTCGCTCAGTACTACGACCTGCCCGCGCCCTATCTCGCCAAGCAGCTGCAGCTGCTCGTCAAGGCGGGGGTACTGGCCGCGACGACGGGTCCGCGGGGCGGGTTCAGGCTCGCGCGGCCCGCCTCGGAGGTGACGCTCCTGCAGATCGTCGAGGCGGTCGGCGGGACGGCCTCGCCGTACGAGTGCCGGGAGATCCGCATGCAGGGGCGCGGGGCGCTGCCCCCCGAGCAGTGTCAGGACACCTGCGTGCTGGCCAGGAAGATGGCCGAGGCGCACGAGGCGTGGCGGAGCAGCCTCGCCGGGGTCTCCCTCGCCGACGTCCTGGACACCCTGCCCGGTACGGCCCCCGCCCGCACCCGGTCACGACTGCTCACCCAGCCCTGACGGGCTCAGCCCCGGCGGTAGAGGGCGGTGAACAGCGGCCAGGTCAGGTCGGCCATCTCGGCGGGTGTGCGCGGGCAGCCGCGCTGCAGCCAGTCCGCGGCCACTCCGACCAGCGCCCCGGCGGCGAAGGCCGCGGGCACGTCGTGCGGGTCGCCGTCACCCTGCCGTACGGCCTCCCCCGCGCCTTCCACCGTGCCTTCCACCGTGCCTTCCGCCGCGGCTTCCCCTGCGCCTTCCACCGTGGCCCTGCCCCTGGCCTGACGTGCCCCGGCGTACCCCGCCGCGGTGGCACGGCGGCGGATGTGGTCGATCACCCGCGCGCTCCCGCTCGGCCCGAGCAGGGCACGGTAGAGTCCGGCGTGCTCGGCCAGCGTGGTGAAGAAGGCCAGCAACTTCTGGGGGGCGTCCCGCGCCGGGTCCGCCGAGACCGAGCCAGGACCGGGCACGGCCCCGATCAGCTCGTCGATCATCACGGTGCAGGCGGCCTCGGCCAGCTCGTGGACGTCCCGGTAGTGGTCGTAGAAGGTGGAACGACTCACCCCCGCCCGTCCCGCGACGTCGGCGACACTGAGACGGGACAGGTCCCGCTCCTCGACGAGCTCGATCAGCGCGGCCTGCAACGCCTTCTGCGTACGGCGCACCCGCCGATCACCCAGGGGAGCTCTGCCGTCTCTGTTCGTGGTCACGGGATAAATCTACCTTCTACCTACACATGTAGGTTTTCCTCCATATGTAGGTTAAGTTCGATGACAGGGGGCGTACGGGAGGAAGATCAGGCATCGTCGCCCGAGGCGAGCGCCCCCATCGACCGTTCCGTTCGGAGGAGAGGCCCGCGTGACTACCGACGAGCAGCTTCTGAACTACCCGTTCCCCGGTGAGACGGCGCTCGAGCCGCCCGCCGAGTGGGAGCGGTTGCGTGAGCAGTGTCCCGTGGCCCATGTCAGGCTGCCCAGTGGCGACCAGGCCACACTGCTCACCAAGTACGACGACGTCAAGCGGGTGCTGGCCGACCCCCGCTTCACCCGCCGACTCGACGCGCCCGACGCGGCCCGGCTCTCGGCGGAGGGCGACGGGGTGTTCAGCGGGGAGATGTCGCAGATCGTCCCCGACACGGGCGAGGGCCACCAGCACTGGCGACGCCTGGTCGCCAAGTGGTTCACCGCCAAACGGATGATCGCGCTGCGGCCCAAGATGACGGAGATCGCCGAACGGCTCGTCGACGACATGGTCGCCGGCGGCGCCCCCGGCGACCTGCGGGCCGCTCTGGGCTTCCCGCTGCCCGTCTACGTGATCTGCGACATGCTCGGCGTGCCCGCCGAGGACCGGGACCGCTTCTCCCACTGGTCGGACGCGCTGCTCAACCTCACCCGCTACACCAAGGCGGAGACCGAGGCCTCCCAGCTTGAGTTCTTCCAGTACATGTCGGAGCACGTCACCGCCAAGCGCGCCGAGCCGGGCGACGACCTGCTCAGCGAGCTGATCGCGGTCGGCCCTCCCGAGGAGGGCGGCCTGTCCGACCTCCAGATCGTGGTCACCGGCATGGGACTGCTGGTCGCCGGGCACGAGACCACCGCCAACATGATCGGCAAGATGGTCGCCATGCTGCTGAGCGACCGGAGCCGGTGGGAGCGACTGCTGGCCGACCCCTCGCTGGTGCGCACCGCGGTCGAGGAGGCGCTGCGCCTCGACGCCAACGCGGGCATCGGTCTGCCGCGTTATCTGCACGAGGAGATCGAGGTCAGCGGTACGGCACTGCCCCGGGGCACCACCGTGATCTGCAGCATGGCCTCGGCCAATCGGGACGAGGGCGTCTTCGACGCGGCGGCCGAGATGGACATGACCCGCTCCCCCAACCCGCACCTGGCCTTCGGCTCCGGGATCCACTCCTGCCTCGGCCAGGCCCTCGCCCGTACCGAACTCCAGGTGGTCCTTGAGGTACTGCTGCGCAAGCTGCCCACCCTGGAGCTGGCCGTACCCCAGGAGGAGCTGCGGCGGGTCGAGGGACTGGCCGTCGGCGGGCTGAGCGAGCTGCCGGTCCGGTGGTGAAGGTCGTGACAGTGACGCTCATGGCGTCGACGCCCGTGACGGCGACATTCACGACGGCGACGTCCACGACGGCGAAGGAGGAGTCGGCATGGGCTTGAGAGTGAGCGTTGACCAGACGAGGTGCTGCGGCGCCGGGCAGTGCGTGCTGACCGTGCCCGAGGTCTTCGACCAGCGCGAGGAGGACGGCATCGTCGTGCTGCTCGAACCCGCTCCCGCCGAGGAGCTGCACAGGGCGGTCCGTGAGGCCGCCGCGGTCTGCCCGACCTCGACGATCACGGTCCACGAGGACTGAGACCCCCGCCCCGGGGCCGTCGCCCCGGGGCTTTCGGTCCGCGAGCCATTTCACGACTCAGGGTTAATAATCGATTACTCTTGGTAGCCATTCTTCTGCCCCCATATCAATGCCATGTCACACATCACCAAGTTCACATATACCGCCAATGACAACAAACGACCGGCGTTCCATTTCCACACAAAGGCGCACATAAAAGAATTCGCCCTTTCTGACAATCGGCGAACCAGCCGAAAAGAAATGCAATACATACCCTGGGGCCATACACATCACCTTTCTTGTCGTGCGATACATGAGCTGCAACACCTCTCCACGACCGCCTATCGGCAGAAAGGCAGAACAAAATGAGTGACTCCGAGGTCGCCAGCAAGGAAGCCCTCGCAGCAGCCCCGAAGATCTGGCGGCACATCATCCAGGCGAACCCTGCGGCGGCGGTCGCGTTCGTCAACAGGGCCCCGGCTCAGCAGGCCGGCGAAGCCGTCTTCGCCAACCGTTCCGACGGCAGAGTCGACGTCTACTACTTCCTCTAAGCCTTGACAACATGGCTGTGACCTCGAAGAACACCTAGAGGTCACAGCCGTACGGCAAGCCCCCCGCGGGGCCGCCCAACCGGGCGGCCCCGTTTTTCGTGCGCGGGAGGCCCCGGCGAGGACGACACGCCCGGCGCGCGGAGGGGCGCCCTCCCACGGGGCGCCGGCCTGCGGAGAAAACACGGTGAGCCCGTATCATCATCCGGCCGTTACGTTAAATTAATTTTCAACTGATATGATGGAAACAATCACCCGAGCACGCCCCTAGCATCGTCGTTCAACGGCTTGGAAACCGCGAAAGGAAACAGCCGATGAACGACGAGTACAGCCAGACCGCGCTCATGGCGGCGGCGGCCCGCGCCGCCCATCTGGTGGTCGACCGAGCACCCTTCATTTTCGAGGACACCCTCGCGGAGGCCCTGCTGGGCGACCGGGCCGAGGAGCTGATCGGCTACCACCGCGCCTACGGAGAGCACCTCATCCTGTCCGGCGTCCGCGCGCAGGTCACCACCCGTAGTCGATACACCGAGCTTCGGCTGGCGGAACTGGCCGGGTTCGGGCTGAAGCAGTACGTGATCCTCGGCGCGGGTCTGGACACCTTCGCCAACCGTTCACCCCTGGCCCGCGAGGTGACGGTCTTCGAGGTCGACCACCCCGCCACCCAGCGCTGGAAGCGCGGCCTGCTCACGGCGGCGGGCGTCGCCCCGCAGGACGGACCGGTCTTCGTGGAGACCGACTTCGAGGCCGACGACCTCGTCGAGCGGCTCGTCGCCCAGGGGTTCGACCCGGCGGAACCCGCCCTGGTCAGCTGGCTCGGCGTCAGCATGTACCTCACCGCCCAGGCCATCGGCACCACGCTCACGGCGGTCGGCCGGCTGGCTCCCGGCAGCGAACTGGTCATGGAGTACGCCCTGCCGCCCGCCCTGTGCGACGAGACCGCGACCGCCTTCGGCCAGATGGCCATGGCCGCGGCGGCGGAGCGCGGCGAGCCCTGGCTGAGCTTCTTCACCCCCGAGGAGCTGTCCGCCACGCTCGCGGAGCACGGCCTGACGGTCGCCGAGCACGTCGGTCAGCGGGAGGCCGCCGATCCGGAGAGCTGGCTGAGCAACGAGAGGCTGCTGCCCCCGGAGAACTGCCGCCTGGTCCGCGCAGTGGTCCCGGCCCCCGCCGCGTGACCCCTCCTACGGTGCCCGCCGGCTCCCGCCGTCGTGGTCGTGGTCGTCACGGCCCCCGCCGCGTAGCCTGCTGAACAGCCACAGCACCGCCACCATGGCCGCCGCCCCCAGGGTCACGCCGGTGAGCAGGCCGAACAGGGTGTCGAGGCCGTCGAACTCCCCGATCTCAGTCTTGCCGACGACCAGCAACAGCACCGTGAACACGACCTCGGCCGCCAGGAGGACGGCGACCAGGGCGTAGAACTTCGGGCTGAGGAAGAAGCCCCGCCCCGGCCCCCGCGGCGGGGCGTTCAGCTCGGCGGCCGGTCCCAGGCTGGCGGCCCTGGGACGCTTGAAGTACTCGAACCACACCCAGGTGCCGCACGGCTCCCAGCCGTCGGGGGCGAGCGACTCGACGACGCCGGGGCGGCGCGTCTCCCTGCGGTACTCCCACTGCTGGGGGTGCTCGGGGTCGCGGGCACTGACGAACATGCCCTTGACGTCGACCTTCTCGACCTCCCAGCCCTGCGCGCCGTACTCGTTGAGCATCTTGACGTCGTGGAACAGGTCGGCGGTCCAGCGCCAGGTCTGGGCGCCCTCGACGGGCGGGGCCGAGGCGCCGGTCAGTTCGGCGGCCAGCTCGTCCGCCGGGCCGAACTCCTCCTCGGGGTCGCCGCCGCTCTCGGCGAGGTAGGCCCGAAGGTCGGCGACGGTCGCCTCGACCCGGTCCGCGGGCATGCCCGCCTCGGTCATCGCGGCGGTGAGCCGCTCGAAGTAACCGTTCATCGTGACACCTTCTCCGTACCGCCCCTGCCGAGTACGGCGCGCACGGACTCGTCGAAGCTCAGCCAGAGACCGCTCTGCTCGGCGAGCGTCCGCCTGCCCTGGTCGGTGAGCCGGTAGTAGCGGCGCCCCGGCCCGCGCTCGGTGACCCGGAACTCGGCGGTGACCAGCCCCGCCTCCTCAAGCCGGTTGAGCACCGGGTAGAGGGTGCCGCCCTTGATCTGACCCAGGCCCGACTCGGCCAGGTCCTTGGCGATCTCGTAGCCGTAGTTCTCCCCGGCCGTCAGGCTGGCCAGGACCAGCAGGTCGAGAACGCCCTTGAGCCAGCTCGCACGCCGGTCGTTCGTCATGTTGGCGATCCTACCTATGCCGCTTCCCTGACCAGTTCGGTCCGCTGCCGCTTGGCGAACGCGAGGGCGACCAGGTCGATCATCGCGTGGACCACGATCGGCAGGAGCAGGTCTCCGGTCCTGAAGTAGACGAAGGTCAGGCCGAGACCGGCCGCGGCGACCGGGATCATGCCGAGCCAGCCCTGGTAGACGTGGCCCGCGACGAACACCGCGAGCGCGAGCCCCGCCGCGACCTCCCGGCTGAGGCCGAAGGCCTCCGTACCGACGGCGATGAGCAGCCCCCGGAAGACGATCTCCTCGGTGATGCCCGCGGTCACCGAGAGTCCCGCGGCGTACCAGCGTTCGGTCCTCGTACGCGGCAGCAGGTGGCTGACGGCCTTCTGCTGGAGGGCGGCCCGAGTCGTCTTGGACGTCTTGTCCGCCCTGGCAGCGGCCCACCCGCGGGCGAACAAGACGACCGCCATCATGAACACGGCACCGACGACCATCCCCAGGGTGTCGGCCGCGGGCCTGTTGATCACCAGCCCGATGTCCGCCAGGTCGAGGTTCGGCTCGATCGCGACGATCACCAACGCCATGGCGGCCAGCACCCACAGTTCGGCGCTCCAGATCGTGAGCATCCTGCGGTAGACGCCGGGGTCCTGGTCACGGGTACGGCCGAGCCGGTCGTAGGTGCGCTTGCCCATCAAGGGGCTGACGACGACCAGATGAACGATCAGCACGACCGACAGTGCAAGGGCCAGGGGAGTGAACGACATGGGGGAAACCTCCGCTAAGTGCTTCGCTATCTAAACGGTAGAGCAACCTAGTTAGGAATACAACCTAGATTGCGGTGGCCACTCGGTGCCGACAAATTGAGTTGTCTTGACAGTTGAAATCGTCGGCAATAGCCTGTGGCGGGACGAGAGCACATCGAAGGAGCGAGACCCATGCGCATCGTGATCAGCGAGTTCATGAGCCTGGACGGCGTCGTGCAGGCACCGGGCGGCCCCCAGGAGGACACCGACGGTGGCTTCACCCACGGCGGCTGGTCACACCCGTTCTTCGACCCCAAGGTCGTCGGCGGCTTCTTCGACGAAGGGCTGTCCGCGGCGCAGGCGCTGCTGTTCGGGCGCCGCACCTGGCAGACGATGGCCGCGGCCTGGCCGGAGCGCGGCGGCGACCCGTTCGCCGACCGGATGAACTCCATCCAGAAGTACGTGGTCTCGCGCACCCTCCGCGACGACGAGCTGACCTGGGAGAACACCAGCCTTCTGCCTGGCGAGGAGGCCGTGGCCCACATCCGGAAGCTGCGTGAGCAGGACGGGGGCGACCTGCTGGTCATGGGCAGCCCCACGCTGGCGCGCACCCTCATCGGTGAGGGCCTGGTCGACGAGCTCAGACTCGTCGTCATGCCGGTGATCCTCGGCGGCGGCAAGTCGATCTTCCCCGGCGACGGCGCGCTGCACACGTTCGACCTGGTCTCCCTGGTCACCGCCACCACGGGAGCGCAGGTGTGCGTCTACCGCCCCGCCGTACCCGCGTGACCGTTCGACCGGTGCTCGGTGCGACCGGCGTGCTCACAGGATCGGTGTGACCGTGTGACCACGTGATCGGTGCGACCGGGACCCATGAAAACACAGCAGCCCCCTCCGGATGCCCGCGGAGGGGGCTGCTGTGTTTTCACGGAACGACGAGCCTTTTCACCTCCCCGCCAGGTGCCCCGCGACGGTCGGCGCAGGACCGTTCGAGCCGAGTTGAAACGCCCGGCGGCCCGCTCGCGCGTCCTCCACGGCCTGTTGACCGCTCTGAGCCACGACTTCAGGATGAAGAACACACCACGACCATGCGAGAACACCTCAGCAGCGAGCCGCTCCGAGGTCAGAGGAGGTTCCTGAGAATGAACCTGAGCGAAGAGCTGAGAAACGCCCCGTGGCGCAAGGCCACCAAGAGCGGCTCCAATGGCGGCAACTGTCTTGAGGTCGCCCCGCTCTCCGGGGGCCGCGTCGCCATCCGCGACACCGAGGCCCCCGACCAGGCCCCCTACGTCGTACGCGCCGCAGTCTGGGACGCCTTCATCGACGGCGCCAAGAACGGCGAGTTCGACTTCTGACCCCCGGTTTGGGGACGACGCCCATGAACCAGGTGAACGCCGGTCACCGGTTCACAGCAGGCGTCTCTGTATGACGTCGGCGAGGACGGCGTTCACGACCCTGCCGACTTCGCCGGGTCCCGGGGCGGTTCTCCCCCGGTCGGCGAACAGCAGGTGGCCGGCGCCGATCAGGGAGAGTGCGAGTGCGTCCGCGTCGGCGTCCACCGCGATGCGGCCCATCTCGCGCTCCTCCCTCAGGTAGCCGGCGACCATGGTCGCGGCGTCCGTCAGGACCGGGATGCCGGGAGCCGGTCGGCCCTGACGCAGCCGGGCGCGTAGTTCGTCCCGGAAGATGATGAGCCCGACGATCCCCACGGCGACCGGGTCGAACAGGTCGACCAACGCCCCGGTCAGGTTGCCCGCGACGTCTCCGGTCCCCGCCGAGCCACGCAGGGTCGCGGCCTGGCCCTCAAGCCGGGCGATGCGGTCTCGCACGAGGTCGGCGAGGAAGGCGTCGAAGTCCTCGAAGTGCCGGTGCAGGACCCCCTTGGCGACACCCGCCTCCGTTGTGACGGCCCGGCTGGTCAGGCCGTTCGCCCCGTCCTGGAGCAGGACTCGCTCGGCGGCGTCGAACAGCTGCTGCCGTACGTCCCGAAGGGCCACCCCGGTCGGCATCTCCGGCCCCTCCTTCTCCTCGAACCCTTCTTCGCTTACCGCGAACCGTAACCCGATTGTCGAGTGGGCATGTGCCCACTATGGTGGGCACATGCCCACTCTAATGCGAGAGCAACCGGAGCCCCAGCGGAACGAAGCCCATAAGGCCAGGCAGATGGCCGAGTCGTTCGGAGTCGACGCCGAACGCTACGACCGCGCCCGGCCCCCTTACCCCGACGCCCTGGTGCGGCGGATCATCGCCGACAGTCCCGGTCTCGGCGTCCTCGACGTCGGCTGCGGCACCGGCATAGAGGCCCGCCAGTTCCTGGCGGCCGGATGCGAGGTGCTGGGGGTCGAGCCGGACGCGCGGATGGCCGAGTTCGCCCGCCGTACCGGGGTCGAGGTCGAGGTCGCGACCTTCGAGGACTGGGACGCGGCGGGCCGTACCTTCGACGCGGTCGTCGCCGGGCAGTCCTGGCACTGGGTCGACCCGGCCGTGGGCGCGGCCAAGGCGGCGCGGGTGCTGCGCCCCGGTGGCCTGCTCGCGGTGTTCGCCCACGCCTACGACGCGCCACCCCCCGTCGCCGATGCGTTCGCCACGGCCTTCGGGAAGGCGGTGCCCGACTCGCCACTCGGCGCCGCATCACCGAAACCGGCCGGGGACGTCTACCGGACGATGTTCACGACGTTCGCCGACGGCATCAGGGAGGCGACCGTGTTCGGCGAGCCGGAACACCTGCGGTTCGACTGGGAGCGGTACTACAGCCGCGCCGACTGGCTCGACCTGCTCCCCACCACCGGCGTGCTCACCCGGCTCCCCCCGGACAAGCTGGCCGAGATACTTCAGGACGTCGGAGCCGCCATCGACGACATCGGAGGTGGTTTCACCATGACCTACACCACGATGGCCGTCACCGCGTCCCTGCCCACCTGAACCGGATCCGCCCTCACGATCGACCACGTGAAGCGGGCGGGAGCCCCGCCCGCTAGACGAGGTCCAGGCCGCCGTCGACGGTGAGGACCTGGCCGGTCAGCCAGGTCGTGGCGGGGTCGGCCAGACGCAGGATCCAGGTGGCGACCTCCTCTGGTTCGCCGCGACGGCCGAGCGGGATGCGAGCGGCCTCGTCCTGCTTGATCTGCTCGACGACGGTCTCGGGCAGGCCGGCGGCGGCCAGGGCCTGGCTTTCCGTGGGGCCGGGGGCCAGGGCGTTGACGCGGACGCCGTCGCCGGCCAGTTCCAGGGCCCAGCTGCGGGTGAGCTGTTCGAGGGCGGCCGCGGTGCTGGAGACGGCCCGCGCCGACGACGTTGGCGCACACGTCGGCGTGGCCGACGACCCGAACCACACCTGAACCCGGTACGGCTGAGCGGCCCGTGCCCTGGGAACGTCCAGTGGCCGGTCTACCGGGGACGGGAGCGGGAAGCGAGGGTCACGGCGGTGAGAAGGGCCAGGGCGACGGCCAGGACCGGGACCGCGCCGAGGTTCAGGAACAGGATCGCGCCGGTCAGGGCGCCGGTGAACAGGGCGGTTATCGAGACCGAACGGCGTAGCCCGGCCCGCTCCGGTGGGTCGGCGGCCAGGAGGGTGAGAGTGCTGGTCAGGACGGTGATGGTGACCAGGTCGGGCACCGCGAGGCGGCGTGCCGCGGCGTTCTGCAGGCCCATGCCGTACCCCAGCAGGGCGATCAGCGCAGCCCGGACGCCGGCCGTACGGTGGCCCGCCAGCAGGGCGACCACGAGGGCCACCGCGACCAGGAGGGCGTGCACGGCCGTGAGGACCGTGAACTCCCGCCGCGCCTGCGGCATCCACCGGGCCAGACGGCCGGTGCTCCAGGCCCCGGCGGTGAAGACCGCCACGGCCAGGGGCGGCGCCCAGACCGACAGCTGCGGGTCACCGGCCAGGGCGAAACCGAGGAAGGCCACGTTGCCGGTCATGTTGGCGACGAAGACCCGGCTCAGCCCGAGGAAGCTGAGCGCGTCCACGAGTCCGGTCGTGACGGTCAGCACCACCAGCAGGGCGGGCAGGATGCCGTGCCGGTTCGCCCCGGGCACGAACAGCAGGTCGGAGACCCGCCGCAACCCGCCCCTCACGACCGTCCCCGTGTACGGCTCCGCGCCCCCACGACGCCGTCCATCCCCGAACTCCCCATCGCCGTGCCGACGTGAGACGGTTCCTACCCGCGAAGGCGCCCGGACCCAACGCGAGAGTCGTGGGAGAGGCGCCGCCCGACCCCACTCCGAGGCGCGACGGGCCGAGGCTCCGTGGGCTGAGGTGGCCTGATCCGGTCTCCGGGAACTCCGGTGGTGACGTGGCCGTTTGGCCGAATGATCACATCTCACAGGCATCGGTAGCAGGAGAGGAAGCCGTGATCTTCAAACGGATGCTGGGAGCCTTCGGCGTCGGAGGCCCTTCGGTGGACACGGTTCTGGCCACCCCGCGTGTGCAGCCCGGTGGGACGCTGCACGGCGAGGTGCACATCAAGGGTGGTGACTTCGACGCCGAGATCGAGTACGTCTCGCTCGGCCTGGTCGCCAGGACCGAGTCCGAGCACGGCGACGGAGAGTACGTGGGGCTGGTGGAGTTCCACAACGTCTCGGTCTCCGGGCCGTTCTCCCTGCGCACCGGTCAGGACAGGGTGATCCCCTTCCAGATCGCCGTCCCGTGGGAGTCTCCGCTCTCGGAGATCGGCGGTCAGCACCTGCACGGCATGGCCCTGGGGGTGCGCACCGAGCTGTCCATCGCCGCCGCGGTCGACAAGGGCGACATGGACCCGCTGGTGATCGAGCCGCTGGCCTCCCAGGAGGCGGTGCTGCGGGCCTTCTCCCAGCTCGGGTTCCACTTCAAGAGCGCCGACCTGGAGACGGGCCACATCCGTGGCGTCCACCAGCAGCTGCCGTTCTACCAGGAGATCGAGTTCTATCCGCCGCCCGCCTACTCGGGGCGGATCAACGAGGTCGAGCTGACCTTCGTCACCAACCCGGGCGGGTTCGACCTCATCCTTGAGGCCGACAAGCGTTCGGGCGGCCACAGCCACGGTGGGGACTCCTTCGCCCACTGGCAGAGCGACCACCACGGGGCGCCGCACCGCGACTGGGCCGGTGAGATCAACAACTGGCTCGCCGCCCTGTCCCATGGCGGTCACGGTGGTTTCTCCGGCCATCACGACCCCTACGCCCACGGGGGGTACGGCGGGCACCACGGGGAGCACCACGGCGGTCACCATGGCGGCCATCACGACGGGGGTCCCGGCTGGGGCACGGTCGCGGCGGCCGGAGCGGCCGGTCTGGTCGGCGGTTTCGTCGCGGGCGAGGTCGTCGAGGAGATCTTCGAGGGCGACGACGAGGGCGAAGGCGACTGGTAGAACCGCCGCCCGGCCTGGACGGGCTGTACGACCTCGAACAGCCCCGCCGTACGGTCTCGGCCCGCCCGCTTCGGATCCGCCCGGCCGGACGGTCTTGGGTCCAGGTGGTGAAACGTGATGTGGCCCCCGCCCTGAAACGGGCGGGGGCCACATCTGTTCTCGTGGAAGGGGCGGCTACGACCGGCGCCTGCCGTACTGACCCGCGGCGAAGGCGACGCCCACGGCGGCCAGGGCGATCTGGATGATCAGCTCGATCCAGTCGACCCCGCGGGTGCTGGCCACGCCGAGCACGGTCGCGATCGCCGTGCCGATCAGCGCGGCGACGACGCCGATCACGACGGTGAGCCAGATCGGGATGTTCTGACGGCCGGGAACGACGAGTCGTCCGAGGACTCCGATCACAAGACCGACGATGACTGCGGAGATGATGCCGGTCACTGCCATGGTGCGCACACTCCTGTGAGGCTGCCTCCGACCGGGGGGTGGAGGCGGTCAACCTGACGTCGCGTCAACGACCGGGCGACCCGTCGTGGTTCCCGGAGTTCTGAGCGCCGCCCCGTGAGGCGGCGGCGCTCAGAAGGTCATCAGGAACTCGTAGACGTTCAGCAACGTCATCAGGATCCACAGAGCGACGGCGGGAAACCGGGCGCGTCTCCACCAGAGACCACCCCCGCCAGGCAGAACCACGATGTTCTCTCCCTCGATCGCGGCCCCCTTCCTACTCTGCCCGATGCGCCCGGGGTTCGGGGGCAACGTCGCGCAAAGCCACGCCGGGTTCCCTCCCGCCCGCGCCCGCCTCCTGAGAACGATTTCCCCGGCCCCGCGTGTGCTCAGCCCCCCACCGGTACGCTCGGGGTATGATCCGCGACCTTTTGAACGTCTATGACCAGCAGATGCGCGGTGTCCCCCTCAGACCCCCTTCCGGTGTCTCCCACGAGCAGGACGGTCCGGTGCTGCGGGTCGTCGGCGAGCACCGGGGGCTGGTGACCGGGCCCCGTGACCTGGGGATCGAGGGCGCGGCTCTGGACACACTGATCGCCAGGCAGCGCGACTACTTCGCGGCGCGCGGTGAGGCGGTCGAGTGGAAGACCCGGGGGCACGACCACCCCGAGGACATCGTGGAACGGCTGGTGAAGGCCGGTTTCCACGCCGAGGAGACCGAGACGGTCATGATCGGCCTGGTATCCGAGACGGCGGCCGAGCCGGTCCTGCCCGCCGGGGTCGTCCTGCGGGAGGTCCACGACCTGGCCGACCTGCGGCGCATCGCCGCGATGGAGTCCGAGGTGTGGGACGCCGACATGGGGTGGCTGGTCGACGACCTCTCGGCTCGGCTGACCACCGCGCCTGCCGACATGACCGTGCTGGTCGCCGAGGCCGACGGGCGGGTGGTCTCCGCGGCGTGGCTGGTCTACCGGCCGGGCACGGAGTTCGCCTCGCTCTGGGGCGGTTCGACGCTGGCCCCCTGGCGCGGCAGGGGCATCTACCGGGCGCTGGTCGCCGAGCGGGCGCGCAGGGCGGCCTCACGCGGGGTGCGTTATCTCCAGGTCGACGCCTCCGACGACAGCAGGCCGATCCTGGCCCGGCTCGGCTTCCACGCCGTCACCACGACCACCCCCTACGTCTGGGCCCCCTGACGCCGGTCGGTCGCCAAGGCCTGAGCGTGCGGTGGCCCGCCCTGCCCGCTTCCTGATTTCGTCGGTGTCGGCGGATACCGTGGCGTCGCCGTCACCGAACGTCCACGAGCCTCCAGGCCGTCCCGGCCGGTGTTCGGCCGGGGAGGCGCACGCCGCTCCCGCCTCCGTCAGGTTCTTCTAAGGGTTTCGTGAGCCAGGGCGGCGTCCGGTGACTTTCCTCACTCCTCACGTTATCCATGAGGTCCTACCCCAGGTCAGGCCGTACAGCACGGCGGCGATCACCGGGACCGGCATAACGCTTGCCTGTGAACCATCTCCCGCTTTCTCCGCTTAACCCACGACCATGGAACGCTCTGGGCAAAGCGAACAGTGAGTGTCGGATGGAGACCAAGGTGTCATCGGGTAACGCGGGATCGATGTGGCGTCTCCGCGGCCGGGCGATCGCCTCGGCCGCCGCGATCGTCGCTGTGACGCTGGTCGCGGCGGCCTGCTCGACCGGCGGGGAGGAAGGCCGGGCGACCCCCGACGCGCAGCGGTTCAGCGCCCCGCCCGAGTCCTCACCCGTCAAGATCGCCGAGCCTCCCTCGGTCGACCCCGGATGGCCTCGCTGGGGCTTCACCCACACCGGGGTCAGCGCCAACAACATCACCGAACGGTTCGAACGGGACGTGAGCCGGGCGCTCTCCGCAACGCCGCTCCTGCAGAACCAGCACATCATGGGCTTCGGCGCGCTCAACCCCGAGCCCCACCCGGGGGACTTCTACTGGGAGGACCTCGACAGCCGGATGAACCTCATGCGGCAGTCCGGCGGCACCCCCGTCATCACGCTCTGCTGCGCGCCCGACTGGATGAAGGGCGGCCCCCAGGGCCCGACGGAGGAGTCCGCCTGGGAGGAGCACCTGGAGGACGCCCCCTACCCCGAGCACTTCGACGACTTCGCCCAGCTGACCGCGGCCGTCGCCGCCAGGTACCGCGACGTCAAGTACTTCATGGTCTGGAACGAGCTCAAGGGGTTCTGGAAGGACCACGCCAAGCCCGCCGACTACAAGGGCTACACCGAGCTGTACAACAAGGTCTACGACGCGGTGAAGAAGGTCAGGCCCGACGCCAAGATCGGCGGGCCGTACATCGGGTTCGACACCAACCGTGAGGGCTCCTCCGAGCTGCGGGGGCCGTGGGGGGTCGTCAACCAGAACGTCCTGGACGCCTTCGACTACTGGTTCAAGAACAAGAGGGGCGCCGACTTCGTCGTGGTCGACGGCGCCTCGCTGACCGACGCCCACGAGATGATGCCCGACGCCTTCGGCGCGCTGGGCAAGTTCAGCGCGGTCACCTCCTGGCTGCGGAAGAAGGCCGGGGACACGCCGATCTGGTGGTCGGAGTGGTACTTCGTGCCCGAGGACGGCACCGCGTGGCCCCTGCCCAAGCGGCTGGCCGTACAGGCGGCCTCGATGATCGAGTTCGCCAGGAGCGGCGCGGCGACCGCGCTGTACTGGAACCCGCAGGCCAAGAGCGGCGCCTGTGACGGCTGCATGTGGGACCCGAAGACCGGTGCCCTGCTGCCCGTCGGCAAGCTGGTGAACGACTTCGCCGAATGGTTCCCCGCCGACGCCGGACTCCAGGACGTCACCTCCTCCGACCCCGCCGTCCGGGTGCTGGCCCAGCCCCGGCAACTGGTGATGGTCAACACCACCGAGAAGGAGGTCGACGCGACCGTGGACGGCAGGAAGGTCACCCTCCAGCCCTACGAGGTCAAGTGGAGCGCCCGCTGACCTGGGTCATTCGAGACGGGTCGGCGGAGTGTGGACCTGCTGGAAGATCACCGAGGTCTTGAAGCCGACGATCTCCCGGCGTTTGCTGAGGCGGTCCAGCAGGAAGGCGTGCAGGTGCTCCAGGTCCTGCACGGCGACGTGGAGCAGGAAGTCCTCGTCCCCCGCCACGACGAAGACGCTGAGCACCTCGGGCAGCGCCGCCGCCGCGCGCTGGAAGGTGTCGATGACCTCCCGGCTCAGGGGCCGCACCCGGACGGAGATCATCGCCTGGGTGGTCCGGTTGAGCGCCGCCGGGTCGATGTCGGCGTGATAGCCGCGGATGACGCCCCGGCGGGTGAGGGCGCGGACCCGTTCCAGACAGGTCGAGGGGGCGACGCCGAGCTGTCTGGCCAGTTCCCTGTTCGACTGCCGCGCATCCGTTTGGAGCAGGCGCACTATCTCCGAATCAAGTTCGTCCATGCGTGGATCGTCGCGCGTTTTCCGGCCGAACGTTCGGTGTCACCATCGGCTCACTGTTCATATGACTAGTTTCTGACGGTATGACGGGACACAAGCTGGGCGCCTGGCAGGGAACGGCATTGCTGGTCGGGGCGGTTCTCGGGCCGGGGATGCTGGTGCTCCCCCACCTCGCGGCCGTCTCGGCGGGCCCCGCCTCGGTGCTGGCGTGGGTCGGGTTGCTGGCGTTGAGCGTTCCGGTCGCGGCCACGTTCGCGGCGCTGGGCACCCGCAACCCGGGGGGCGGCGGGGTCTCGGCGTTCGTGAGGCCGGTGTTCGGACCACGGGTTTCCGCGATGGTCGGCTGGTGGTTCTACGGCGCGGTGCCCATGGGCACACTGGCCGGGGCGCTCATCGGCGGCCAGTACGTGGCGGCGAGCCTCGACGTCACCGGAACGGGCGCCTCCGGCCTCGCGGGCGTGGTCGCGGGAGCACTGCTCGCGGGGGCGTTGGCGGCCAACGCGGCGGGGCTGCGGGTCTCGGGACGGCTACAGCTGGTCATGGTGCTGACGCTCGTCGGGCTGCTGGTGGTCGCCGTCGCGGCGGCCGCCCCTTCGATGACGACCGCCCATTTCACCCCTTTCGCCCCGTACGGCCTGGCCGGGGTGGCCGACGCGGCCGGGGTGCTGCTGTTCGCGTTCGTCGGCTGGGAGGTGGCCAGCCACCTGTCCGGTGAGTTCGCCGACCGGCGGCGCGGGCTCATCCGGGCGACCGGGGCGACGCTGGCCGTGATCACGGTGCTGTACCTGGGGGTCGCGTTCGTGGCGACGGGCACGGGCGCGACACGGAGCCCGGTGCCGCTGACCGTCCTGCTGGAGATGGGCGTCGGGCCCGTGGCGCGCCCGGTGACCGGTGTGGTCACACTGCTGCTGACGTTCGGGGCGGTCAACACCTACATCGCGGGGGCCGCCCGGCTCGGAGCCGCCCTGGCCGCCGAGGGCGCCCTGCCCCGCCGTTTCGCCGACCCGGCCGGTGGGGTACGGCGGAGCCTGGGGCTGCTGGGGGTGCTGACGGTCGGGGTCGCGGTGGTGGCGCTGGTCTCCGGGCTGGGCGTGGACCCGTTGATGCGGGCCACGTCCGCGTGCCTGGCCGCGGTGACGACGGCGGGCACCGCCGCGGCGGTCCCGACGCTCACCGGGGGCAGGCGGGCGCTCGCCGTCACGGCGACGATCTCCTCGGGGGTGGCGACGGCGTTCTGCGGGTGGTACCTGCTGGTCCCGCTCGCCCTGGCGGCGGTCGCCGTACTCGGGTTCCGCGCCCGCCCGGCCCTGGCCGCGCGGGGGAGGTAGGCCGCTACGCGCGGCGGGCGCCGTGAGCCTCGGGCAGCCCGCCCACCTGGGCCGGTTGGTCGCGGAAGGTGGAGGCGAGGACGCGTTCCTGGGCGCGGGCGCCCCACTCCTCGACGCGGCGGCGTCCCCCGGGAAGGGCGCCGAGCACGCGGTAACGGAAGGTGTTGCCCGCGATCGCGAGGACGGGCGCCCACGGCAGGCGGGCCGGCAGTCCGAGGTCACGCATGCCGGACAGACCGACGAACGCGGTGAGCATGCTCAGGACGCGGGCGCGCTCATAGCGCTGGTGCAGGCGCTCGACCAGGGCGCTCCTGTGGCCGAAGGCGCGCATGCGCTGGGCGTCGACGGTCACGCGGGCCAGGTCCCGGCCCGCCTGGGACTGTCCCCCGGCGGACAGCAGGATGTGGTAGTTCATCCGGTGCCGCACGTTCTCCTCGTCCGTGAGGAAGTCGGGGGCGACGCCCATCAGCCATCCGACGTAGCGCCACAGGTGCATGAGGTCGTCGCGTTGCCGGCGGCTGAGGGGCACCCCCAGTGCGAGGCAGCCCAGGATCACGGTGGCGTCGAACAGGCCCAGCGTTCCCGCCTGGTCGGCCTGGTTGACCGGCAGTCCCCAGCGCCCGCTGTCCCACCGCGGCTCGAACCGGGAGTTGACCAGGGCGTGCATCGCGCGCACGTGGACGGTCAGCCGCCACCCTTCGGCACCGGGCCGCATGCCGCCGGGCCGGGTGACCTCGTGCGTCCACTTCTGGGTCTCGGCGAGGCGCCTGAGCGTGTTGTCGCCGCCGAGTCCCTCGGTGAGCACGAGGAGGTCGGCCGGTCCGCCGAAACGGTAGCCACCGATCAGTGACAGGTCCAGAAGCACGTCGTTCGCGTTGCGGCCGAGGTAGCGGAAGGCCACGGCACCCCGCTCGACCCGATCCCAGTCGACCCATTCGGGCACCTCGATGAGTTCGTCCATGAACCGCCTGAGCGCGGGCGGCAGGTCGTCCCCCCGGTGGGGCGCGTCCCGGAGGGCGGCGGCCACCTGGCGGTGCGTGACACGGCCGGGGTCGCCGGGGGGAAGGCGCATCGCCCCGGCCAGGTCGGCTCCGAGTTCGTCACGCTCCAGCAGGGCGGCGCGGAGCCGTTCCATGAACGACTCGTCGACCTCGGCGCCGACGCGGGTGAGTCGGAGCATCGGACGGGAGATGCCCCGGCCGCGTTGCTCGGCCTCTCGGAAGCGCGTGGGGTGGCGGCCGGTGACAACAGGGGTCATATCCACATTGATAACGCGATAAATCACCCGGATCCAATCCGCATATGCCCGGAATGCGCCTCAGCGTGCTCCGGGCACCCCGCCCTCCGGGGTGCCGGGGTGCCGGGGCCACGCGGAGTTCGGCGTGGCCCCGGCGCCGGTGTGGTGACGCGAAGACCGAAGCTCAGCGGGGCCGGCCGTCACCGACCGGTCCGCCGGGGCCGATCGGGACCGGCGACAGCGGGAGGTACAGCTGCGTCATCAGGCTCTCGGCCGTGACGTTCTCGCTCCGCGAGGGAGCGGTGATCGTCGTCTTGGCTCCCCAGCCGCGGTAATGGGTGTCCACCACGGCGTGCTCGGTGCGGCGGACCCCCTTGGTCCCCTCCTCCAGGGCCAGGGTGACCTTCTCGCTGGACTCCGTGACCAGGCGGACGGGCAGCTGGTCGGCGTCGACGAAGAGCCGGTAGGAGACCTTGCGCACGCCCCAGGTCCCCTCGCCGTACAGCTCGTCGGTGGTGATGGCACCCCGGTACTCACCGGGCCTCGGGCTGACGGACCTGGCGATCAGCTTCCTGAGGACCGCAGGGTCGAGAATGTCCAGGACCTGGCTGCCCCGCTGGCCTTTCGCCCCCCAGAGGACCTCGTCCCCGAACCTGAGCCAGTCCTCTCCCTCGGACATCCTGTCCGGCCTGAGGCCGGAGACGTAGGTGTGACGCCCCACCTTGATCGCGTGGAGCGGGGATCGCAGCCGCTCCAGATCCTTCTCGGAGAAGAGCTTCCCGGCCTCCGGGGGGACCTGACTTCTGGAGACGAGGTCGTAGTCCACGTTTCCAGCCCGTCCGAACCCAAGCGAGCCAGTGGTTTTAACGATGAAAGAACCTTTCATCCCCGAATAAGTGGCTCGGGCGACCTCCGTGATCTGAACCCCGCGCCCCGGGACGAGGTGAGCCTGCACGCTCTGGACCGGGCGCGGGACCGGAGAGGCCTGGGCCTGGCCGCTACCCGCGACGACGACGGCCGTCACCGAAACGGTGACCGCGATGGCGAGACGTCTCATATCGATTCCCCCTGTATCAACACACAGGGGAAAGATCATTCCGGGTCGAGATCACGGGGTGATCACACATCACCCGTCCCGTACCGGAACACGACCAGGGCCTCCCCGCGGTGGTGGCGGGGAGGCCCTGGTCGTGTGAAGGTCAGGAGAAGACCTGCTGGATGACGCTCTCGCCGTCGCCGACGATCCTGCGGAAACGGCGGGCCAGCTCGACCGCCTCCTCCTTGGAGCGCACCTCGACCAGGGCGAACCCGGCCACGGCCTCCTTGGCCTCCGCGAACGGGCCGTCCGTCACGGTGATCTCTCCGCCGGAGGAGACCAGCCGTACGCCTCCGGGTTCCAGGCCGCCGGTGGCCAGCAGGACGCCGGCCGCCGTCAGCTCTTCGACGAAGGCCGCCATCTCGGCGTACAGCCGCTCGTCGGGGGCGGTCTCCGAAGGCTTGGTGGTCATCAGGTAGCGCATGGTCGTTCCTCTTCCTCGGTGTGCTGTTCCATTCTCCGCCCCTACGTCGAACGAGCGATGTGACAGGGAACGCCGCCGTTCCCTGTCACATCGCTCGTTCGACGTGTCAGCGAAGAACCCGGCGCAGAAAGGCCAAGGACATGACCGCCGTCCAGCTCCCCCGCACCACCTCCACCACCGCTCCCGTCGCCTCCCGCACCTCGCTGACCTGCCTGGCCGTCGCCGCTCCGCTGTGGGCGGCCGTCTCCCTGGCCCAGGCCGCGACCCGCGAGGGCTTCGACCTGCTCCGTCACCCGCTGAGCGCGCTGAGCAACGGCTCCCTCGGCTGGCTGCAGATCGCCAACTTCGTCCTCGCCGGACTCCTGACCGTCGCCGGGGCGAGCGGCCTGCGCCGGGCCCTGGCGGGCGGTCCCGGCGGGCGGTGGGCGCCGCGCCTGGTCCTGGCCTACGGCGTCGGCATGGTCGCCGCCGGTCTCCTCGTCATGGACCCGGGCGACGGCTTCCCGGCCGGCACGCCGTACGGCATGCCGCAGGCGCTGAGCTGGCACGCCTACGGCCACATGGCGGCGGGCACGCTCGCCTTCGGCACCCTGATCGCCGCCTGCTACGTCCTGGGCCACCGCTTCGGCCGTACCGGGGAGCGCGGACTCGCCGTCGCCTCCCGCGTCGCGGGCACCGCCCTGCTCGCCGGTGACCTGTGGGCCATGACCGGCGGTACGGCGGGCTCCCTGACGCTGGCCGTCGGCGCGATCACGGCGATGCTCTGGATCTCCGTGGTCGCCGTCCGCCACCGGTGAGGCCTCTCGGGAAGAAAACCGCGGTCCATGCGGGAAGACATGGACCGCGGTTTCCCGCATATCCCCGGGCGGCTCGCCTCTCGCCGCCCCCGTGGCGCATTGCGAATCTACCTGCGAAAAGAATTCCTACGTATACGCATTTCTCCTGATATCGACAGCTGTTTCTGACATGCATCCTTTGTCGTGTCGCCGAAAAAATCGGTGACGCCCGTGGCCCCGGCCCCGGGTCGTTCCATTGGAGGAGGAGACATGAAGCCGACCACGAAGATGAAGAAGATCACTGTCCGTCGCGCCGGCGACGTCCGTCTGACCAGCGCCACGTGCTCCTGCCCTTACCCCCAGGCCAACTAGTAGCCGCCGGGTAGCGGAATGAGGCTGTGCGCACCGATCCGTGCGCACAGCCATCCGGCCTCTCAGGGACCGGAACGACGGCGGAAAGGGTTTGAAGGGCGTGGACGACGTCAGGATCGCTTTCCACGAGCTGAGCTTCGTCTCCGAGGGGGACGACGTGGTGGTCGGCAGGGTGGACGCGGACTCGTACGCGGTGCTGCCCAGCGACGGCGCCGCCCTGCTCAGGGAGATGACCCGGGGCATGCCGCCGGAACACGCCGCGCGGTGGTACGAGGACACCTACGGCGAGCAGGTCGACATCGACGAGTTCCTTGAGACACTGCACGAGCTGGGGTTCGTCCGCTCCGGCAGTGACTCCGACGGTGACTCCGACGGGAACGTGACCGCACCGGACCCGGACAGGCGGCTGCCGTTCCGCAGGCTGGGAGAGGCCGCGTTCTCCCCCCTCGCGTGGGTGCTCTACGGCGCCGTGTTCTGCGTGTGGCTGTTCACCGCCCTGCGCGACACCGGCATACTGCCCAGCCCCCACCACATCTTCTTCACCGACTCGCTGCTCGTCGTCCAGTTCGGGATCATCTTCGGGCAGTTGCCGCTGGTCTTCCTGCACGAGGCCTTCCACATGCTCGCCGGGCGGCGGCTCGGGCTGCGCAGCAGGCTCAGCGTCAGCAACCGCTATCTGTACATCGTCTTCGAGACGCAGATGAACGGCCTGCTCAGCGTCGAACGCGGGAAACGCTACCTGCCGTTCCTGGTGGGGATGGTGTGCGACGTCGTCGTCTTCAGCCTGCTCGGCCTGGCCGCGCACCTCACCAGGACCGCCGACGGCGCCTTCTCACTGACCGGCCGGGTCTGTCTCGCCCTGGCCTTCACGGTCCTGATGCGCTTCGCCTGGCAGTTCCAGCTCTACCTGCGCACCGACCTCTACTACGTGTTCGCGACCGCGCTCAACTGCCACGACCTGCACAACGCCAGTACGGCGCTGCTGCGCAACCGGATCTGGCGGCTGCTGCGGCGCCCGGAACGGCTCGTGGACGAGGAGCAGTGGACCGAGTACGACCGCAGGGTCGGCCGGTGGTACGGCCCCTTCATCAGCCTCGGTGTCCTGGCCATGCTGCTCATCACCGTGTTCGGGTCGCTGCCCGTGGCCGTGCGGTACGTCCAGACCGCGCTGCGGAGCATGGAGGGCGGAGTGGCGACCCCGGCCTTCTGGGACGGGGCGCTGGGACTGCTCATCCTCGTGAACTGGTTCGTCACACCGGCCTACCTCGCCCGGCGCAAGCGCAGGCAAGCCCGCCAGGACCGGCCACGGACGGTCGCCGAGCCGGCAACCACCAAGGGAGTGAACTAGAGATGCCTGCCCACCTGAGGATCGTCGGCGACCGCCGTACCGACCGGCTGCGCCGGGCCACCGAGGAGCCGGACGGCGGACGCGCCGTCGTCGCCGTGTGCCACCAGCGGCTGCGCGGCCCCTACACGGGTGTCGACACGCTGCTGCGGGCCGTGCTGCCCGAGGCGTACGCCCGCTGGCCCGAACTGGTCGACCGGCACCGGGTCGAGCTGCTCTACGGCGTCCCCGAGCTGGCGGAGCTGGTCGGGGAGGCGCCGCAGCAGCTCGCGTTCAAGGGGCCGTTCGAGGAGCGCACCCGCTTCTACGGCTCCCAGATGATCCGGTGCATGAACCAGGGCATCGTGACGTTCCTCAACGAGCACGCGCGGCGGCTCGCCGAGGCGGGCGACCCGGCGCCGCTCCTGGTGTTCGAGGACGCGCACGCCGCCGAGCCGTCCACCCAGGAGCTCATCGCGCTGCTCCTGCGCAGGTCCGACCCCGGCAGGCTGCGGGTCGTCGTCTCCACCGTTCCCGTGGCCTCCCTGACCGGGGAGCTCGAAGGGGCGCTGACCCGCCACACGGAGACCGTCCAGGCCGCACCCGGTGAGCCCTCCCCCGACGGGCGGTCCGTCGAGGAGCTGGTCAGGGCGTACGTCATGGCAGACGGCATCAGCGACGACCCGGCCGAGATCGCCGCCTACGAGGCGGCCGACCCGGAGTTCGTCCGGCGGCTGCACGACCTGCGCGCCGAGGAGCTGTCCCCGGACGCGGACCTGGGGACCAGGATGGGCGCGCTGCCGTACCACCGTGAGCGCGGCGCCGACCCCGGCGGCCTGGGCCGGGAGGCGCTCACCGAGGGGCTGCGGATCAGCGCGGAGATCGGCTTCTCCGCGATGACCCTGGACATGGGACTACGCGGCAGGGCGGTGACCGACCCGGTCGCCGACGCCGACGACTTCCGCCGGTTCACGGCGCTGGCGGCCAACGCGCTGGTGCCGCTGCACCGCCTCGACGAGTCGTTCGACCTCTACATGGACCTGCGCAGGCGGTACACCGACCCGAACGCGCACATGATCTCCAGCTACGGCATCGCCATGCTGTACACCCGGTTCTTCTCGCCCCGCGACCACGAGACGGCGCTGGCCTGGCAGAACAACGCGGTGGCCATCGCCGCCCTGCTCCCCGACCCCAGGGAGCGCACCCTGCGCCAGGTGTTCAACGACAACGCCCTCGCGCTCATCGAGATGCACCGGGGCAACCTGGAGCACGGCCTCGAACTCATCCGGGTGGGCATCGAACGGCTCGACGCCATGCTGGAGCCCGACGAGTGGGTGGTGCACCGCTCACAGCTGCTCTACAACAGGACCCGGCTGCTGGCCGCGCTCGGCCGGACGGACGAGGCCTACGCCGACTTCACCGTGCTGATCGAGATGGACCCGTACTACACCGACTACCTGTGCGAACGGGCCAAGATCTCCCGCAGGCGGGGGGACCTCGACGCGGCGCTCGCCGACTACGACCGGGCGGTCGCCATGGCCCCGCCCTTCCCCGAGCTGTTCTACAACCGGGGCACCGCCCGCGCCGAGGCGGGGGACGCCGACGGCGCGCTGGCCGACTTCGGCTACGTGCTGGAGATGGAACCGGACGACGTGGCCACCCGGATGCGGCGCGCCGAGCTGCTCCTCGGCCTCGGGGACTTCGAGGCGGCCGAGGCCGACGTCGTCGCGGGCCTCGAACTGCGGCCCGCCGACCCGGAGCTGCTGTGCATGCGGGGCACGATCGCCCTGGAGTACGGCGACGCCGAGCAGGCCGCCCGGTGGCTGGACGCCGCGCTCGACGGCGACCCCGGATACGCGGCGGCGCTGGTCAACCGGGCGGTCGCGTCCTTCGAGCTGGGCCGTCCCGCCTCCTCCGTCGAGGACCTGACCCGGGTGCTCGACCTGCTCGGCCCCGACCCCGACGTGCTGCTCAACCGTGGCCTGGCGCACGAGGCGGCGGGCAGCGCCGACCTGGCGCTGCGGGACGTCGAGACCGCGCTCGGGCTGCCCGGCGCCGACGTGGCCGAGCTGGAACCCGTACGGAAGCGGTGCAGGCGGCGGCTGGCCGGTGTGTGACCCGTACGGTCACCTGCCCGCCCCGCGTTCGAAGGAGGCGACGATGCCGAGGCGCTGGGCGAGCAGCACGGCGTTGACCCGGTCGCACACCCCGAGCTTGCGGTAGAGCCGCTCCTGGTGCTTGGTCACCGTGCGCGGCGACAACCCCAGCCTGCGGGCGATGGCCACGGCGCTCAGGCCCGCGCAGAGCAGGCGCAGCACGTCGTGCTCCCGGGGGGTGAGCCGTACGTCGACGGCCGGGTCCGCCGTCCTGGTGATCGCCGTGTACGGCCTGACCAGCGTCTCCAGCGCCTCAAGCCGTGCCTCGCCCAGCGCGGTGCCGCCTGAGCCGATCACCCCGGCCAGCCACTCTCCCGCCGAGTCGGGGGTGACGTCCCAGCACCACAGGTCCTCGTGCCGGGTGAACACCCCCAGCTTCGGCCCGCTCCCTGCCAGCTCGCGCGCCAGGTCCTGCCCGCCGTGGGAGGCGGCCCACAGCAGGCGCAGTGTGTCTGCCGCGACGGGATCTCCCGGTCCTGGTCGTCCGGGATCGCCGGTCTCCGTCCGCTCAAGCGCCGACTCGTTCACCGTCATCGTCGCGGCGAGCATGGCGAGCAACATCGAGACGATTCGATGCACCCGTTCTCCTCCTTGCCTGATGAATGTGCCCTTGGTGAATGCCCCCGGTGCGATTCCACTACTAACCCAGTTCGGGCTCCCCGGCCATATCGCGGGTTGATTTGGGGGCCAAATGGGGGCCGCGTTTATTCCACCTTCCGTGAAAGGGGTTTGACCCGGTCCCGGCATCGCGTTTTCCGTGAGAACGGGCCCTGCCCAGGGGACTTTCCCCTCTCCCGACTAACCTGGTTTCGAGAAAACCGGTGAGGGGGGCGTTCGCGATGGGTCACGCGGTCGCGACGGCCGCGACGGCCGCGACGGCCGCGACGGCCGCGACGGCCGCGACGAAGGAGGATCACCGTGATCGAACGGATGGACAATGTCGGCATCGTCGTCGAGGATCTCGACGCCGCCATCGCGTTCTTCACCGAGCTCGGCATGGAACTTGAGGGCAGGACTCTGATCGAGGGAGCCTGGGCGGCCCGTGTCGTCGGGCTCGACGACGGCATGCGGTCCGAGATCGCGATGATGCGCGTCCCCGGCGGCCACGGCAGGCTTGAGCTGGCGAAGTACCACACCCCGGCGGGGATCCGCCCGGAGCCGGAGAGGGCGCCGGTGAACACGCTGGGGACGCACCGCGTCATGTTCGCCGTCACGGACATCAACGACACCCTCGACCGGCTGCGCGCCCACGGCGCCGAACTCGTCGGCGAGGTGGCGCGATTCGAGGACAGCTACCTGCTCTGCTACCTCCGTGGCCCGTCGGGCATCATCGTCGCCCTGGCCGAACAGATCGGCTGATCCCCGAGGGGTCAGCCGACCAGTTTGAGGATCTCCTCGGCGACCAGACCGGGCTCGTCCTGGGGGACCATGTGGCCGGAGCGTTCGGCCAGGACGTGACGGCCCAGGGGCTGGGCCTCGACGAGCTTCCTGTGGGCGGCGACCAGCGCGGGGCGGAATCGCCTCTCCACCTTGCTCGGGGAGAGCGCGCCGCTGATCGCCGTGACCGGGACCGGCGGCAGCGCCGCCCCCGAGTCGCGCAGGCGGGCGAGGCCGTCGGCGAGCGCGGCGTACTCGGCGCGGGTGGTGCGCAGCTCGGCCACGCCGGTCATCTCGGCCAGCGCCTCCCGCCGCATCTCCCGGGGGAACAGCGCGAGGATGCGGCGCAGCTCCGCCGGGACGACCTTGACGCCGAGGCGTGCCAGGCCGATCGTGACGGACTGCACGGCCATGGTCATGGCCCGCACGCTTCGCCAGTAGTAGAAGTCCAGGTCCTCGACGGCCTGGTCGATGAGCACGAGCCCGGCGACCCGCCCGGGGTTGGCGGCGGCGTAGGAGCGGATGATCGGGCCGCCCAGACTGTGCCCGGCCAGGATGTAGCGCTCCTCGCCCAGGGCGTCCAGCAGGTGCCCCAGGTCCTCGACCATGCGTTCCAGGTCGCGGCGGTGCGCGTCGCGGTCGCTGCGGCCGAACCCGGCCCGGTCGTAGGCGACGACCCTGGTGCGTTCGGCCACCAGGGGCATGACCAGCCCCCACTCGACCCGGGAGGCGCCGAGCCCCGATTCGAGGACGACGACGGGCCGGCCCTCCCCCTGACTGACCCCCTGGCTGACATGGTGCAGCCGCCGTCCGTCCGGCAGGGTCGCGTACCCGGACTCTCCGAAGACACTAGACATTGACGTTCTCCTCCCGGACGGGAACCAGCTCAGCACGGATGGTACGGGCCGTCGAGGCGATGAAGACCCCGGCGAGCAGGCCGGGCAGGGCGATCGAGACGACCGCCCCGGCCGTACCGTACGTCTTCTCCACGGTGTTCAGCAGCGCGGCCCCGGCCAGGCCGCCGATCGCCAGGCCCACTCCGAACAGGCTGGCCATGTAGCTGCGCCTGGCGGGGCCGGTGACCGCGATCATGATCAACGTGACCATCGGGACGATCATCGGCGTCAGGACCAGGCCGGTGAAGAAGGCCAGCAGCGTCAGGGGCAGGACCGGGGCCGCCGCGCCCGCCGCGAAGGCCAGCGCGGAGCAGGCGACGATCCGGGCGGCGACCACCGGGACCCTCCCGGGGTCGGCCTGGAAGATCGCGTCGAGCCGCCTCCCGAAGGAGACCAGCGCGACGATGGCCCCGGCCGAGGAGGCCGCCGTGAACAGGCCCCGCACGTCGGTCTCCATGCCCCAGCGTTCCTTGAGGTGGACCGAGAGGAACGTCGCCGCCGGGACCAGGAGCATGCCGTAGGCGACGAAGGCGGCGAAGACCCTGCGCAGCGTCGGCGAGCGCAGCGGGCTCCCGTCCGGCGTCGCCTCCTCACGCCGCCCGATCCCCGGGTCGCGCAGCCGCAGCGCCGACAGGCAGCCGAGCATCGACAGCACGCCGAGCACCGCGTAGACCGCCCGCCAGTCCAGGCCGAACCAGCCGGACAGCGCCGAGACCGTCAACGGGCTCAGGATCGCCCCCGCGGGCATCGCGGCGCCGTACAGGGCCAGGACCCTTCCCCGTACGGCGGGCGGGTAGACGTCGGCCAGCAGCGGGGAGTGCAGCGCGATCTGGCTGCCGTTGGCCAGCCCGCTGACCAGCAGCAACGCGCCCAGAGTCCAGATGTCCCCGGCGAAGGCGATCGCGAAGGTCGACCCGCTCCAGACGAGGCCGGTGACGATGGAGACCAGGGCGCGGATCGGACGGCCCCTGACCACGGCCGACATCAGGAACGGCGCCACCCCGACGGCCAGCAGCTGGATCGCGAGCAGGGAGGTGAGGGTGCCGGTCGAGACGCCGAACGAGCTCGTGATGTCCGGGGCGAGCACGCTGAGGGCCTGGTTCACGAACGCGTCGGTGATCGCCAGCATGCCGACGGCGAAGACGGGATAGAGCCTCATGCGGACCTCATGACGGGTCGAAGACGATCGGCTTGACCTCGCCCCGGCTGTACAGCGCGGCCTGGCCGGGCATCGAGACGCTCCAGGAGCGCATGCCGTCCCCGCCCAGGGCGACGATCCGCAGGCAGGGGCCGCCGGCGAAGGCCGTACCCTCCGCGTAGTAGGTCGAGCGCAGGGAGACGTCGAGCCCGAGCGCCCCGCCCCGGCCCGGCGCCCCGGTCGGCAGCCGGTGCCCCTCCCCGTAGGCCTCGTACGTCGGGGAGGCGGCCCGTTCGACGGCGCCGAGGAGGTCCTCGTCGTCGGAGATCCGCGCCCGCCAGGCGACCCAGGCCGTGGCGTCCGCCGAGTCCGGGGCTGCGTGGCCGTCGAAGGCGAGCAGCCGGTGCAGCAGCCTCCGGTGCTCGGCGGGCCAGGCACCGACCCGGCCGAATTCGGCGGCGACGGCCTCACGGAGCCTGGCCTGCCAGACCCCGGTGTCCGGCCACCGGTCGTCGAGCGCCCACGCGGTCACCTCCTCCAGGCTCACGGAGAAGGCCCTGGGCAGCAGTTCGGCCAGGCGCCTGCCCCGGCTGGTGTCCCGGCCCGGCTCGTCGTTGAAGACGTCCGGGTGCCAGCGCTCCGGCGCCAGGGCGGGGTCCGGGGTGACGGTGTCGGGGGCCGTGTTGCAGTTCTGCAGGTAGCCGGAGGCCGGGTTGACGATCCGCACCAGGTCCTCGGCGGGCCTGACGCCGAGCCAGGCGGTGGCCGAGGTGTTGCCGTCGAGCGCTCCCCCGCCCTGCCCCGGGGGCCTGAGCGGCACCCGCCCGGTGCGCTGGTAGAGGCAGTCGCCCGAGGCGTCGGCGGCCAGCACGTTCTGCGGCGGGAAGGCGCACGCGTCGAGCGCCGCGCGCAGCTCCCCCACGTCGCGGGCCCGCACCATGGCCGCGAACTGCCGCTCCGTCTCCCCGGCCAGCCCCATGTACGGCGTGCACACCACGTAGACCGCCTCGGCGTCCCTGGCCAGGACGGGCGCGACCACGCCGTTGTGCACGACGTACTCGTGGCCCTCGTGCCGCAGGACCTCCCTGGGCTCCCCGTCGTAGAGGTAGCGGTCGCCCTGGACGGCGATCCGGTAGGCGTCGGAGACCCTCGGACCCCCGGTGGTCAGCCCCCAGGCGCAGGTCCGGTTGTGGGCCAGCGGCGGCAGCATGGCCCCCAGGAAGCAGAAGCCCGCGTAGTGCAGGTCACCGGCCCTGACGACGGCCTCGTGCATGGCGAACGCGCCGCCGAAGGGCAGGTGCGGGTCGCTGACCACGAACGTCTCACCGGTCGCGGTCCGCCAGGGCCGTACCACCCAGGCGTTCGAGCCGAGTGGGGCGTAGCCGACGTCCTTCTCCGAGGCCGGTTCGTTCGAGAGCGCCCCGGCGGCGCGCAGCGCCTCGACGCCGTCGGTGATGATCCAGAACAGCATGACCATCCGGTTGACGCCGATCGGCAGGGCCGCCTCAAGCGGCGGTGCCCAGTCGGGGACCCGCTCGGGGTGCTCCTCCATCCACGCGCCGATCCCGGCGACGAACGCCTCGTAGCAGGTCCGCAGGTCACCGGGCATGGACTCAAGTCCCCGCCTCGCCTCTTCGAGGACCTGCCAGCGCCGGTGCACGGCGTCGCGCTCCGGCTCGCCGAGTTCGCCGCGGACGAGGAGGTACTGCCTGAGCACGCCGTGCAGGTCGTCCCGCGCCTGCGCGTACCCGAGCCCGAAGTAGGCGGCGGGCTCGGTGGAGGCGTCGACCAGCGGCGTGCCGTACGCGTCCCGGAGAACCCGCACTGAGCCCCAGGAATTGTCCATGCGTTAACCATGGGTGAAGAATGTCCGGAATTCCTTGGCCGATCGGACGAGGAATCACCCCGGGTGTTGGCCGATACTGCACGGATGAACCAGGTCGAGTACCTCGAACCGTCACTCGCCCAGGTGGTCGAGCGGATCGGGACCCGCTACGTGACGGTCGTCGGCGCCCCGCGCGGGGTCGAGGTCCCGGTCTCCGGGCCCGCGATCCACGATCCACTGAGTTCCGTACCGCCCCGCCCCGGGTCGATGGTGCTGCTGATCGGGCTGACCGCCGGGTCCCCCGAGGCCGCCGCGACGCTGCGCGGGCTCGGCGGGGCCACGGCCGCCGTGCTGCGGGCCGGCGCACAGGACGCCGCGCCGCTGGCCGAGGCCGCCGCCCAGGCGGGGGTCGCGCTGGTCGCGCTGGAGTCGGCCATGTCCTGGAGCCACCTGCACACACTGGTCGAGGAGACCGTCCTGCTCGGCGAGAACCTGGTCTCGGCGCCGGGCGGCGACCTGGGCAGCGTCCCGGTCGGCGACCTGAACACGCTGGTCAACCTGATCGCCGAGACCCTCGACCGGCCGGTGGGGATCGTGGACACCCAGTGGCGGCTGCTGGCCTACTCGGCCGTACCCGGCCAGGTCAACGACGACCTGCAACGCGACGTCATCCTGAACCGGGTCGTGCCCGAACGCAACGCCCCACGGGAGACCAGACGGCTGCTGCTGACCACCGGCCGCGCGCTGCGCTTCCTCACCAACGCGCCCTACGACACCGCCGACCACACCATCTGGCGGGTCGGGGCGGGCATCCGCGGCGGCCGGGAACCCCTCGGCATGCTGTGGGTCCTCGAAGGCCGCGACCAGCTTCCCGACGACAGGCTCGTACTGGTCGAGGAGTTCGCCCGGCTGGCGGCGGCGCACCTGCTGCGGGCGCGCACGGCCAGGACAGCCGACCGGGAACGCCACGGCGAACTGGTCGGGCAGGCCCTGGACGGCACCAACCCGCGAACCGCCTGCCGTCGCCTCGGTCTCGACCCGGACGCGGGGATCGCCGTGCTGGCCGTGGCCGGGCTCTCCCTCGGCGCCGACGACCCGCCCGGGGAACACCTGCTCGACGGGGTCGCCACCTACTTCGACGCCTACCGGCGCTCGGCGGCCTGCGTACTGCGCGCCGAGACCGTCTACTGCCTGGTCCCGACGCCGGACCTGACGACGCTCAGGGAGATCGCCGCCGACCTGGTCCGGCAGCTCGGCAGGCGCGGGCGGCTGGTCGCCGCGATCGGCGGGCGGGTCCCGGCGGAGGCGCTGCCGCGTTCCCGCCGCGAGGCCGACCTCGCACTCGCCGCCCTGCGCGCCTCGGCCACGGCCGTGGGCACGATCGACGAGGTCCGCGCGGCGGCGACGCTCATCGAGTTGCGCGCGCTCCTCGACGACCACCCTGACCTGCTCCTCCACGAGCCCTCCGAAGGGCTGTCGGAGGCGGCCGAGTCGGCGTTGGCCTGGATCGAGAGTCACGGGGACGTCCGGGCCGCCGCCCGACGCCTTGGCGTGCACCCCAACACGCTCCGCTACCGTGTCCGCAGACTCGCCGCCGACGGCCTCGACCTGTCCGACCCCCAGACGCGCCTGGTCACCTGGCTACGCCTGCGCCTCCTGTGACGGCTGTGCCTCCTGTCCCGCGCCTCCTGTGAACGACTGTGCCGAGGCACAGCCGTTCTGGCGGCATCCGTTCTGACGGCGCTCGTCGTGCGGGGGTCAGCGGGGAGCCCAGCGCCACAGTGGCGGGCCGTTGAGCGCGGCGACGTAGATCTCGCCCGCCGGGCCTACCGCGAGCTGGTGGGGGTCGGCGTCCTGGTCCGCCAGCGCCCAACGCCGCGTCACCGACCCGTCCCCGGCGAGGGTGACGACGTAGCCGCGGTGCCGTCCGCCCTCCTCGTCCAGGGCGTCACCTCCGTCGAGCACGTACAGCACGTCACCGGGGCCGACCGCCACGTCGTACGGCCTGCCGATCGCGGCCGAGGAGTGGGTGGCCAGGTGCCGGCCGTCGGCGGAGAAGACCTGCACCCGCGCGTTGCGCCGGTCGGCGACCACGACGTCGCCGTTGCCGCGCAGCGCGATCCCGTGCGGGATGGAGAAGGCGCCGTCACGATCTCCCAGCTCGCCCCACGCCCCGGCGAACCGCCCGTCGGCGTCGAACACCCCCACCCTGGAGTTGCGGTAGCCGTCGGAGACGAAGGCGCGCCCGTTCCCTCCGGCCGCCACGTCGGTCGGCCTGGCGAAGATGTAGGGGTCCCCGGTGCAGCGCAGGTTCGTCAGCGTGTTCCGTACGGCCAGGCAGGTGTCGAGGCCGAAGCCGTAGTCGTGCCCGATCGTCCTTTCGAGCCGCCCGTCCCCGGTGAACACCGTGACGTGGTTGGTCGTCACGTCCGTGACCCACACCCGGCCCCTCCCGTCGACCGAGACGCCGTGCGGGGAGGCGAACATCCCCGCTCCCCAGGAGCGCGTGAACTCCCCGGTGCCCGCGTCGAGAACGACGACCGGATCGACGTCCATCATCCGGTCCGCCGCGAACGCCCCACCGCCCCGGTGCAGCAGCAACACCTCACCCGTTCCGGTCACCGCGACCCCGGACCCGATCGCGGCCCCGGCGGGCGGCCGTCCCCACGGGGTCAACGTCGAGCCCGGCGGAACCGTACGGTCAACGGCCTCGGAGACCACGGCTCCCCGGGGCGGGTTCCCCCGCAGGAGCAGCCCGGCGGCCCCGGCGGCGAGCAGCGGTACGGCGGCCAGCAGGACACGCCTGCGGATCCGCCCTCCCCGGGAGGGGCCGTCGCTTCGCGAGGCCGTGCCGCTCCGGGAGACGTTCTGGGGGGTGGCGTCGTTCTGGGGGGTGGCGTCGCGCATCGCCATGGGGCTCGCTCCGAGGGGTACGAGCGCCCCGGTCGTGGCGGGGCGCACACGGACCGGGTCACGTGTGCGCCCAGTGTCGGCCCCGTCACCGGGGAACCGCCATCGGGGACCTCCCCGATCATCCGGTCAGGGAGATCCCGATACGCGCCATGGCCGACGGCGGTCCTCCCGGAGTCCACGACGGAGATCAGCGGGGTGTGCGGACCCCACCGGTGCGGTTCCGTGTGGTCGCCGGGACAGGGCTCCCCGGCGAACGGGGATCAGAGCCGGTAGAAGTCGGTGTAGTGGTTGGGGGAGAACCAGACGACGCCGGTGGAGCGGTTGACGACGACGCGGTAGGCGTCACGCGCCGCGCCCTTGGCCCGGGAGTACACGTCGTACTCGTAGTAGGTGGCGCCCGAGGGCAGCTGCCCCTCACGGTTGTAGAACCGACCGCCGGTGTAGTTGTACCGGCCGTCCGGCCAGGAGTACCACCCGCTGCTCGTCGGGTATCCCTTGGCCGCCCAGGTCGAGGCGGCCGAGCGGGCGTCGGAACACCGGGAGACGGTGCAGGTCGGGTAGACGGCGGCGTCGGCGGGGGTGACGGCGACCAGGCCGGTCAGGAACGTCATCACGACGATCGCGACGGCGAGCGGGATGGACCGGAGACGACGGGGGGCGTTCACGGGGCCTCCTCACAGACCACGAAGGGGTGGGCAACCGCCAGGATCACCGCGGGATCGCGCGACGAGGACGACACCCGCCGAAGGAGAGGTGAACTCTTCGTGGCCCGGAGAAGATATGCGTTTCCCAAGAACTGCAATTCCCCGCCACGGTTTCCGGGTGCTCGTGTGAAGCCTCTCCGCCCATCCGAAATTCCAGGTGTCCGCCGCGCCTTTCGGACACCCGCCGAGAAAGGGGGTTTCCGCCTTACCAGATCGACCACTCCCCGTACCGCGCCGCCCACGGTCCGCGCTCCGGCGCCACTTCCGCCCCTCAGGCCACACCCGGGCCACCACCGGAGGCGAAATCCATGAACATTAATCGAAGTGACGTTCCAAACCGTGGTTTCTAGGGTTCACTTGTTCCATGAGAAATAGTCAGACGGTTGTAGAACTGTCCACCGTCACGCCACCGGTCGGCTGACCGGATGTCCGCTTTCCGATCGGTGGTTGTCTTCGCCACGGATGGCGTGAGCACGTTCGACATCGGGGGGATAGGCGCGATCTTCGCCGACCGCCTCGAAGCCGAGCTTCCGCCGTTCGACTTCACGGTGTGCGCCGAGCGGCCCGGTCCGCTCCGCACCGACCTGGGCCTGTCGATGCACGTCGAGCACGGTCTCGAACGCCTCGACAAGGCCGAACTGATCATCCTGATGCCGGGGTACGACACCCGCCCCGAACCCACCCCCGAGTTGATCGCCGGACTGCGCGCGGCCAACCGGCGCGGCGCGATCATCGCCGCCTTCTGCACCGGCACCCACCTGCTGGCCGCGACCGGGCTGCTCGACGGACTGCGCGCGAGCACCCACTGGCACCTCCTGGATGACTTCGCCCAGGTCTATCCCGACGTCACCGTGACCGCCGACACCCTCTACATCGACGAGGGGCTGGTGATCACCGGCGCCGGGATCATCGCGGGCATCGACATGTGCCTGCATCTGCTACGCCGCGAGCACGGCGCGGCCGTGGCCAACGCCGTCGCCCGTGCGTTGGTCGCCGCGCCACACCGGGACGGTGACCAGGCCCAGGTCATCACCCGCTCGGTGCCCGACAACGAGGACGAGTTGTTCGCCGGGGTCATCCACTGGGCCCGCGACAACCTGGACAGACCACTGCTCGTCAACGACCTGGCCGCCCAGGCGCTGATGAGCCCGCGCACCTTCGCCCGCAAGTTCAGGGCCGCCATGGGCACGACGCCGCACTCCTGGCTGCTGGCCCAGCGGCTCAGCCGCGCCGAGGAGCTTCTCGAAACCACCGAACTGCGGATCGAGGAGATCGCCCGGCTCGTCGGATACAACTCCGTCGCGGTCTTCCGCGAGCAGTTCGCCAAACGGCGGGGCCTGTCGCCCCGCGCCCACCGTCAGCGCTACAGCCGCAGCCCCGAACCGAGTTACCCCTCCATGGCGGCCGGCTGAGAACCACCTGACCGGGCGGGGGCCGATCGCGACAGAACCCCCGCCTACCAGGGGTCCGCCAATACATCCCATATATCCTACCAGGATAGTGGGTATGATGGACGCCGTGTCAGGATCTCCATCTGTCGTCATCGTGGGTGGTGGCGCGAGCGGCACCTTGGCCGCGGTCCACCTCCTCCGTCTGGCGCGGGCGCGTGCCATGCCACTGGAGATCATGCTGATCGACCAGTACGGCAGGCACGCGCAGGGCCAGGCCTACTCGACCGTCGACCCACGGCACCTGCTCAACGCCGCGACCGACAGGATGAGCGGGCTGGAAGGCGACCCGGGGCACCTGCTGCGCTGGGCCCGGGACAACGGGCTCGACGTCGACGGCTCCGGCTACCTGCCCCGGCAGGCCTACGGGCGCTACCTGCGCGACCTGCTGGCCGCCGCCGAGGACCGGCCCGTCCGGGTGGTGCGCCGGGTGACCGCCACGGCGACCGCCCTTCTGCAGGGCCCCGACGTGCGGGTCCAGCTCTCCGGAGGCGGCCAGATCGGCGCCGACGCCGCCGTGCTCGCGCTGGGCAACCGCCCCCAGGCCTCCTGGCCGAGGGTCGTGGACGCGGGCAGCCGCCGCTACGTCGCCGACCCGTGGGCCCCGGGCGCCCTGGCCAGGATCCGTGACGGCGCGCCGGTCCTCGTGGTGGGAACCGGGCTGACCATGGTCGACGTGGCGCTCACCGTGACCTCCGCGCACCCGGGCACGGTGGTGCACGCGCTGTCGCGGCACGCCCTGCTGCCCCGGCCCCACCCCTGTCCCGTGCCGCCCCCGGTCCAGGCCGCGATCCCCGAGGGACCGCTCGGCCTGGCCGCCCTGCTGCGCGCCGTACGGCTGGCCGTACGGGACAACGGGGGCGACTGGCACGCGGTGATCGACGGCCTGCGCCCGAGGACCCAGCGGCTGTGGGCGAACCTGAGCCCGGACGACCGGCGGCGTTTCCTCGACCTGGTCGCGCGCCACTGGGAGGTCCACCGGCACCGCATCCCGCCCTCGACGGCCGCCAGGATCGGCGAGCTACGGGCGAACGGCAGGCTGCGTGTGCTCCGCGGCCGGCTGGTCCGGGCCACGACCGGCCCCGAGGGGGTCAGCGCCCGGGTGAGCGCCGACGGCGCCGTCAGGCGGCTCGACGTCGGCTGGCTGGTCAACGCGACCGGCCCGGGAACCGGCGTCGCCGGTGACCCCTTCCTGTCCCGCCTGGTCGCCGACGGCGTGGTACGGCAGGACGCGCTGCGGCTCGGGATCGACGCCGATCCCCGCGGCGCCGTCCTCGACGCGACGGGCCGGCCGAGCGACCGGATCTTCACGCTGGGGCCGACGCTGCGCGGGACCCTCTACGAGACGACGGCCATCGCGGAGATCCGTGCCCAGGCCGCGGCCCTGGCCCCTCGCATCGCCGACGCTCTGGCCTTGGCCGTCCATCCACGGTGACCCTCAGGCCACCCAAATCACACCTTGTGCACTTTCCTCACGCATAGTGTCATGAAGGCTACTCGTCCAACGGGCCGCCCTCCCAGGACCGGGACGCTCATCGGCACGGGCGGACGCGCGGCCCGGCGGAGCGCCTTCGAACAGGAAGGGAGCCAACGCCAATGACGGTGGCCCTGGACAAGAGCGTCGAGGACTTCATCACCAGCCCCCACCAACTGTTCATCGACGGCCAATGGGTCGACGCCGCGTCCGGCAGGACCTTCGCCACCCCCGACCCCGCGACCGGCCAGACCCTCGCGCACGTCGCCGAGGCCGACGCCGAGGACGTCGACCGGGCGGTACGCGCGGCCCGCAGGGCCTTCGAACACGGCCCGTGGTCCAGGATGACCGCCTCCGAGCGGGGACGGATCATCTGGCGGATCGGCGACCTGATCCTGGAGCACGCCGAGGAACTCGCCCAGCTCGAATCCCTGGACAACGGCAAGCCCCTGTCCGTCGCGCGGGTCGCGGACGTCCCGCTGGCCGCCGACCTGTTCCACTACATGGCGGGCTGGGCCACCAAGATCGAGGGAAACACGATCGCGCTTTCGGTGCCGGGTTCGACCTTCCACGCCTACACCCTGCGCGAGCCGGTCGGCGTGGTCGCCCAGATCATCCCGTGGAACTTCCCGCTGCTGATGGCCGCCTGGAAGCTCGGTCCCGCCCTGGCCACCGGGAACGTGGTGATCCTCAAGCCCGCCGAGCAGACCCCGCTCTCGGCCCTGCGGCTGGCCGAGCTGATCGCCGAGGCGGGGGTTCCGGACGGCGTGGTCAACGTCCTGCCCGGGTACGGCGAGACCGCGGGCGCGGCGCTGGCCGCCCACGACGGCGTGGACAAGGTCGCCTTCACCGGCTCGACCGAGGTCGGCAGGCTGATCGTCCACGCCGCGGCGGGCAACCTGAAGAAGGTCACCCTGGAGCTCGGCGGCAAGAGCCCCAACGTCGTCTTCGACGACGCCGACCCCGCCCTCGCCGTCCGGGGCGCGGCGAACGCGATCTTCTTCAACCACGGCCAGTGCTGCATCGCCGGGTCCAGGCTCTTCGTGCACCGCAGCCGGTTCGACGAGGTCGTGGAGGGGGTCGCCGAGATCGCCCGCGGCATCAGGCTCGGCCCCGGCCTCGACGCGGACACGCAGATGGGGCCGTTGGTCTCCGACGAGCAGCTGCGCCGGGTGACCGGCTACCTGGATTCGGGCCGTCAGGAGGGCGCCAGGACCGTGACCGGCGGCGACCGGCACGGCGACCAGGGCTACTTCGTCCAGCCGACCGTGATCACCGACGTGCGGCCGGAGATGCGGCTCGTCCGTGAGGAGATCTTCGGGCCCGTCGTGGTCGCCTCGCCCTTCTCCGACCTGGACGAGATCGCCGCCCAGGCCAACGACACCGTCTACGGGCTCGGGGCGGGCATCTGGACCCGTGACATCTCCAAGGCGCACGCCCTGGCCGGCCGGATCCGCGCGGGCACGGTCTGGATCAACTGCTACAACGTCTTCGACGCCGCCCTGCCGTTCGGCGGCTACAAGCAGTCAGGCTGGGGCCGCGAGATGGGCCACCAGGTCCTCGACGCCTACACCGAGGTCAAGTCGGTCTGCACCCAGCTCCACATCTGACCCCACCCCCGGCGCGCCCGCCGAGCAGGTCCGGGCGCGCCGGACGCCTTTCCCGAAGCCGGGCCCAAGGGGCGGAGGGCCCTGATGGCAGGGCCCTCCGCGCGACGCTCAGTCGCCGTTGAAGAGGTAGAACGGCGGCAGGCCGCCGTCCGGGTAGATCCCGTAGTCGTTGCCCAGGGTGAGATCGGTGAAATCGCCCACCTCGACGAGCGTGGGCCTGTCGTAGCGCGTGTCGCCGTCCACGTGTTTCCTCCTTCGGGGGATCGGATGCTGTGCGCATCGTCCCCGACCCTTTTCGCCACGCACTGTAGTCACTAAGACACTCTTGGCTATCCGGTAGGGCCTCCCTCTTCCGGGCACGACCCCGCTGAGACCGTAGGGCGACCAGTCGGCCGCAGTCGCCGTTCCAGGAGCCGTCAAGAATTTCTCAGCCACGAAAAGCCCGCCGGATATGCCGAGCGGGAACCCCGCAGGCGACATCGCGCCCAGACCGTGATCGACGTCCTACACCCCTACGACCGCCCGGCCGACGCCGCCGACCTGCTCGGCGGCGCCATCCACACCGCAAACCGGACCCTGCGCGAGGCCATCACCGCCGACCCCGCCCTGGCCGGGATGGGCACCACCCTGGTGGCCCTGACGTGGTCGGGCACCACCGCCGTCGTGGCCAACGTGGGTTGGGGGTTGCTCGCGCAGGAAGGAGCAGAAAGGCTGATGGACGAAGGCCGTATGGAGCATTGAAAGTGGATGAGTCCGTGCTGCGGCCTGACGCGATACGTAACACGGTCAAAACCGGCCCAGACCTCGCGACCTTCTTCGTGCCATCGCCGTTGCGATCCAACGTTCGGAGGATCTCAGGATGCCTGATCTGACGCCTGCCCCTGCATGGCGAAAGTCCAGCCTCGGCAATGGCGGCAATGGTTGCGTCGAGGTCGCCACCAACCTCCCCGGCCTGATCGCCGTCCGAGACAGCAAAAACCCCTCCGGCCCGGCCTTGGCCTGTCCGCGTGAGCCTTGCAGTACAGGGCGCTTATCAGGCGCTCATTGCCCCCCTTTACAGGATGTAGGTAAGCTTTCCCTCGCTGTAGTATCGGACCTCTCTAACATTCAGCAGAATTGACGCGAGCGCTCCGGCCAGCACCTTCCCTCGCCGGTCAAGGCTCGTGATCTGCTCGGCGACAGCCGCCTCCGAGCGGGCGACATCGCCAAGTGCGACGATGGACTGGTAGTCACCGTTCCAGTCTCGCAATTGGTCCTGGAGCTCGGCGGGTATCTCGTCTCGATCGATTTCACCATCGGCGACATCTCTGATCGAAAATTCAAGATAGTCGGCGGAAAGGACAAGATATCTCATTTGATGGGCCTAAAGAGTCGATGGACCGGCACCCCGGTCGCCCTGCCCCTGGAGAAGATCTCCAAAAGGACCTCGATAACGCCTTCTCCTTCGCCAAGGAGTCCGGCCGGTTGGGTCGCGCCGCTATCACATTGATTACATTCGACTCTTTTCTTTGCGGCTGCTTGATACTCGGGGTCCTTGTAGAGCTTCGTAAGCTTCTTGTAGTGATCGGCGGCCCTCAGATTGTCCTTCTGCGCGTGCGCCATTGTCCATTTCATGGCGCTCTTGGCGGGGCAGTCGTCAGGACGGATGGTGCACGGTCATCGGCTCCTCCGCGACGTCGCCCGTCGTGTGGCTCAGCTGGGTGAAGGCGTGGTCCGCGTCGGCGATCGCCTCGGGTCGCACGTCGCGTGCGGTCCGTCCCTCGGCGATCTTCTGCCAGTTGGTCCGAGCCAGTACGCGTTGCACCGCGATCACCTGGGCGGCCTGTAGCCGGCCCCGGACACCGGGGTCGAGGACGGCGGCCAGCGCGTCCTCGTCGTCGAGCATGTACTGCAGGAGCCGTCCCGCCAGGCTCGGGGTGGTGAACACCAGCCGGTGGAACGCCACGACCCCGGGGTGGTCGTTGAGGCCGGTGACCGGCTCGAAGCGATCGAGACCGGCCAGGAAGTGCCGGTGCAGCGCCGTCATCGGCGCGGTCTCGGGGCGCCGGTCGCGGACCACGCGTGCGGCCTCACCGATGTGGTCCGCGAAGCGGTGCAGGATCAGGTCTTCCTTGGTGGCGAAGTAGCGGAACAGCGTCGGTTTCGACACCTCGGCCGTCGCGGCGATGTCGGACACCGACACCTGGTCGAACCCGCGCGCCAGGAACAGCGAGATCGCCGCGTCGGCGATCGCGTCCCGGGTTCGTACCTTCTTGCGGGCCCGCAGCCCGACCGGCTCGCTCACCTTGCCAGGGTAACATTATTTACCGGGTTGCTTTTTTAACCCGGTAACGAAAAGCTGCGGCCATGGAATAGACGGACGATGAGGCTGCCATGACACCCACGGGAGGGCCCGCGGTGCTCGTCACCGGGGCGACCGGACGCGTCGGCCGCGCCGTGGTCGACCTGCTGACCGACGCGGGCGTGCCGGTCCGTGCCCTCGTGCGCCGTCCCGAGTCGGCGGCGACACTGCCCGCCGGCGTCGAGATCGTCACCGGCGATCTCACGGTGCCCGAATCCCTCGACGCCGCGCTGCACGCCGTCAGCACGGTCTTCCTGGTCTGGACCGCCCCGCCGTGGACCGCGGCGGCCGTCGTCGACCGGCTGGCCGCCCACGCGCGGCGGGTCGTCCACCTGTCCGCGCCGCACCGGACCCCGCACCCGTTCTTCCGGCAACCGAACCCGATGGCGGCGCTGCACGCCGAGATCGAGCGGCTCATCGCGGCCACCGGGCTCGACGCGACGATCGTCCGGCCGGGGATGTTCGCGTCGAACGCCCTGTTCTGGTGGTCCGCCGCGATCCGTGGCGAAGGCGTGGTCCGGTGGCCGTACGGCGCGGCCGAGACAGCCCCGGTCGACGATCGAGACGTGGCCGAGGTCATCGCGCGGATCCTGCGCGAGGACGGGCACACCGGCGGCGACTACGTCCTGACCGGCCCCGAGCCACTCACGCAGGCCGAACAGGTGCGCGTCATCGGAGACGCGCTGGGCCGTCGGCTGACGTTCGAGGAACTGCCGCCCGACGAGTTCCGGCGCGAGGCCCCGGAAGCCGCGCGCCCGGCCGTGGACATGCTCCTGGCGGCGTGGAACGCCACGATGGGACACCCGGCACACGTCACCTCGACGGTGTCCGACCTCCTCGGAAGGCCCGCGCGAACCTTCCGCCAGTGGGCCGTCGACCACGCCGCGTCGTTCACCGGGGACCCCGCCCCGACGACCTTGTCACATGAGCGCCGGGCCACGGGAACCACGTGAGGGGACGTCGCGACCACCGGCCCGCCCACGTGTCCCCCTCCGCGACAAGGTTCAGGGCCGGGACGTCCTCTCCTGCGATCTCACCAGGGCGGTGAAGGCCTCGACGGCGTCGACGACCGCCTCGAAGCGGAACGAGTGGTACAGGTCGAAGGCGTGGTTCCCGCCGCGCAGTTCGACGTAGACGACGGGGGCGGCCGAGGTCTCGCGCAGGCGGTCGGCGAAGTGCCGGGCTTCGGTCACGGGCACGATCGGGTCCAGATCGCCGTGGGCCACGAGGAACGGCGGCGCGTCGGCCGTGATGTGGGCCAGCGGCGAGGACTCGGGCCCCTGGCCGAAGTAGGTGCCGTACCAGCCGTTCAGGTAGACGGCGCCGGACACGGAGGTGTCGGCGTCCTCGAAGCCCGGCTGGAAGGCGGGGTCGTTCTGGGTGAGCGCGGCCAGCGCCGCCATGTGCCCGCCCGCCGAACTGCCCGCGACGAACAGCGTCGACGGGTCGGCGCCGTACTCGTGGCCGTGCTCCCGCACCCACGCGATGACCTTCTTGAGGTCGATGAGGTGATCCGGGTGCTGGGCCTGGGGCCGCAGCCGGTAGGTGGCGCTGACGCACACCCATCCCTGACCGGCCAGGTGGTGGAGCAGGGGAAGCGACTGGCTGTTCTTGCGTCCGCCGGAGTAGGTGCCGCCGTGCAGATGGATCATGACGGGCGCCCCCTGCGGGCGCGAACGGTGATGGTAGACGTCGAGCAGGTTGCGACGTCCGGCGTCGCCGTACGAGAGGTCGGCCACGCGCCGGACGTCCAGGCGGCGCCGGAAGACGGGCAGGAACAGGACGCGCGCCAGCGGAGGGCGGCGCCGCAGCCCTTCGGCGAGGTCGGCGTCGAGGGCGGCACGCCATCCGGTGCCCAGCCCCTGGTCCAGAGCGTGTTCCACCCGTGCCCGTTCCCCGAGCGCGCGACGGGCGATGACCGCGAGCCCGAGCGTGGTCACGGCGGCCAGGGCGACGATCGCCCACCCGCCTGCCGAGTCGATGTCCCCTTCGGCGAACGCCAGCGCCGTCGGGAGCAGCAGGAGCCAGAAGAAGGCCGCGAACGGCAGTTCGTTGGCGGCCAGGCCGAAGTAGTAGCTCACCCGGCCGAGCGGGCGTGAGAACGGCACCGGCCGCAGCGCGAACAGCGTGCCGATCGCGACGAGCGTCACCGGGAACAGATAGCCGACGGGCACCGAACCTCCAAGCCTTTCCGCGCACCCCAGCCTCCCCGACCCGTCCATGTCGCATCAACGACGGATCCGATAACGTCTTTTAACCCTGAACTAAATAATCCGGAGGCCCGCCCGTGGAGATGCGAGAGATCGAGATCTTTCTGGCGGCGGCCGAGGAGCTGCACTTCAGCCGTACGGCCGAGCGGCTGGGCATCAGCCCGGCCCGCGTCAGCCAGACGATCAAAAAGCAGGAGCGGCGTATCGGCGCGCCCCTGTTCGACCGCACCACCCGAGCCGTACGGCTCTCCCCACTCGGCGAGCAGCTGTACCAGGCGCTCAAGAGCGGCCACCGGCAGATCGAGCAAGGAATCGCGGCCGCTCAGGCCGCCGCCGACGGCACCGCGGGAACACTGACCCTCGGCACCACCGGCCCGTACTCCCTGCAGATCAAGAACGTTCTCGACCTGTTCCTGGCCCGCCACCCGGACGCCCGCCTCCAGCACCGCGAGATCCAGCCCGCCTCCCCTCTGGACCTGATCAAGTCGGGCGAGCTGGACGTGGCCTACCTGTGGTTGCCGATCCGCGAACCCGACCTGACCGTCGGACCGGTCTCGCACACCTCCGAGGTGATGCTGATGGTCTCCGCAGACCATCCCTACGCGGGACGGGACAGCATCTGTCTTGAGGATCTCGGCGACTGCGTCGTGGTCGAAGGCCAGTCGATCCCCCTCTGCATGGAGGAGGTCTTCAACCCTCGGCACACCCCTTCCGGCCGCCCTGTCCGCCGCGGCCCCAAGGTCACCACCTGGCAGGAGGCACTCAGCGTCGTCTCCTCGGGCCAGGCCACCGCCGGGGTCACCGCCGAGGCGGTCGACTTCTACTCATGGCCCAGCCTGGCCTTCGTCCCGATCCGGGACGCCCCCCTCTCCCGGTGGGCCTTCGTCTGGCGTACCTCGGACGAGACTCCGCTCGTTCGCGCGTTCGTCAGAGCGGCCGCCGACGCCCGGCGACCGGCGGGGTGACGGGACTCAGCGGGCCGGGCCGGTTGGTCAAGAAGTGACGGGTCTCAGTGTGTGTGTTTGAGATCGAAGATCTTGTTCAGCGGCAGACGATTTTGGCCCCTTGACGGCTGACAGCTCGGGCCGGGCCTGCTCGACCAGCGTCTTCCATACCGCTGGTCTGATCGACCGGAATTGCGTTCCGCGCTCCCGGTATGGCCATGACCTCAGCCAGGCAGGTGTCGATTCCGAGCACGTCACCCTCCCTTGCCACCAGCGAACCGGAGACAGCGTAAGGGGAACGAATCGCGCTGAGCCGGCAATAGCGAGGGGGTGGAGATTCCATACAGCTAAGGCATAGAAAAACAACACCGGCGATAGGTCGTAGGTTATTGTGAATTTTATTCGCGACTGCTGGTCAGCTCGGCCCTGGCGCTTCCCAGCGGGTGGCCGAGAACGTCACCGAGACGGGGTCTGTAGCGGAGAGTTCGGTCACCTTGACCAGGGCCACGAAATCTTCACCACTATTGAATATACAGAATCGGTCACCCAACCTCAGATCGGACACCAACACGTCGAGACTCTCGCGCGAACCGCGTGCCGCGATGTCCTGGCAGGCGGCGAGGTCCGGGTCAGCACCGCCCTGCACCCGGCCCACGTATGCGCCGAACCGCAGTTTCGGGTTTCCGTTCAGGCAGCCCGGAAAGTAGCCGATATCTCCCGTTCCGCTGAGCATTAGGCCAGGTCCATTATGGAAGCTGATTCCCGGCCTGGAGCCACCCAGTCCAACGGTGCCGACGCCACAATCGTTCGCCTTGGCGATGCTTTCCACCAGCCTGAAGGGCACGTTCTCATAGACCTTGTCACCGGGCTGCGGCAGCCCGCCCGTGGCCTCCGCCTTTTCTTCCGCCGCTGGCCCGGCCCACATGGTCGCAGCCAGCGTGATCTCCTCGACGACCGGGGATCCGCTCACCTTCACCACCCGCAGGAGTATCACACGGCTGCCATCGGCGGACTCGAAGCCCTCGCAGAAACGCTCCCCCACCGCCAGGTACCGGGTGCTATACCTGCCGATACTCGTCCCATCGATGAGCGACGCCCGCGCGGCGTCACGGCAACCCGCCCCGTCGGGTTCCGCCGCCCCCTTCGGCACACTGGCAACTGGCACGCCGTCGAAGCCGAACTCCCCTTGCCAGAACGAGCAGGGGGGCTGCCATTCCAGGATGGGCGGCGCGTCCTCTTTCTCGCGCGGCCGCTCTGATTCCATGCTCATGGAACTGAGGACGCGCGGACCGTCGTCCGCGAACGCGACGTAGACGCGCCGTGGGCATCCGTTCTTGATCGCCTCGATATTGCTGAATGAGACTTCCTTGTCCTTGTAGAGCAGCCCCATTCCGGAACCCCCGCAGCCCACGAGGACGGCTGCCATGAGCAGCACGAGACACCCGCCACGTAACGCACTTCTCCGACGACCCCTGATGCCCGACATTCCATCACGGTAACTCCGGTCGTAGGCGGCGTCGATCTCGGCGCTGATGGCGCGGTAGCGCGCAGCGAGGTGCTGCAGCGCCGCCTTGACGCTCTGAGTGGGTTTTGATCCATAAATGCGGTGAAAGATGGCGGTTATTCGCGCTCTCTGCGCTGACGGAGTTGGAGGCTCTGGAACAGATGTGCACCACTTGAGGTGATTGAGACGCACACGGACACTTTTTGCGCCCAGGTTTCTGTTTGACCCAAAATGCCTGCCATGTGCTGTTATGGCAGGTAGCCGCGGCGCCTCACCTGCCTGACCTGACCAATACGCCTCTGGCCGGCAGACCCGTACGGCGCTACGCCACGGTCATGACCGAACACCGCCGCTATCCCAGCGATCTGTCCGATGCCCGCTGGCAGCTCATCAAACCGACCCTGACCGCCTGGCGTACCGAACGCCTCGCCTGCGTCCTGGGCATCGGCCGCCCGCCCGAGCACGATACGAGGCTCTGTCGGCCAGCTCCGAAGCCATGATCCACATCATGATGATCAACCTCATGAGTCGCCGCCTCACCGGAGAATCCACCCCGACCTGGCGAGACACCTGAGCCCAAATCCAACGGAATCTACGGGATCAAACACCACTCAGAGGGCGCCGGAGAAGGTGTCGCAGTCGGCGGGGGCTCCTGTTCGATAGCCGGTGGTGAACCACTTCATCCGTTGTTCGGCGCTGCCGTGGGTCCAGCCTTCGGGGTCGACCCTGCCCTGGGTGCGCCGCTGGATCCTGTCGTCGCCGACGGCCGCCGCGGCGTCCAGGGCCTCCTGGATGTCGGCGGCGGTGAACGGGCCGGTGTAGAAGCCGGTCTCGACGGCGTGCTTGGCCCACACCCCCGCGTAGCAGTCCGCCTGGAGCTCCAGCCTGACCGAGGCGCTCTCGGCCCCCTTGCGGTCGTTGCCGACCCGCCGGGACGTGCCGATCAGGTTCTGCACGTGGTGACCGTACTCGTGGGCGATCACATACGCCTGGGCGAACGGGCCTCCCCTGGCGCCGAAACGGCTCTCAAGGTCGCCGAAGAAGCCCAGGTCGAGATAGACACGGCTGTCTGCCGGGCAGTAGAACGGGCCGACCGCCGAACTGGCCTGGCCGCAGCCGGTGTTCACTCCCCCGGTGAACAGGATGGTCCTGGCGTTGCGGTAGGCGCCCTTGCCGCGTTCGGTGAACGCCTCACGCCAGTAGACCTGCACACTGTTGACCACGCCGACCACCCGGCACTTGTCCGACTGGTCGGCGTCGCTGCCCTTGCGGCACTGGGCGGCCAGGTCGGAGCCGGAGGTCACGGGGCGCCGGGCCCCTCCGTCGCCCCCGTCACCACCGTCGCCGCCGCCGAGCAGGGCCGCCGGGTCGATCCCGAAGAACAGCGCCGCGACCACCAGCACGATCACGCCGACGACACCGCCGCCGACCATGAGTCCCCCGCCGGGGAACCCGCCACCACCGCCGCCGACGTCCTCGACCTGGGAGGCGTCGAGGTCCACGTCGTCGCGAAAGTCCATCGGAGCCGCTTTCTCTGGACGAGGTCTGCGCGGCCCCATTGTCGCCCCGATCTCCCCGCCGAGAAAGCCCGATGGGTTCCCTACTCGGCGTGCTCGACCGTGGTTTTCGGGAGGGCGGGCATCACGAGTGCCGTGACCAGGTAGAGCGCGGCGGAGACGATCAGGACGATGCCGAGCGCGTGACCGTGGTCGGGCGACCTCGGTGCTCCGGTGACCGAATCGGTGATGGAACGGTCGTCGGGGTCGCGGAGCCTCAACGTGACCTGGTGGTACGGCGGGCCTACCCGCTCAGCAGCGCGCCGATGTCGCTCTGGCGGTAACGGCGTTGGCCGCTGGGGGTTCGCGCCGAGGGGATGCGGCCGGTGAGGGCCCACCGGTTGACGGTCTTGGGGTCCACACCGAAGATCCGGGCGACCTCGCCGGGGGTGAGGAGTCGTTCGACGGTGTCCGGTCCGGTGGTGAAGGTGCCGTCGGGGGCGACGGCCTTGAGGGCGGCCATGGGGAACTCCTGGGGGTCTCAGTAGCGGAGGGTGTGCAGGATCTGGTCGTGGCGTGCCAGCGCTCTGGCCAGCCGGTGCAGGGTGGTACGGCCGAGCACGTCCCTGGCCCCGGCTCCGCGCTGGTCGGGCCGCAGGGGGTGGTAGCGGACGGCCCACCACCGGGGCAGGCCGGGCAGGTCGTGTTCCTCGTACCGCCAGGCGGGGTGGGTGCTGATGAGCAGGTCGATCAGGCGCCGTTCGTCGTCGGTCATGGTCGTCCCGGTTCGGAGGCGGGCAGGGAACACACGTCGTTCGGGCCGTGAGGTCAGGGCTTCGACCCTTTTCGCGGGGCGGGTGCCCGGCCCCGAGCCGGGGAGCATGCGGCCGGGCACCCTGGAGGAGGACCGGCCCCACGGATGGGGCCGGTGCGCCAGACGGCTCCCCCTTCCCCAACACGCTCGGCGTGTGTGGGAGCCGTCTGCGAGGGTGTGCGGCCCAGGTCCCTCCTACCTGAGCCGCACGTTCACGGGGTACGGCGGATGAGGTTCCTCCGCCCGCCGTACCGGCTTCAGGAGCGCGGCAACCCGCGCAACGCCGTGGACCGGCCTGACCCAACGGTCTGAAGGGCCCGGGAGATCCGGGCGGACTGCCTGGCCCGAGCGCTCTGGAGAGCGCGGGCGACGGCGACGGCCCGGATGCTCGGCGGCACCGCCGGAGACACCTGGGCGGCCAGCTTGCGGTCCAACTCCTCGGCCGACTCCGCCCGCACCAACAGCACGTCCCCGGCGTACGGCCTGCCGGGCAGGGCGCTCCGGTAGGCGCTCCACAGGCCGGACCGCGAGCTGTGGAAGACCAGCCAGCCGGGATGAGCCTGTTGCACGGTGTCACAGGCTCGATCGGAGAACTCGACCCCTTGACGGGGCACCCGGGCCGTCGGCATCACGCGGCCCTCCCGTCCGGCGAACGCCGTCCCCCGGCGGACACCGTCTCCCCACCGGGCTCCTCGTTCCGTACCCCGGAAGACGGACGACCGGCCCCACCCCTCCTCCGCCGAACCGGCGCCGGAACAGGCCGCGCCACGGACCGCGTCGCCCGGATCATCTCGGCCTCCCGCATCCGCTCCTCCAACCCGTCGCCGGTGGGGTCCTCGACGATGACCGGCCGAGGACCGTCCCAGGCGGCGACCGCGTAGAAGCTGCGCCGTCCCAGGCTGTAGAGGACGGTCCAGTCGGCCCACGACTGGTCGATCCGCTCGGCCTCCGCCTTCGCCGGGCCGTCCCACACTCTCCGATACACCGGCTCGTACGGCTGGCCGTCGCGGTGCCGTCCGGTCACGAGGGCACCCCCTCAACAACGGTGCGGGCCTTCTCCTCCTGCGCGGCGATGACGGCCTGGACCTCCTCGAAGGTGTCGGCGTCCACCGCCGACTCCGCCCCGGCCCGTACGGCGAGGCGGGGGAAGGGCTGGTCGCGGAAGGCCCAGAACCGGCCCGCGCTGCTGATGAGCAACCGCCAGCCCGGGATCACCGGACGGTCGGGGGTGTGCTGCATGATCTGGACCTCCGTGATCCGATCAGAGGCGTGCCTGGGCGAGGTGATCGCCAGACGGGCCTGCCCTGCGGGACAAGAAACAGCCGGAACCCGAACACGAGCGCGGGAAACGGGACATCGGTCTCCGCCCCGGTACGGCCTGCCGTTCGCGGGCCGTACACCGCCGGAGTGGCCGGGCTGGCGCACCCTCGCCCAGGAGATCCCCGCCCGGGGAACGCCGGGGGCGGGATGCCGGATTCGTCGCGGCGGCGACGGCCGGGCAGGCGCGACGGACGCGGCCCCCGGCCCCCGCTCCGGAGCGACGGCCGACTCGTCCACGTTCGGAACCCGCTCCGGAACGGCGACGGGATCGTCCGGGGACACCGGCGTCTCGTCGGCCGCCTCCGCAGGACCATCCGGTACGGCGTTCGCGGCCGGAACCATCGCGGGCGCCCCCGGTTCGGGATCAGGATCGGGACGACGCTGACCGGGCACCAGCGGAACCACCTCCCCCGGCGCGACCTCCACCGGAGGCCGAGGCGCCGGAAGAACCTGCGGGCCGTACGCACGCCGGGCCTGCAGCCGGGCGTCCATCAACACCCCGGACGGCTGCACGTACTCATGCCCGTCCTGGGCGGAACAGCCGTGGGCATAGGGGGAATGCCCACACCGGGCACACCCCATGGGCAGCGGCACGGCACCGGCGAAACAGCCACAACCGTCCCGGATCGACGTGCCCGAGCCAAAGCCCGGAGCACTACTCTTACTCACGTCAGGAGTCACCTTCCTGATAGAGGGCCTGTCCCGGCGGTGCAACGCCGGGCAGGTCGTTTCTTTTAAGTTGGCTGGTAGGCGCTCTAGTGTGTCCTGCCCTACCACGGTAGGCTCACGACTATCTCGCCCTATGCCACAAGAGCGTGCAAGGTGCCAGCCCTCTACGGTCTGGCTCGTGAGCGGATCTCTGGAGTCATTCCCTGGATGGCGGCTGGATAGGGCCAGATGGAAGCAGGTGTACGACATCCTGCGAGAGCGCCTGGAGGCCGGGACGTACAAGACCGGGTTTCCGATCCCGAGTCTCAGCCAACTGGAGCAGGAGTGGCCCGACTTGGCCCGCAACACCATCCGTAAGGCGATAGCCCGGCTGGAGAAGGAGGGCTTCGTGCGAGGAGAGGTGGGCGTCGGAACCTTTGTCCGCCCCAAGGACGAGTGGCAGGCCGCCGACGACTGAGCAGCCCCGAAGGCCGAAGTACCGTCCGGCGCAGCCTGTCGTAGCCAGCTCTGCCATGATTCCCTCACTCACAGTCGTTGCTTGGGAACTCATAGTGCCGCTTCGGTGGTCAACTCGCAATACCCAAATGAGCAATACCCAAAAATGAGTTACCGTGAGCCTCTCAAGCCAGGAGGCACCCCCGATGACCCACATCTACAGCCCCACGGTGAGACGACGGCGCCTATCTGCTGCACTACGTCGAGCCCGTGACGACGCCGGGCTCACCGCCGAAGCGGCGGCCAAGCTTCTCGGATGGCCCGCGTCCAAGGTCACCCGGATAGAACGCAACGAGTGGCGAAGACCCACCGTCAGCGATGTGACCGACATGCTCGACGTGTACGGCGTCACCGACGAGGCCGTACGGAAGGCGATGAGCACACTGGCCCGTCAGGCACGTGAACGAGGATGGTGGGAGGGGGAGCTACGCGCCGAGCTGGGAGGCAGCCTCGTGGAGTTCGAAACCGAGGCATCAAGGATTCGCACTTTCGAGGCCCTCCTCATTCCCGGCCTGCTTCAGACCGCCGACTACGCACGTGCCGTTTTCCGAGGCGGCATGGTCATTGACGAAGGCGCGATTGAGCGGCGCGTTCACGCCCGCCTCGCTCGTCAACAGATCCTGGAACGCGGCCAGCCACCCAACCTATGGGCGATCATCGATGAGGCTGCCCTCTCCAAGCACGTCGGAGGCCCTGCAGTCATGCGGCAACAAATCCTCCACCTGATCACCATGGCGGCACGGCCGACCATCGGCATCCAGGTCTTGCCAAACGCCGCTGGCGCTCATGCGTCCATGACAGGGTCGTTCACCATCTTGTCGTATCCGACCCCCGACGATTCCGATCTTGTCTACATCGAAACAGGCACCCGTGGGGATCTGTACCTCGAAGGGATGGATGAGATCGAGCGCTATACGCTCAAGTATGACCACGTGCGCGGTTCGGCGCTTAGCGCCGAGGCTTCAGCAGCGTACCTGGCTGACCTGGCCCAACAACTGAAGTAGGCGAGATCGATCATGGAGCTAACGCACTCCCACGAACTCACCTGGCGCAAGTCTTCTCTCAGCAGCGCTGAGGGAGGTAATTGCGTTGAGGTGGCGACGAACTTTCCTGATCTGGTCGCCGTCCGTGACAGCAAAGACCCCTCCGGCCCGGCCCTGGCCTTCACCCCCGCCCAGTGGCGCTCGTTCATCGGCCGCGTGAACACCGGCGCCTTCGACGCCTGATCTCCCTTCGAGGCCCCGGCACCGTACGGCGCTGGGGCCTTGTGCATGTCAGGGACAGCTCACACAGTGAGGACCAGGAACCCAACGAAGGCGAGAAACAGCCATGTCCCCTGACCTGACCTGCGCCCAGTTCCGCAAGTCCAGCCTTAGCGGCGCGAACGGAGACGACTGCGTCGAGGTTACGACGGACCTCCCCGACCTGATCGCCGTCCGCGACAGCAAAGACCCCTCCGGCCCCGCCCTGGCCTTCACCCCCACCCAGTGGCACTCGTTCATCGGCCGCGTGAACACCGGCGCCTTCGACGCCTGATCACCTGTTCCCCCGCGAGACCCTGCCGATCCGTAATCGCCTGAAATGGCGGGGAAACCCGGGCGGCGGGCGGAGCGTCTGTCTTACGGTGAGGGGCCGGGTGGCGGAAGGGGTGGGCGGGTGGAGATCGAGCTGTCCAAGGCGGTCGAAGGGCTGCGTGACGAGTTGCTGGAGGCGGCGGTCACCGGAGCGGGCAGCCACATCGCGTTCGCGGTGGGGCCGATCGAGCTGGAGTTCGCCGTGGAGTTGAAGGCCGACGCCAAGGCCAAGGCCGGGTTCAAGGCCTGGGTCGTCTCCGCCGACGCCGAAGCGGGGGTGAGCCGGGCACGGACCCACACCGTTCGCGTCACGCTCACGCCCAAGCACCGCGACGGCGGTGACCTGCTGATCACCGACACCTCCGGGCAGATCGCCGGGCCGGGCGAGGTCGGCGGGCACCTGGGCCGCTGACTGTCCGGCCTGCTGTTCGACCGGTCCAGGGCCTCGGCGCCGATGCCGGGGCCTTCTGCGGAAGGGAGCGCGGGTGCAGCGTCAGCGGGTGGTCGCCGTCATCACCACCACCTCGGTGGCCGCGTCCGGGCGGGGGTCGGGGTATGTGGTCGGGCCGCGACTGGTGCTGACCTCCGCCCATGTGACCGGCCCGACCGGCTCGCCGGTGGAGGTGTTCCGTCCAGGGCATCCGCAGACCTACCTCGGGCGCGTGGTGTGGTCGGGCACACCAGGTGGGCGCGACGACGCCGCCCTGGTCGTCATCGACGACCCGGCCTGGAGGCCGCCGTCGGGCCGAGCGGTGCGCTGGGGCCGTACCCTCACCTACCGGCCCGGCATCCCGTGCGAGAGCTGGGGGCTGCCCGCCCTGGTGCAGCGCGAGGGCCGTCCGGCTGAGTTGCTGCAGCCCTCCGGGACCCTCAACCCCGGCGACCGCTACGTGGGTGACCGCTACGTCATGGCCGTGACCGGCACCGCTCCCGGCACGCCGGCAGACAAGTCCTCGCCGTGGGCGGGCATGTCGGGGGCGGCACTGTTCTGCGGGGACCTGCTGGCCGGGGTCGTCGCCGCCGATCCCGCAGGGCGCGGCCACGGCCATCTGGAGGCGGTGCCGGCCTACGTGCTGCACCACGACCCGGCCTTCCGCGCCGTGCTGGGCGAGCACAGCGCAATCGAGGAAAGGGAAGGGGTGGTGCTGGAGCCGATCGAGTTCCAGCACCTGGCCGAAGCGGCCGACCCCGCCGCAGTCGTCGTGCCCGGCGGGATCGGGGTCTCACCGGCGGGCCTGCTGCGGGCGCGCCGCCAGATCGTGCCCTTCCACGGCCGCCAGGACGTCCTGGCGCGACTGAACGCCTGGGCCGACCTGCCGGGGTTCGGGGCGCTTCTGTTGCACGGTGTGGGCGGGCAGGGCAAGACTCGCCTGGCCACCCACCTGGCCGGGCAACTGGCCGCCGCCGGGTGGGGCACGCTGTGGCTGCGCCCGAACGCCTCCCCTGCCGATCTGGCCGTGATCGCCGACACCGCCGCCGGGCTGCTGGTGGTCATCGACTACGCCGAATCACGCACCGATCAGGTCACCGCCCTGCTGGAGGCCGCCACCCGCCTGGAGAGCCCCTGCCCGCTGAAGGTACTGCTGGTGGCCCGCACCGCCGGCTCGTGGTGGCACAGCCTCAAACGCGCCTCCTCCACCAACGGGGCTCTGCTGGAGCACGCTCCCCTCATCGACCTGCAGGCCCTGGAGCAGGACCCGGCAGAGCGCGGGCACGCCTACCGCCAGGCCGCGCTCGCCTTCGCCCACGCCCTGGAACAGTCCCCGGCCCTCGCCGAGGACTCGTCCCCCGCCGGGTCGGCCGGGGAGTCGTGGAGCGCCCTGGCCGCCGCCCTGCCCCTGCCGGCCGCGCTGGGCACGGCGCAGCGGGGGAACGCGCTGACCCTGCACATGAGCGCGCTGACCGATCTGCTGGACGCCGCCACCGGCGCAACGGCTGTGGGCGGCGGCCATGAGATGGGTCCAGCGGGGGCGGGGGTGGGGGCGGCCGGGGTGGAGGACCGGCTGCTGGAACACGAGGAGCGCTACTGGAGGTCCGCCGCGGTCGTCTTCGGTCTGTATGACCGTACCCGCGATGGGCTGGTGCTGCCTCAGGTCCTGACCGATGCCCTGGCCGCGGCCATCGCGCTGGGCGCCGCCGACCACTCCCAGGCCCTGGCGCTGCTGGCCCGTCTCCCCGCGCTGGCCGAGCGGTCGACTGCCGAACGCCGTGAGCGGGTACGCGACTGGCTGGCCGCCCTCTACCCGCCGACCGACCCCCACCAACCCTGGGGGACGCTGCAGCCGGACCTGGTGGCCGAGCGTTTCATCGGCCGCCACCTGCTCGCCCGGCCCGGCCTGGCCGACCAACTGACCGTCGGCGCCGATACGGTCCAGGCAGTGCAGCTGCTGACCATCTACACCCGGGCGGCCGGCCATCGCGTCTTCGCCGGCAGCCTGGATGCGGCGTTGACCGCGTTGTGCGCACGCCAGGCTGCGGTGCTGGTACCGGCGGCGATCGAGGTCGCTCCCCAGGCGGAGCGCCCGGCCCCGTTGCTGGACGCCCTGCAGCAGGTGCTGAACGTTCCCGACCTGCCACACGCCGCCATGCGGGCCTGGCATGACCACCTGCCGCAGCACAGCCAGGTCCTGGCCGGATGGGCCGTCCACCTCACCGCCCACCTGGCCACCTGGCACCGCGACCACCAGGACCTGCCCAACCTCGCGGTGAGCCTGAACAACCTGTCGGTTCGGCTGGGGGGTCTGGGGCGGCGGGAGGAGGGCCTGGCCGCTATCGAGGAAGCCGTCGCGATCCGCCGGGAACTGGCCCGGACACACCCGGACGCCTACCTACCCGACCTCGCCATGAGCCTGAACAACCTGTCGGTTGATCTGGGGGATCTAGGACGGCGCGAGGAAGGCCTGGCCGCCATCGAAGAAGCCACCACCAGCTACCGGAAGCTAGCCCGGACACACCCGGACGCCTACCTACCCAACCTCGCCACGAGCCTGAACAACCTGTCGATCCGGCTAGGGGACGTGGGGCGGCGCGAGGAAGCCCTGACCGCCATCGAAGAAGCCACCACCATCCTCCGGAAGCTGGCCCGGACACACCCGGACGCCTACCTACCCGACCTCGCCATGAGCCTGAACAACCTGTCGATCCGGCTAGGGGGCGTGGGGCGGCGCGAGGAAGCCCTGACCGCCATCGAAGAAGCCACCGCGATCCGCCAGGGCCTGGCCAAGGCCCGGCCCGCGGTGTACCAGGCCGAACTGGAGCAGTCCTTAGCTGTCATGGAGTGGCTTCGCGGAACATAGCGGCAGTGATCGCCGGCCCGCCACAGGCGATCAAGCACACGCGTTCGCGCAGTTCAGCCGTCGCCCGCCTGGCCGTCGCCGCACTCCCCCGCCACCTGCGCGCCCGGGGTCGAGGGGCCCCGCCTTCGCACATCTTCTGATTAGACATACATCTAATTTGACACACCTCTAATCCGTCGGGCATCCTGCCGACGAAGCTGCTTAGACAGTCTTCGAAGCAGCGCGGACCGGTACGGCCCGCGCGAACGATGAGGAGAGGCACCATGAGTGGATGCTGCGGTCCCACCACCGTCGAGTTGGAGCCCAGCCGCCAGGCCGTACGGCTCGATGACCTGCCCGTCGTGGTCATCGGCGCGGGGCCGGTCGGGCTGGCCGCGGCGGCTCACCTGGCCGAGCGGGGCCTCGACTTCGTGGTGCTTGAGGCGGGCGAGCGGGTGGGCGCGTCGGTGGCCCGGTGGGGGCACGTCCGGGTGTTCAGCCCGTGGAAGTACGACATCGATTCGGCCGCGCGCCGCCTGCTGGAGGCCGGCGGCTGGAGCGCCCCCGATGAGGAGTGGCTGCCGACCGGGGCCGAGCTGATCGAGGACTACCTGGCGCCGCTGGCCGAGCTGTTCGGCGACCGGGTCCGTACCGGCGCGAAGGTGACGGCGATCAGCAGGCTCGGCTACGACCGGGTCCGCACCGTCGGTCGTGAGCGGGCGCCGTTCCTGGTCCGGCTGGCCGACGGCGGCGAACTGCACGCCCGTGCCGTCGTCGACGCCTCCGGCACCTACGTCACCCCGAACGTGCTCGGCGCCTCCGGCCTGCCCGCGCACGGCGAGGCCGACGCGGCCGACCTGGTCGACCACGCGCTGCCCGACGTGCTCGGCGCCGACCGCGACCGCTACGCCGGTAGGCACGTCCTGGTCGTCGGCGCCGGTCACTCGGCCGCCACCACACTGCTCGCCCTCGCCCAACTGGAGGACACCCCGATCACCTGGGCGATCCGGGCGGGCGACGCCACCCGCGCCTACGGCGGCGGCGAGGCGGACGCGCTGCCCGCGCGGGGGGCGCTCGGCACCCGCCTGCACGCCCACGTCGAAAGCGGCCGCATCCGCCTGGTGACCGGCTTCTTCACCCACGCCGTCGAACGCGACGGCGAGCGGGTGCGGGTGATCAGCCGTGACCCGTCCGGCCACGAGCGGGGCGTCACGGTGGACCGGATCGTCAGCGCGACCGGTTACCGCCCCGACCACACCGTCGCCGGTGAGCTGCGCCTCGACCTGGACCCGGTCCTGGGCTCCACCCGGGCGCTCGCGCCGCTGATCGATCCGAACGCGCACTCCTGCGGCACCGTGCCGCCGCACGGCGCCGACGAGCTGACCCACCCGGAGGACGGCTACTACGCCGTGGGGGTCAAGAGCTACGGCCGTGCCCCGACCTTCCTGCTGGCCACCGGTTACGAGCAGGCCCGCTCGGTGGTCGCGGCGCTGGCCGGCGACTGGCAGGCCGCCCGGGACGTCCAGCTCGACCTGCCCGAGACCGGCGTGTGCTCCTCCGGCCTGGCCGAGGCCCAGGAACAGCGGGTCGGCCTGGCCACCGGGATCGGCGGCGGCCTGCTGTCCACGCCCCTCCCGTTGGTCACCGTCGGCGCGAGCGCCACCGCCGAGTCCGGCGGCGGCTGCTGCGGCTGACCTGAGCACCCCGAACGTCCCCCGCCGTCGCGTCGCCGACCTTCACCGCCGCCTATCATTTAGACAGACATCGAACCAGCGGCGCGACCGGGAGGCTCCCTCATGATCGCCATCAGCCTGCCTCTCGCCCAGGGCGGCCAGGACTCCCTCGGCGGAGCGTGCTGCGCGCCGATCGTCCGGCAGCCGCTCGGCGAAGGCGAAGCCGCCGAGCTGGCCGTGTTGCTGAAGGCGGTGGCCGATCCGGTCCGGCTGCGCCTGCTGTCCATGATCGGTTCCCACGCCGGTGGCGAGGCGTGTGTGTGCGACCTGACCGACGCCTTCGAGCTGACCGCGCCCACCATCAGCCACCACCTGAAGGTGCTGCGCACCGCCGGTCTGATCGACTCCGAGCGGCGCGGCACCTGGGTCTACTACTGGATCATCCCCGAGACGGTGAACAGGCTGGGCGCCCTGTTCACCCCGCTGACCGAGCCAGGCTCACGGTCCGGCCGCCCGGCGGACTCCACGGTCATTCGAGCCTGAACCCGCGAGGCCTGCCTCTGCGGAACGGCCGTCACGACCTGTCCGCACGGGGCTCGGGACGGCACTCGGGCAGCAGAGCCGCCACCAGCTTCACGACGCGATCCCTGATCTCCTCCCGGATCACCCGTACGGCCTCGATGCCCTGACCCGCCGGGTCGTCGAGCTTCCAGTCCTCGTGGCGTTTGCCGGGGAAGATCGGGCAGGCGTCTCCGCAGCCCATGGTGATCACGGCGTCGGAAGCCTCGACCACGTCGATGGTGAGCGCCTTGGGCCGCTCACCGGTGATGTCGATGCCCACCTCGCGCATGGCCTCGACCGCGACCGGGTTGACCTGGCCGGCGGGCGCGGACCCGGCGGAGCGGACCTCGATCCGGTCGCCGGCCAGGTGGGTGAGCCATCCGGCGGCCATCTGGGAGCGTCCGGCGTTGTGCACGCAGACGAACAGGACGGACGACTTGCCGGTGACGGTCTCGGGGGCGCTCTCAGACACGGGCGGGCTCCTTGACGGTGAACAAGCGGCGGCAGGCCAGGCTGACGTAGACCAGGGCGACCAGGACAGGGACCTCGATGAGTGGGCCGACCACGCCGGCCAGGGCCTGGCCGGAGGTGACACCGAAGACGCCGACCGCGACCGCGATGGCCAGCTCGAAGTTGTTGCCCGCGGCGGTGAAGGCGAGTGTCGTCGTCTTGTCGTAGGGCAGGCCGATCACCCTGCCGGTCAGGAAGCCGCCGCCCCACATGAGCGCGAAGTAGGCCAGCAACGGCAGGGCGATGCGGGCCACGTCGCCGGGGCGGGAGGTGATGGTGTGGCCTTGCAGCGCGAACAGGATGACGATGGTGAACAGCAGCCCGTACAGGGCCAGCGGGCCGACGCGTGGCAGGAAACGGCTTTCGTACCAGTCCCGGCCGCGGGCGCGTTCACCAAGTTCGCGGGACAGGTAGCCGGCGGCCAGCGGGATGCCGAGGAAGATGAGCACGTACTGGGCGATGCCCCAGGCCGAGACCTCCAGCGCAGACTGCACGAGGCCCAGCCATCCGGGCAGCACCTGCAGATAGAACCAGCCCAGCGCGCCGAACGCGACCACCTGGAAGACCGAGTTGAGCGCCACCAGTACGGCGGCGGCCTCGCGGTCGCCGCAGGCCAGGTCGTTCCAGATGAGCACCATGGCGATACAACGGGCCAGCCCGACGATGATCAGGCCGGTGCGGTATTCGGGCAGGTCCGGAAGGAGGATCCACGCCAGGGCGAACATCAGCGCCGGACCGAGGACCCAGTTGAGCACCAGCGAGGAGATCAGCAGCCGACGGTCACCGGTCACCGTACCCAACCGGTCGTAGCGGACCTTGGCCAGCACCGGGTACATCATCAGCAACAGGCCGAGCGCGATCGGCAATGAGATCTCGCCGACCTTGACGGCGTCCAGCACGGTGTTCAGGCCGGGCACCAGGCGACCTAGGAGCAGTCCGGCGGCCATGGCCACGATGATCCACACGGGCAGGAACCGGTCCGGCCTCGACAGGGCGCCGATCACATTGGCGGGCGGCGCGGCGGCCATCACAGTACGGCCGCCGGTGCGGTGAGGGTGGGCGGGGTGAGCAGAGCCGACAGCTCGCCGAGGACTTCGGGCACCAGCCGGTAGTACACCCAGGAGGCACGCCGCTCCGCGGTCAGCAGCCCGACCTCCTTGAGCACCTTCAGATGGTGACTGATGGTCGGCTGGGACAGCTCGAAGGCACCGGTGATGTCGCACACGCACACCTCGCCGCCCGCGCGGCTGGCCACGATGGACAGGATGCGCAGCCGTACCGGATCGCCCAGTGCCTTGAACACCCGCGCGACCCCGGCCGCCTGCTCGACGTCGAGCGGCTCGCGCGTCAGCGGCGGGCTGCACTCCAAGATCTCCAGAGGTTCCACACGCTCTCCATATAGACATTCATCGAAATCAACGTACGCCTATATTGACAGATGTCAAAGCCATGAGGGAACGGGGCCGGCCGTGCGCAGGAGACAGGAGAGCGGGAAACCGGAGACGGCAAAGGCCCCGCTGAATTGGCCGTACGGCGATGCCGACGGCGCCGCCGATCTGGTTGACGGTGGACAGCACCCCGCCCGCCGCGCCCGCGTCGCGCCCGGGGACGCCCGCGAGGACGACGTTGACGAGAATGGGCGCGGCGAGACCGAGCCCGAGGCCACCGATGAGGAGCGCGAGGGCGAGCAGCCAGTACCCGGGATCGTCGCCGTCCCTGACGACGGACCACAGGACGAGCTGGGAGGCCGCGACGGTGAGCGAGCCGGTGACCAGGAGCGTTCTGCCCGCCCTGGCGGCGAGGGCGACGCCGAGGCCGGAGGTGACGATCGAGCCGAGCGCGTACGGAAGGATCACCAGGCCGGTCTCCCACGCGGTTCGGCCGGTTCCGTTCTGGAGGTAGACCGAGAGGGTCAGGAAGTACGACCCGATGCCGCCGAAGAAGAGCACCGAAGCGCCCAGGCCGACCGTGAAGGCGCGGATTCTCAGCAGAGCCGGGTCGAAGACGGGTTCGTCTCCCCGCCCGGTGAGGCGGCGCTCGTGGACGAGGAAGATCGCGAGCACGATGGTTCCTGCCGCCAGGAGGGCGTAGCCGCCCCAGGTCCATCCCCATGCCTCGGTCTGGACGATAGGCAGCAGCAGGAGAAGGATGCCCGTGGCCGCGAGGAGCGCACCCGGGAGGTCCAGCCGGGCGGTCGAGGCGGAGCGGGACTCCGGCAGCACCTTCGCGCCGACGACGAGTGCCAGGATCGAGACGGGCACGTTGATCCAGAAGATCGTACGCCAGCCCAGGCCGAACAGGTCGGCGTCGACGAGCAGCCCGCCCAGCAGCGGGCCGGCGACCGAGGCGAGGCCCTGAACGGCTCCGTAGGCGCCGAACGCCTTGGCACGCTCAGCCGGGGCGAATGACGCCCGGATGATCCCGAACACCTGCGGGACCATGATCCCGGCGGTCAGTCCCTGGCCGGCCCGCATGCCGATGAGCGTCCCCGGATCGACGGCCAGCGCGCACAGCGCCGAGGTGACCATGAACCCGGCCAGTCCGATCATGAACAGCCGCCTGCGGCCGTACCGGTCACCGAGCCGTCCACCGGTGATCAGGCCCGCGCCCAGGGCGAGGGCGTAGGCGGCGATCGTCCACTGGATCTGGGCGTCGTCGGCGCTCAGGTCCTGGGCTATCGCCGGGGCCGCGACGGTGACGATCGTCGCGTCGAGAAGGTCCATGAAGGAACCGAAGAGCACCACCAACAGCGCGGCGCCGGAGACGGGTGCCGGAACGGCCCCAATGGTGTGAATGCCCTTTCGGGGGCTCGGGGAATGGGTCATGTCGACCACCGTCGTCGGCCTAGTTGCCACCGAGTGGCCGCTATCGGGGGGAGAATCGAAGAATCATGGCCGCCACCTCCGCGCGGGCGCTCAAGCTGCTGTCGATCTTCGGGATCGGCGCGACCCTGACCGCCGAGGAACTCGCCGCCCGGCTCGGAGCGTCGGTGAGAACCGTACGTCGCGACATCGAAACGCTCCGGGACCTCGGGTACGAGATCGAGGCCGTCCGCGGAGCGGGTGGCGGGTATCGGCTCGGGCACGCCACCCGCCTGCCACCGGTCGTCTTCGACGAGGACCAGGCCGTCGCCGTGGCCGTCGCGCTCCAGACCGTGCCGACGGTCCTGTCCGGCATCCGCGAGAACGCGGCCCGTGCCCTCGCCACGCTGCACCAGGCGATGCCCGCGCGCAGCCGCCTGCACGCGGAGGCGTTCACCGTCTCCTCGGCTCGCAACTACTGGGAGTTCCCCGCGCCACCGATCGACGCCGAGATCGTCCGCGCCGTCGGCAGCGCGATCAACCGGCGGCACCTCGTCCGCGTGGACTACACCGGCGACGGCGAACCCGTCACGCTCACGCTGGAGCCGCACGACCTCGTGGTCTGGGCCGCACGCTGGTACCTGGTCGCCTTCGACCCGGACGGGGACCGATGGCGCGCGATGCGCGTGGACCGCTTCACGCCGCACACGCCCACGCACACCCCCTTCGTCCGGCGTGACATCCCGCACGGCGACCCCGTCGCCTTCGTCATGACCGCGCACGACCGTGGAGACGCCGCCGCCGAATGGCGGTGCCGTGGTTCAGTCGTCCTCGCCCTGCCCGCCTCGACCGTCGCCAGGTTCGCCCCCGGTGGATCGACGGTCGAGTACGACACCGAGACCACGTGCCGACTCACCCTTGGCGCGTGGTCATGGCCGGGACTGGCGGGGCTGCTCCTCACCTTCGACGCCGACATCACGGACATCGAACCGGCTGAACTCCGGCAGGCCCTGCACTCCCTGCGCGCCCGGATCAGCAGGGGGCTCGAACCCACCACGCCACCTTCGCCAGGGCGGTGAGGCGGGCTCCGGCGTCGGCGGCGCCGGAGCCCGGGACACACCTCAGTTACCTATGGGAACCTGGAGCACGAATTCCCGGTACGCCTCGTCGAACTGCGCCATCGCCGCCGAAGGCGACGGCGGTACCTGGCCACCGCCTCCGGCCAGCTCGCGCAGGCCGTCGGTGACGTCGATGGCGGCGGCCGTCAGCCACGGCGCGGAGACGGGCTGGAGGACACCGTTGGCCCGATCGAGCTGTCCGACCTGCTTCACGGTCACCGACGCGCCGTAGAGCGCCCGTACGGCGGATCGGAAGTATTCCAGCGCCTCGGCGCGAAGCCTGGAGTTGCTGGTCCCCCTCGCCTCGTGCAGAGTGGCGAACCCCCGGGTCAGATCTCCGACGTACTGGAACTCCTGGCTCACCGGCAGCACCCGGCTCGTACGGAAGGCGATCGCCCACTCCGGCGGGCAGGTCGTCAGGCAGGGCGGGGGCGGGCATCCAGGGCACCACCTGTTCACCAGAACAGGGATCTCCAGGCAGTCCAGGATTCTGCCCCACCATTCGATCTGCGTGCAGTTCCTGAGGTTTTTGGCCGAGGCAGACGTACTGGTGACTCCCTGAACCGATAACAGGGATACGAGAAGAGCGAGCAGACAAGCCGCCCACCGGCTACGTTTCACTGATCCTCCTGGGGGGTGCCGGGTGCGTTTTCCTCACGCGCACCGGGGCGATTTTCGTCCGGCTCCGGGCCGGAGCACCCTCGTTCTACATCTCCGTTATCCGCCGGTCCATCCTGACATCCGGCCCATGACGGCAAAGGCCCGTCCGAAAATCGATCCGCTGCGAGAAGAGCCAGGAAGACCGACGTTCACCGGCCTACGACTTTCCAGGAACGACAGGACCGAGAGGCCCGGAAACAACTGATCCCGATCCGCGCGGGAACCCGAATCACGGGCCTTTAAGATCATGAATTGGATTGGGCGAAGTGAACAACGGAATACCCCCGGAACGGGCCGGGCACATCGTGGGTCCATTCCACGGTCGAATACCGTCCCGAGGCTCGGCTAATCGCCCTTGTCGTTCACCGGGACCGACTCCGGTCCCGACTGCCGAGTTCACCGGTGAAGGGCGTTGTCCCGCGCCCGTCCGCGACCCGCCATTCATGGGCGGTGAAGGCGTGCCCTTCCCGGCGCCCGCATACGACGCGCGGTCCAGGCGCCTCCTCAGGACACGCCGACCGCGCGAAGGCGGACCGAGGCGGCGTCCCGGCCGATCCGGTCGTCGCCACTTGGGGCCGGGTACTCGAACCGGACCGTCCGCGATGCGACAGTTGGACCGCGCGGCATCATCCGTAGGCGACGACAGGATGGCCATCATGCCTCTTGAGGGCGAGTACGGGCCGAGTCCGGCTCAGTGGATACGCGAACAGGTCGAGCTGTACGAGAGTTCGGACGGCACGCGGGGGACGACGCTCTGGGACACGGGGCTGCCCGTCGTCATCCTCACGACGCGCGGCGCGCGGAGCGGCAAGCTTCGCAAGATCCCGCTGATGCGCGTGGAGCACGAGGGACGGTACGCGGCCGTGGCCTCGAAGGGCGGCTTCCCGCGTCATCCGGACTGGTACTTCAACGTCAGGTCCGACCCGCGCGTGGAACTCCGTGACGGCACCGTACGCCGGGACATGACGGCCCGTGAGGTCACCGGGGACGAGCGGGCCGAGTGGTGGGAGCGCGCGGTCGCCGCGTATCCGGCGTACGCGGAGTACCAGGAGAAGACAGACCGGGTGATCCCCGTCTTCGTGCTGGAACCGGGTGCGTGACACCGGGAGGGCGTGTCCCGTTTTCCCAGGTCGGCATGTTCCCTACGTGAGCCGGTCACACGGATTTCACGCGCCCGTGGTCCTGGGCGGGGACCGTTCGACGTATGAGCGCCCTCCTCGCCTCCGCTCTGCTCGCCTCCCTCCTCTCACCCGCCGACGCCCTCACGAGCCCCTCCACGGACGCCGTCACGGGCGCCGCCGGGGAGTGCTCGGGGGTCGCCTCCGACTTCGACGCCGACGGCCGTCCTGACACCGTGGTCGCCGCGCCGTACGCCACGGTCGGCGGGGTTTTCCGCGCCGGTGAGGTGACCGTCAGGTACGGCACCGGCAGGACCGAACGGCTGGCCCAGGGGAGCCGGGGCGCGCCCGGCGCCGCGGAGACCGGTGACTCGTTCGGCTCGGCCGTCGCGGCCGGTGACTTCGACGGCGACGGGTGCGCCGACCTCGCCGTGGGGGCGTCGGAGGAGTTCCTCGACGCCAGGAGGCCCGGGGAGGACGGTGACGGGGTGGTGCACCTGTTCCACGGCTCGCCCCGGGGGCTGCGCCCGGGGAAGGCTCTGGACGTCACGGAGTTCGGGCGGCGCGCGACGGGAGACCGGTTCGGCGCCGCGCTCGCGGTCGGGCAGCTCGACGGCGACAAGGCCGACGAACTGGTCATCGGGGTTCCCGGACTCGGCGTCGGGGGCGGGATCGGCGTCTACGGCGTCAAGGGGCACCGGCCGTACACGCTCACCAAGGAGACCCCGTGGATCGCCCAGGACGCGCTGAGCACCGACGAGTTCGGGGCGACGGTGGCGGCCGGTGACTTCGACGGCGACGGCCGCGACGAGGTGGCGGTCGGCGCGCCGGGGGACGGCGGACCGCGTTCGGGGGCCGGTTCGGTGACGATCCTGGACCTGGCCACGCGGCAGGCGGGGGCCTACACCCAGGAGAGCCCGAACGTGAAGGGCTCGGCGGAGAAGTGGGACCATTTCGGCGCCGCCCTCGCCGTCGGGGACTTCGACGCCGACGGCCGCGACGACCTGGCGATCGGAGTGCCGGGTGAGGACCTCGACGCGAACGTGCGCGCCCTGGACTACGGCGCGGGCGCGGTCCACGTGCTGTACGGCTCCCGCCGGGGGCTGAGCGCGCTCGGCAGCGAGATGTGGACCCAGAACACCCGGGGCGTCGTGGGCAGGGCCCGTTACGCCGACCGGTTCGGCACCGCGCTCGCGGCCGGTGACTTCAACGGGGACGGGGACGACGACCTGGCGATCGGCATTCCCGGTGAGAGCGCGGTCCAGGTCCTGGCGGGGACCCGCTCCGGCGGGCTGACCAGGCACCACAACGTCCTCATCCCGCGTGGACGCGACGGTTTCGGCGCCTCCCTGGCCCCGGTCAGGCGGGCGAACGGCTCCCCCGACGATCTCCTCGTCGGCTCCCCCGACCACGGCACGGTGGTCCTCATCGGCGGCGCCGTGCGCAAGGGCTCGTATCCGGGGCTGTCCGCCCGGCGGCTGCGCCCGCACGGGTCCGGTCCCGCCGGGTCGCTGTACGGCTACGCCCTCCTGCCGTGAGAGCACTCGGAAGCGTGCGTACGATCGAAGGCGAAGCACCCGTTTCCAGGTAAGGATGTGTCATGGCTGGTCTGGGAACCGGCGAGATCCTCATCATCGCCCTCGTCCTGGTGGTCCTCTTCGGATCGAGGAAGCTGCCCGACATGGCCAGGTCCGTCGGCCGGTCACTGCGCGTGTTCAAGGCGGAGACCACCAAGCCGCACGAGGACGACGAGTCACGGCCCGTCTCGGCCGCCTCGCTTGAGGAGCGGGCGCGCCTGCTTGAGGAGCAGGCCGCCCGCCTGCGCGCCCAGGCCTCAAAGGGCTAGCGTCACAGGACCGTCAGCCCCCGGTCGGTGAGGATGGCCGCCGCCTGCCCCGAGGTGATGACGGCCCCGGCGAGGGAGCGCAGGTCGCGGTCGTCGGGCTGACCGAGGTCGGTTCCCCGCAGATCCGTCCTGGTGAACGTGGTGTTCACCAGCCGTGCCCTGATGATCCGGCAGTCGGTGAGGACGGCGTCGGTGAAGTCGCAGCCGGACAGGTTGGCCTCGTCGAACCGTACGCCCTCGATCTCCTGCTTCCTGAAGGAGCAGCCGGACACGTCGGCCAGGGTGAGGTTGGAGCGCGAGACGGTGAACGGGGTTCCCCGGGTCCCGGTGAGGGTCGCGCCGATCATCCGGCAGCCGGTGAAGCTCACGTCGGTCAGCAGGGCGTTGCCGAACCGGGCGCTCGACAGGTCGGCGTTGACGAAGACCGCGTCGGTCAGCTCCGCGTTGAGGAACCTGAGGTCGGCCCCTCCCCCACCGTCGAACCTGGCGCCGTCGAGGTCGGCGCCCCGGAAGTCGGCGCCGTCGAGCGCGCACCGGTCGAACACACACCCCACGAGGACGGCCTCACTCAGGTCGGCCCGCCGCAGGTCACAGTTGACGAACCTGTACGGCTCAGCCGCCAGCACGTCGGTCAGCGCCATGTTCGAGAGGTCCAGCCCCTCCACGTCCCGCTGGGTCGCGAGCAACTCCGTGACGTCCATGCGTAGACATCCAACCAGAGCCCCGGCCGACTCTTGACGAGATCGCCTGAGCGAAAAGAGAGCACCGCTCTTGACTTCCATCCCACGGGAGGGCACGATTGTCCTATCGAGAGCGCCGCTCTCGAAAACAACGAGTGCTCACGGAGGAGACATGGAAACCCGGTTCCTGCAGGTCGACGGTGGCCGGATCGCCTACGACGTCGAGGGTGACGGCCCGCTGGTGGTCATGATCCCCGGCATGCTCGACAGCCGTGAGTCCTACCGGTTCCTGCGCCCGCTGCTCGTGCGGGCCGGATACCGCGTGGCGACCATGGACATCCGTGGCTGCGGGGAGTCCTCAGCCGAGTGGGACGACCACTCCTACGAGGCCCAGGGCCGCGACATCGCCGCCCTGGTCGAGCACCTGGACGCCGGGCCCGCCGTACTGGTCGGCAACTCCTACTCCGCCGGGTCCATCATGTGCGCCGCCGCCGAGGCCCCCGCCCTGGTCGCCGGGGTTGTGCCGATCGCGAGCTTCGTCCCCAACCTGCCGACGGGGCCGGCCAAGAAGGCGCTGCTGGCGCTGGTCGGTAAGGCCGTCGTGGCCTTCCCCTCGATCTGGGGCGCCTACCTCAAGTCCGCCTACCCCAGCGCGCCGCCCGCCGACTTCGCCGACTACCGCGCCCGGTCGGTCGCCGCCCTGCGCGCCCGCAGGAACGCGACCCGCGCCTACGTCTCCGCACCCCCGATGAGCGAGGCCTGGCTCGACCGGGTCACCTGCCCGGCGCTGGTCGTCATGGGCACCGCCGACCCCGACTTCGCCGACCCCGTGGCCGTCGCCGAACTCCAGGCGGCCAGGATGAACGCCCCGCTGACGCTGGTCGAGGGGGCGGGCCACTACCCGCACGCCGAGTTCCCCGAGGTCCTCGCCGGCTCCCTGCTGCCCTTCCTCGCCCGCGCGCACGCCCGGGTCGCCGTGTGACACCAGGACGCCGAGGTCGCCGTGTGGCGCCTGGGCACAGGGGTCTCCGTGTGACCCCGGGACGCCGAAACCATGAATACCGGACTGCCGGAATTCTCGCGAAGTGCAGAAATAGAATGAAATGACCGAAATCTCACCCTATTTCTCTCCGGGCAGGAACCTTTCCGACCGTTCACGCGTCAGTTATCGCGGGGAGAGACGATAGGAGACAAATGCCCGACAAGCCGGGGTTGCTGACACGTGTCATCGCGGGATTCAAGGGTGAGGTGCCCGCGACCACCCTGGAGGCGATACAGAAGGCGGGGATAGGCGTCTACCAGGTACTCGACGAGGTCGAGGTCCTGCGCAGGGGCATGGCGGTCGAGGGGGTCGACCCGTGGAGCGCCTCCGAGGCGGTCTCCGCGCAGCAGCTGTACTCGTGGAACGCGTTCGTGCTGCAGACGCTCGGCGACAAGATGATCGAGGCGGACTACCGCGCCGACGCCAAGACGGTCGGCTACCTGCCGCAGGTCACCGCCGAGCAGGTGTGGTCCTTCTTCGGCCAGGTCGAGGGATGGCTCTCCCTGGCCCGTCAGTCCGCGGCCAACCCCGGGTTCAAGATCGCCGACCTGCGTGAGCTGCCCGCCGACCTGCCCGGCTGGGTCGAGGTCCAGCCCTGCCCGCGCGCCCACCTGGAGGCGATGATCGCCGCCGCCGCCGCGATCAAGGAACACGCGGAGCTGGCGCTCGGCCTGCTCGAACAGGCGGGCGTCCCCGAAGAGCGGGTCGCCGACCGCGACCGGCTGCGGCAGATCGCCGCGCAGGCCGCGACCGCCGCGGACTACGCGATCAACATGTACTCCCCCAACGCGGACACGCAGCTGCACGAGCTGATCGAGGAACGGCTGCGCGGCGCCCTGGAGACCTACCACCACCTGGGACAACTGGTGGCGATGCCCACCCTGCTCAGGACGTACGGCCAGGGCGGCGCCCCCGCGGCCTCGACCGAGCCCGCGTCCCCGCAGCAGCGCAGGAAACTGCCGCGTCCCGGCCAGCCCGGCTTCGACCCGTGGTGCCTGACCGACCCCAAGACGCTGAACCGGTGGACGAAGGACGCGCGCGCCCGCGAGTCCATCACCGAGCTGTGGCGGCACGACCCCAACCCCGCCCAGACATTGCGTTTCCAGGAGGACATCAACGACGGGATCGAGCGCGGTGACGTCTCGGTGCTGAGCCAGCACTACTACTGCTGCCCGTGGGCGCCGATCTACCGGGTGAACAAGCCGATCCGGGTCGGCGACCGGCGACTGCAGGCGGGGCAGGAGTTCACCTACGAGGCCTCCGCCGAGGAGATCCTGGAGACCGGGCGGTTCGTCAGGAAGATCATCAATGGTCCGTTCACCACGACGAACCAGGTCGACTACTGCAATCCCGGCGACTTCCACGACGACTGACGGACCTTCGGACCTGCGGGGAAAAGCCTCGTTCGCCTTTCAGAAAAAAAGACTCTTTCCCAAATGCCGTCAGACGGTTAGGTTTCCATTCAGTGTCACGCCGCGATTCTCACCGGTGACACGTCAGGAGATTTCTCCGTAATTCTGAGCAGTGGAGGAGTCCAGATGCGCACAAATCTGCGCAGAAACGCGATCCGGCTCGTCGCCGCGGCTTCGGCTTTCGGCCTGCCTCTCGCATTGGTCCCACCGGCCCAGGCCGATCCAGGGGTGAGCGCCGTACAGAGTCAGCTGGTCAACTCTGTGACGGCGCCCCTGGTCAAGAACCACCTGCGGGCGCTGCAGAACATCGCGAACGCCAACAACGGGACCCGCGCCGCGGGGACGAAGGGGCATGACGCCTCCGCCGAGTACGTCGCGGCGAAGCTGCGCAAGGCCGGTTGGCGTGTCACGCTCCAACCGTTCGAGTTCGGCTACTTCACCGAGAACTCGGCCGCGACACTGGCCCAGATCTCCCCCGATCCCAAGACGTACACCCCGACCGAGCCGGGCAGTTCCACCCTCGGCGACTTCTCGACCATGACCTACTCCGCCTCCGGCGACGTCACCGGGACCGTGCAGGCCGTGGACCTGACGCTGCCGCCGACCCCGGCCCCCAGCTCTACCTCGGGCTGTGAGGCGTCGGACTTCGCCGGCTTCACCAGGGGCAACGTCGCGCTGGTCCAGCGCGGCACCTGCGACTTCGAGGTCAAGGCGCGCAACGCCCTGGCCGCGGGCGCCTCGGCGGTCATCATCTTCAACGAGGGCCAGCCCGGCCGTACCAACACCGTTCTGGGACGGCTCGCCGGCCCCGGTGTGACCATCCCCGTGCTGGGGGCGAGCTTCGCCGTCGGCGAGGACCTGGCCTCCCCGGCCGGCACCGTCGTGCACATCAAGACCGACACCACCAGCGAGAACCGCCTCACCCACAACGTGATCGCCGACTCGCGCTGGGGCGACCCGAACAAGGTCGTCATGATCGGCGCGCACCTCGACTCGGTCGTCGACGGCCCCGGCATCAACGACAACGGCTCGGGCAGCGCGGCCGACCTCACCGTCGCCGAGGCGCTCGGCAGGATCCCCACGACCAACAGGCTCCGCTTCGCCTGGTGGAGCGCGGAGGAGCTCGGCCTGCTCGGCTCCCAGTACTACGTCGACAACCTGCCCGCCGACCAGCGCTCGAAGGTCAAGCTGTACCTCAACTTCGACATGGTCGCCTCCCCCAACTACGCGCTGAAGATCTACGACGGTGACGACTCCGACCAGACGGGCTCGCCCGCCGGTCCCGCCGGTTCCGCCGAGATCGAGAAGCTCTTCGAGAAGTACTTCGACACCCTGCGCCAGCCCCACAACGGCACCGACTTCGACGGCCGCTCCGACTACGGACCGTTCATCGAGGTCGGCATCCCCTCCGGTGGCCTGTTCACCGGCGCCGAGGGCATCAAGACGGCCGAGGAGGCCGCGCTGTTCGGCGGCGTCGCGGGCCAGCCGTACGACGGGTGCTACCACCAGGCCTGTGACACCGTCGCCAACATCAGCGACAAGGCCCTCGCGCTGAACACCGGCGCGATCGCCACCGCCGCCGTGGTGTACGGCTTCAGCAGGAACCTGCCCGGTTCCGGGGCTCCGGCCGCGGCCGCCCCCCAGAAGAAGACCCTGGCCTCCGTGGCCGCCGACGGCCGCGTCAGCGGCTGACGACGGACACGACCCCGGCGAGACTCCCGACGGCCTCCGGTCACCCGACCGGGGGCCGTCCCACGTCACGGCCCCGGACCGACCGCGATCTCGGCCTCGGCTTCGGCTTCGGCTTTGGGAAATCGGACGTCCGGCAGGTCAGCGGCCGTCCTTCATCATTTCGACGATCGATGAACCGCCCCTGTTCCGTCCCTGTTCATCCCCCGGACATTGGATCTTGTTTTCTGTGTAGCGGAACGCTCGTAGATCTTGGACGTCCTTTTCGGACCGAAGATAAACGGGGTTCTTGTGTTCTCATTCACCAGAAAGAGCGTCGCCGCAGTGATGCTGGGACTCTGTCTCACCGCCGTGACGACCACCACGGGGGCCGGGTCCGCCTCGGCCGACCTCCTCACCGGCCACACCGCTCCCTCCGCCAAGCCCGTCCCCCCGGCCCCCACCGAGCCGCCGGACTACCTCACCCCCGAGGACCGCGCGCTCATGGAGCGGCAGCAGACGCTCGTCCGGGCGGGCACCAAGATCCGCAACCTCGTCGAGGACGGCCGGGAGGCCGGATACACGGGGCTGGAGATCTCCGGTGACCGGTTGGTCCTGTGGTGGAAGGGCACACCGCCCGGGCGGATCGAGCGGGCCGTCCGCCAGGCGGGCGTGCCGGTCGACGTACGCCCCGCGACCCACTCCAGGGCCGAACTGCGGACCGCCTCGGACAGGCTGTGGCAGAGCGCGGGCATCGAGCACGGCGGCCGGATCCACGCCGTCAAGGCGCTGGTCGACGGCAGCGGGTTGCAGGCGCTGGCCGACCCCGCCCAGGCCCGTTCCCTCACCGCGATCCCGGACGTCGGGGTGCCCGTCGCCGTCGAGCCGCGTGAGCCGATCAAGGCGACCAGCACCCGCTGCGACGACACCGTCGGCTGGTACGGCGGTGGGGCGCTACGCCACGACACCTTCTTCGGCGCGGCGTGCGGCGGCCAGGAGAGGCTGCGCTACACCTGCACCGCCGGGTTCGGCGTGCGGGCCGGCGGCACCCAGTTCCTGCTGACCGCCGGACACTGCGGCGCGCCCGGCGACCTGTTCACCGACCCCGGCCGCGAGGAGATCGGCAGGGCGACGCACGAGAACGTCGGCCACGACCTGCTGCTCATCCAGACCCGGGTGGTCGGCCGGATCTGGGACGGCACCCCGGGCGTCAACGACTTCACCAAACCGGTCGTCGGCTGGGGCTGGTCCTTCCCCGGCCAGTCTCTGTGCTACTCGGGCACCACGACCGGCGCCCGGTGCGGTTACACCGTTGACAGCGCCTTCACCAGGATGTGCGGCAAGGACATCTACGGCAACTCGGAGTGCTGGGACGACCTGATCTCCGCGAGGAAGAACGGGCAGGGACCCAGGGAGGGCGACAGCGGCGGCCCCGTCTTCAACCTGGAGAACGGATCGAGCGCGACCCGCGCGATCGGCACCGTCACCGGTTACGGCTACGGCGGTTCGAACGAGTGGCTCATCTTCCAGGACTTCGGCACCGCGACCCGCGACTGGCCCGGCCTGGACATCGTGACCTACTGATCCTCCGCGGACACGACGGCGGGAGGGATGGTCCGACCGGCCCCTTCCGCCGCGCCGTCACTCCACGGAGACGTCCCCCATGGACTCAAGCAGCACGCGGAGCGTCCCGGCGAGCCGTTCACGATCGTCGAGGTCCAGTACGGCCAGCAGTCGTGCCTCGTTGGCCACGTGCAGTCCGACCAGTTCCTCGACGATCTCCCACCCCCTGGGCGTGAGCCGTACGGGCACCAGACGGCGGTCCCTGACGTCCCTGACCCGCTCGACCAGGCCCCTGGCCTCAAGCCTGTCGATCCTGTTGGTGATCGCCCCCGAGGTGACCATCGCCGCCCGCAGCAACGCCACCGCCGTCAACTCGTACGGCGGACCCGCCCTGCGCAGCGTGGCCAGCACGTCGAACTCCCAGTGCTCCAGCCCGTGCGTGGCGAAGAACTCCTTCAGCTCGCGCTCGAACAGCCGGGAAAGGCGCGAAACGCGGCCGACGATCCCCATCGGCCACACGTCAAGGGTCGGCCGCTCCCGCTCCCACTGGGCCAGCAACGCGTCCACCGCGTCACCCATCGCACCTCCCGGCCAGAGCGCCACGGCCCATGTCTTCCCGTCGGCAAGGGTAGCGGCGGCGGGCCGTACCCGTGCGATCACCGGTGCGCGCCGCCGGGCGCCCGCGGATCACATCGTGACAGGTCGTGCCGGAGGGGCCCACGGCCGGCCCCACACCTCTGGACCGAACGCCGCCACGCGTTCGCCGCCCATCGGATCATGGCCTCGCTTCCTCGGTCACCCGCTCTCCTCCCGGCGGACGGAGAAGGCACCTGCGGCAGCCGCCAGCACCGCCGCCTCCGCAGCCTGTTTCGGGAGCCGCGGGTCCGGATCGACACGCAGGAGCACCAGCTGGTGGTAGAGCGGCGCCGTGGCGGCGACCAGCAGGCTCCGCGCGTCCGTGTGCCGTGCGGGGAGCTCACCGCGCTCGACGGCGCGTTCGATGAGAATCTCGCACTGGGCGTACCGGTCCGCCCACAACCGCGTCTGGGCCCGCGCGGCCTGTTCCGAGTGGAACGAGGCGGCCATCAGGGCGACGGCGAGCGACGGCCGCACGACCAGGGATTCCTGGATCTCCTGATTGAGAGCCGTCAGATCGCCCTGCAGTGAGCCGGTGTCCGGGGGCTGCCAGTCGATCTCACCGGCGGCGTCAATGACGTCGACGATCAGTCCGCCGACATCGCGCCAACGCCGGTAGACCGTGGCACGGTGCACTCCGGCCCGCGTCGCGACGCCCTCCATCGTGAGTCCTTCGTGACCGCGTTCGGCGAGTTCGGCGCGCACCGCGTCGAGAACCTGGGCGCGGACGCGGGCGGTGCGGCCGCCGGGGCGGCGGTCCGGCGTCGTGTCCAGTGGGTCTGTCATCGGCAATCGGTATCCGGTTGAGAAAGGCGGCAGGACTGTGCCAGCATCCTAACGCGACAGTTGTCGCCTTGTGTTCGTCAGAGAGGAACCGCCTTCACGATGCCGCCCGTTCCCGCCGACCCCACCGTGCTCCGCCCGATGCCCGAGCACCCGCGTGTGGTTCTGCTCAAACCGCTGGTGAAGTCGCCGCTGATCGAGATCGGTGACTACTCCTACTACGACGATCCGGACGACCCGACCGCGTTCGAGACACGCAACGTCCTGTACCACTACGGCCCCGAGCGGCTTGTCATCGGCAAGTACTGCGCGCTGGGGACGGGCACCCGGTTCATCATGAACGGCGCCAACCACCGCATGGACGGCCCTTCCACCTTCCCGTTCCCCACCATGGGGGGCTCCTGGGCGGAACACTTCGACCTGATCACCAACCTGCCCGGCCGGGGCGACACGGTCGTCGGCAACGACGTGTGGTTCGGCCACGGCGCCACGGTCATGCCCGGAGTACGCATCGGTCACGGCGCGATCATCGCCGCAGGCTCCGTGGTCACCGGCGACGTCCCCGACTACGGCATCGTCGGCGGCAACCCGGCCCGGCTCATCCGCCGCCGCTACGGCGACGCCGACATCGCCCGCCTCCTCGCCCTGGCCTGGTGGGACTGGCCGCCAGGGCACCTCACCGAGCACGTCCGGACGATCATGTCCGGCAGCGTCGACGACCTGGAGCGCGCGGCGCCCGCCCTCCGCGACCGCTGATCCGCCCCGAACCAAGCACCGCAGAATCGGTTCAACAGCATGCCCGTTCCGTCCCACCTCGACCCGTTCGCCGGCTGGCTTCGTGACCACGCCGCCCCGCTCGATCACCTCGACCCCGAAGCGCCGCTCGACGACCTGCCGGCTCAGCTCGCCACGACCATCCCGGTGGGCGTCGAGGAACCACTGCGCTGGATGCGCCGGCACAACGCCACCGCCAAGGTGCCGATGCGTTTCGCCGGGATCGACATCCCGGCCGCCGGAGGCTCCCTCCTGCCCGCCCTGGCCCCCCTCGCCGACTACCTGCGCGACATCGACCCCGAAATCCTGCCGGCCGTCGAGCAGGCGGTGAGGATCGCCGGATCGTTCGCCGGATCGTTCGCCGGAGCCTCCGCCGCCGCACCCGCCTGGGCCCACCTGCCCGCCGCGGGATGAGTCATCTTGGGTTGGAAGACCCTTCCAGCAGGTCAGAGGATGATGATCTCTTCTTTCACGTAGGCCAAGTTGACCGAACTCAGCACATGGGTCGTTTGAGGCAGAGGGCTGAGGTCTCGGGATGAATCGACAGACTGGAGCGGGGCACTGCGTTCAGGCCGATTAGCGAGATTCCTGGATAGAGTTCACGGCAGTGCGGCCGTGTCGCACTGGTGCCCGCAGGCTCGTGAGCTAGGAAGCTGATCACGAGCTGTGCCCTTGTCCTGCTCCGGCAGAGGCCTCCGGGCCTGCATCGTGCCCCAGTTACGCGTCGGGCGCCACGCCTCGCCGCAGGACGGCGCCCCCCTCCCCGTCCGGTTCCATCCGCCAGCCTGGCGGCCACTCGTGCTCGGCACCGATGGCCTCGGATGCGACAAACGCCCCGTCGAGGTGGACACGCTGGCTCTGGAGGACGCGCTCAAACGAAGTCCTCCCGTTGAAGGTGGCCCCGCGGAACCGGGTGCCGCGCTTGAAGGTGGCCCCCACGAACGAGGCATCGCCGTTGAAGCTGGCCTTGTCGAACTGGGCGCCGCGCTTGAAGGTGGCCCCCACAAACCGGGTGCCGCGCTTGAAGGTGGCCCCCACGAACGAGGCATTGCTATCGAAGTCGGCCCCCACGAACAAGGCGTCGCCGTTGAAGATGGCCCAGGCGAACCGGGCGCTGTCGTTGAAGCGGGTCTCATGGAATGAGGTGTAGCCGTTGAAGGCGGTTTGGCGGAACCGGACGTCGCCGTTGAAGGCGGCCTTGTCGAAGTAGAGCGAGGCGCCGCGTTTGAAGGTGGCCTCCTCGAACGAGGTGCCGCTGTTGAAGATGGCCCCGTGGAACGAGACGCCGTCGTCGAAGGTGGCCCCGTCGAACCGGGCGCCGCCATCAAAGCTGGTCCCATGAAACGAGGCGTCGCCGTCGAAGGTGGCCTTGTCGAACCGGGCGCATCTGTTGAAGATGGCCCCGTCGAAGTAGAGCGAGGCGCCGCGTTTGAGGGTGGCCCCCTCGAAGTGGGCATCGCCATTGAAGGCGGACCCGTCGAAGTGGGCGTCGCCGTCGAAGGTGGCCCCGTCGAACCAGGCGTCGCCGTTGAAGGTGATTCTGCGGAACCGGGTGCCGCGTTTGGGGGCGTCCCGGTCGAAGTGGAACCAGGGGCCGCCATCGAAGGTGGTCCCGTGGAACCGGGCCTTGCCGAACCGGGCGCATCTGTTGAAGATGGCCCCGTCGAAGTAGAGCGAGGCGCCGCGTTTGAGGGTGGCCCCCTCGAAGTGGGCGTCGCCGTTGAAGGCGGACCCGTCGAAGTGGGCGTCGCCGTTGAAGGCGGACCCGTCGAAGTGGGCGTCGCCATTGAGGGTGGACCCGTCGAAGTGGGCGTCGCCGTTGAAGGTGGCCTCCTCGAAGTGGGCGTTGCCGTTGAAGGTGGCCCCCGCGAATGCGGCCTTGTTTACTCGGCACTCACGGAAGTCGAAATCGATGAGCAGAGCCTCGGTCAGGTCAAGCAGGATGTTGGGCCAGAACTCGTCAGGTGGCGGTGTGGCGCGTTGCCGCCGGCGTCGTTGAGCGGGGGCAGGACCGCGCAGATGAGTGGTCAGGATGCGTTGGGCGGCCAGCCGGACCTGCCGCTCTTCGCGTGGATCGCGGCCTCCGGGCGGCTCGGCCCTGCCGCCGATGGCTGCGCGGGGAACGGCCGGCCCCGCGTCTTTTTGATCATCGTCCGTGGGCGGCGTGTAGGGCATGCGCAGATACGCGGTGATTACGTCCACGATCGTCTGCCGCAGCGCGCGGTTGTTCTGCGCGAGCTGCTCCAGTGCGTAAAGGCCGGCTAATCGGACGGGGGCTTCGGCGTTGCCGAGCTGCTCGACCGCCTTGCCGTAGCGGTCGGTGTCGTGGCCGCGTTCGCCGAGCTGGAAGGTGCGCCGGGCGGTGTCGGCGTTGCGGGCGGTGTAGTAGACCGCGGCCAGCGCGGCCAGGCCGGTGGCGACCGCCAGGACGCGGCCGCGGACCGCGTCAACGGCGGCGGCCAGGTCCTTGCCGGTCAGACCCGTGACGCCGTCGACGTGGACCAGCCACCAGGCAGCGCCAGGACCGAGTAGCCAGCCGATCGCCGCGACGAGGACCACGGCGGCGACAGTGACAACGATCGAGAGAGGCTTCATCGCGGTCCTTGCGGGGATGTTTCGATCTCGTGGAGGTTTCCCCAACACCTTGGCGGCTATCAGTCGAGAAGTCTCAGGGTTTCCGGCACCTCCCAGGCCGTGAGCTGCCGCTCAGGGTCGGTTTCCTGCTGCGAGAACTGGTGGATCAGGTCGACGAGGGCTTGCCAGTCCAGCGCGGGGAGGTCCTGCACCACGACAGGAACTCCCCGACGGTCCCCATGATCGCGTTCGCGGTGCCCTCGCTGCGATACCGCACCGCGGCGCCCGGTTTGCGTGATCGCGCCGGCATCGGCTCGTCCACCAGCCAGCGCATCATCGCCATCAGCTGCGCAAGGCTCGGGCCGGCCCAGCCCAGCCCATGACCTCGGCAATACGACAAGTACAAAGCGATCCGGCCCGCGTACGTCTTCTCGTTGTTGAACGCCCGCCCCGCCCCCGCAGCCCCGCCAGGTATGCGCACGCCTCGACATGCAACTCCAGGTCCTCATCGAGGACCACCACCCACGACACCGACTCATCGGGGGCCACCGCTCGCTCGGCCCGGTAGTGCCGCTCGGCCGCGTCTGACCTGCCCAACATGCCGTACGGACCCTCAGATACTGTGCGCCAAACAGCCGTCATCACTACTTGAAGTACTTGCCGCACAACTAAGAGTCACCAAAGATAAGCGCTGGAACCGTCCGCCTCCGGCGAGACGATCGGCATGGGCGGCCGCCGAACGACGGAGACCCTGCCGCACGAGGCCGCGCACGCCCCGGCCCGCGTACGCGGCACCAAGGACACTGGCAGCGGCCACCGCCACCACGACAAGCGGTTCGAGCGCCCGCCCTGCCTCGACGGCCCCAGCGGGCACCGCAGTCAAGACTCGCGATCAACTCCCAGGTCAGTACGCCTAGAGCTTGAGCAGGCCGAGGTCCACGGTCTCGGCCATCGCCTGGGCGCCCGCGTCGTTGAGGTGCATGTGGTCGCCGCTGTCGAACTCGGCGCGCAGGTGGTCGGGCCGCTCCGGATCCTGTACGGCCGCCGCCACGTCGAACACCCCGTCGAAGACGTCCGTGCCGCGGATCCACTCGTTGACCGTCCGCCGGATCTCCCGAACCTCGGGCGAGTCCATCCCGGGGTAGGTCGAGTCGGCGAACGGGCCGATGGTCGCCACGAGGATCCGCAGGCCCGCCTCGTGGCTCCTGCGGGCCAGTTCGGTGAACCCGGCGACGAGTTCCCCGGCCGACACGGGCGGCTGTCCCCACATGCCGGGCAGACCCAGGTCGTTGATGCCGAAGTTGACCAGCACGTGGCTCACACCCGGCACCTGGAGCACGTCGCGCTCGAAGCGGGCCAGGGCGTGTTCGCCGATCCCGTCGGTCAGCAGGCGGTTGCCCGCGATGCCCTGGTTGACCACCCAGCCCCGTTCCAGCCGCCGGTTCAGCAGGTTCGGGGAGCGCCGGTTGGTGCCCGGAGTGGTGCCGACCCCCTCGAACCAGGAGTCACCGAAGGCGACGGCGACCGTGGTGCCCTCGGGAGCGAGCACGTCGACCCCGGTGACGTAGAAACGCGCGCCGACCTCCCGCGCGCCGGGAAGCGTCGTCGCCGAGACGGCGTCGCCCTCGACCACGTAACCGGTCTCGGCGGGCTGGTGGGAGAAGGTGGCCAGGCCCGTCTCCTCGGGGAGGTACAGGCTCAGCACCAGGTCGGTCCCCGCCTCGACCGCCAGTTCGACCGGGTCGCTCACGACCTCGCCGCCCGCCGGGACCGTCGTGCCGTCCCGCCCGTCGAAGCGGAGTCCGGTGTCGGTCTCGGGGTCGATCTCCCCGCCCCGCCCACCCGCGGGCCGTACGGCGACGCGGGCGGCGGCCAGGCTGAGCGGGTCGGTGCCGTACCGGTTGCTGAGCCGTACGCGCAGGGTGGTTCCCCCGCCGTCGAGGTGGAGGATCTGCCGCAGGGTCCTGTCCGTGAAGGAGAGCGGCTGGTTGAACGAGAGCTGCGAGGGGTCGATCACCGCGGACCTGAAGGCCGCCACCCATGTCGTGGTCACAGTCGCCCCAACCCATGGCCAAACCGCCATATTCCATCCGGGAAGGTCGTGTGTCTCCGAGCCCCGGAAAGGCGAATTGATTTCTGTCCGGCATTCGCCCGTCAGGTGAATTCCGACGTCCCGGGATTTATCGGAGATCCGCGCCGCCCCCGCCTCCGAGGGGGTATTCGAACTGGTCTGCGACAAGCCGGAGCCCCGTCCCCGCCGGGGGTACAGGGAGAGATGAGCCCTTCCCTACAGGCATGAAATGTTCTCATCCCGCAATCTCCTCTCCGCCCCCTTTGCGTGAAGTCGGCATATGATCGACAGGCTCTATAGCTATATGACTCGATGTCGAGCCAAAGACCGGAGGATCATCCTTGTCGGGAAACTTGGACTGGTCCAGACTCACGCCTGACAGCGCGAAGCCTGTCGACCTGCGCACCAACCAGCCGCACTCCGCCCGGGTCTACGACTACATGCTGGGGGGCAAGGACAACTTCGCGGCGGACCGCAAGGTCGCCGAGGAGGTCATGGCCCTGTCGCCCTACCTGCGGACATCCGTACGGGCGAACCGGAACTTCATGATCCGCGTCGCCCGCCACCTCGCCTCGGACCTGGGCATCAGCCAGTTCCTGGACATCGGCACCGGGTTGCCGACCTCGCCGAACCTCCACGAGGTCGTGCAGCAGGTCAACCCCGACGCCCGGATCGTCTACATCGACAACGACCCCATCGTGCTGCAGCACGCCCGCGCCCTCCTCGTCGGCACCCCGACCGGCAGGACCACCTACATCGACGCCGACATCCACGACCCGCAGGGCATCCTCAACGCGGCCGAGACCCAGAACACCCTCGACCTGAGCAAGCCCGTCGCCCTCTGCCTGATCGCCATCCTGCACTTCATCCCCGACGAGAACGAGGCGCACGAGATCGTCAGGGAGCTCATGCGGCCCCTGCCCTCCGGCAGCGCCCTGGCCCTGTCGACCATCGCGATCGACGCCGCCCCCGAGCGCGTCACGTCGGCGGTCAAGGCCTTCAACGCACGCGGCATCGCCTCCAAGACCCGCACCAGGGCCGAGGTCGACCTCTTCTTCGAGGGCTTGGACATCGTGCCCCCCGGCCTCGTCCCCGTGCACCACTGGCACCCCGACGACGAGGCGCGCTCCCTCAGGGACGACGAGGTCTCGATGTACGGCGGCATCGGCGTCAAACGCTGAGCCCCCGGTCGCCCCGCCCGTCCCGGGTGGGGCGGCCCGTGTCGTGGCATGCTGGCCGGGTGACACCCGAGGACCTCGCCCACCTGCGCCGGGCCCGTAACCTCATGGACCGTGAGTACGCCCGGCCTCTCGACGTCCCCGCGCTCGCCCGCGCCGCGTTCATGTCGCCCGGCCACTTCTCCCGCAGCTTCAAGGCCGCCTACGGCGAGACGCCGTACAACTACCTCATGACGCGCCGCATCGAGCGGGCCAAGGCGCTGCTGCGCCGGGGCGACCTGTCGGTGACCGAGGTCTGCGTCGAGGTCGGCTGTACCTCCCTCGGCTCGTTCAGCTCGCGCTTCACCGAACTGGTCGGCGAGAGCCCCAGCGCCTACCGGGCACGCGACCACAGCGGGAACGCCGCCATGCCCGGCTGCTACGCCAGGATCATCACCCGGCCGAGCAGAATCCGAGAAGCCCCCGTTGAGGACGCCTGAGTACGGTTTTTCCCATGGCACTCATGCTTTCCCACGTCTTTCTCGAAGTCCGCGACCAGGACGAGGCCCTTGCCTTCTACCGGGACGTTCTCGGCCTGGAGGTCAAGTCCGACGTCGTGATCGAGGGGTACCGCTGGCTCACCCTCACCACCCCATCCCAGCCCGACGTCGAGATCGTCCTGAACCAGGTCGGCACGGTCTACCCGACCGACCGCGAGCAGCTCGAGGCCCTGCTGGCCAAGGGGGTGCTGAACGGCGTCTTCTTCAAGGCCGACGACGTCGACGCCACCTTCGAGAAGATCCGCGTGTCCGGGGTCGAGGTGCTCCAGGAGCCCATCGACCAGCCGTACGGCGTCCGCGACTGTGCCTTCCGCGACCCCTCCGGCAACATGATCCGCTTCTCTGGGCCGCAGCTTCGCCGGTCCTAGAGCTCAGGCCTCCACTCCTGGGCCAGGAGACCGAGCAGCACCTGGTCCAGGAACTCGCCCATCACCCAGGCCGAGGAGCGCGCCACGCCCTCGCGGACGAAGCCGTTGCGCTCGGCCGAGCGCAGCATCGCGACGTTGTCCGCCAGCGTCTCGACCTGCAGCCGTTGCAGGCCGCGCACGACGAACCCGTAGTGACACAGCACCGCGACCACGTCGGTGCCGTAACCCTTGCCCCGGGAGGACGGCAGCAGCCCGAGCCCGACGTGCGCGGACCGGTTGTGGGTGTCGATGCCCCACAGCACCGCGGAGCCGGCCAGCGCGCCGCCGTCCAGCTCCACCACGGAGAAATGGACGTTCTGCTGGTTCTTGTCGTCCACCACGAACTGTGAGTCCTTCGAGCCGGGCGTGATCGGCCGCCACGGATGGCCCATGGCCCGCGAGGTGTTGACCACGTCCCCGTGGAGTTCGGCCTCCAGGACCGGAATGTCGTCCTCGTGCCGAGCCCTGAGCCCTACCTTGCTTCCCCTTAGCATGCGAGATTCCTACCCGACCAGCCCGATATGCGGCAAACAAATAAAAGTGATCGATTTCGAGTGGCCATCCACAGGGCACTAGGCTGGCCGCATGGCGGAGATCTTCGTCCCGGACGGGTCGTGGACATTCGACGGCGAGACCCTGAGGATCGTCCCGGGTGGCGACAAGAACATCCATGAGCTGCGCAAACTCGTCGGCGAGCTGACCATCCCGCTCGTCGCGATCAGCAGCGTCTCCTTCGAGCCCGCACGCAAGGGCGGCAACCTGCAACTCCGGCTACGGCCGGGCACCGACCCGCTCACCGACGTCGCCGCCGGACGGCTCACCGACCCCGCCGACCCCTACCGGCTGTCGATCCCCAAGGACCGCACCGGGGCCGCGGGCTACTTCGCCGACGAGGTGCGCGCCTACCTGGAGGTCGGGCGGACGCCGGAGACGCTTCCCGAGGGATTCCTGCTGCCCGGGCCCGCCGTGCCGATCTCCGCGACCGCGGGCGACGGCACGGTGAACTTCGACGGCCACACCGTCTGGCTCGACTGGACCGGCTTCGCCAAGACGGCCAAGCAGTCCGCCGGGTCCCGGATGTTCCCGCTGCGGGAGGTGACCGGTGTCGAATGGGCTCCGCAGTCGGGCATCGGATACGGACGGCTCCGCTTCCACCTCAGCGGCGTCCCCTCGGGGAAGTCCCCGGAGGAGGACCCCAACTGCATCTCGTGGGGGGTGCAGCGCTACGGAGGCTCGACCGTCCTGGTCGCCGCCGCCGTGCTCGCCCGGCTGCCACGCCGTACGGCCGTCGCGCCCACTCCGGCCCTCGACCCGAAGGACGAGCGGGAGAAGCTCGTGCGCCGGGTGGCCGAGCTGGAGAACCACGACGCCATCCTGCGCCGCCTGGGCGAACTCGGCGAGCTGCGCCGTTCCGGCGTGCTCACCGAGGACGAGTTCACCTACGCCAAACAGGCCCTGCTGGCCCGCCTCAACGAGGAGTGACCTCCCGCCGTGCCACCCGAACCTGTTCGAACCGCCCTGAACGGGTTCGGAGCGCCCCAGGCGAGTCCGGCCTGAATTCGTCCCCGGCCCCGGTCAGAGCGCTCCGAGGTAGACCCAGGCGCCGCCGTACCTGACGAACCGGCTGTTCTCCTCCATCTCCCCCGGCACGCCCCGCTCCAGATAGTGGGCGCGGAAACGCACCGTCCCCTCGGTGTGCACGGCGCTGCCGCCGGTGGTCTCCAGGATCTCCAGGCGCACCCAGCGCGTCCCGCCGCCGAGGTCGAGATGCCCAGGGCGGGTGCTCGGGTGCCAGGTGCGCAGCAGGTAACCGGCGTCCCCCACGCTGAAGGCGCTGAACCGGGAGCGCATCAGCGCCTCCGCCGTACTCGCCGCCGCCTCCCCCCGGTGCAGTGGACCGCAGTGGTCGCGGTACGGCACGGCCGCCCCGCAGGGACACGAGGTGGCGGAGGGGCGAAGCTGGGTGCGACGTGACATTCCCTCATTGTGCCTGGCCGATTCCGCGTGTGGTTCAGCGCCGGATCGTCCAGTCCGGCACCCAGGTTCCGGCCGTTTCGTGACCGGCCGCCGTGGCGGCGAGATACGCGCGGAGGGTCGCCAGCGCGGGGTGGGGGTTGTCGCGGCGCCACAGGAGCGAGTGCGGGTAGACGGGCGTGGGATCGGTCACCGGGATGCGGCGAAGACCGTGGTCGGCGGGCCAGACGAGGCGGGTCCGCTCGCTCATGAAGGTGGCCAGGGCCGGGGTGTCGGCGACGCTGTCGATGAGCACGTCGGAGCCGAAGTTCGGCCCGGTCGCCTCGATGGTGAGGCCGAACTCGGCGACGAGGTCGTCGTAGTAGGCGCCCCACTCGGTGCCGGGGACGATACCGGGCATCCAGATCCGGTGCCCGACGAGCTGGGCCACGGTCACCGAACGGGCGCCCGCCAGCGCGTGGGCGGGGCCGGTGAGAAGCTGGAGCGGCTCGTCGAGCACCCGGACGGACTCGACGTCCTCGGGAAGGGGTCGGCCGGGCATGGCGACGGCGCGGAAGGACGCGTCGATCACGCCGGACCTGATCGCCGCGACGGCCTGCTCGATGTCGAACAGCATCACCACGTCGAGTTCGATCTCGGGATGAGCCTGGTGGAAGCCGCGCATCAGGCCCGACGTCGCGCCCCGTGAGGCGATCACGTCGACGCGCAGCGGACGGCCGCCGGGACGCACGGACGCGACCGCGCGCTCGGCGACCCTGAGCAGCTCCCGCGCGTGGGGCAGGAACGCCTGTCCGTCGATGGTGAGCTCGGCACCGCGCGGCGTGCGGGTGAACAGCCGCACGCCGAGGTCGCGCTCCAGCGTGGCGACGCGCTTGGAGACGGCCTGCTGGGTGACCGCGAGCTCGGCCGCGGCCTCCTGGAACTGCCCCGCCTCCGCGACGGCGACGAAGGTCCGGACGGCTTCTAGATCCATGCCGACACCCTAGTGACACAACCATCGGTTGTGGCCCTGCGGCCTCCCGGTTGTTTGATCCCAGGGCGTGGCTCTCGCTTTGATACTCCCGATCACCGAACGGTTGTGCGATGACGACCACGAGAGACGGGCGGCGGTTCGGATGGCTTTGAGAGACAGACACCGGCTGGGGCGGTCGTTCGGGTGGCTCTGGGGGGCGTACGGTACCAGCGCGCTCGGCACCTGGCTCGCCTTCGGCGCGTTCCCGCTGATCGCCGTCCAGGTGTTGCACGCCGGACCCGCCGAGGTCGCGGCGCTGTCCTCCGTGGGGGCGGCGGTCGGCGCGGCCGTGGCGGTGCCGCTCGGCCCGTGGGTCGAGTTCCGCCGCAAACGGCCGGTGCTGATCGGGACGGACCTGGCGCGGTTCGCGGCGCTGCTGACGATCCCCGCCGCGTTCGCGCTCGGCGTGCTCACCTTCGTCCAGCTCCTGCTGGTCTCGGTCGTCGTCGCGGCGGCCGACATCACCTTCCGCGCCGCCTCCGGCGCCTACCTGAAGACGCTGCTGCCCGCCGAGGACCTGCTCGTCGCCAACGCCCGGTTCGAGTCCACGACCTGGACGACCACGATCGTCGGACCCCCGCTCGGCGGTGCCGCGATCGGACTCCTCGGCCCGGTGGCGACGGTACTGGCCGACGCGATCAGCTACCTGATCTCAGCCCTGGGCATCCGCCTCTCAGCCCCGAGCCGTCGCCCGTCCGCCCCGGACAGCCGCCCCGCCGTTTCGGGCGACCGTACGGCGGACGGTCGGGAACCACGGCCCGGACGCCGGGAGGTCTCGCGGGCCGGGGACCTGCTCGACGGCTGGCGGTACATCCTCGCCGACCCGGCACTGCGGCCGCTGTTCCTCAACACCGCCCTGTTCAACGGCCTGGTGATGGCCGCCGACGCGCTGCTGGCCGTCCTGATGCTCGGCCCGCTCGGGTTCACCCCGTGGCAGTACGGCCTCGCCTTCGCCGTACCCGCGATCGGCGGGCTGGTCGGCGCGCGGCTGGCCCGGCCGCTCGTCACCCGGTTCGGACAGCATCGGGTCCTGGTGACGGCCGGGACCCTACGCGCGCTCTGGCTCGTCGGGCTCGTCTTCCTCGGGCCGGGCACCGGAGGGCTGCTGCTGGTGATGGGCGTCGAACTCGGGCTCATCCTCTGCTGCGGGGTCTTCAACCCCGTCTACGCCACCTACCGCCTCGAACGCACCGCGAACGACCGGATCACCCGCACGCTGTCCGCCTGGGCGGTGACGACCAGGGCCTCGACCGCGCTCCTGACGGCGATCTGGGGCGTACTCGGCAGCCTGCTCGGCCCACGCGCGGCCATCGGCCTGGCCGGCGCGCTCCTGCTGGTGACCCCCCTGTTCCTCCCCCGCCGCCTCGCGACGCCCCGCGCCGAACCGCTCCCGTCGCTCACCGAAAAACCCACCGAGACACCTGCGGAAGCGCCCGTCGAAGCACCCACCCGAACGCCCACCGAAGCACCCAACGAATCGCCCGTCGAAGCACCCACCGGATCGACCACCAGACCGACCACCGGATCGCCCGCCGGATCGCCCGCCCAGGAGAGAAGATGACCGACACGACCCCGACGCTGGACCCCAGGACCACCGCGCTGCTCGTCATGGACTACCAGCGGGGAATCCTGGACACGCTCCCCGACCCCCGGTCGCCGCTGTCACGGACGGCCGACGCCATCGCCGGCATGCGGGCGTACGGCGCCACCGTCGCCTACGTGCGGGTCGGGTTCACCGAGGACGACTGGGCGGCGATCCCGCCGACCAACGAACCCTTCTCCTTCCTCGGACGGCAACGCCTCATGCACCACGCGGACGCCGCGACGGACATCCACCCCCGGCTCGCCCCCGAACCCGGCGACATCGTCGTCCGCAAGACCCGCATCGGCGCGCTGTCCACGACGGACCTGGACCGGCGGCTGCGGGATCGCGGAGTCACCACCCTGGTCATCGCCGGTATCTCCACCAGTGGCGTCGTGCTGTCCACCGTCACCGACGCCGCCGACCGCGACTACCGGCTCCACATCCTCTCCGACTGTGTCGCCGACCCGGACCCACAGGTTCACCGGGCCCTGATGACCGGCGTCTTCCCGAGAGTGGCCCACATCATCGACGTCGCGGAACTCCGCTCACTCCTGCGCACGGAGTGACCGCCACCTTCCCAGGAGGCCTCTCCCCGAGACGTTTCCCGCCGAGGCGCTCCTGCTCGGACGGAGAGCCAGGGCGGCGGCCACGCAGGCGACCGGGAAGGCGGGCAGGACGTAACGGTTGTCGAAGTCGAGCGCCGCGACCGGAGCCACCAGCAGGAACAGCGCCACCGCCCACGGCAGCAGGGCCGTACGACGCCGCCGCAGCACCCCGAGCCCGCCCAGCAGCAGAACCGCCCCCAGCAACGGGCCGTGTAGGAATGACGGATAGGAGTAGGCCGCCAGCAGCCCCGCGTACGGCTCGACGGAGGACAGTCCCCGGATGCCCGGGTCGTACTCCTGGCGAACCTTGTCGATCAGCGGGAAGTCGGGCAGCGGCCAGCTCCCCCGGGGAAAGGTGAGGGCCGAACCGACCCGCTTCGGATGGGCGACCGGAGCCCAGGCGAAGGCGAGCGAGGTGTCCGCGGCGACGTCGCGGAGATAGTCGAACGGCTGGGCGGCGATGGCGCGCAGCGCGAACGACCGGGCCAGGTCGTTGTGGGAGAACCGGTCTCCGGGCAGCCGGTTGAGGGAGGCGTCCGCCGCCCAGACGTACTCGGAGGCCGCGTCGACGACCGTGCCGTTCGGGCACAGCACGGCCTCCCGCGCCGGAGGCCTGATGACCGAGCAGTCGGCGAAGGTCATGGTGCGCGCCCACAACGCCACCCCGTCGGAACCGCTGAGCGCGAACCTGCCGTGGTGGGCGGCGTACCAGCCCGCGTAGGCCGTCAGCGGCATGACCCCGGCCAGCGCCAGCGCCACCACGGGACGCCATCCCGCCCGCCGTACGAGAAGGTGGAGCAACAGCAGGCCGAGCAACGGCACCGCGACGGTCCTGGTCAGCCCGGCGAACGCCGTCAACAGGCCCGCGCAGGCCGCCGCCGGGACCGTCGGCACCCGCCGCCACAGCAGAACCGTGAGCGCGGCCACCACCAGAAAGATCAACTGGGTGTCGGAGAGGACGGCGTGCTCAAGCCGTAGAAATCCGGGGTCGAACAGGACCGGCAACGTGGCCAGGGTCGCCCCCCAGCCGGGCAGCGACCGGCGCCGCAACGTCGCGTAGACCATCAGCGCGATGCCCAGCCCCATGACGTGCTGGACTCCCGCGATCACCACCACGCTGTGGAAGGGCCGCAGCAGCCACAGCAGGAAGGGGTACCCGGCCGGATGGAACTGCGCGGACGGCCTCATGTGCATGGCCGTGTCGAGATAGGTGAACGAGTCGTACCAGTAGAGCTGGGCAGGCCGGTAACCGAGCATGACCAGCCCTCGTAGCGCCCCCGCGCCCACGAGGACCAGCACGAACAGCCGATGCCGCCGCAACGCCGGACCGTACGGCCTGCCCGGGAGCCGGATGCGACGGCGCCGGAGCGGCCCGGGTGCCCCGGTGGGCGGGCTGTGCCCGTTTTCTCTCCGCCGCTCGACCCGTGGAACGTCCACCGGCTGCGAAACCGACGTGTCCAGCCGAACCGGTGAACCTGGTGATTCGGCATCCGAAGGTGGGGAATATCCGGACTGGAGCTCCGGGGGTGCGGACCGTGGGTTCGGCATCGACCACTCTCCTGTTCCCGCGCGGGACGGCTTCCCGCGTCGGTGGTGGAGTAGACCCGTTGATCGATAACCTGAACGTCACCAAATTTGGTTATGGCGGCGTTATGCGTGTTCCGGGATGCTGTCCGGGCGCGCGTTCCGTACGCGCCGGGGGATTCGACCGGACGAGGTGCGCGTTCCCGCGAACCTCGCGGAGCATGTGTTCCGTGCGCGCCGGGGATTCAGGGGGAGGATCGTTGCGCGTTCTGATCGCCGAGGACGAGCGCATGCTCGCGGACTCGATCGCCGAGGGCCTGCGCGCGGAGGCGCTGGCCGTCGACATCGCCTACGACGGCGAATCCGCCCTCGAACGGCTCGGCGTCCACGACTACGACGTGCTTGTCCTGGACCGCGACCTGCCCGGAGTGCACGGCGACGACGTCTGCAGGACCGTGGTCGACTCGGGCGCCCTGGTCAGGATCCTGATGCTGACCGCGGCGGCCGACGTCCGCTCCCGGGTGGCCGGGCTCTCCCTCGGCGCCGACGATTACCTGCCCAAACCGTTCGCCTTCGAGGAACTGCTCGCCCGGGTGCACGCCCTCGGCCGCCGCGCCAGGCCCGCCGACCCGCCGATGCTCGAACGCGCCGGTGTACGGCTCGACCGCGCCCACCGGCAGGTCTACCGCGAGGGCCGTTACGTGCCGCTGGCCCGCAAGGAGTTCGGTGTGCTCGCCGAACTGCTGCGGGCCGACGGAGCGGTCGTCTCGTCCGAGGACCTGCTGGAGAAGGTGTGGGACGAGCACATCGACCCCTTCACCAACACCGTGCGGACCACAATGATGAAGCTGCGCCGCAAACTCGGCGACCCACCCGTCATCGAGACCGTCCCCGGCGTCGGATACCGCATCCCATGAAGCCGACCGCCAGAATGCGGCTCGCGGTGGCCTGCGGCGCGGTGTTCCTCGTCATCGGCACCCTGCTGCTGACCGGGGTCTACCTCCTGGTGCGCAACAGTCTGGAACCCCGTGACGGCCTGGGCAAACCCAAGTACATCACGATGGCCGAGGGGCCCTACGACGCGAACAACCGCGAGTACCAGGTGGCCATCAGACGGGCCGAACAGGTCCGGCGTATCTACCAGCGCGACACGCTGAGCACCCTCCTCACCGTGGGAGGCGCCGGACTCGCCGTCTCCAGCGCGATAGCCGTCTGGTACGGCTGGTGGGTGGGCGGCTGGGCGCTGCGCCCGGTCCAGCAGGTGACCGAGACCGCCAGACGGGTCGCCCAGAGCCACAACCTGACCGAACGCATCGCCTACACCGGGCCACGCGACGAGGTCGCCGAACTGGCCGACGTCTTCGACACCATGCTCACCCGTCTCGCCCGCGCCTTCGACGGCCAGCGCCGCTTCGTCGCCAACGCCTCACACGAGCTGCGCACCCCGCTGACCATCAACCGGACACTGGTCGACGTGGCCGTCAGACGCCCCGACGCGACCGACGACCTCAAACGACTCGGTGAGTCCCTGCTGCTGGTCAACACCCGGCACGAACGGCTGATCGACGGTCTCCTCGCCCTCGCCGAAGGTGAGCAGGCCGTACTCGACCGGCGTCCCTTCGACCTGTCGGACGTGGTCGAACACGTCCTCGACCAGGCGGGCGCCGAGGCGGGGGAACGCTCGGTGACCGTGCACCGGCTGCTGGACTCCGTGCCGACCGCGGGAGATCCGGTGCTGCTGGAACGGCTCGTGCAGAACCTCGTCGAGAACGCCATCCGGCACAACCACGAGGGTGGCGAGGTGTGGGTGACCACCCGTCAGCGCACGGACGCGGCCGAACTGGTCGTGGCGAACACGGGCCTGCCGGTCCCGCCGTACGAGATCGAGACGATCTTCGAGCCCTTCCGCAGGCTGCACGGCGACCGGCTACGCTCCGAACGCGGCAGCGGCCTCGGCCTGTCCATCGTCCGCGCCATAGCCGACGCCCACGACGGCACCGTGACAGCCCGCCCCAGAGAAGAAGGCGGCCTGACCATAACCACCGAACTCCCCAGCCCGACATGACACCTCATCACCGGTGCCCAGAGCCCTGAAAACCCATCCCCGCACATGCGGGGAGCACACGGTGAGTGAAGCGCTGTGGGTCGTGGCGGTGGGACCATCCCCGCGTGCGCGGGGAGCACGGCTCGGCACGGTCGAACTCCGCGCCCTGTGCGGGACCATCCCCGCGTGCGCGGGGAGCACAGCAGACCGGCCTGGAGATCGTGGCTGCGCAGGGGACCATCCCCGCGTGCGCGGGGAGCACCATATCCCGATCCTCGCCGAGTTGGGCCTTCCGGGACCATCCCCGCGTGCGCGGGGAGCACCCTCGGTGACCTGCGGGTTCATGGTGGGGTGGGGCGGATTTTTATTACTTTCGTTGAGTCGGACATTTCGGACAGCGCCAGCACCCTGATCGGCAACCACCGTCCGTCCATAGCGACGACGCTTGGAGGCCTTGCTCCAGCCCTTGGGAGCCTCCGTGGTGGCCGAGGTGATCGCGGGCCGTTCCTTGGGGCGACGGATCAGGACGAGTCCCTCGTGGTCGATCGGGTGCCACTTGTGGTCGTACGTCGCGAAGGCGAAGCCCTGCTCGGTGTCGGTGGTGTGGGCCAGGAGCGCGCGGCCGGTGTCCACGTACTGCGCCACCTCGGCCCACAGCGCCTCCCGAACCCTGGTCGAGGGTCTCCCGATGAAGACGCCCGGGGAGATCTCCATCAGCCAGCGGGTCAGGAATCCCCGAAGGCCGGCAGGACAACGGGTGAGCACGATGACGGTCACCAGGGCACTCCGTCATCGTGATTGTGGCCCGACTCCACCTCGACCCCGTCGTCGCTCTGGAGCATCACCCGGTCCATGTCGTCCTCGGCGGGAACCTCCTGCGTCTCGCCCAGCAGCACGAGGTGCTTGATGTCGTTCACGCAGCGCCGCAGCAGACCGAGTCTGTTGACCTCGTCCCGGATCGCCCGTCGGGTGCGGGAACCGATGTCCTCCTCGCTCTCGGCCACCACGTCGAACGCGACGGGAATGGCGACCTCCGTCTTGTAGAGGTCGGCGATGTCCAGCACGAACGCCAACTCATGCCCGGAGTGGACGAAGCCGAGCCCCGGGGCGCAGCCGAGGGCGGAGACGGCGGTCTGGGCGATGCCGTACATGCACTGGGCGGCGGCGGTGACGGCGCGGTTGATGGGGTCGCCGGAGTCGAAGTCTCCGGGGACGTAGACCCGGCCGTTCCAGGAGACTCCGGTTCTGCCGGACTCCCTGCGGTAGCAGTCCTTGACCCTGCGTCCTTCCCTGCCGAGGAGTTCCTGCCGGGTGAGACCGGCCGGGTCCTCCTTCGGGAAGCGCATGCGGTACATCTCGCGGGCGACGTCGAGTCGAGTACGGCGGTTGGCCCACCTGGCCGCCTGCGCCTCGACCAGGTTGGAGGAGCGGTTCAGCGATCTGCCGCCCGCGTAGAAGCGCACTCCCTGCTCCCCGACCCACGCCACGCCAGCGCCGCTGTCGCCCAGCACACTCATCGCCTGGTGCGTGACCCGTACCCCGGGGCCGAGCAGGAGCGTCCCGATCGTCGCGGACGGGATGTGGGTGACGCCCTCGGCGTCCTCCGCGGTGAGGGCGTTGTCCTCACGGTGCAGGACGCATCGTTCGAGGTAGACGAACGACAGCCGGTCACCCATCCGGGTGAGTTCACGTGGTGAGGAGGCACCACGTCTGCCGACGGTGGTCACGTCACACCACCGCCAGCGTCATCAGGCCGCAGCCGTACGCCTTGGCCCGACCGAGGCCGTGGGTCAGGGTACGGCGAAGCGCGTCCGGGTCGGTCACCTCAAGGCGCCCGTCGAACGTGACGGCGGTCAGCGTCACCGGTTTCCGCTGCCCGGCCTTGGTGAAGGAGAGCTGTCGCTGGTCGTGGACGACCAGTTCGTACCGGTCGCCCTTCGGCGTCGGCGCGTACTGCTCGTCCTCCGGCAGGAGACGCCGTTCCTCGGGCGTCTCGACCACCCGGAACCCCGCCCTCTCCTGGTGGGTCAGCAGCCAGCCCGACTGGTGGCGTCGTCCGACGTGCGCGGTGACCTTGGTCGGTTCCTCCGGGGCGCGGCGGATGCTGTGGACGGGGTTGGCGGTGAGCCGGAAGGCCCACCGGTCTCCCTTGGCGAGCCGGGCCAGGAAGGACTCGTAGTCACGGGTGTCCCACCGGCCCGTCTGGGGCCAGCCCGCCTGCTCGACCAGATGGGTGAGGTCGGGTTCGTCGGGGCTGGCGATGTAGAGGAGGGTCTCGGCCGCCCCGCCGCGATCGAGTCGCCACAGCACCCTCGGGCCTTCTCCGACCTGTGGAACCTCCGCGAAGGAGGACATCACCGCGGCGTGCAGCCGCTGCGGTGACGCCAGCAGTTTGCGGGCGCCGATCCTGGCGGTGTTGAGACGGAACCTGGTCAGATACATCAGACGCTCTCCAGCGCGGACATCGGATCGTGGCCGGGCCGTACGACGGTGCCGGGCACCTGCATCCGCACCGGTGGCAGGTGCCGGACGCCGCGCAGGGCGTATCGGCGGTGCAGTGGGTCGAAGCTGAGCGGCTGGTCGCGCAGGGTGTCCTCCCCCGGCCCCTCGACGAGGATCTCCAGGTTGACGGTGCCGCGTTGCCGTCGTTGGCACCACCGCGCGGCCCGCCACTCCTCCGCCCGCAACGCCTCCTCCAGGGTGAGGTCGTGATGAACCCCCAGCTCCACCGGCCGGGACGGCGGGCAGGAGCGGCGACCGAGATAGAGGGGAAAGACCGGTTCCCGTAACGCCCGGTACAGCCCCTCGACCGTCTCGCCCTCTCCTTCGACTCCGGCGACGAAGACCGCGTCGGCCAGGTAGAAGCGCTCGGAGACCGGCATGGCCTCGCCGCCCGCGAAGTGGTGCGCGGTGTGGAAGTCACGCAGGAGCGTGCCACGCTGGTCGATCCGCACCCCGAAGCGCAACGCGGCCAGGTCGTCGATGTCGTCGGTCCGCAGCCGCCCCTCGGCCGCCGCGAGGAGTCCGATGACGCCGCTCTTGGTCGGAGCCGCCTCGGTCGTACGGCGCGCGAAGCGCGAGGACGCCCCCCACGACTGCAGGGGGCCGGCCAGTTGCATCAGCAGGACGCTCATGCCCCGCCCTGTCGCCGGACGACCTCGGCACCGACCGCCGTCACCAGTTCGTCGAGAGACACCTCCGTGGCGAGGCCGGACAACGCCTCGGTGCTGCTCCCGATCCGCAGCAACCATGCGGGGTCGTCACCCGCGACGCCGTACGCCTTCTCGACCTCGGGGACGTAGGCGGCCAGCGCCCGCGCCGCGTGCCGGACATATCCACCGGTCTCCGGTTCCGTACGGCACGGCTCCTCGAAGGCTCCGGCGAAGCTGACCGGCCTGGCGGAACGGACCTTGACCAGCACCGCGTCCGGCAGCGTGTGGTTGGCGAAGGTGTTGATCTTCCCGGTGGGCATCGAGGTCAGGAAGCATCGGGTGAACGCCTCGACGGCCCGCCGTACGGGCTCGGTGGTCTGCTCGTCCTCCCGCAGGCCCTCGCCGAGGTTGCGGCGCAGCAGGTCGACGTCCACGGCGGCGTAGCGGTAGAGGGTGGCGGAGTTGAACTCCACGGTGCCGATCATGCCCGCGCCCGCGTCGTCGTCCTCCCGCTCCTTGTAGTCGTCTACGGCCGTGTAGTAGTCGGACTCGTTGTCCGCCCGGTGCACGCTGATGGCGTGCGCGACCTGCGCCGCGGCATCGACGTTGATCTCGGCACCGTCGGCGACCATTCGGCCGAACAGCGCGATGTCCACCGAGTGCCTGCCGCCCGCGAGCTGCCTGGCCAGCTCCTTGGTGGCCTTGTCCTTGAAGTAGTCCTTGCCCGCCCCGTGCCCCTTGGCCGCGATCTCGGCCAGTCCGTCGAGCTGGTGCGCGCTGAGGAACAGCAGATACTTCGCCTCGGGCGCGACCGCGGCCTCCTGCCCCTCCTTGGCCTTGCGCTTGGGGGTCTCGACCTTGCTGCCGGTGGCGAGCTGGACCGTCTGCGCGGCCAGGTTCCACGCCTCCGCCTCCGCGATCGTCCCGTCGAGCCGCCCGATCCGTACGGCCAGCAGCTCGGCGATCCTGCGGGTACGGACTCCCAGCTCGGAGGGGTCGAGCAGGTTGTGGAACTCCTGCCGGGTCGCGCGCTTCCACGCCTGGCTGGAGACCCGGGCACGACGCACCCCGCCGTAGACGGCGGTCTTGGGGGTGCCGGTGTCGTCGCGGTTCAGGCAGCTCGGCGGAACGGTCTGCAACACGTGGAAGTCGAGGATGGTGCGGGTCATCGGGGGTCCTTGTCGGTGGAACCGGCGTCGCCGGAGTCGGTGGAACGGTATGCGTGGAAGCTGCGCCCCCACCTGGCACGGACCTGACGCATCCCCTCCGGGGTCTGGGCCAGGTAGAGCTGCTCGGACAGCAGGGCGTAGTCGAGCGGGATCGACTCCCTGCGCAGCAGCGAGACGATCTGACGCAGCCTTTCGGCCAGCGCCGCACGAGTCTCGGCGGCTCCGACACGCCTGAAGTGCTTCAGGATCGGCTCGTCGAGGTCACCGGGCGGCATCAACCGCCGTACGGCGGCGCCCAGCTCGGCCCCGCGCCGATGCATGCCCTGATCCGAACGTGACTGCTGGTGCAGGGCGTAGAGGGTGACCGCCAGGAAGAGCGCGGCCTCCGCCCTGATCTCCTCGGCCTCGGAGAGCCCTCCCCCGTCGTAGAGCCCTTCGGCACCGGTCAGCCCGACCAGGTCGTGCGCCTCTTCGGGAAGCTTTCCCGCGCCACCTCTGAGCTGGGCCAGAGCCGCGACGGCCCAGCTCTCGTCGTTGAGGTAGCCCCGCTGCAACGCGCCGACACGGGCACCGACGGCCTCGCTGACCCGTTTCGCCACGGGCTGCCGGATCGTTGGGGTGGTCATGCTCATGCCTCCGTATCCGGCGACTCGCCGCCATCCGGGGAATCGTCGGTTTCGTCGTCTGGGGAACCACCGGCCGGACGGCCCGTGCCGGGCAACGCCTTGCGCAGTCGGGTGCGGAACAGCAGGTCGGCCTGTGAGCTGTTCAGCCAGACCTGCTTGCCGTTCCACGTCTCGATGCGCCCCTGCCAGGCGTCCGCCCCCGCCTGTTTGACCAGGTCCTCGCCCAGGTTCCCGACGCACCGGTGCGCCTCGTCCTGCCAGGCCGCGCGGGGATCCGCAGGAGCGTCCTCGGAGCCGAGTGTGGTGAGCCAGTCGCGGAACACCCCGTAGAGAGTGGCGAAACCGAGGTTCCTGGCCGCGGCTTTGGGAGCCTCCACGTCGGCCCCTGCCGCCCTGGCGAGGTCGGCGGCCAGGTCACCCAGCAGGGCCACGGCCCTCTCCGCGTCGGCCACCGCGTCGATCGCCGTCTGGCCGAGCCTCCGGTCGTCCTGCCTCAGCAGGACGATCCGCATCGCCACGGCGTCGTCCACGATCTCGTCGATGACGGACTGCTGCGTGCCGTACACCACGCCGAACAGCCGGGCGCGGATCAGCAGGTCGGCGGGCAGGTCACCCTCGACGGTGAGGCGGGCGACCCAGTCGAGAACGCGCGGCCGGACGATGGCCGCCGCCTCGCCCCGCTGCTCGCCTCCCTCGGCGCGACCGGCGATCAGTGCCCCGAGCCCTCGCCACGCGCTGCGGCTGGGGTCGTGCTCACGAGGGAGATACACCTGCGCCTGACCCAGCTTCTTCTCCTGTGCCGGGCTGCGCCGCCAGCCCGTCATCGGCTCACGGGTGTGTTTGTTGTGCGGGGTGAGCGGATCTCCATAGGTCAGGACGATGCCGTACACGCCGTCGGTGTCGAAGGCGAGCCTGACCCGCCTGGACTGCCAGGTGTACAGGTCACGCGGCCCGTTGGGGCGGGTGCTCAACTCCAGGGGTTTGAGCTGACCCGGCTTCGACGGGTCACGCCGCCAGGCGGGCAGGTCGTCGTGTGCGTCGATCCGCAGACCGGGGGTGTCGAAGGCGACCAGGTTGAGCAGCAGCGTCTTCGCGAGGCTGTCCTCCTCGGCCAGGACACCGCCAAGGGCGCCCGCCCAGGCGACGCCTTGAGGGTAGGTCTTGCCGCCCTTGACCCGGTCGTCACCCTTGACACCGGTCTTGATGCCGGAGGTGTCAAAGGCATGGGCGTGCACCAGCCATCGGGCGGCCTCGGCGAAGCCGAGCCGATCGACACCCCTGGCCCGCATGGTGAAGAAGGGCCTGCCGTTGGGAACGTCGGCGACCAACCGGTCCAGCGCGCCGACCTCCCCGGAAACGGCGCTCAGCCCCGCCGTCTGGAAGAACGGCCGCTCCGGGTGGAGAAGGTCGAACCTGTCGCGGTGCTCGTCCAGATATTTCGTGATCCGATCGACGGGCAGGCCGTTGTCCCACAGCTCCTGCCAGTCTTCGATCTCCTTCGGACCGTCGATCGCGTCGTGCAGGATCGCCAGCAGCAGCCGCAGCAGCGCGAACTCCTGCGTCGACACGTCTCCCACGATCCGCTGCAGGTCGGCGGCCTGCACGAAGACGTCCCGCAGGGAAAGCTCGTCCGCACTGCCGTCGCGGCGCCGTACGGGCAGCCACCGCTCACGGGTCAGGTCGAAGGACAGGTCACTCGGCACGGGTCACCTTCAGGCCGTCGTCGGGGGTGTAGTGCAGGTCGTAGCCGGCCAGCCTGGCCCGGCCCTCCTCGTCGAGCACGAGCAGCAGCTCCCCGGCCAGCCAGGGGCTCTCCTTCGACTGCCAGGCCGGGAGGTAACTGGCCTCAAGCTCCTCGATCGCCTGGTCGATCACCCCGGGATACGAGAAGTGATGCGGCAGCCGCAGGCCGCACGAGGCGACGACGCGGGCGAGGCTCGGCTCGGGCGCCGTGTCCACCGGGAGTTCGAGCCCTCCCTGGTCCTTGTCCAGCCACGGCAGCGTGACCAGGGAGCCGTCCGCCCGGCGCTGGACCACCAGCACCTCCACGGAGTCGTGACCATCCCTGACCTGCGCCCGGCCCCTGGGACTGTCGTCCGCGTCGCCGACCCCCGCCTCGATCCAGCCGAGCAGCGACCGCCCCTCCCTGCCCACCCCCGCGAGCTGGAAACTCTGCGCCTTGTCGTGTTGTCCGTTCCGGCACACGTCGTGCTCCTCGCGGGCACGGGCCAGGGCCTCCTGCCAGCCGTCCGGGCCGACCGGCTCCGTGCCGTATGCCCGCTGCACGAGCGGGCTGATGTCCTGCGGCAGCCGTACGGCGTGGCCCGTCGGGGCCGTCCCGGTGAGGTACGGCTCAAGCACGGCGGCCGACCGCAGCAGCGCGTACGACCCGTAGACGGCTCGCGATCCCTTCACCGGATCGATCGGCGTCGCCGTCCAGTCGACACCGGCCACCAGGCAGCGGGCCGTACGCAACAGCTCGGGACGGTCGTCACGCACATGCCGGTGCAGGCGGCCCATACGCTGCAACAACAGGTCGATGGGGCACAGGTCGGTCACCAGCAGGTCGAAGTCGATGTCGAGGGACTGTTCGGCGACCTGGCTGGCGACCACGATGTGTGGGCCGCCGACGGGTCTGCGCCCCTCGCTGCGCCCAGGAGGGCCAAAACGGTCCAGCAGGCCGGCGTCCTTGGCGGCCCGGTCCAGGTCGACGAACCGGGCGTGCGCCACGGTGACGTTCTCCGCGCCGAACTCCTCCCGCAGGCAGCCAGCCGTCTCCAGCACCCGGTCAACGGTGTTGCGCACCACCAGCGCGCAGCCGCCCTGGGCCAGCTCCTTCGCGAGCCGCTCACGCAGTTCGTCGAGATCGTCGTCCAGCCGTTCGAGCAGAACCTCGGTCTCCCGGCCCGACGCCGCGACGGGCTCGCACGCGGGCTCGCCTCCCGGCTGGACCGTCGTCAGCAGCGGGTAGCCCTCCGCGACCTCCAGCTTCGCGAAGCTCTCGCTGCCCTTCGCCGCCCCGGCATACGCCTCGGCCAGCTCACGCCGCCGCGCGGCCGGGAGCGTCGCCGACAGCACGACGACCGGCACCCGGTAGGCGCCCAGCCACGTCAGCACCCGGTCGAGGTAGGAGTTCATGTAGGCGTCGTAGGCGTGGGCCTCGTCGATCACCACGACCTTGCCCGCCAGGGCCAGATGACGCAGCGCGAGGTGACGGCTCTTCAGCCCCATGAAGAGCAGCTGATCGATCGTCCCGGTGACGAATGACGCGAGCATCCCCTTCTTGGCGCCCCTCAGCCACCGGTGCGCGACCAGAACAGTGGAACGTTCCCCACGCCGCCGCTCGCCGTCCTGATCGATCGCACGCATCCCGCGCTTACCCGCCCGCATCAGGTCGGCGTAATCCTCGTTCAGCGCCGCCTTGGAGTGTGCCAGCAGCACCGAGCGCCGCTCGCCGGGAAGCCTGCGCAGCCACTTCAACAGCCGGGGGAACATGGCACTGCCCGTCGCCATGGTCGGCAGCGCGACGAAGCAGCCGCCCGCGCCCGACCTGGCCGCGAAGATCTCGGCGACCGCCAGCGCGGCCTCGGTCTTCCCCTCCCCCATCGGGGCCTCGATCACCATCAGACCGGGCACGTCCATCTCCCGGGCGAGCCGTACGGCCTGCTCCTGAACAGGGCGAATCTTCGCCCCGACGGGGAACTCGAACCGGGAGGCGAAAAGGTCGGCCGCCTCCCCGACGGGCTCCGCCGCCCGCCAGGGCGCGGGAAGATCCAGCCCACGCCACGCCGCCGCGACCCGCTCCTCGTCGCTCTGGTCGGCCGCGTCGGGGAAGTAGGGGAACAGGTCGGAGTTACTGGCGATCCAGTCGGCCACGATGACCAGCCCGGTCAGCAGCACCTGCGCCGGCTGGGTGAGTTTGACCTCCCGCCACGCCGTGAGCCGGTCCTCGACCTCGCACGCCCGCGCGCACCGGTCGAGGATCTCCCACTGCACGTCCCGCCACCGGTTCGCACAGCTCGGAGTACGTAACAGCTCGGGACGGTCATTCAGGTTCTTGACGTCCAAGCTGGTGGGCGGGACGCCGTGGTGCCCACCCGCGACGATCCCGAACGGCAGGGTCGTCGTCTTCGCCCAGCCGTACCGCTCGATCAGCCATTCCTGGAGCAGCACCAGCCCGGCCAGGCCGTGCGGGGCGAGACGACGGTCGGTCAGCCGCTCACGCACGGGCATCTCCAGCCCGGCCTCGCGCATCTTGTCGGCGAGCGACTCGACCTGGCAGGCGAAGGCCGGGGTGGCCTTGCCGATGTCATGGGTGGTCGCCAGCCAGATCGCCAGCCTGCGCGCGTCGGCCTCCCCCTCGGGGAGCGCCTCGGCGATCAGCCTGCGGACCTGCGCGGGAAGCCAGTGATCCCACAGCAACCCGGCGACCGCACCGCTGTCCGCCATGTGCCGCCACAACGGAAGCCACCCGTTGGCATCATGATCATGCTTGGCCCACACCTTACGACCGGCCTCGGAAAGCCCCCGGACGAAGGGGTTGTTCGACCCTGTGTTCGACACGGGAGTTAATTAAGCACACGTCCGCCGAACGTGTCTCGAAAATTTCGAATTTCCCCTGCCCCTAATATCCGGAGGGGAAAGATCACCCTATTGAGTATGAATTGCTCCCATTTGCCTCCTATATATCCCACTAAAGAGCTTCACCCTAGAAAATTACAGATGCCAGAATCCCCGCACGAGGGAGCACCAGGCGCCCCACGAGGAGGGGACCCTGGAGCGAGGACCATCCCCGCATGCGCGGGGAGCCCACGGCCAGCGGACTGACCATCAGCCCACCAGAGGGACCATCCCCGCGTGCGCGGGGAGCACGGTCACGGGGTTGGCCATGGGGGTCTCCTTCGGGGACCATCCCCGCGTGCGCGGGGAGCACCCTTGCAGGGGCCGATCCAATCTTTGTGATTCGGGACCATCCCCGCGTGCGCGGGGAGCACAAACGCGCAGGGCGTCCCCCGCAGGACCCGATGGGACCATCCCCGCGTGCGCGGGGAGCACTGTTGTCTAGATGCCAACACGCCCGTGTGTGGGGGACCATCCCCGCGTGCGCGGGGAGCACTCCGACGGTGACCCCGTGCGCCCCCTCCCTTTTGGACCATCCCCGCGTGCGCGGGGAGCACTACGCTACGCCCTCCGGGCATAGCGGTCCCTGGGGACCATCCCCGCGTGCGCGGGGAGCACATACCGGACCACCTCCTTGGGGGTCGTCAGATGGGACCATCCCCGCGTGCGCGGGGAGCACGTATCGACCGTCAGCGTCTGCCCCGCCAGCACGGGACCATCCCCGCGTGCGCGGGGAGCACGCCGGGACCGGGTTGGCTGCGCCCGTGCTCGTGGGACCATCCCCGCGTGCGCGGGGAGCACCCTCGGCGACCTGCGGGTTTATCGGCAGCAAGGGCGGAAATTCATCACTTCCATCAACTTGGACATATCAGACACACCATGAAGTTCGCCAAGACAACGTTAGCTAAAGGCTAACGTGCGAGACGGCACAAAAGGCTCTCCAATCCACAAGCACGCCCCGAGACAGGAACCCACTACGCACCAGAAAGCCATGCCGCCGCCCTTGCTTTCAAAGCCCTACACCCCATCAGGCAATATGCTCGAAATGTCCAACTCAGCGAAAGTAATGATTTTCAGCCCTCACGGCCGACAAACCCGCAGGTCGCCGAGGGTGCTCCCCGCGCACGCGGGGATGGTCCCCCCGCCATGGGGCGGAGACGCCGGGAGGCCGCGTGCTCCCCGCGCACGCGGGGATGGTCCCGGCTCAACCGCCAGAAGACCCCCCCCGGCCCCCGTGCTCCCCGCGCACGCGGGGATGGTCCCCGGGCTCATCCGGTTGATCTCGATCCCGTGAGGTGCTCCCCGCGCACGCGGGGATGGTCCTCTGCGGATCACGGTGACTCCTCGGTCAGGCGGGTGCTCCCCGCGCACGCGGGGATGGTCCCCCAGATACGCACTCCACGGAGGAGGCCGTTGCGTGCTCCCCGCGCACGCGGGGATGGTCCCCTGGGGTGCCGCTCGACGGGGAGCATCCAGGTGTGCTCCCCGCGCACGCGGGGATGGTCCCCACCACCTGCACCTCGCAGAGATTACAGACAGGTGCTCCCCGCGCACGCGGGGATGGTCCCGGGTGGGATCACGTCGGCCTCCTGCCCGCACCGTGCTCCCCGCGCACGCGGGGATGGTCCCGGCCGCACCGACGCCGCGATGGCGTCCGTCTCGTGCTCCCCGCGCACGCGGGGATGGTCCCAGTCGGCCCCTGACGTCCCAGAAGGGAGACACGTGCTCCCCGCGCACGCGGGGATGGTCCCTTCCGCACCTGGCCAACTTCCTGCGCCGCCACGTGCTCCCCGCGCACGCGGGGATGGTCCCTAGGGCGCGTACCTCGGGTGGGAGGTCGGTGAGTGCTCCCCGCACACGCAGGGATGGTCCCGGCTTCTTGAGCGGGTCGATGCGCAGGATCGTGTGCTCCCCGCGCACGCGGGGATGATCCAGCGGCCCTAGAAGGACGGTTCGTATGAACATCTGGCTGGGTGTGCCCGATGGTCTTCGGTGGAGGCTCCCCGCCCGAACCGCGTTGGTTTTTTCGACCGTGTGGTCTAACTTTGGACCATGAGGTCGAAAGAATCGGGGAGCCCTTCTCGTACGCGGCGGGCCCGGCGGGAGGATCTGATCGCCGCAGCCGTCCGGGTGATCAGCCAGGACGGTTATCCGGCCGCCTCGTTGGAGCGGATCGCGCGGGAGGCGGGGACCAGCAAGGGCACCGCGCTGTACCACTTCGCCTCGAAGGAGGAGCTCTACCAGGCGGTCGTCACGACGCTGTTCGAGGACGGGGCGGCGTTCATGGCGGAGCGGCTACGGGCCGCGGAGACCCCGACCGAGAAGCTCCGCACCTACATCGAGACCAACCTGCGCTTCATCACGCTCAACCCCGCGCACGTCGGCGCGACCCAGCGGATCATTGAGAACTCCGACGCCGTCCAGGTCGTCCAGCTTGAGGACGCCGCCGCCCCGCTTCGGCGGCTGCTGGAGTCCGGCCAGGCCAGTGGCGAGTTCGTCGCGTTCGACGCCGAGATCACCGCCCTGTCGGTCCGCGCCGTCATCGACGGGGCGGCGTTCTACTTCCTCGCGCATCCCGAGCTGGACCTCGATCGCTACATCAGCGAGATCGTCGCGCTCTTCCTGCGGTCCGTCCGGCCGGTTCCGGCCTCTCCCACCGCCGATTCGGAGAAATGACCATGCCTGTCTCCCCGTTACGCACGGCCAAGTTCCTTGTCGTCGCCTACGTCGCACTGAGTGTGCTTACCGTCGCGGCGATCGCCGTCCTCTCCTCCGTGGCCCCGTCCCTCGTCACGCCGCAGGCGTGGGTGCGCGGTGTCATCGTGGCGGCGACGTCGGTTCTCACCTTCGTGTTCGCCCGTCGCGCCCAGCAGGGGGGTGGCCGGGCGCTCCTGCGCCTGCGGATCGTGCTCGTCGTGATCCTCGTCGCGTTGGGCGGGGTCGTGCTGTTCCTGGCGCTGCCGACCTGGATGGTCGTGGAGCAGGGCGTGTGCGGGGTGTTGCTGCTGGTGGCGGCGGTGCTCGCGTTCCGCGCCTCCCCGGTTCCGGCGAACGGACCGTGAAAGGAGGTCAGCAGACCGTGTTCCGCGGGGGCGTCCTGCGGTCTGTGAGGTAGCGGTCGATGTGGTCGCGGGCGCAGGGGTTGAAGGGGTAGAGCGTGTGCCCCGGTCCCTCGTGGCGGATGGTGACGCTGCCCGGCACCTGCCGTACGACCCGGGCGGTCGCGGCGGACTCCACCCACGCGCCCGCGCCCAGCAGCGGCGGCAGACCACTCGGCAGGTGCTTCGGCGGGTTGGTCGTTTCCACCGGCCAGCCGACGCAGGCCAGCGCACCCGTCGCGAGGGTGAAGGCGGCCCCGGTGTCCGGTGCGAACCGGCGTAGCCTGGTCAGCGCCGCCGCCGTCTCCGCGCGGTCGCGGAAGCGCGGCCAGTCGAGGCATTCGGTGACGGGGGTCGTGAGGTCCGGATAGCGGGCACCCCGCGACGGGGCGAAGCCCGAGGCGTCTCCCCTGAGAGCGTCCTGGACGGCCTTGCCGAGGGCGGGCCACTGCGCCTCCCCCGCCCTGGCGAGGCCGAGCGCGAAACTCCGCAGGTCCTGGGCGTCGTAGGACGCCTCGACCCGGCGGGCCGCGATCGGCGCGCGCTCCGCCTTCGCGAGCAGTCTGCGCCAGTCGCGGGCCGCGTCGCCCAGGGGGCAGGTGTCCTTGTCGTCGCACCAGTCGAAGAAGCGCCGCATCGCCGCCTGGTTGTCGCGGGCGGATTCGCCGACCTCCTTCAGCCAGTCGGCTTCGCTGTGGTTCACGGTGCCGTCGAGCACCATCGTGCGTACCCGGGCGGGGAAGAGGCGGGCGTAGGCCTGGGCGTACAGGCCGGCGTAGGAGGCGCCGTAGAAGTTGAGTCCCGCCTCGCCGAGGGCCTGCCTGATCGCCTCCATGTCACGGGCGTGGTCGGCCGAGCTCATGTGGGCGAAGAACTCCGGGTCGCCGTGGCGGCAGGCCTGGGCGTATCCACGGTTGGTGTCGGAGAGCCTGCCGAAGTCGGCGTCGTCGGCCGGGAACTCCGGGTAGGGAACGCGGGTCCAGACGCACGGCAGGCCGTCGCTCCGGCCGCCGAACTGCTCGCCGTACCCCCGGGTGTCCCAGGTGACGACGTTCATGCGGGTACGCAGGTTCGCCCAGATCTCCGCGTGGGCCTGGGTCGTGGCGATGCCGGGGCCGCCGGGCCCACCGTACGCGATGAGGACCGAGCCCTCGGCGGTGCCGGTCGCGGGCAGGCGGCCGAGCCGTAGCGTGATCTTGCGCCCGTCGGGTTTGTCCCAGTCGAGAGGGACCGCGAGGTCGGCGCACTCCAGTTCGCTCTTCTCACCGGGGCAGGGCCGCCATTCAAGAGCGGCCCCACGCGCCGAGGCCGCCGTCGGGAGCGGCTCTGAAAGCGCCGCCGAGCCCACCGCCGGAAGCCCCGTCGAAGCCGCCGCGGGAAGTGCCGTGGCGATCGTCAGCGCGACCGTGGCGCCGGACATCCATCGTGTGATCATGCCGCCCCACGCTAGGGACGCCGTCCCACCCGGTCTGCCCGAGAAAGTGGACGTCTCCGCTAACGAAAGTTGACACTCCGGCCCTGTCATACCGCGCTTGGATTCCGGCCCGGCCCGCGCTCCCTTTCCCGCCGTACCGCGAAAAAACGATTTTTTACGGCTGCGCCGCCCGGCCCCGGGGAAATCCCCGAGCGGGTGATGGCTATGCTGCGGCGCATGGACATCGTGATCCCGCTTTTCGACGGCTTCGAGCCTCTCGACGCGATTGGACCGTATGAAATCCTCGCTTATGTGCCGGGCGCGACCGTGCGGTTCGTCACGGCGGAACCCGGGATGGTGCGGGACGTGCTGGGATCCCTCCCGGTGCACGTCCCGACCGGATACGCCGAGGTCGAGCGCTGCGACGTCCTGCTGGTCCCGGGCGGGGGCAGCTTCCAAGTCATGGTGGCCGACGCCGCCTTCCTCGACTGGGTGCGCCGGATCCACGCCGGGACCCGCTTCACCACCTCGGTCTGCACCGGCGCCCTGGTGCTCGGCGCGGCGGGCCTGCTCAACGGCCTGACCGCCACCACCCACTGGGCGGCGACCGCCGCCCTGGAGTCGTACGGCGCGACCTACACCTCCGAGCGGGTGGTCAGGCAGGGCCGGGTGATCACCTCAGCCGGGGTCTCCTCCGGCATCGACATGGCCGTACGGCTGGCCGCTCTGCTCTCCGACGAGGTGACCGCCCAGGCGATCCAGCTCTACACCGAGTACGACCCGCAGCCGCCCTTCGACACCGGTTCTGTGGCCAAGGCCCCGGCCGAGGTCCTCGAACGGGCCCGCACCCTGCGCTGACCTCTCCCTGTTTCCCGGCCCGGAAAACGTTCCCCGGGCCGGGGGAACCTTCCTTGGTCCTGAAGAAAACCCGAAGAACACCCGAAGAACACGGAAGAACGCGGAAGGGCGCCGGAAAAGCGCCGGGACAAATCCACCGTTTCGGCTTCTCGATGGATTTTCATTGATCCGGGGTGCAACTTTTCGTTTTCCTGACACGTCTATTCCGGGTGACGAAGGTATTCCGGGGGACGAAAGGAAAAGCGATGACGCCTTCCCGTGGACTCGCTCTGTTCGCTCTCACCACCGCGACAGCGGTTCCCGTCTTGACAGCGGCCCCCGTCGTCACGGCGGCTCCTGTCATGGCGTCGGCCGAGGCGACGGCGGGGGCCGTGTCCGGCGACTCGATCCGGTACGCGTGGGTCAGGGGCTGCGCGAGGAGAAATCTGACGGTGCCCTGTGGCGCGGTGACGCTGACGCTGCGCGACGGCAGGACGGTCACGCTGGCCGACGCGCGGGTCCATCCCCGCCGGGCGGACGGCAAGGTCGACAGGAACGACGCCGCTCCCCTGGCGGTCAGCGGCGACGGCCGGTACGTGAGTTACCTCAGGGGCGACCGGCTCGTCATCCGCGACGTGGACCGGGGGACGGTCCGCCCGCTGCCCGGCGGGGCCGACGTCCTGCCCAGGGGGGTCGGCCAGGACGACGTGGACGCCACGCTCTCCTCCGGCGGAACACTCGCCGTGATCGACTACGGCGGCAAGGCACCGGCCCTGATCGTCAACCTCGGCAACGGCCGGACGACCAGGGTGGCGGCGAAGACCTCCGTACTGACCATGAGCCCTGACGGACGGCACCTGCTCACGAGGCGGGACACCGAGGGCAACACCGCCGACCTCACGGTCCTCGACGCGAACGGCGGAAAGGTCAGGACCCAGAGCGTGCCCCTGGCCCTGTTCGAGGGCGCCCATGTCGCGCTGGCCGACGACGCGAACACGCTCGCGATCCTCGACACGATCATTCCGATCAAGCCCGGACTGCGCGTCTACGACATGGCGGCCGGACCCTTCGTGACGAAGGTTCCGTTCGGCTCCGCCCGTACCCTCCGCCTCCCCAAGGGGGAGAGGCCGCAGCGCCTCTCCTGGGACACGAACGGGACGCTGACGCTCTGGACGGGCCGGGGTGACAAGAGAGACGGCTCGTTCGTCTCGTTCGTGAAGCGCGCGGTCGACCCCGGGACCGCCACCACCAGGAGGCTCGACTCCTTCACCGTCAAGAAGTCCTCGTGGACCTGGCACCTGCCCGGCGAGTGACCGGAGGCGGAACCGTACGGCAGGCCGGTGACCGGGGCATCCCCGAGACCCCGGTCACCGGCCTGCCGTACGTGACACCGGAAGCGCGTCACCAGGGCAGGGGGCCGTCGCTGTCGAAGTAGCCGCCGGTCGGTCCCTCGGGACCCACCTGGGCCATGCGGACGATGATCTCGGCCCCCTCCTCGACGGTCTGGTGGCCGGTGTGCCCGTTCAGGTCGGTCGCGGTGTAGCCCGGTTCGACCGCGTTGACGCGCATCCAGGGGAACGCCTTCGCGAACTGCACAGTGATCATGTTGACCGCGGCCTTCGAGGCCGGGTAGGCGAGTCCCGGGTAGGCGTACAGCGGTGTGCCCGGGGTGGCGACGCCGGTCAGCGAGGCCAGACCGCTGCTGACGTTGACCACGACCGGGGCGGACGAACGCCGCAGTGACGGCAGGAACGCGTGGGTCACCCGCACCACGCCGAAGACGTTCGTCTCGAACACCGTCCGTGTCATGTCGCCGGTGGTGTCCGCGACGCCGACCACGCCGCCGTCCGGCAGCCGCCCTTCGACACCGGCGTTGTTGACCAGTACGTCCAGCCCGCCCTCGGCCTCGACGACCTTCGCCGCGGCCGTGACGGACGCCTCGTCGGTGACGTCGACGAGAACCGTCCGCGCGCCCAGTTCCTCCGCGGCCCGGCGTCCGCGTCCGGCGTCCCGGCTGCCGATGTAGACGGTGTGACCTGCCGCGACGAGCCGGCGTGCGGTCTCCAGGCCGAGTCCCTTGTTCGCTCCGGTGATCAGCGTTGTCGTCATGCCCCCATGCTCCGGCCGTGCCGTACGGTCGACCAGTGGACTCGTCGTCCAGGGACCGCCGATCCCGGGAAGTCGGGCTTGGGCGGGGTCTGTGGAGGCGGTGGTTCCGAATACCTGGTAGGACAGGGGGAACGTCCGCCTGTGAACAGCGGGCCTAAGAGGAGTTCCGATGTCACCGGAGAGCACGAGCGCACTGTCCGTATCGTCGGGCTCCCACGGAGACGCCGTGGTGGTCCGCGTGGTCGGCGATCTCGACTACGACTACGCGCCGGTGTTCCGGCGGCAAATCGCCGATCTCTGGGGCACGTCTCCCGTCCCCTGTCTCGTCATCGATCTCAGCGGGCTCACCTTCTGCGACTCGACCGGGCTGGCCGAGCTGTTGTGGGTGCTCCAGCGCAGCAGGGAGGCGAAGACCCGGCTCGTCCTGGCCGGCGCGAACCGTACCCTGCGCCACATGCTGGCCATCACGGGGCTGCTGACGTTCTTCGAGCTGGCCGACTCGGTCGAGGACGCCCTGGAGCGGCGCTAAGGGAGCGCCCCGGGAAGAACACCGGGGAGGGTGACGTGCAGGCGGATGATCGTGCCCGTCTCCGGGGCCGAGCGGATCTGCACCAGGTCGCAGATCTGGTGCACCAGCCACATGCCCCGGCCGCGCAGCGAACGCGGGGAGGGCGCCATGCGGCCGATCATGGGGTCGCTCATCACCCCCGCGTCACGGAACTCGCAGATCAGCGAGCCCTGCTGCACCCATGTGCGCAGAGTCCCGTGGCCGCCGCCGTGCGCGATGCTGTTGCCCGCGACCTCGGTCACCGCGACGAGGGTCTCCCGCAGCCGGTCTCCCGTCAGCCCGTGCGGCGCGGCGCAGGCGATCACCTTCTCCCTGACGGCCGCGAGGTCCCCCCTGGCGTAGGGGAACTCCTCGTACGGGTCGCAGGCGGGTTCGAGCTCCGCCCAGGAGAACGGTTCCCTGACGTAGTCGGAGGAGGGCCGGGAACCGTCGTCCGTCAGCGTGTACGGATGGCAGCGGCTGATCGCCCGCATCGTCTCGGGGTCGATCGTGGCGGTGTCGTAGGGGCACAGCAGCCACCAGGCGGGGGAACCGGTGAAGGCGAGGTTCAGCAGCCACTCGTGGTAGCGGAGTTCCTCGATCTCCGCCCCGCCCCGGGCGTGCCAGTCGGTCTCGCCGATGCCGCGCACCGGTCTGCCCTCCGCCGTCCGTTCGCCGATCCAGCGCTGCCAGGCGGGGATGAGCCTGGCGGGGTTGCGGCCTAGCGCCTCGGTGTCCATGAACACCACGCCGGGGTCGGTGCCGGGCAGTTCCTCGCGCAGCATCCGTTCGCGGTCCTCGGGTACGGAGATCAGGACGATCTCCCCCGCCGCCAGGGCGTCGTCGATGAAGGAACGGACCCCGGCGAGGAACTGCTCCTCCCCGGAGTAGGTGTAGAGCTCGTGGCGCAGGCCCGCCATGTCCATCACACCGGTGGTCTCGGTAGTCATGGCGTCAGCTCCACGCGTATCTCGCAGTTGCCGTAGCCGAGCATCTCCCAGCACGACCTCACTGTCGGGTTCGCGCCCTCGATCGTGATCCGGTGTACCGAGGTGTCGGCGGCGGCCTCGACGAGCGCGCGCATTCCGGCGGCGTCCATCAGCTCCAGCTCGTCGAGGTGGAGCCGTAACGTCGGTGAGAGCGCCGTCGCGGCGGCCAGGGCGGCACCGAACGCCGCGGCTCCGTCGGAGTCGACGACTCCGCACACGGCCCAGTCTCCGGGCCCCGAACTGAACATCCGAAACGACGGTCCTGCGCGTCCGGTACCCAGTTCGCGGGGATGCACACACGCCACATGGTCAAGGGTCGCGGCGCCGAAGCTGTCGTGGCCGTAGGCGCAGACCATGATGGCCTCGTGGTCGGCCACCAGCCGGTCGAGGCGCAGTTCGTGGTCGATCAGCGCCTCGATCCCGGTCTCGGGTGGGATGAGCTGATCCATCACGGCCAGCACACGCAGGGCTCGATATCCCTGTCGTCCCGCCATGTCGGCCTCACGCCGTACGAGACCGAGCATCGGGCCGAGGTCGGGGGTCGGGCCGTCGCCCAGGACGGAGCGGGGGTCGACGAGGGTGGCGTCCCTGGGGACCTCCGCGGAGGCGATGGGGTCGAGGGGTGAGCCGACGATGACGACCTTGTCGCCGAACAGCTCGCCGTCGGCCAGGAAGGCCGAGGTCACGGCCGCGTATCCCTGGTGGGGCTCGACGATCCAGCACACGTGCTCGCCGACGTCGACCAGGTCGAGTGTCGGCGTAGTGCCTGACTTCCGCACCGCGAACCACCCCGCTCTCGCCGCGTCACCCCGGCGTAGCCTACTGCGCCCGGATCAGCCGACTGCCCCCCGAAGCCCGCCGGAACCGTACGGCCAGGCGACCGCCCCGAAGCCCCGTGAGCCGTACGGCCAGGTGGCCGTCCCGAAGCCGGGTGGCCGTAACGGGCCAGGCGGTCGTTCCGACGCCCGGTGGGCCGTACGGCCAGGCGGTCGTGAAGGCCGGGAGAAGGGGTCAGCTCGCCTCGAAGGCCGTCGCGACCGCGGCCCTGACCCGGTCCATGACGCCCGTCGTCGAGGTGATCTCCCTGTCCAGGGAGGTCATGTCCACCTCGGGCATGCCGCAGGCCACCGCCCAGCCCCACGGGGTCAGGTCGCCGTCGACGTTGAGGGCGAAGCCGTGGCTGGTCACGCCACGGCTCTGCCGCATGCCGATCGAGACGATCTTCCGCCCGGTTCGCTTCGTCCAGACGCCGGTGAGCAGCGGCGAGCCGGGCGGGGTTTCGCGGCGCTCGGCCGGGACGTCGAGCGCGTCGAGCGCCCGCACCAGCCTGAGCTCCACCTCACGGACGTAGTCGACGATCCCCTCGTCGCCCAGCTTGACGATCAGGTAGCCGACGAGCTGTCCGGGACCGTGGTAGGTGAGCTGGCCGCCTCTGCCCGTGTTGACGACGGGAATGCCGTGGGAGGGGTCGGGCAGGTGCTGCTGCAGGGTTCGTCTGCCCGCGGTGTAGACCTGCGGGTGGCTGAGCAACCAGAGCGTGTCGGAGCGCTCGTCGCGCTGCCGCTGACCGACCAGGTCGGTCATCCGCTCCATCGCCTTCTCGTAGTCGACCAGGTCGTCCTGCAGCAGTGTCAGCGGCCGTTCCCTCATGCCCCCAGATTAGTTGTCAGTAGCGAGTCGCCGGTGCCTTGGGGAGGAAGATCCACATCAGGACGTAGGCGACCCACATGGGGCCGGGCAGCAGGGAGAGCAGCAGCCAGAGGATCCGTACGACGGTGGGTGACCAGCCGAGGCTCTCCGCGATGCCGCCGCAGACTCCAGCGATGATCTTGTGGTTTCTCGAACGGTGCACTTCTTCTCCCCGTGTCGTGGTCTGTTCGTCTGGTTCAACGAGTGGCGGGAGAACCCCCGTTCCCTCGCCGACCCTGAGAAAACCCTGACAGGGTTCGACGGACCGGCGCCCCGGACGCACCGGCGTCCCCGGCGAACCGGCGGCCAGACAGGCCGACGCCCCGGACGAAACCGACGCCCCGGACGAACCGGCGGCCCAGACGGGCCGACGGCCCAGAAGGAGCGGCGACGTGAACGGGCCGCGACCCAGGCGGGTCACGGCCCGCGTGGATCACGGCCCAGACGGGAACCTCAGCGGCCGAGGATCCTGCGTACCCAGGTGTCGCGGGTCCGCAGCGCGTCACGGCCGAGCCGGCTGTCCGGGAAGTACATCTCGAAGCCGTGGAAGCCGCCGTTCCACACGTGCAGTTCGGCCTCGCCGCCCGCCGCCCAGATACGGCTGGCGTACTCGACCGACTCGTCGCGGAACAGCTCGGCCGACCCCAGCTCGATGTACGCCGGGGGCAGGCCGGACAGGTCCGTCGCCCTGGCGGGAGCGGCGTACGGCGAGACGTCGGGACCGCCGACCCCGTCGCCGAGGACCGACTTCCAGGCGAAGAGGTTGGCGGCCCTGTCCCAGGTGCCGATCCCGTCGTACTGGTGGGTCGAGACGGACTGGTTGCGGTCGTCGAGCATGGGGACCAGCAGCAGCTGTCCGGCCAGCTTGGGACCCTTGCGGTCGCGGGCCATCAGCGACATGGCGGCGGCCAGGTTGCCTCCGGCGCTGCCGCCCATGACGATCAGGCGCTCCGGGTCGTAGCCGAGTTCCTCGGCGTGGTCGGCCGTCCAGAGCAGGCCGGCGTAGCAGTCCTCGGCGGGTCCGGTGCCGGGGTTCTCCGGGGCGAGGCGGTACTCGACGTTGACCACGACGAAGCCGAACTCGACCACCATGTCGACCAGGCGAGGGGTGTCCATGTGCCGGTCGCCCATGACCAGGCCGCCACCGTGCATGTTGTACAGGCCCGGCGCGCCCGGCACGCGCTCCTTGGGCCGCAGGATGGTGACGGCCAGGTCGGGGGCTCCCTGCCTGCCCGGGATCGTGCGTTCCTCGGCCTCGACGGGCCGGTCGCCGATGACCACCGCGGCGGGCTGGGCCATGGCCTCAAGTCCGGCCCGGGAGGCGGCCAGCGTCTCGGCGCTCAACGGCTGGGGCGGGCTGTCGCCGCGCATCGCGGCGAGCAGTTCCCCGAGCTCGGGGTCGAAGGGGACGGGGGAGGCAGTCGTCATGGGGGACCTCTGTCGTCGTGGAACGGCTGGCAGGGACAGCCTAGGTCGCCCTTTTCTCCCTCTTCACCTGGCCCCTCTTCGATATACGATTTTTATATACGATTTCCTGCTCCGGCTCCTGTCCGCTCTTGGAAGGCGGACAGGGGCCGGAGCGCCCGGCCGTCGAACGCCTACTTCGACGTCGGCTAGTCCAGCTGCTGCAGAGCGACGTGCCAGGACCCCGCCTCGGGCCTGAGCCCGGACAGCAGGCGGTCGGCCTCCTTCGAGGCGGCCTGCGGGTCGGAGCCGAAGTCACCCCCGCGCGGCAGCCGGTCGCGCCGTACGACGGCGACCGTGACCTCCGCCGAACCGTTGCCGAAGAACTCCCACATGACGGGCTTGGCGCCGCAGGGTGCGGACCTGACGAGGGCCCCGGTCCTGTCGGCCTTGTCCGCCCAGATGAGGGCGTGCAGATTCTCTCCCTGGCAGCGGACGTACACCCGGCCCTTGCCCTCCACCGTGCCCTGGAAGGCGTGCTTCTCGTTGATCTGGGTGAGGTGACCGCCCGTGACCTGGTGGCTGTTGGGCAGGCCCCCGAGGTTGAACTCGCCCTGGGTCGCGAGGCGGGCTCCGGTGTCCAGGCAGATGTCCGGCGAGCAGGAGGCGGTGGAGACCCCCTGGTCGTGGATCGCGATCTCCCACAGGGCGGGGCCACGAACGGCGTCCGCGAGCGCCCGGTCGTACCCCTTGGGAGACCGCTCCTCGGGGGACGGATCCTTGGGGGTGTCCTCGATCGTGGTGGGGACGGTGAACACCTCGACCGTGACGGGGGCCCCGGCGGTGAGCCCGTCGAGGCTGCCGAACACCGTCCACTCCTGTCCCCGCTCGTTCTCCCCGCAGGTGCCCGCGTCCACCCGGTCGCCGTAGCGCACGAACACCCGGCTCGCGTGGGCGCAGTTGACGCGGTAGGAGGTCTTTTCGCTCTTCGGGACGAACGAGAGCCGCTCCGCCTTCCCCGTCTCCTCCGAGCGGACGCCCGCCAGCCGTACTCCCTCTTCGCCCACCCGTTCGATCGGTTCGCCCACCTGGGCCATGATGCTGCCGCCGCCCCGCGTGCCGCCGGACAGCAGGGTCGGCGTCAGGACGAGCGCGGCGGCGGTCACGGCGGCGACCGTTCCCACCGCGGCCCACCTGCGCCGTCTGATCCTCCTGCCCTCGGTGAGGATCTCCTCAAGCCGGGCGCCGCCCCCGTGGCCGCCCGTGCTGCGTTCGGCGAGCAGTTCCCTCAGATCGTGCTCGGTGTGGCTCATCGCTGTGCTCCCGTCATCGTCTGAACCCCCTGGTCGACCCGCAGCCGGGCGAGTGCCCTGCCGAGCTGGCTCTTGACCGCCCCGACCGAGCAGCCGAGCACGCCGGCGACCTGGGCCAGGGTCATCTCCTCGAAGTAGTGCAGGACGACCACGGCGCGCTGACGCCCCGACAGCGTGCCGATCGCCGTCCACAGCGCGTCCCGGTCGCCGATCTCCCGGGTGAAGTCCCGTCCGTCGTCCCGGTCGGGCATCACCTCCGTCGGGACCTCGCCCCGCCAGCGTCGCCGCCACCAGGAGGCGTGGGTGTTGGCGATGATCCGGTACACGTACGGATCGGGGTCGCCGTCGATCCGGCGCCAGGCGAGCCATGCCCTGGCCAGCGCCGTCTGCACCAGGTCCTCGGCGATCGCCCAGTCTCTGGTGAGGAGGTACGCCGTTCTTCGCAACCGTTCATGACGTTGCGCGACGTACTCCGTGAACTCGGTCATCTTGTCCTCCAGAGTGACGTCCTCGTGGAGGACTACCGGTTGGCCCACGGATTCGGATGACACCGGTGTATCGGCCGAATGACCGGGTCACGTCAGGCGTCCGGCTCCGCTAGCCTCGCCTACGTCACGCACGTACTTCGGGACGGAAGGTGCCCAAGTTGATCGGCTGGTTCGAAGCGGTGGTCCTCGGCCTCGTTCAGGGGTTGACGGAGTTTCTGCCGATCTCCTCAAGCGCCCACATCAGAGTCGTCTCCGCGTTGTTCGGCTGGACCGATCCCGGCGCGGCGTTCACCGCCGTGATCCAGATCGGTACCGAGGCGGCGGTCGTCATCTACTTCCGCAAGGAGATCTGGGAGATCATCTCCACCTGGGTCAGGTCCCTGTGGACGCCTGACCTGCGCTCCCACCACGCCGCCAGGATGGGCTGGTACATCATCGTCGGCACGCTGCCGATCGTCGTGCTCGGCCTGCTGTTCAAGGACAGCATCGAGACCGTCTTCCGCGACCTGCGGCTGATCGCCACGACCCTGATCGTCTTCGCCGTGATCCTCTGGTTCGCCGACCGTACGGCCCGCAACAAGCTGACCCTGCAGCGCCACCTCAGCTTCCCGCACGCCCTGATCTACGGCTTCGCCCAGTCGCTGGCCCTCATCCCGGGCGTCTCCCGCTCCGGCGGCACGGTCAGCGCGGGTCTGCTGCTCGACTACCGCAGGGAGGAGGCCGCGAAGTACTCCTTCCTGCTGGCCATCCCCGCGGTGCTCGGCGCGGGTGTGCTGGAGCTGTTCCAGATCGGTGAGGCCGACAGCCCCGACTGGGGGCCGACGATCCTGGCCACCGTGATCTCGTTCGTCGTCGGCTACGCGGCGGTCTCGTGGTTCCTGAAGTACATCAGCACCCACAAGTTCACCGGCTTCGTGATCTACCGGATCATCCTGGGCCTGGTCATCATCGCCCTGGTGAGCACGGGCGTCCTCGACCCCATGTCCTGAGGCCCCGTGAGAACCCCGGCAGAGCCCTTCGTGAGGTTCCCTGCGGAGCCTCACGAGAGCCTCGTGAGATCCCGGTAGTTCCCCGTGCGTCCCGACTGGTCCGCCCTTCCCGTCCGGTACGCCCTGCCCGAGCTGTCCGCCGCCCTCGACGAGTACGGCACGGCCGTGCTGACCGCGCCGCCGGGGACCGGGAAGACCACGCTCGTCCCGCTCGCGCTGGCCGGGCTGGTCGGTGACCCGCCGGTCCGGCGGTTCGTCGCGGCGGAGCCGCGCAGGGTGATCGTGGCGGAGCCGCGCAGGATGGCGGTGCGGGCCGCGGCGCGGCGGATGGCGTGGCTGCTCGGGTCCGAGGTCGGCGGACGGGTCGGCTTCGCCGTACGAGGGGAGCGGCGGGCGGGGCCTGAGACGGTCGTCGAGGTCGTCACCACGGGTGTGCTGCTGCGGCGGCTCCAGCGTGACCCCGAGCTCGGCGGTGTGGACGTGGTGATGCTCGACGAGTGTCACGAACGCCACCTGGACGCCGACACCGCCCTGGCCTTCCTGCTGGACGTCAGGGCCGCGCTCAGGCCCGACCTGCGGATCGTGGCGGCCTCGGCGACGGCGGACGCGGCTCCCCTGGCGGCGCTGCTCGGCCAGGACGGGCCGCCCGCGCCGGTCGTGCGGGCCGAGGGCGTCGCGCACCCGGTCACCCCGGTCTGGGCGCCCGCCCCCGCCACGGTCGCTCCCCCACACGGCCTGCGGGTCGATCCGGCCTTCCTGGCCCATGTCGCCGCCGTCGTACGGCGGGCGCTGGCCGAGCACGAGGGGGACGTGCTGTGTTTCCTGCCGGGGGTCGGTGAGATCTCCAGGGTGGCCGCGCACCCCCTCGGGGACGTCGAGGTGCTCCAGGTACACGGCCAGGCCCCGGCCCGGGTCCAGGAGGCCGTACTCGCGCCGGGCACGCGCAGGCGGGTGGTGCTGGCCACCTCGGTCGCCGAGTCGAGTCTGACCGTTCCCGGGGTCCGGATCGTCGTGGACTCCGGGCTGGCCAGGGAGCCGAGGACCGACCACGCCAGGGGGCTCGGCTCGCTGACCACCGTGCGGCTCTCCCGGGCCTCGGCGACCCAGCGCGCGGGCCGGGCGGGTCGCGAGGCGCCGGGGGTGGTCTACCGGTGCTGGTCGCAGGTCGAGCACGAACGGCTGCCCGAACACTCCGCCCCCGAGATCGCATTGGCCGATCTGACGGGCTTCGCCCTTCAGGCGGCCTGCTGGGGGGACCCCGCCGCGAGCGGTCTGGCGCTGCTGGATCCCCCTCCTGCCGCCGCGATGGAGGCGGCCCGCCGTACCCTGCACGCGCTCGGCGCCCTCGACTCCCCCGGGGGGCGTGTCACGCCGAGGGGCCGGGAGATGGCCGGGGTCGGGGTCCATCCCCGCCTGGCCAGGGCCCTGCTGGACATGGGGCCGGAGGCGGCCGAGGTGGTGGCGTTGCTTTCTGAGCGGCTGCCGGGGGACGCGGGGGACGACCTGGTGGCGTTCTGGCGTGCCGTACGGCGGGGCGGGGACGGTTTCGCCGCCCGCTGGCGCCAGGAGGCGCGGCGGCTGGCCCGTGACGCGGGTCGCGCCTCCCCTTCGGGCATGGGGGACGACGCGGTGGCCGGGCTGGTGGTGGCGCTGGCCTATCCGGAGCGGGTGGCCAGGCGCCGGGGCGGCTCCTACCTGATGGCCTCGGGGACGGCCGCCGAGCTGCCCCCCGGGTCGCGGCTGGGGAGCGCGCCGTGGCTCGCGGTCGCGGTCGCCGACCGGCCCGCCGGATCGGCCGCCGCCCGGGTCAGACAGGCCGTGGTGATCGACGAGGAGACCGCCAGGCTGGCCGCCGCCTCCCTGTACGACCGTGCGGAGGAGGTGGTGTGGCGGGTCCCGCCGGGTGAGCGGCGCGGTGACGTCTCGGCCCGCCGGGTCGAACGCCTGGGCGCCGTCGAGCTGTCCTCGGTCCCGTTGCCCGAGGCCGACGTCAGGCCCGCCCTTCTGGACGGCCTGCGCGCCGAGGGCCTGTCGATCCTGCGCTGGACCTCCGAGGCCGTCGCCCTGCGGGAGCGGCTGGCCTTCTGCCACCGGGCGCTGGGTGAGCCGTGGCCCGCGGTGGACGACGACGCCCTGCTCGACGCGGTCGATCTGTGGCTTGAGCCCGAACTGTCGCGGGCCCGTCGCAGGGCCGACCTCGAACGGCTGGACGTGGCGGGCTCCCTGGGCCGGCTGGTTCCGTGGAGCGCGCGCCTCGACGAGACCGCCCCCGAGCGGATCGAGGTGCCCAGCGGATCGCGGATCAGGATCGACTACTCGGGTGAGCGGCCGGTGCTGGCCGTCAAGCTCCAGGAGTTGTTCGGCTGGGACGAGGCGCCCAGGATCGCGGGGATCGCGCCGGTCGTCCACCTGCTCTCCCCCGCCGGGCGGCCCGCCGCGGTCACCGACGACCTGGCCTCGTTCTGGCGCGGCGACGGCTACCGCTCGGTCAGGGCGGAGCTGCGCGGGCGCTATCCCCGGCATCCGTGGCCCGAGGACCCGCTGTCCGCGACGGCCACCCGCCGCACCAACCCCCGGCGCTGACCCCTCACCGCCGTCCCGCCACAGACCATCACCTCGGGCCCTCACCGCGAGCCCTCCACCACGGATCCTCCACCGCGAACCCTCAGCGCCGGGCGAAGAGCCCCAGGCCGCCCGCATCGTCACTGAGCGTGCCGAATTCCCGGTTCCCACATCGGCGATCACGCGCTATCTTGGTGATATCACTTCGATAGCAAAGGTGGAGCACATGGAACGACGTGCCTTCCGGATCAACGGTTTCGCCGTTCTCCTCGGACTTCTGGTCCTCCTCGCCGTCCTGGCCGGGGTCGCGTTCTCCGGCGGCGACGTCGTCAAGATCGCGGCCGGGGTCGTGGCGGTGCTGGCCCTGGTCGTCCTGGGCAGCGGCTTCGTCGTGGTCAACCCCAACGAGGCCCAGGTCGTGCAGTTCCTCGGCCGCTACGTCGGCTCGGTCAACGACGCGGGCCTGCAGTGGGTGCTTCCCTTCACCACCAGGCGCCGCATCACCCTGCGGGTGCGTAACTTCGAGACGGCCAAGCTCAAGGTGAACGACGCCGACGGCAGCCCCGTCGAGATCGCGGCCGTCGTCGTCTACCGGGTGACCGACACCGCCAAGGCGGCCTTCTCCGTGGACGACTACGAGGAGTACATCGCGATCCAGTCGGAGGCGGCCGTGCGGCACCTGGCCACCAGCCACCCCTACGACTCCCACGAGGGCAGCGGCACCAGCCTGCGCGACGGCGCCGAGGTGGCCGCCGAGCTGACCACCGAACTGGTCGACCGCACCGAACTGGCCGGGGTCGAGGTGCTTGAGGCCCGCATCACCCACCTGGCCTACGCCCCCGAGATCGCCCAGGCCATGCTGGTCCGCCAGCAGGCCGCCCAGGTGGTCGCCGCTCGCACGCACATCGTCTCCGGCGCCGTTGGTATGGTCCAGCTTGCACTCAACCGGCTGGCCGAGGAGGGCGTGGTGGAGCTCGACGAGGAGCGAAAGGCCCAGATGGTGTCCAACCTCCTGGTCGTCCTGTGCGGCGACCGGGCTACCCAGCCGGTGGTCAACGCCGGCAGCCTGTATGCCTGAGCGAAAAAAAGTCCTGCTCAGACTCGATCCGGCCGTCTACGAGGCGATCGCCAAGTGGGCGGCCGACGATCTGCGGAGCGTCAACGCCCAACTGGAGTACGCGCTGCGCCTGGCGCTCAAGGGGGCGGGCCGCGATCTGCGGCGCGCCGGGGCGGATAACGCCGATGAGCCGGACAAGTCATCTGATTGAGATGTGATGCGCTTCCCCTGGCGCACTTGCCGGATAACACTCGGTTCATGTCCTGGGTGGGAAGGTCCGCAGCCGAGATAGCCGAGGCCGTACGCCGGGGGGAGGTCACCGCCCCCTCGGTCGTCGAGGACCACCTCCGGGTGATCGCCGAACGCGACGGACGGATCGGGGCCTTCCGCAGGGTCCGCACGGAACGGGCGCTCGCCGAGGCGCGGGCCCTGCAGGAACGCGAGGACCTGGCCACGCTGCCGCTCGCGGGCGTGCCCGTCGCGATCAAGGACGTCGTCGCGGTCAGGGGCGAGTCCATGCGGAACGGCTCCGCGGCCACCTCCTCCGTCGCGGCGGCCGAGGACCACCCGGTGGTGGCCAGGCTCAGGGCGGCGGGAGCGGTGGTCGTCGGGATCACCAACGTGCCCGAACTGTGCCTGGCCGGTTTCTGCGACAGCGTCTACGCCGTCACCCGCAACCCGTGGGACTCCCGGCGCACCCCCGGAGGCTCCTCCGGCGGCAGCGCCGCGGCGGTCGCCGCCGGGATGGTCCCGCTGGCCCACGGAACCGACGGCCTCGGCTCCCTGCGCGTCCCCGCCGCCTGCTGCGGGATCGTCGCCATCAAGCCCGGCCAGAAGGTCGTCCCACCCCCCGAGCACGACTGGTACGGCATGGCGGAGAACGGCCCGCTGGCCACGACCGTGACCGACCTGGCCCTGGCGCTGGCGGTGATGGCGGGCGACATGTCCCTGGCCCTGCCCACCACCTCCCCCCGCCCGTCCGGTGACGACGGGGCGCTGTGGAGCGACGGAGGACGTGGCGCGCCGATCCCGCCGCGCCCCTCGGGGCTGCGGATCGGGGTGGCCCGCCTGCCGGTGCCGCCGGGCTTCGCGATCGACTCCGAACTACAGCGGGCGGTCGTCGACGCGGGCCACACCCTGGCCGCCGCCGGGCACACCGTGGTCGAGCACGAGACACGGCTGCCGAGCTGGCTGGGCAGCGCCACGATCGCCGCCTGGTTCGCCTGCGCCCTGCGCGAGACCCGGGGACTCGACTCCCGCAGGCTTGAGCGCCGTACCCGGGCACTGGCCAGGGCGGGCAGGCTGCTGGCCAGGATCGGCAAGGACGGTTCGCGGGGCAGGGAACGCTGGCGCGCCCGGGGCGCCGACCACTGGTTCGGCAAGGCCGACGTGCTCATCACCCCGACGCTCGCCGCCTCCCCTCCCCCCGCGGAACGCTGGGGCCGCCGGGGGCTGCTGGACAACACCCGCGTCAACCTGACCTACGCCCCGGCGACCGGCGCCTGGAACATGGCCGGCTGGCCCGCCATGAGCGTGCCGTACGGCTGGCACTCGACGGGCATGCCCATCGGCGTGCAGCTCGTCGCCCCGCCGGGAGGCGAGGCTCGCCTGCTCGGCCTGGCCCAGCAACTGGAGGCCGCCCACCCCTGGCTCCGCCACGCTCCTTCGTGAGGTCCGCCGGTCCGTGACGGAGGGTTCCGCCACGGACCGGGACGGTCACACTCCGGTCGGGTGCCAGACCGTCTTGGTCTCCAGGAAGGTGGTCATCCGCCGGGTTCCGGGGTCGGCGTACCAGTCGGTTCCGGGCACCGGGCGCAGGACCCGCTTGAGGTTCTCCGCCGCCGCCTCCTCGCACGTGACCGCCAGCTCCGCCTCCGCGACGCCGGTGAGGTCGAGGGCGTTGACGTCCATATGCGAGGCCAGCCAGGGCGCGATCTCCGCCGTCGAGCCGGTCAGCACGTTCACCACCCCGCCGGGCAGGTCGGAGGTGGCCAGCACCTCCGCCAGCGTCACGGCGGGCAGCGGCGCCCGCTCCCCGGCGACCACGACGCAGGTGTTGCCGGTGACGATCACCGGGGCGACGACCGAGACGAGGCCGAGCAGCGGGTCCTCGGGCGCGACGACCGCGACGATCCCGGTCGGCTCGGGCGTCGAGAGGTTGAAGTACGGCCCCGCGACCGGGTTGGCCGCCCCCGCCACCGCGGTGATCTTGTCGGACCATCCGGCGTACCAGACCAGCCGGTCGACGGCCGCGTCCACGTTCCTGCCCGCCTCGGCCCGGCCCGCGCCCGCCGCGACCAGCTCCGCGACGAACTGCGCCCGGCGCCCTTCGAGCATCTCGGCCACCCGGTACAGGATCTGACCCCTGTTGTACGGCGTCGCGCCCGACCAGCCGGGGAAGGCCTTGCGGGCCGCGGAGACCGCGTCCCGGGCGTCCTTGCGGGACGCCTTCGAGGCGTTGGCCAGGAAGTCGCCCTTGGAGGAGGTCACCGGATAGGACCTTCCGCTCTCCGAGCGCGGGAACGCCCCGCCGATGTACAGCTTGTAGGTCTTGCGTACGGCCAGCCGTACGGGATCGGTCTTACTCATCGCCCCGCCCTCTCCACGTGCTCTCCTGCTGCGAGAGCCGGGCGGGCACGAAGACCTGACCGCAGCGGCTCACCCCGCACCGGTGGGCGAACCAGCCGCGCAGCGCGGGACGGCCCGCCCTGGCGAAGCCGTGTCCCCTGGTCGCCTGGCCACGGCGGCGACGGCGCCTGGACTCACGGTGGTCACACATCGAGATACGCCTCCAGCCCGTGTCGTCCGCCCTCTCTGCCGTATCCCGACTCCTTGTAGCCGCCGAACGGCGAGGTCGGGTCGAACCGGTTGAAGGTGTTGGCCCACACGACGCCGGCGCGCAGCCGGTCCGCCATCCACAGGATGCGTGAGCCCTTCTCGGTCCACACCCCCGCGGACAGGCCGTAGGGGGTGTTGTTCGCCTTCTCCACGGCCTCGGCGGGCGTACGGAAGGTCAGCACGGACAGCACAGGCCCGAAGACCTCCTCTCGCGCGATCCGGTGCGACTGCGCCACCCCGGTGAAGATCGTCGGCGGGAACCAGAAACCCCGTTCCGGCAGCGGGCACACCGGGGACCAGCGCTCGGCCCCCTCGGCCTCCCCCGCGTCGGACAGCTCACGGATCCTGGCGAGCTGGGCGGCGGAGTTGATCGCGCCGATGTCGGTGTTCTTGTCCAGCGGGTCGCCCAGGCGCAGTGTGCTCAGACGCCGCTTCAGCGCCGTGAGCAGTTCCTCGGCGACCGACTCCTGGACCAGCAGGCGGGAGCCCGCGCAGCACACGTGCCCCTGGTTGAAGAAGATGCCGTTGACGACGCCCTCGACGGCCTGGTCCAGCGCGGCGTCGTCGAAGACGATGTTGGCGGCCTTGCCTCCGAGCTCAAGGGTGAGCCGTTTGCCGGAGCTCGCGGCGGACCTGGCGATGCGGCGCCCCACCTCGGTCGAGCCGGTGAAGGCGATCTTGTTCACGTCGGGGTGGTCGACCAGGGCCGCGCCGGTCTCGCCCGCGCCGGTCACGATGTTGACCACGCCCGGCGGCAGGTCGGCCTGCTGGCAGATCTCGGCGAACAGCAGCGCGGTCAGCGGGGTCGTCTCCGCGGGCTTCAGCACGACCGTGTTCCCGCAGGCCAGCGCGGGGGCGATCTTCCAGGCCAGCATGAGCAGCGGGAAGTTCCACGGGATGATCTGGCCCGCGACGCCCAGCGGCCTGGGGTCGGGACCGTAGCCCGCGTGCCCGAGCTTGTCGGCCCAGCCCGCGTAGTAGAAGAAGTGCGCCGCCACCAGCGGCAGGTCCACGTCACGGGACTCGCGGATCGGCTTGCCGTTGTCCAGCGTCTCCAGTACGGCCAGCTCACGCGAGCGTTCCTGGATGATGCGGGCGATCCTGAACAGATACTTGGCCCGCTCCGAGCCGGGCATCGCCGACCAGACGCCGAAGGCCTTGCGTGCGGCTCCGACCGCCCTGTCCACGTCGGCCTCGGTGGCCCACACGACCTCGGACAGGACCTCTTCCGAGGCGGGGTTGACGGTCTTGTGCGCGGTGCCGCCCTGGGAGTCGACCCACTCGCCGCCGACGAACAGCCGGTAGGAGGGCCTGATGTCGACGACGGCGCGGGACTCGGGGGCCGGTGCGTATTCGAACATCGATCAGTCCAGGGTGAAGTAGTCGGGACCGGCGTAGCGGCCTGTGGCCAGCTTCTGACGCTGCATCAGCAGGTCGTTGAGCACGCTTGAGGCGCCGAGCCGGAACCAGTCGGGGTCGAGCCAGCCGTCGCCGACGGTCTCGTTGACGAGCACCAGCATCTTGATCGCGTCCTTGGTGGTCTTGATGCCGCCCGCGGGCTTCACCCCGACCTTGCGGCCTGTGACGGCCAGGAAGTCGCGGACCGCCTCAAGCATCACCAGCGTCACCGGCAGGGTCGCGGCGGGTTGCACCTTGCCCGTCGAGGTCTTGACGAAGTCGCCTCCGGCCAGCATGGCCAGCCAGGCCGCGCGCCGTACGTTGTCGTAGGTCACCAGCTCGCCGGTCTCCAGGATCACCTTCAGGTGCGCCGTACCGCACGCCGCCTTGACCGCGGCTATCTCCTCGAAGACCTTGAGGTAGTCGCCGGACAGGAAGGCGCCTCTGTCGATCACCATGTCGATCTCGTCGGCGCCCGCCGCGACCGCGAAGGCCGTCTCGGCGACCTTGACGTCCAGGGAGGAACGGCCGCTGGGGAAGGCGGTGGCGACGCTGGCGACCCGTACCCCGGAACCGGCGAGCGCCTCGACCGCGCGGGGGACGAGGTCGGGGTAGACGCACACCGCGGCCACCTTCGGCACCGAGGGGTCACCGGGATCGGGGCGGACCGCTTTGGCGCACATCGCGCGCACCTTGCCCGGCGTGTCGGCCCCTTCGAGGGTGGTCAGGTCCACCATGCGGATGGCGAGGTCGATGGCCAGCGCCTTGGACGTGGTCTTGATCGATCGGGTGCCGAGCATCGCGGCTCGCTGGTCGGCGCCCACACGGTCGACACCGGGTAGGCCGTGGAGGAGGTTTCGCAACGCGACGTTGGACGAGGCCACGTCGGCGAGCGAAGGAGTCATAGTCGACACCTCTCCAGCATGCCGACTGGTGTCTTCAGTTCCAAACCGGGTGTCGGCCAGTCCCGGCACCGGTTTTCGTCAACATTCGCCGATTCCTTCGGGAAATCGGATGGATCTTCCCCTTGGGAGGGCGGGCGGGGCCGAAAAAACCCTGCCCGCCCCGGGGGTCAGCAGGTGGCCTCACCGGGCTGCGGGCCGACGTTGACGGCGGTCCACGCCGCCTTGGTCGCGGTCACCTCCGCGCAGCTGAAGAGCATCTTGGCCGCGTGGACGGTGGCCAGCCTGCTCCTGCCGTGCGTCCAGACGGAGGTCCTGAGCTGCAGCCCCGAGTAGAAGATCTGCCCGGCCTTGATGATCCCGATTCCGGTCAGCGTGGAGGGACCCCCGCAGACCGGGCTCGCGGGCTTGCCCACCGGGTTGGTGCCCTCGGCCAGCAGGTAGAACCAGTGGTTCTGCGGTCCCGCCGCCCTGTGCGGATCGATGCCCGAGGGCACCGGGTAACAGTTCGGGTCGCCCGCGAGGGACGGGTTGAACATGTAACGGATCGGGCCGGTGCCGACCATGTTCACCTCCTCGCCGACCAGGTAGTCCGGCTCGTCCAGGGCGACCGGGTGGTTGACGTAGTGCTCGTTCAGCGCGCCGAAGATGTCCCCGGCCGACTCGGCCAGCGCCCGCCCTTCCGGCCCTTCCGTCTGTCCGCCGACTCCCGAGGTGTCGAAGACGGCGTGACCGTACTCGTGGGCGACCATGTCCAGCGAGACGAGTTGCTCGCGGTTCGCCTGGTTGTGGCCGAAATAGACTGAGCTACCGTTCCACTGGTTGTCGACCGCGCTCAACCCGACCCGTGCCGGATAGCCGCCTCCCACGCCGTTGATCCCCTTGCGTTTCATCCACAGGGCGAGCATGTCCGAGAACTTCTGCGCCCCGAACATGACGTCGACGCAGGCCGTCTCCAGGTTGGTGCCCTGCCCGTTGCCCCAGTTGTCGATCGACTTGGTGTAGGGGCCGCCCGACATGCCTCCGCACTGCAGGCTGGGAAGGCTCGGGTCGATCATGGAGTAGTGCCCCGAGGTCCGGATGGTCACCGGGTTGCCGTTGAAGCGGCTGTTGCCGAGGCCGTGGGCGATCTGGTCGACGGACTCGACGACGGTCCCGTCGAGGGCGTCCACGAAGACGCGCCGCGAGACGGGAGCCGCCTCCGTCCCTCCGGTGACGACGACCTCCCAGGTCAGCCTGGGGTGGTCGGTCGTCGCATGGATCAGCAGCCTGGGCGTGCCGGCCCTCTCCCCTGTCCCCGCGGTCTCGCCGAGGGCCTTGGCGGCGGCCTCCGCCGCGCTCACCCGTGGCGTCACGCCCGCCGCGCCGAGGTTCAGCGTGGCCTGCTGGCCGGTGACGACGGCGTTGACCACGGTGCCCGTCTTGTCGGTGGCGACGATCACCTCACCGCCGTGCACCGGCAGCCCGTGGTGGGTGCGCCGGTAGAGCAGGTAACGCAGGCCGCCCGGCCCCGAGGTCATCGTGGGAGGGGTGAGGGCGTCTCCCGGCGCGAGACGGAGTTCCCCCGCGTGCTCGCGGATGCTCCTGTCCGCTCCGGCGATCGCGCGCTGGTCCGGTGTTTCCGGGGAGGCTCCGGCGCTTCCCGTCAGTCCGGACACCCCCATCACGGCCACGGCCACGACGGCGCTCAACTTCGTTCTGGGGTTCATCCTTAAGACTCCTTCGGTCAGGAGCCACAGCCGGCCGGGCTGCCTCAAACATGACACCGGAAACGACCCGGAAGAACCCTATAAACATCCATATTTCCAACGTATGGATGCTTTCTTCAGGACAGCTCGCCCTTGATCGGGAATCCCGGAACGGCGATGCTGACAGCGGCCCAGAAAACCCCACGAACGGCTGGTCAAGCGGAGAAACTTCATCCGGTTAGTGAGGCGCCATGACCGAGCGGACAGTCCTGATCTCCGGAGCCGGGGTCGGCGGGCCGACGGCGGCCTACTGGCTGGCCAGGTACGGCTTCCAGGTCACCGTCGTCGAACGCGCGGGAACGCCGCGCTCCAGCGGGAACCCGGTGGACGTCAGGGGCCCCGCCGTACGCGTCGCGGAACGGATGGGCGTCCTGTCCCGGCTGCGCGAGGCCGCGACCGGCACGACGGGCCTCACCTTCGTCGACGCGGCGGGCAGGCGGGTCGGCCGGATGGACATGCGGGCCTTCCAGCAGCCGGACGAGGTCGAGGTACCGCGCGGCGACCTCGCGGCGATCCTGTACGCGGCGAGCCGCGACCACGCCGAGTTCCTCTTCGACGACTCCGTCGCGACCCTCGACCGCGACGGGCACGGGGTCGAGGTCACCTTCGAGCGCGCCGGACCCCGCCGCTTCGACGTGGTGATCGGCGCCGACGGCCTGCACTCGCTGACCCGTCGGCTGACGTTCGGTACGGGGAACGGGCTCATGCGCCACATGGGCCTCTACGTCGCGACACTGCCGTTCCCCGGCCGGTCCGGGCCTGACCGGGACATCCTCATGCACAACGTCCCCGGTAAGGCGGTCGCCGTCAGCTCCACGCCCAGTGGCGCGTTCTTCCTGTACCGCAGCCCGGCGGAACCCGGCTTCGACCACCGCGACGTCGAGCAGCACAAACGGCTGCTGACACGCGCGTACGCGGACGTCTCCTGGCGTGTGCCCGAACTCCTGGAGCGGGTGCGCGTCGCCGACGACCTCTACTTCGACTCGGTGAGCCGGGTGAGCCTGCCGCGCTGGTGGAACGGCCGGATCGTCCTCCTCGGCGACGCCGCGTCCTGCGTCTCACTCTTCGGCGACGGCTCCACCATGGCCATGGCCGGGGCGTTCACCCTCGCCGAGAAACTGGCCGCGAGTCCGGACGACCCCCAGGCGGCCTTCCGCCGGTACGAGGCCGCCCACCGGCGCCTGGTCGAGCCCAGGCAGCGGAGCATCGGGCAGGCGTCGGCGCTCATGGTGCCCGCGACGCGGGGCGGCATCCTGGCACGGAACCTCGCCACCCGCCTGTGGCCCGCCGTGGCCGCCGCCGCCCGGCTGCGGCGCGCCTTCCGCGCGAAGTAGGCCTCCCCGGGGCTTACCCGTGGAACGGGCCTAAGGCGGCCCCGCCCCGGCCTAGGTATGCCCCGGACCGCCGGGGCCGTGGAGATAAGGCATCCGTCCGATGCGGCGACGGGGGCCTTAGGAGGAATCTCGAAGGTGTAAGGAAATCGCACCACCGGGGGCAGTCGCCCCGTGAGGAGGAAGCCGAAATGGCTCCCGAGTTCCACCACCAGCTGATCGAGCAGCGCGCCGCCGACCTTCGCAGAGAGGCCGTCGAATACCGCCGTGCCCGTGAGGCCACCCAGCGGCAGGAGGCGGAGCAGAAGCGACAGTCCTCCGGTGAGCGCCGCAGGGGTCTGTTCCGCAAGCCCGCTTCCGCATGACCACGTCACGAGGGCCCGGCCATCAGTATCCGCCCGGCCGGGCCCTCCACCCCCCGTAGGTCGTCACCTCTTCCGCCGAGAGATAAATGGGAAGAAGAGTTCGTATAAGGCATGACATGCTGGAAGACATGGTGGGTCGGGCGGCAAGCCCCGTCTTCGTAGGGCGGGAGATGGAACTCGCCGCTTTGTCCGAGTCGTTCGAGCAGGCCCGGAGCACCGCGGCCGCGACGGTGCTGCTCGGGGGCGAGGCGGGGGTCGGCAAGTCACGGTTGATCGGGTTCTTCGCCGAGCGCGCCGCGAGCCGGGGGGCTCACGTGCTCATCGGCGGCTGCGTCGAACTGTCGACGGAGGGCCTGGCCTACGCGCCGTTCACCGCGGCGATCCGCCAGCTCGTGCGTGAGACGAGTGCCGAGGAGGTCGCGGCGCTGCTGCCGGTCGGCGGGGCGCGCGACCTCGCCAGACTGCTGCCCGAGTTCGGCGAGCCGAGCGGTGAGGTCGAGACCGACACCGCGAGGGGGCGGCTCTTCGAGCAGATCCTCACCCTTCTCGAGCGGCTGGCCGAGCGCAACCCGGTGATCCTGGTCATCGAGGACATCCACTGGGCCGACCGGTCGAGCCGTGACCTGATCGCCTTCCTCAGCCGGAACCTCCGTACCGCCCCGGTCCTGATGGTCATGACCTACCGCTCGGACGAGTTGCACCGCCAGCACCCGCTCCGTCCCGTCCTGGCCGAGCTTGGCCGGGTCGAGGGGGTCGCCAGGCTGGAGCTGCCCAGGCTCACCCGTGACGAGGTCGCCGCCCAGATGGCCGGCATCCTCGGCACGACCCCCGAGTTCTCCCAGGTCGGGCAGGTCTTCGAACGCAGTGAGGGCATCCCCCTGTTCGTCGAGGCGCTGCTCGAATGCGGCGTCGACTCCTCCTACCCCGACTCCCTGCACGACCTGATCCTCGGCGCCGTCGAACAGCTGCCCGACGAGACCCAGCGGCTGCTGCGCATCGCCGCCGCGGGTGGCATCCGGGTCGGCCACGACCTGCTGGCCGCCGTCAGCGGCCTGTCCGACGTCGATCTTGAGGACACCCTGCGGCCCGCCATCGCGGCCAACGTGCTCCAGGTCGCCGACGGCCGCGCCTACGCCTTCCGGCACGCCCTCATCCGCGAAGCCGTACACGACGAGCTGCTGCCCGGCGAGCACGTACGGCTGCACGCCCGCTTCGCCGAGGAGATCGGCAGGGACCGCACCCTGGTCCCCATGGGCCGGGCCGCCATCGAGATCGCCCACCACTGGTACTCCGCCCGTGACGACCTGTGGGCCCTCATCTCGGCCTGGGAGGCCGCGGCCAAGGCGTCCAGGACCTTCGCCTACAACGAGAAGATGCAGCTGCTCGAACGGGTGCTCACGCTGTGGAACAAGGTCCCCGACGCCTCCTCGCGCATCGGCGTCGACCACACGACGGTCCTCGAAGAGGCCTCTGAGGCCGCCCACTCCTGCGGTGAGATCGACCGCGGCATGAAGTTCGTCAAGGCCGCGCTGGACGAACTCGACGAGCAGACCCAGCCAGGCCGGGTCGCCGAGCTTCTCGTACGGCTGGCCCAGTTCAAGATGTCGAAGCGCAGGCCGGGAGCTCTCGACCACTTCCGCTACGCGGCGCGCCTGGTCCCCGACCCGAGTCCGGAACGCGCCGTGGTGCTGTCCAAGCTGGGGTCCTACCTGATCTTCAGCGGTGAGGTGACGGAGGGGACCGCGCTCACCGAGGAGGCGCTGCGCATCGCCCGCGAGCACAACGACGAGTGCCTCGAAGCCGACCTGCTGCTCAACCTGGCCCTCGGCCCCTCCATCGAAGGCCGTCTTGAGGAGACGGTCGCCATCAATGAGACCGCCCAGGCCATCGGCCTGCGCAAGGCCTCCGGCCGTATCGTCCTGCGGGCGCTCAGCAACACCGTGGACGCCCTCAACAACATGGGCCGCTCCGCCGAGGCGGTCGAGCTGGCGCTCGAAGGCGAGCAACTGGCCAGGAAGTACGGCCGTTACCGCGTCTCGGGGACGTTCCTGGCCAACAACCGGGCCGAGGCCCTTGAGTCGCTCGGCCGGTTCGAGGAGGCCGCCCAGCTCGCCGAGCAGGCGCTCACCATGGACCCCACCCTGCGCACGCGCCACCATCTGCGCCGCATCAGGGCCGACGTGGCGGTCGCCCGGGGTGAGGTCGAGGTGGTCAGGTCCGTGCTGAACGAGGTCGAGGCGTTCACCGTCCTGGACGAGTTCACCCAGGAGCGTTCGGCCAACTCCCGGCTCAGGATCGGCCTGCACCTGCTGGACGGCGAACCCCTGGCCGCGCTCGACGTCGCCGAACGGGTGGTCGGGGAGGCGCAGATCACCAGCAAGCCCATGCTCGGCTGGCGGGTGCTCTCCCTGCTGGCCGCGGTCGCCGAGGCCGCCGGGCCTCTCGCTCCTGAGCGCGCGGCGGCGCTGCGCGCCCAGGTCCAGGGGGTCGGGGCCACGATGGGCGTGCACAGCCCGGTCGCCGAGGCCTACCGGCTCAGCGTCAACGGTGACCACGACGCCGCCGCCATCGCCTGGGAACGGCTCGACCGGCCCCACCCCCGTGCCAAGTCGCTGCTCCACGCGGGGCGAGCGGCGGCGGGCGCGGGTGATCGTGAGGGCGCCGCCGTACGGCTGCGCACGGCGCACCCCATCGCCGTCGCACTGTCGGCCCGGCCCCTGCAGGCGGAGATCGAGGCGCTGGCCCGCAGGATCGGGGTGTCCCTCACCGGGGAAGGCGTCCCGGCCGCGAAGGCGCCGGCAGCGGCTCCCGCGACGGCGCCGCTGACCCCTCGCGAGCAGGAGGTGCTCCGGCTGGTCGCCCAGGGGCGGTCGAACCGCGACATCGCGGCCGAGCTGTTCATCTCGGCCAAGACCGTCAGCGTGCACGTCTCCAACATCCTGGCCAAGCTCGGCGTCTCCACCAGGGGCGAGGCCGCCGCCGCGGCCCACCGCCTCGCCCTCATCGGTTGACGTCCTGCATCATGTGATGCGTACGGGCAGCCATGTGAGGGGGAGCCATGCGGAGCGAGAACGGCGCCGCCTTCGACGTGACCGGCTCTCTCGCGGACTCCTTCGCGGCTCCCGTCGTACGTGACGCCCCCGCCGAGGCGGCCGGGGTGCGTGACGCGATCGCCGCCAACCTGCGCCGTGTCCGCCTGGCACGCGGTCTCAGCGTCCGTGAGCTGGCCGAACTGACCGGGGTGAGCAAGGCCTTGATCTCCCAGGTCGAGCGGGGAGTCGCCAACCCCACGGTCGAGGTGCTCTCCCGGCTGGCCACCGCCCTCGAACTGACCTTCGGCGAGCTGACCCGCATCAACCTGGTGGGGCCCGAGGTCATCCGGCGTGGTGAGAACGTCCCCCTGCTGGTCGGTGACAGCGCGGTCCGCACCCTGTTCGCCGCCCCCGACCGCCGCCGTTTCGAACTGGCCGAGGGCGACATCCCGGCCGGAACCCGCAGCGCCAAGAGCTCACACGGCCGGGGGTCGGTCGAGCACGCCTACGTGGTCTCCGGGGAGGTGACGGTCGAGACGGCGGAGTGGTCGGTCATCCTGGCCGCGGGAGACGCCCTGCGGTTCGCCTCCGAGTCCGACCACCTCTACATCACCGGTGCCCTCCCCTGCCGCGTCCTGACCCTGATCTCCTTCTCCGAGGACTGAGCCCGGTTCAGCGGGTCTCCTGTGGGGGACCTGTCCTGAGCAGGGGAACGGCGAGCAGGGCGATGGTCAGGATCGTGGCCAGCCCGGCCGCCAGTATGGGGACCCGCAACGTGGTGGCGGCGGCCAGCACTCCCGCCAGCCCGCTGCCCACGGGCATGAGGCCCCAGGCCATCATCCGGTAGGCGCCCGAGACGCGGCCCATCGCGCCCGGCGGGGTGAGGCGCTGGCGGCGCGTCGCGGAGAGCACGTTCCACAGCCCTACGCCCGCGCCCATCATCGCCACACCCGTCCAGGCCGCGGCGACGGTGCCCACCAGGCCGACCAGCGTGATCCCGCCGCCGGACACGACCATCCCCGTGATCATCACCGGGCCGTCGGAGACCCGCCTGGCCAGGCGCGGGGCGAGCCAGGTTCCCGCCAGGGTGGCGACGCCGAACGCCATGACCAGCGACCCGACCGTACGGGGGCCCATGCCCAGGCTGTCGACGGCGTAGAGCGGCAGCAGGGTGTCGAAGGCGGTCGAGGCGACACCGGCGACCATCACCATGGCGGCGAGCGTGCGCAGACCGGGGTGTCCCAGCAGGAGACGGATGCTTTCCCCGACCCCCGCCATCAGCCGGGTACCCGTCGCCTTGGCGTCGGCCGGGAAGGCGGGGAGGGTGGCCACGAGCAGCGCGGCCGCCACGAAGCTGAGACCGTCGATGGTGAAGGCCCACACGGGGTTGACGGCGATCACCAGGCCACCGGCGAGGGGACCGATGACGGTCATGGCCACCGTGTTGACAGCGTAGAAGCGGGAGTTCGCCTCCTGGAGGTCCTCCGGTCCTGCCAGACGCACCATCATGACCTGGGAGGCGGGGTCGGCGAAGGCCTCGGCGAGCGTCAGCAGGAAGGCGAAGACGCACAGCAACGCCACCGAGTCCGCGCCCGCCGCCATGGCCGCCACCAGCACGGCCGTCAGTACGGCCCGTACCCCGTGCGCGGCGACCAGCACGGTCCGCGGCGGCGACCGGTCCACGACGGCCCCGGCGGGCAACGCGCCCAGCAGCCACGGCAACGTCTCCGCGAAGGCCACCGCGCTCGTCGCCAGCGGATCCCTGCTGCGCAGCGCGACATAGAGAGGAAGGGCCAGAAACCGCACCCCGTCCCCGCACAACGAGATCGTCCACGACCACCAGAGCCGCCGGAACCGCGGAGTCCGCACACCCACCGGCGAATTTCCCTCGGTGGCGCCGTCGGTCCGGGCGTCCGCCATCGTCCACCTCCGTGTCATGGAAACTGAACGAGGCGGTCCCGATGCTACCGAAAAACAATCTTCTTACTAAGGGGTTTTCTTCTTCCGGAGACGGCTTACCGCGATTTCCCTACGATTCTGAAATCGCGGCCACGGCTTCGATCTCGATGAGGATGTCAGGCCGGAACAGGCCCGCGACCTGGACGAGAGAGCTCGTCGGAGGACGCTCCAGGTTGATGAACTCGTCCCGCACGACCCGCACGGTCGCCAGCGCCGAGGTGTCCACCACGAAGATCGTCAACTTGAAGACGTCGTCCCAGGTCGCCCCACCGGCTTCGAGCGCGGCTCCCACGTTCCGCATGACCTGGCGGGTCTGCGCCTCCCAGTCACCGGCCGTCGCGACCGTCCCATCGGCGTCGATCGGGACCTGCCCCGAGGTCCACACGATCCTGCTACCAGGGGGAATGCTCGCCACGTGGCTGTAACCGTTGGTCGGCGGCAGGGTCGAGGGCGTTCCGAACTCGATGGATGTCATGGTCCCGTTCCTTGTGCTGTGTCACCCGTAACACCCGAAACTCTGCCAGGTCCTCCCGTTCACACGACCACGGGGTCGGGGCGTGAGGATCTCCGGATCCGCCGGCCCAGGATTGGAGAAGCGGAATTCTTTCCGTCCGGCCGTGGAAATGGGGTTTGTGTAGCGTGGCCATATGGATTTCTTCACCGCGCCGCCGCCTCCCGAGCGGAAACCGATGAGGCGGGAAAAGAGACCACCCTGGCTCGGCCCTCCCGAGGATTTCGTCGGCGCCGTCGTCCCCGTCGACCGGACACTCTTCCGCACGAAGACACTGGCCATCGTGCTCACCGACGCCGTCGTCTTTCCCGAAGGGGTGAGGCTCAACGTGCGAATGGCGTTCCGCAGACTGGAGGGAGTCAACGACGACACCTGGTGGGACCACCACGACCGGTTGCTCGATTTCCACGGCCATCGCGACGCTCGTCTCCCGGATGAGAACATGCGGCTCGGTATCCGTTTCTCCGACGGGTCGAAGGTCACGACCGTGGACGGCACGCTGGACACCGAGGAATGGCCTCCGCCTCGTCCGGACGGCCCGGTCCTGCACTGCCGGCTCCCGGGCAACAGGTCGGGGGGCGACGACTTCGCCACCGGGCACTGGCCGTTGTGGTTGTGGCCGTTGCCGCCGTCGGAGCCGTTCGAGGTCGCCGTCGAGTGGCCCGCCTTCGAGGTGCCGCTGACGTTCACCGAGATCGACGGCGCGACGCTCGTCGCCGCCGCGAAGCGCGCGCACTCCTACTGGCCCTGACCCTCCCCTGGCCGGTGAACCGCGCGGGTGCGCCAGCCATACAGAAGAGGATTTTTCTGGATAAATCCGTCTATATGGGTGCGGCATATCGATCAGGACACCGCACTTATGGGCTGCCATGTGGTGAAAAAACACCCGGACAGACCGTGAGGTTGCGTACTTTGACCGCATGGATTTCTTCACCCCCCCTCCACGACTCGGCCGGGACCTGGCCTCGGAGGAGAGAGATCAGCCCCCGTGGGCAGGCCCCCCGAAGGATCTGCTCGGCGGCACCGTGGCCGTCGAGCAGACGTTGTTCCAGAGCGACTCGATCACGATCGTCCTCGCCAGCGCCGTCGCGTTCCCCGAGAACGTGAAGTTCCACGTACGGCTGGCGGCACGACGGCTCCTCGACGAGGACGAGGACAGCTGGTGGGAACGGCGTGGCCTGATGTTCGAGGGACGCCGCAACCGGACCCGCCCCAGCCGCCTCCTTGAGGACGAGGTCCTGCGCTTCGGCGTGCGCCTGCCCGACGGCTCCAAGGCGACGACCGTGGACGGCAGGACGACCTCCGACGAGTGGCCGCCGCCGCGCCCCAAGGGGCCCGTCCTGCGTCAGGGCAACGGAGGCGGCGGAGGCGGCGGGGGCCGCCTGGCCACCGGCCACTGGAACCTGTGGATGTGGCCGCTGCCGCCGCCGGAGCCGTTCGAGTTCGTGGTCCAGTGGCCCGCGTTCGACGTGCCGCTGACCTTCACCAAGATCGACGGCGAGGCCCTCACCACCGCCGCGGAACGGGCCCGCTCCTACTGGTCCTGACCACCCGTCACGCGGGCCCGGCCGCCTCCGGCGCCCCCACGACCACCGGTCACCCGGCGAAGACCACAGAGAAGAACGAGAACGCCGCCGGTCCCAGGAAACACACGGCCAGGACCGGCGGCTCCCTCGACCCGGCCCGGCTCAGGGGTCGGCGAGAGGGCGGTCGGCGAGAGGGCGCATCAGGGCCTGCAGGGTGGAGAGGTCGGGAGTGGCTCCGAAGAAGGCGGCGTCGACGGCCTCCACGACGCCGATGGCCCGTCGTGCCAGTTCGGCACCCTCGTCGGTGGTCCTCAGCAGCTTGGCCCGGGTGTCCGCGGGATCGACCTCCCGCCTGAGGAGGCCCTTGTCCTCCAGCCTGCGCAGCACCTGCGAGGTCATCTTCACATCGGTGCCCGCGCGCCTGGCCAGGCTGAGCTGGTTGGGACTCTCGCCGTGGGAGTTCATCCACCAGGTGGTCGCCAGCAGCACGAACTGCACGTGGGTGAGGTCCAGCGGGGCGAGGGCGGCGACGATCTCCCGCTGCCAGCGCAGCGTGACGTGCCACAGCAGGAACCCCGGGCTCTCGTCCGGATGGGCGACCACGGCCTAACCCTCCTCCGCCCGCTTCACCAGCGCGGCCACCACGTCGGGGAAGTCCGCGGTGATCGCCGGACCGAGCCGAGGCCCGACCTCGTCCGCGGCGTGTCCGGTGATCTCCGTACGGTAGGTCACCCGGGTCCGTCCCGGGTCAAGCCTCTCCAGCCGGTGCACGGTGCGCACGACGAACTCACCGGCGTCCATCTCGTCGGTGAACACCTCACCCGGCACGATCTCCACCAGGCGCATCTCGATGGGGCCCTCCCCCGGCGGGGTCATCCTGAACGCCGTGCCCACGGCGAACGGGCCGTCGACCTCGATCTTCTCGATCCCGTCGTTCCACTGCGGCCACGTCCCCATGTCGGACCAGTGACGCCACAGCGTCTCAGGAGCGGCGGTGGTCTCGACGCCGTACTCGTACTCCCACATGGGTCTCCCTCTCTGTATTTAGGATGCGCGCAGACTATCTTCGCAGAGATTACCCCGTCAAACCCTCCCGAACCCGTCAGGCGAGCCAGGCGACCTACGGTTTCCAGGGGGCGGGGCGGACACAACATCGAGATGATCTCCGCCCATCGGCGACTGGGACAATTCCCCCATGACGCCAGAACCGACACAAGATATGCGAAGCAGGGGTGAGGAGCTCGTCGCCGCCGCGCGGGCAGGCGACCGGGAAAGGGCGCGCCGTCTCGCCGACGCCCTGCTCAGGAGCGGGCACGTCGACGAGAGCATCCCGTACTGGGAGCGGGCGGCGGAGGCCGGGGACGCGTTCTCCGCCTTCACCCTCGCCCGCTACCGCAAGATTCGCGGAGACCGGGCGTCCGCCGAACGGCTCTACCGAGGCGCCGCCGAGACCGACGCGGGCTGCGCGTACGGGCTCGGTGTCCTCCTCGGGGAGAACGGTGACCCCGAGGCCACCCGCTGGTTCCGGCGTGGATGGGAGATGGGCGACCTGTCCTGCAAGATCGAGCTGGGCAGGCTCCTCGCCCGTGAGGGCAAGCCCGACGAGGCGGCGGAGTTCCTGATGCGCGACGTCGACCTCGGTGACATCGCCGTCTTCCGCTGGGTGAAGCTCTTCGAGGGTGTACGCGGTGACTTCGACCAGGTGGCCCACGACCTCGCGTCGGCGGAGGAGGACGGCGACGCGGAGGCGGCGAACGAGGCACTGTACCCGCTGTCCGACATGAAACGCCACTTCCAGGACTACCCGGGCCTGCTCACCGAGGCCGAGGGCTACTACCGCAGGGCCGCCGCCCTCGGCAGCGCGGTCGCGCTCGTCAACCACGCGATCCGCATCGAGGAGGTACGGACGCCGGATCGCTGGCCCGAAGCCCGCGAGCTCCTCCTACGCGCCCACGAACAGGGCTATGACGGCGCCACCTATGTGCTCGGCGTCCTCCACGAACAGCGCGGAGACCTGTCGGAGGCCGAGCGCTGGTACGCGGACTCGGCCGCCGCGGGCCACGAGTCCGCCCAGTGGAACCTCGGCAACCTGTGCAGGCGGCAGCGCAGACTCGACGAGGCCGAGCTGTGGTTCCGCAGGGCCGAGGAGAACGGCGAGGACGTGGCGGACATGCTCGCCATGGTGGCCTCGCTGCGCGAGGAGGACGACGTCCCGCCGGATCGGGACCTGCGCCGCCTGCCCGAGCTGCGCGAGCGCGCCGAGGCGGGTGACGTGCGCGCCGGATACGCCTACGGGCGGATGCTGTACGACTGGGGCGGGGCCTCCGCCCGCCACATGGCCGCCTGGTTCCTGCCCGCCGCGGAGGCGGGCGAGGCGGAGGCCGCTTTCCGGCTCGGTGAGCTCCACAACGAGCTGCGCGAACCCGAGGCGCGCGACCACTGGCACCGCCGCGCCGCCGAACTCGGCCACCACCAGGCCTGTTTCGCCATGGGCCTGCTCTCCGACCACCACAAGGACTGGCAGGAGTCCGAACGCTGGTACCTGCGTTCGGCCGAGAGCGGCGGGGGCCTGGCCGCGATGTTCGCGGGCAAGCTGAAGGCCCAGCGCGGCGCGTACGCCGAGGCGGAGCCGCTGCTGCGGCACGCCTGGGAGAGTGGGCGCGAGCATCCGTACGGCATCGAGGCCGCCGGCTACTACGGGATGGTGCTGCGTCGCCTTGGCCGGTCCGCGGAGGCGGTGCCGCTGCTGCGTGTCGCCGCCGAACGCTGGCGCGAGGTCAGGCGGCGCTACGACCCGGACGACCTGGAGCTGCTGACCAGGATGGTGGATCCGGCGAGGGAACTCGCCGAGGCGGAGGCCGCCCTGACCCCCGGGTGACCCGGGCGGGCCGCTTCGGCGTTAACCGAGCCAGCCCGGGGAGCCGTCGGGGACGCTGGCCAGCAGCGTCCGCGTGTAGGGGTGGGAGGGCGCGTCGAGGACCCGGTCGACGGGGCCCGTCTCCACGCACCGGCCCGCCTCAAGCACGTAGAGCCGGTCGGTGACCTGACGGACGACCGCCAGGTCGTGGGTGATGAACAGCATCGCCATGGAAAGCCGTTCCCGCAGCTCGGCCAGGAGGGCGAGGATCTGCGCCTGCACCGAGACGTCGAGCGCGGAGACCGGTTCGTCGCAGATCAGCAGCCGGGGCTCGCCCGCCACCGCGCGGGCGATCGCGACCCGCTGGCGTTCGCCGCCGGACAGCCCGGCGGGACGCGTCCCGGCCATGTCGCGGCTCAGGCCGACCGATTCGAGCAGCCGGGCGACGTCTCCAGGAGAGGCCGGGCGGCCGTCGGCGCGCAGAGACTCGGCCAGGGTCGCCCCGATCGTGCGGGCGGGGTTGAGCGTGGAATAGGGGTCCTGGAAGATCATCTGCGCGGTGCGCCGGGCCTGGCGCACCGCCGTACGGCTCAGCCTGCCGTAGTCGGAGCAGTCGATCCCGTCGAGCAGGACCGTGCCCGCGTCGGGGCGTTCCAGCCCGGCGACGCAGCGGGCGAGCGTGGTCTTGCCCGACCCCGACTCTCCGACCACGCCGACCACCTCACCGGGCGCGACGGTGAGGCTCACCCCGTCGAGCGCGGGCCGGGCGGTCCCGGCGAAGGATCTGCGCAGATCCCGCAGGTCGAGCACCGGGGCGGCCGTGACCGGCGCGGGGGGCACGACCCCCGGCGCGGGCGCGGGCCTGGCGGGGAGCTCGGCGGCGCGCAGGCAGGCCGACTCCCGGCCCGGCCGTACGACCTGCGGCTCGGGCCGTACGGCCAGGCACCCGGGCACGGCCAGGGAGCAACGGGCGGCGAAGGCGCACCGGTCGGCGACCGCGTCGTGGGCGGGCACGGAGCCGGGGACGGCCGGGATGACGGCCAGACGCCGGTCGGCGGGCGGCTCGGCCGCCAGCAGGGCCCGGGTGTAGGGGTGGAGCTGCTCGTCCCGTACGGCCGCCGCCCCACCGCTCTCCATGATCCGCCCGGCGTACATCACCATGACCCGGTCACAGGTGGAGAAGGCCAGCCGCAGGTCGTGGGTGATGAGCACGAACGCCATGCCCCGGTCCCGCTGGATGCGCCTGACCAGGGCGAGCACCTCACGCTGGGTGGTCGCGTCGAGCGCGGTCGTCGGCTCGTCGGCGACCAGCACGCGGGGCCCGCCCGCGAGTGCGGCGGCCAGGCCGACACGCTGCCGCATACCGCCGGACAGCTGGAACGGGTAGCGCCCGGCCACGTCCCCGGGCAGCCCGACCTCGGCCAGCAGCCTGGGCACCTCGGTCGCGGCGTCGGCCCCCTTCGGCAGCCCGTCGGCGATCTGCCTGCCCACCCGGCGCAGCGGGTTGAGCAGCGTGAACGGGTCCTGCATGAGGAGGGAGACCACACCGCCGCGCTGCCTGGCCCGGGTTCGGGGATCGTCGTCGACCCGCACGCCGTCGACGCTCACCCGGCCGGCGGCGTCGAGTCCCCTGGGCAGCAGGCCGAGCGTCGCCCTGACCGTGAGCGACTTACCCGAGCCTGACTCACCGACGATCGCGAGGGACTCCCCCGGCGCGACGTCGAAGGAGACCTCGGACAGCAGGGTCCTGCCGGTCGCGGGCTGCCGTACGGTCAGTCCCTCGACCGTGATCCCGCCCTCGTGCGTCATCTCAGCGTGCCCTTCCCCGCGCGTCCACGCGTTCGTAGAGCCAGTCACCCACGATGTTGAGCGCGGCGGCGACGGCGATGATCGCCAGGCCGGGGGCGATCACCGTCCAGGGGTTGGTCAGGAACTGGGTGCGGTTGTCGGAGAGCGTCCGCCCCCAGTCGGGTGAGCCCGCCGCGACGCCGAGACCGAGGAAGGACAGCGAGGCCAGCGAGACCAGGGCGTAGGCGAAGTTGAGGAACACGTTGGCCAGCGCGACGGGCGCGATGTTCGGCCACACGTGCCGTGTCATGATCCGCCAGGAGGAGAGGTTCTTCATCTGGGCGGCCTCGACGTAGGGACGGTGCCGCTGTTCGAGTACGGCTCCGCGCACCACCCGTGTGTCGGTCGGCGAGAACAGCACGACCAGTACGGCGATCGCCAGGCCGTACCCGCCGCCGAGCACGCCCGCCACGACGATGGCGACCAGCAGGGCGGGCAGCGAGAACACCAGGTCGGCCCAGCGCATGACCAGCGCGTCCACCCAGCCGCCGAGGTATCCGGCGGGCAGCCCGGCCAGGTTGCCGACGACCATGGAGCCGAGGGCCACGCACAGTGCCCCCGGCACGGCCGTACGGGCTCCGGCGACCAGCAGGTCCAGCACGTCGCGGCCCAGGTCGTCGGTGCCGAGCGGGTGGCCGGGGCCGGGGCCGCTGATGCCCAGCATCAGGTCCTGGGCGGTGGCGTCCGGCACGATCCAGGGGGAGAAGGCGGCGGCGACGGCCGCCAGGATCAGCACCAGGAGGGCGACGGCCACGCTCACCGGGGCGCGCAGCCACCCGGGCGGCACCGCGCCTCTCCTGCGGACTCCCGCGGCCTCCCGCGGACGACGGCCTGCGAGCGGGCGCCTCACGAGGCCCTCCCGCTGAGCCTGACCCTGGGGTCGGCCAGGGAGTAGCCGACGTCGACCAGGAGGTTGACGGCGGCGATGAGCAGGGTGAGCAGCAGCGCGAGCGCCTGGACCACGGGCACGTCCTTGAAGGTGACCGAGTCGACCAGCAGGGAGCCGAGGCCGGGCAGCGCGAAGGTCACCTCGACCAGTACGGTCCCGGCCAGCATGCCGGTCACGACCAGCCCGGCGGCGGTGAGGATCGGCACGAGCGAGTTGCGCAGCGCGTAGGCCAGGACCCCGGCGCCGCCCAGGCCGCGCGCCCTGGCGAAGACCACGTAGTCCTGGTCGAGTTCGCGGATGAGCGCGGCCCTGCTGAAGCGGACGAGCATGCCGACGGCGCCCACGGCCAGCGCGGCGGCGGGCAGCGTCAGGTGCCAGATCCGCTCGGCCAGGCCCTCGCCGGTGCCGTACACGGGGAACCAGCCGAGCCAGGCGGCGAAGACCACGAGCAGCAGCAGTCCCACGGCGAACGGCGGGGCGCTCAGCCCGACCACCCCGGCGGTGACCGTGAACCGGTCGGTCGCCCTGCCCCGCCGTACGGCTCCCGCGACGCCGAGGGGGACGCCGACGAGCACCGCGAGCAGCGTGCCGTACCCGGTGAGCGCCAGGGTGAGCGGCAGCCGTTCGCCGATCATGTCCGAGACCGGGGAGCCGGTCCTGATGGAGACGCCGAGGTCGCCGCGCAGGGCGCCGCCGAGCCAGGTGAGGTACCGCACCGGCAGCGGGTCGTCGAGGTGGTAGCGGGCCTGGATGGCGGCGATGGTCTCCGGCGTGGCGGGACGGGTGCCGAGCAGGGTCTGCTGGACCGAGCCCGGGGCGAGGTAGAGCAGGCCGAACACACCGACGGAGACCAGCGCGACGACGACGGCGGTCCCGGCCAGCCTGCGCGCCAGAAAGGCGGCCCAGCTCCGCCCGGCGCGCCGACCACGACGGCGACCGCCCCCGCGCGGGCCGTCTCCCGCGGCGCCCTCCCGGACGTCCCCGTGAGAGCCGTCGTCCCCATCCGGCGGGAGGCTGTCCCGGCTCCGCCCGTCCATCACAACACCCCGTTCTCCGTCAGCCAGGCGAGCACGCGGCCGGCCGCGTCGTGACGGTGTCCCGGCTCGGTCAGCTCGTGGCCCTCCCGAGGGTAGACGACCAGCTGAGTCCTCACTCCGGCCGCTGACCAGGCACGATAGAGCTGGTCCGCCTGCCCGGCGGGAGTGGTTCTGTCCTCGGCGCCGTGCAGGATCAGCGTCGGGGTGGTCACGGCCCCGGCGTGGCAGACCGGGGAACGCGCGGCGAGGAACTCCCTGCCCTCCGGGGTCGTCGCGTCGGCGCCCCGGTGGTACAGCGGGTCGTAGCCGCCCGCGAGGTTGCTCGCGGTGGTGAAGCTGAGCCAGTCGGCGACGCCGGACATCACGACCGCCGCCCTGAACCTCCTGGTTCGCGTCACCGCCCACGCGCTGAGATAGCCGCCGTAGCTGAGCCCGAGCACCGCCATCCGCCCGGGGTCGGCGATCCCGGCCGCCACGAGGTGGTCGGTCCCGGCGAGCACGTCCCCGAGGTCCTCCTCGCCGACGTGCCCGATGACCCGGCGGGCGTAGTCCTGCCCGCGTCCGCTGCTGCCCCGGGGGTTGGGCAGCAGTACGGCGGCGCCCGCGTGCGCCAGCGGCAGCGCGAGCTGGTTGGACTCGGCGGGGGCGAAGGCGCTCGACCACAGCCAGGTCGGCCCGCCGTGCGCGATCACCACCAGCGGCCTCGGCCCCGGCGCCTCCCCGGAGGTCAGCAGCAGCCCCTGGACCGTGAGCCCGTCAGGCCCGGTCCAGCTCACCTCCTCCTGCCGTACGGCCAGCCGCGCGAGGTCCGTGTTGAGGGCGGTGACCTGGTGCCACCTCCCCTCGGTGAGGACGGCGAGCGCGATCTCCGGGGGTCGCCCGGCCGTCTCCCAGACGGCGGCGACACGGGTGCCGGTGCGGTCCGGCGACAGCGACGGCTGACCGTCGCGCCCGCCGAGGGTGCCCCAGGCCGTCCAGCGGCTCAGCACCCGTCCTTCGGCGGTCATGGTGCCGCCGTGTGTGCCGGTTCCCGACCACCCGGTGAACCACAGGGTGCGCTCGTCGAGCCAGCCCAGGTCGGTGACGTCGTCCACGGCGGTCAGCCGGGTCACCGTACCGCTCTCCAGGTCGAGGTGGACGACCCGTCCCGAGACGATGGACAGCCCCTCGACCACGACGGCGGCGCGTCCGCCGGGGGCCAGCCTGGGACGGCTGAGCTGCCAGGAGGTGGTCAGCAGGGTCCGGGTCCCCCCGGTGGCCGGGTCGATCAGGACGAGGCCGGGCCGGTAGTACCCGCCGGGGGTCTCATCCGCCGAGGTCACGGCCAGGGCGAGGCCGTCGCGCCAGTCTGCCTCCCAGACGGTCAGGCCGGGGGTGGGGACGGGCCTCGGGGTCGGGTCCCCGATCGTGAGCAGGGCGAGCCGCCGCAGCCGTCCGCCCGGAGTCCTGACGAAGGGGTCGGAGGCCGGGTCGGCCACCCGGAGCCCGAGGTGGCTGCCGTCGCGTTCGCTTCCTGGGTCGGCGAGCCGTACGAGGACGGTGTCGTCGGCGTCGGCGACCAGGTCCTCGATCTCCCCGTCGACCCGGGCCCGCCAGACGGTGACGAGGTCGTCGCCCGCGCGGACCTCGACGTGGTCGAGGGCCTCCCCGTCGCCTGAGGCGAGCAGCAGCCGCCCGTCGGGCAGCCAGCGGGTCAGCGCGTGCCCGCGCCCCGCGATCTCGGGAACCGGGGTGGGGACGGCGTCCGCACGGGTGAGGTCGAGCACGTGGGCGACGGGTTCGGCCTCGGACGGGGGCAGGACGCAGGCGACGCGGGTGCCCTCGGGGTGCAGCGCGACGGCGTCGGGCACCCGGAGGGTCGCCAGGGCCGCGTGCGCCCGCAGCCCCGCGTCCTGCGAGAGGTCCACGACGGTCATGAGCGGGTGGTGAGCTTGGCGGCCCAGGGGCCGACGAAGAAGTAGGGGCCGAACTCCCCGGCGCCGATCTTCGGCCCGAACGCGGTGGCCGCCTCCCCCCACCACAGCGGCTGGTAGGGAACGTCGGCGGCGGCCCTGACCAGCGCGTCGCCCAGCAGCCTGCCCCTGGCCGCGTCGTCGGTGCTCTTCTTGGCGTCGTCGAGCAGCCCGGTCACGTCGGCGTTGGCGTACTCGGCGATGTTGGAGCCGTTCTCCCCGGCGTAGGCGCCGTTGAGCAGCTGCTGGACGTACTCGGAGGGGTCGCCGGTCGTGGCGAAGTACCACCCGAGGTAGACGCCGGAGTCGTGCTTGCCCAGCTCGGAGATCCACTGTTCGAGGGGGATCTCCTTGACCTCCAGCGTGATGCCGATGGTCTTGAGGTTCTCGGCGAGGGTGAGGGCCGCCCTGCCGAGCTGGGGGCCGCTGCCAGGGTAGGTCAGCACGTCGGAGAAGCCACCCGGCACCGAGGAGAGCGCCAGCTCCTCCTTGGCCTTGGCGAGGTCGAAGCCGTACTGCGGGATGCGCGCGTAGAGGTCCTTGACCTGGGCCTCGTCGAGCACGCCGCCCCACTGGGCCGGGTCGGGGACGGTCGTCGCGACCTGGCCGTGGCCGCGCAGCACGCTGCGCACGATGCCCTCGCGGTCCACGGCGTGGGCGACCGCCTTGCGGACGTGGATGTCGTTCCAGGGCTTCTTGGCGGTGTTGAAGGCCAGGGTGACCAGGGACCTGTCGCTGGCCGTGCGGACCTCGACGCCGGAGATCGCCTTCCACTGGTCGATCTGCTCGGCGGGGACGTTCAGCGCGACGTCGACCGAGCCGCCGCGCATGGCCAGCAGCCGGGTCGACTCCTCGGGGACGAAGTCCAGCCTGATCTGCCGGTAGGGGACCTTGCCGCCCCACCAGGCGTCGTTGCGCTCCAGCGTCACGTGCGAGTCGGGCGCGAACTCGGTCACCTTGTACGGCCCGGTGCCGAGGATCTTCCCGGCCGGGGTGCCGATGTTCTCGCCGGTCGTCTCGACGAACTTCCTGCTCGTGATCTGCAGGGTGCCCGGGGATGGGGTCCAGGCGAAGGAGGCGTCCGGCTCCTTCAGGGTGATCGTGACCGTGGAGCCGTCGGCCTTGATCTCCTCCACGTTGGCGTAGGCGTAGGCGTAGGCCGAGGTGGAGCCCTTCTTCGCGTGCAGGTCGAGGCTGGCCACGACGTCGTCGGCGGTCAGCGGCGTGCCGTCGGTGAAGGTCACCCCGGAGCGGATCCGGTAGACGTAGGTCTTCGGGTCCTTGCGCTCCCACGACTCGGCGAGGGCGGGCTGGAGACCGCCGTCCTGACCGACGCCGACGAGCGCCTCCTGGCAGAGGAGGGCGACGACGTAGTTCATGATGCCCGCCTCCTTACTCGCGTCGAGCGAGCCGATCGAGGAGGGCAGCGCGACCCTGAGCAGGTCGGTCTTCCCGGCGGCGGGAGCGGCGGCCGGTTCTGTCGAGCCGCAGGCGGCGAGACCGGGGATCGCGGCCAGGCCGCCCACGATGGCGAGAGACCTCAGGAGGGAACGCCGGGTGAGGGCGACGTCGGGGAGACCGGTCACGGAGACCTACTTTCTGCGACCAGCCAGCCTGTCTAGCTGCTGCGTCTACCATTACTATCCACTTGGCTCTGGAGAGTATTCGCCTGACGGCGCCCCGGTCAAACCCACCTTCCGAATGGGAAATACATGGACTCCCTCACCGTTTACAGCGCCCCCTGGTGCGGCCACTGCCAACGCCTGAAGTCCCAGCTCACCCGGGCCGGCATCCCCTTCACGGAGGTGGACGTCGACCACACCCCGGGGGCGATCGAGCGCATCACCGAGATCGGCGGCGGCTCCTGGCTCATCCCGACCGTGGTCATGCCCGACGGCACCGGCCTGGTCAACCCGAGCCTGCGGGAGATCCGCGAACGGCTCGGGCCGGCCGAAGGCGAGGCTCCGGCCGCCCGGTGAACCCCGGGAGGGAGATCCACGGGCGACCGCTCAGACGACGCGGGGTACCGGCCGCGCCGTGAGCCACGGCTCAGGCGAACAGCGGCTCGACCAGCAGCACGACGCCGAAGACGGCGAACGCCGCGGCGGCGCCGTACTTGATGACCTTCTCCGGCAGGTGCTTGCCGAGCATGCGGCCGACCAGGATGGCCAGCGCGTCCGCGGCGACCATGCCGACCGTCGAGCCGAGCCAGGTGCCGAACCAGCCGTACTGCGTGGCCAGCGTGATGGTGGCCAGCATGGTCTTGTCGCCGAGTTCGGCCAGGAAGAACGCCACGGTCACCGCCACGATCGCCGACCTGGTCGTACGGCTGGCCTTCTGCTCCTCCTCGTCGGTCAGCTCGTCCCCGCGCAGCGTCCACACGGCGAACCCCAGGAACGCCAGGCCCGCCACGATCGTGATGGCCGTGGTGGGGATCAGGTCACCGGCCAGCCTGCCCAGACCGACGCTGACGAGGTGGACGACCGCGGTGGCCAGGGTGATACCGGCCAGGACCGGCCACGGTTTGAACCTGGTCGCGAAGGTCATCGCCATGAGCTGACTCTTGTCGCCGAGTTCGGCGACGAAGATCACAGCGAGACTGATCCAGAATGCTTCCAACGAGCTGCCCTTCCGCGCGCGGCCGGGCCGGAAGGGGCACCCGGGGAGTCTCGGGCACGACTTCGGCCCGGCGGCATCGATGTATGCCTGCCAGGCCGAAGGTCTCGTCCGCCTCGGCGTCTCCGCCTCAAGGCCCGCGCGACCGGGCGCCGTGGCGCCAGTATGTCGATCACGCGATTGGGACTACTCCCCTTCGGGTGTTACCGCTCCACGATAACAGGCGCCCGCAAATGCCCTCACAGACCGGTTCCGACCATCACGGGCTCGTTGACCAGCGTGACCCCGAACTTCTCCAGCACGCCGTCACGCACCTCGCGGGCCAGGTCGAGCAGTTCCTCGGTGGTCGCCGACAGCTCGGGGTTGGTCATGGCCAGGGTGTGCTTGGTCGAGATGCGCGCCGGGCCGCGCCGGTAGCCCTTGGGGAAGCCCGCGTTCTCGATCAGCCAGGCCGCGGGGACCTTGACGGAGCCTCCGGGCACGTCCCAGCGGGGGAAACCGGGCACGCGCAGGTCGAGTTCGGCCGCCTCCGCCGCGCTGAGGACCGGGTTGGTGAAGAACGAGCCCGCGCTGTGGGTGTCCGGGTCCGCCGGGTCGAGCACCATGCCCTTGCCCGCGCGCAGGGCGAGCACGGCCTCACGGGCCCGCCCGAGCGGCACCCGCTCCCCCAGCTCGACGCCCAGCCTGAGTGCCAGCTCCTTGTAGGCGACCGGCCCGGACAGGTCGTCGGCGGTCAGCTCGTAGGTGACCGAGAGCACGACGTGCCTGCCGAGTTCCTCCTTGAACGCGCTGTCGCGGTAGGCGAAACCGCACTCCGCCGCGTCCATGTCCCTGACCTCGCCCGTCCCGCGGTCGTAGACCCGCACCCCGGTGATCGTCTGTGACACGTCCTGCCCGTAGGCTCCGACGTTCTGGATCGGCGTCGAACCGACCAGCCCGGGGATGCCGGACAGGCACTCCACCCCGGACCACCCCTCGGCGACGGTCAGGGCGACCAGGGCGTCCCAGTCCTCCCCCGCCTGCGCGGTGACCTTGACCCTCCCGCCCTCGGTCTCGGTCCGCACGCCCCTGGACGCCACCCGCACCACCAGGCCGTCGAAGCCCTCGTCGGCCACCACCAGGTTGCTGCCGCCGCCGAGCACGAGCACCGGCTCTCCCGCCGCGTCCGCCGCCGCGACCAGCTCGACGATCTCCTCCGCCGACCCGGCCTCGGCGAACGCCCTCGCGGCCCCGCCCAGCCCCAACGTCGTGTACGGCGCCAGCCGTACCCCTGCGACCCGCTCAGTCATGCGCTTCCCCACGCCCGGTGCGACAATCCGGCGACCAGCCTACGGGGAGCCGGGCTATGTGGAGCGGAGCAGGCCGAGCACCCGGTCGTAGGTCCTGCGCGACTCCCTGTCCCGGTAGGCGGGATCGACGTCGTGATAGCCGCGGTGCCGTTCCTGGTGGACGGGCAGGTCCCGGTCGAGGGCGACGACCGTGCCGGGCAGCAGCAGGGAGAACTCCAGGTCGGCGTTGCGGTAGTAACGCGCGTCACGGGAGAAACCACCCGCCGCGAGCGCGGCGTCACGCCGTACGGCGAACAGGTGGCCGAGCACCCCCTTGACCTCCCCGGGCCCCGCCTCGTGCCAGTCGTGGCCGTCCTCCCCCGGGTCGACGCCCTTCCAGCCGGCCGCGACCACGTCGTCCTCAAGCACCTTGACCAGGGGGGTGATCGCGTCGCCGTCCAGGATGGTGGAGGTCTCCATCACCACGTGCACGTCCGAGCCGTCGAGTCCCAGCAGTTTCGTACGGCTCTCGCCCCACCCCGCCGTGCCTCCCCGCCAGTGCGCGATCTCGGCCACGTGCCAGGCCTCGACCCGGTGGGGGTACTCCTCGACCAGTTCCTCAAGGACCTCGCCGGCCCCGTCGACGTTGCCCAGATCGAGGGCGATGATCCTGGCCTCGGTACGGGCGACCACGGCCCGGACGCACTCAAGCAGGTCCTCCGGCCAGCCGTCCACCACGAGCGCGACCGTCACGCTCGGCGGCGCGACCGGCTCCTCCGGCGCGACCGGGGTGACCTCCTCGTCCAGCCGGGAGACCGACAGGCTGGCGTCCCACAGCAGCTGGGATTCGATCATCCGCTCGGGGTCCCCGCGGTCCTCCCCGGTCCTGTCGCGGCCACCGGTCCCGGAGGCGTTCCCCGGCCCACGGTTCTTCCCGGCCCTGCCGGTGAGTTCGACGCCCTCGGGCTCCTGGGCGGGAGCGGCCTGAGTCCCGGCCACCCGCTCGGCCTCCAGGTCACCGAGCCGTTCCGGGCGGGCGCCGGGCGCTGCGGCCTCCCGCACCCTCTCGGCCTCTGAGGTCCCCTCCTCAAGCGGTACGGTGCCGGTCACCCGGCCCGCTTTTCCCGACTTCTCGGCATTTTCCTGATTTATCGGCTTTTTGGGTGCTGGTACGGCGCTGACCGTCGGCCACACCTCGAAGGACGGCCGGGGAACCAGGTCGAAACCCTCGCCGAGAACGCGGACGAGCCAGCCCTCGGCCTCGATCTCCCCGCGCAGCGTCTCCGCCCCCGCGAGATCGTCACCGGTCCTGGCCCTGACCCACCGCTCGGCGAGAGCGGTCACGTGAGGTGGTACTTCGCTCATTCCAGGACGCTACCCACGCACGGAAGGAGAAATCAGGCGAAACAAATCCCGCCGGGCACGGTGCTCCGTCCCCGGACCCCGGGGCCCGGGGGAGCCGTACCGTCAGGCCAGCTGGACCACCGCGCGGGCCTTGGAGAGCACCCGGGAGTCGGCGGAACGGGCGGTCAGCGCGACCACCACGCGCTTGTCCTCAAGCTTCTGCTCGATGAGGCCGCTCACCGTGATGACCGCCCCCTGCTCGTCGTCCGGGACGACCACCATGGAGGAGAAGCGCACGCCGTAGTCGACGACGGCACCGGGGTCGCCCGCCCAGTCGGTGACGAACCGGCCGCCCTGGGCCATGGTGAACATGCCGTGCGCGATGACGTCGGGCAGGCCGACGGCCTTGGCGAAGCGCTCGTTCCAGTGGATGGGGTTGAAGTCGCCGGAGGCCCCGGCGTACATCACCAGGTTGACGCGGCGGACCGGATAGTCGACGGCGGGGATCTCCTGCCCCGTCTCGACGTCGTCGTACTTGACCGTCGCGGCCATCAGCCCGCCCCTCCGCGCTCGACGATGGTGTTGTAGGTCGTGCAGACCGGCTCGCCCTCGACCGTGGAGACGTCGCTCCTGACGGTGATGAGCTCGTTGCGGCCCACGCTGCGGATGTCGGTCACCGTCGAGACGGTGACCAGCTCGTCACCGGCGTGGATCGGCCGCTGGTACTCGAAACGCTGCTCGCCGTGGACGACCATGGCGAAGTTGAGCCCCAGCTCAGGGTCGGCCAGGATCGAGCCGCCCGCCAGGCTGAACACGATGGGGAAGGTCGGCGGGGCGATCACGTCCGGGTGACCGACGGCCCGCGCGGCCTCGGCGTCCCGGTAGACCGGGTTGTCGTCCCCGATCGCCGCCGCGAACTCCCTGATCTTCACACGGCTGACCTCGTAGGGCGGAGAGGGCGTGGACGCCCGCCCGACGAAATCGCGGTTCAGAGCCATCGTGCTCCTTTACGGATATCGAGCTGGTTGGGGGCCGCCGGTACGGCCACCAGGAAACCGTAGCCCTCCCCGGCCCTCGCGCGGCTGTCGGTCATGGTCAACGCCCGGGCAGGAAAGCTGTGCGAACGCGACAAACCGGCGCCCTCGAAGAGGACGCCGGTTCGCGTTGAGTTTGCGGGTGCTACCGAGGCAGCCGTCTCCCGGACGAGATGCGGGAGTCCTCGCGAGAACTAGCGGGTCTCGCGGTGCGCCCGGTGCGTCTTGCAGTTGGGGCAGTACTTCTTCAGCTCAAGCCGATCCGGGTCGTTGCGCCGGTTCTTCCGCGTGATGTAGTTGCGGTGCTTGCACTCCTGGCAGGCCAGCGTGATCTTCGGCCTAACGTCGGTGGCAGCCACTTGGGAGTGCCTTTCTACGTTCGGGACTGGGACAACCCGCACCGGCACCCCGTAAGGGAGACCGGGAGGGTAGTAGCGGAGGCCGGACTTGAACCGGCGACACAACGATTATGAGCCGTTTGCTCTGCCTGACTGAGCTACTCCGCCTTGGAGCCATCTGAGTGACGGCCCCCGCAAGGATACCCGACCTGTGGACTGACTGCGTACTTGCGCAGGTCAGGGCCATCTTCCGGGTTTCCCCGGTTATGCCCCGTCCACTCGCCGGGTTCTTGAGCGTCTTGCGGTGGGCCTCAACGTCCACCCAAGCCGAAAGCCCCAACCGATTGGTCAGGGCCTGGAGGCTGTCGAGCCCCTTTACGGAATCGAACCGTAGACCTTCTCCTTACCATGGAGACGCTCTGCCGACTGAGCTAAAGGGGCCTGTCCACTCTGACTTGGCGCTTTTTCCTCGCCTCGTCGCTGCGGACAGGTGTAACCATACACGGCTCGGCGGCGTGATGCGAAATCAATCCGGATCATCACGGGACCGGGGCCAGCGCCCACGCCAAGTGGCCACCAAGTGCCACATAAGCGGCCTCTCGCATCGTGGTCTCACCACGAGACACACCACGAGGAGAGAGCCGTGACGACCCCCGAACTGCTGGGTTTCCAGATCACCCATCGCGCCATGCGAGGGGAGACCCGCCGCCTTGCCGTACTCGCCTCCGAGCTGGCCGAGGGAAGGCAGACGGCCGACGTGGCACGCGCGGCGGCCATCGGCGCCTACGTCACCCGGCTGTGCGCGGGCATCCACCACCATCACGTGTCGGAGGACGAGGTGCTCTGGCCCGTCATCGAACGGTCCGCGGGGGCCGAGGTCGACCTTCGGGACCTGAGCGACGACCACTCGGAACTCGACCCGCTGCTCGCGGAGGTCGTCGGCCAGGTCGCCGCCTTCGTCTCGACCGTCTCGACCGGGGACGCCTCCCGCCTCGCGGCCCTGCTCACCAGGCTCGCCGACATGCTCGACGAGCACATCGAGGAGGAGGAACGACTGCTCTTCCCGATCATCATGAAGTACGTGTCCGTCGCCGACTGGGAGAAGGTCGAGAAGGCCGTCCGCAAGGGCGGTGACATCAGGACCGAGCTGCCCAGGATCGAGGAGTACGCCAGGCCCGAGGAGCTGGTCCGGCTGCGCAGGATGGCGGGTCCCGCGCTGACGGTGCTGCTCTCCCTGCTGCGCGGCGGCCACCGCCGCCGCAAGAGGCTGATCTACGGCCCCCTCGCGGACGGCTGAGCGCTCTCAGTCCTCGCGCTCCGAGGCCGCCGATGCCAGGGCTCGGTCCGCCTCGCGCGCCCAGTGCGGGGAACCGACCCGTTCCGCGACCCGTACGGCCCTGGCGTAATGGCCTGCCCCGTCCCCGCCGAGGAGCTCCGCGAGGTCCCCGAGGACGTGCGCGACCGGCCCCAGGGTCACCGAGCCCGACGACAGCCCGGCCAGTTCGTCGTCCCACGGCAGCAGGTCCTCGTAACACCGCCGGGCGACCTCCCGATCGCCCAGGGCCACGGCGTTACGGGCCCGCAGCGTCAACCGGATCAGCCAGTAGTAGTCCTGCCTGGCCCGCCAGTACGGCTCCCAGACCGCCCTGGCCTCCTCGTGCCTTCCCTCGGCCACCAGCGCCGCGGCCAGCAGCTCCGAGGCGTCGTGCGGGATCAGCTCGTGAACGGCCCTGATCTCCTCGACGTCCTGGGGCAGCCCACCGGCCAGGCGGGTCACGAACCGGCCGAAGACTCCGATGGCCAGGGCGTGCGGCCCCCCGGCCGCCGCCATCCGCTCCGCCGTACGCGTGTAGGAGAGCTCGGCGGCGGCGAAGTCGCCCCGGACCAGCAGGACCAGGGCGTCCAGCATCGCCAGCACGCTCAGCGCCAGCCCGAGCTGGCCGGTGGTCGAGTGTTCGAGAGCCCGGTCGGCGTGGTGACGGGCGGCGGCCAGGTCGTTGCGGCCCAGGCTCACCATGAAGAGCGCGTGGTGACCCTGCATCCGGTATCCGGGCAGCCCGGCGCGCCCGCCGAGCTCCACCAGCTCCCGCCCGACCGCTTCGAGCTCGGCCCGCCGGTGCGGCGTCAGCAGGACGAAGTAGCGCGCGTTGAGCGCCAGGCAGACCAGTTCGGCGCGGCCCGACTCCCTGGCCAGGCGCAGCGCCTCGGCGCTGTGGACCTCGCACTCCTCCTCCCGGTGCCCTTCGAGCTCGAAGGTGAGCGTGGCCAGCAGCCTGCAGCGGGTCTCGTCGTCGTTCTCGCCGGTCAGGGCCTCCTCGACGGCGGCGACGAACTCCTCGTCCACCCGCCGGGCCGGCTGGATCGACCAGGTCACCGGCGCGTCGTAGGCGGTCAGCGCCCGGGTGAGCCCCGTGCCGAGCCGCCGCGCCACCTCGATGGCCCGCCGCCGGCCCGCCCTGGCGGCCAGCACGTCGCCCACGTGCGCCTCGGCGCCCACCAGGCCGCACAGCAGGTCCAGTCGTTCCCGGTCGTCCTCGACGAGGCCGAGGGCGCCCCGATAGAGGGCCCCCGCCTCCCTGTGGGCGTGCAGGTCCGCCGCCCGCCGCGCCGCCGCCACCACGTACGGCACCGCCCGCCCGGCCGTGGCCGGGGTCGAGGCGGCCAGCGCGTGGTGTCCCAGGGCCGGGACGTCACCCGGCCTGACCCGTTCGAGCGCCCCGAGGACCCTGCCGTGCAACCGGGTACGGCGCAGCCCCGGCGTGTCCTCGTAGAGCGTCTCGCGGACCAGGACGTGGGCGAAGCGCACCCGCCCGGGGGCCGGCTCGGTCAGCAGCCCCGTCATGACGCCCGCCTCCAGCCCTTCGAGCACGGTGTCCTCGTCGGACCCTTCGAGCGCGAGCAGCACGTCCACGTCCACGTCCCTGCCGACGACCGCCGCGTCCCGCAGCGTGGTCCGCGCGGTCGCGGGCAGCCTGGCGATCCTGCGCCTGATCAGGTCCCGTACCCCGGGCGGCAGGGCCAGGGCGGCTCCCGTGCCGTCCGTGCCGATCAGCCTGGCCGTCTCGGAGACGAAGAGCGGGTTGCCCCCGGTCCGTTCGGCGACCGCGCGGACGGTCTCCGGATCGACGTCGCGTCCCGAGCGTTCCCGCAGCAGCGTGGCCACGTCCGCGACGTCCAGGCCGTCCAGGGCGAGCCGGTGGGTCTCCCGCCCGGCCAGGGCCGCCCAGGTCGCCTCAAGGTCGTCGGTCGTCTCGGCGCTCCGGTAGGTGGCCAGCACCATGATCTCCACGGTCGCGAGCCGTACGGCCAGGTGGCGCAGCAGGCGCAGCGTCTCGGTGTCGGCGCGGTGGACGTCCTCAAGCACGACCAGCAGCCGGGTCCGCCCGGTCACGACGCGCGTCAGGTAGTCCTCGGCCGCCATGGCGAGCCGGAACCGGTCGGTCGCCGGGGTGTCGTCGGCCAGCAGGGGCGCCAGCCGTACGGCGAGGTCCTCCTGGGGCGGGCGGACGGCGGCCAGGGCGCGCAGGGCCTCGCTCCACGCCCAGGCGGGCGGCGCCCCGCCGTCGGTCTCCGGGCACCGCCCGGTGACGGTCAGCCATCCCCTCGCCGCCAGGCGCCGGGCGAAGGCGTTGGCGAGCGTGCTCTTGCCCGCGCCCGCCTCCCCTCCCATCCAGACCGTGCGCGGCCCACGGCCGTCGGCGACGGCGTCGAGCGCGGCCAGCTCCGCCGTACGGCCGACCATCTCGACGGCCGGTTCCTCGGACGGCCCCGGGCGTGGGGACGGCAGGGGACGTTCGGGTACGGCCGAGCGCAGCCGGGCCGCGTGGGTGAGGATGTCGCTCTCCAGGGCGCGCAGTTCGGGGCCGGGATCGACGCCGAGCTCCTCGGCGAGGGTCTCGCGAGCCCTCCTGATCGCGGCCAGCGCGTCCGCCTGCCGCCCCGCCCGGTAGTGGGCCAGGGCGAGCAGCCGTACGGCGTTCTCCCTGAGCGGGTGGGCGCGGACGTGCTGTTCGAGCCGCACCTCGGCGTTGCGGCCGAGGGCGAGCAGCGCCTCGGCGCGGTGTTCGACGGCGGCCAGCCGCAGGTCGTCGAGGCGCGCGGCCTCGGTTACGGCCCACTCCTGGTCGGCGAACTCGGCGTAGGCCTGTCCCTGCCACAGCGCCAGCGCCCGGTCCAGCAGGTCGAGCGCCCGCGCCGCCTCGTCTCCGGCGAGCGCCGCGGTGGCCTCCTCGACCGTCGCGGCGAAGGCCCAGGCGTCGACCAGTTCGGGTTCGAGCCGCAGCCGGTAGCCGGGCGCGGCGCTGACCAGCACGGTCGCGGGGGTGCGGGGCCGCCGGTCGGGTTCGAGGGTCCGTCGCAGGTTGGACACGTACACCTGGAGCGCGGCCAGCGCCTTGGGCGGGGGTTGTCCGCGCCAGAGGTCGTCGATGAAACGATCTGTCGAGACCACGTGGCCGCCCGCGGCGACCAGCCGAGCCAGTACGGCCCGCTGCCGGAAGGCGCCCAGGTCCGCAGGACGACCGTTGATCTCCGCCTGGAGCGGACCAAGAACACGCAACATAACGGAAAGTAGCGTATTTCACATTACGCAAAGGAGCACGATGTCCCAAGAACCACGCAGGGCGGCGATCCGGGCGCTCGACGAGAGCGACCGGCGGCACTGGTACTGGTACGGCAGGGACGGTGACGGCCACGTGTGGCTGTTCGAGGCCGTCATCGACGACGGCGGCGAGTACTGGCCCGTCAGGCACGCCGAACTCGGCTCCGACGGCGTCGCCCGCCGGTACTCGTGGCGGCACATCTCCGACGAACACGGTTTCCTGGCCGAGGGCCCGCTCTATCCCGACGACTTCGGCCTGAACCCGCTGACCGAGGAGGAGTTCGCCACCCTGTGGGACGCGCTCGGCGGATGACCCTCTTGAGCGTGAGTTCGCCGTCCGGGACGAACCCCTCCCCCGCACCCTGCCGATCGGCGGGTGCCGTACGACGAGACCGGCCTCGGAATGGACCGGATCCATCGGCCACGTCCCCGCCGCCCGTCCGGAATTTCCACGGTCTGTGTCGCTGTCGTCCCTTCCGGCGTGTCGGAGGGGCTGCGGGACCTCATCCTGGGAGGCCGGGAAGAAGGGCACAAGAACGCGCTTCGACGTCAACCCGTGACCTGGAGAAAATCATGGACGCGAGAACGCGGTCCTCGTGGGCGTTCTGGTTTCCGACCTCTTTGTGAACGCCGTTTTCGAGAAGCCGGGAAACCAGAAGGACCGCATTCTCGTAATGGCTCCCCGTACGGGAAAGACGCCTTTCCCGTACGACGTCTTCCCGTACGGCGACTCCGGGTTTCAGGAGGCGTCGAACAGGGCGCTGACCGACTCGCCGTCGTGGATGCGGCGCATGGCCTCGGCGAGCACGGGGGCGATCGACAGGACGCGGAGCTTGGAGTCCGGCTTGAGCTCGGGAAGCGGGACGGTGTTGGTGCAGACGATCTCCTCGACCTCCGGCTGCTCCCCCAGCCTGTCGAGGGCCCCGGCGGCGAACACCCCGTGGGTACAGGCGATCCGCACCGACCTGACGTCCCGCTCGCGGAGCCGGTCGAGCAGTTCGATCACGGTCGTGCCCTTGGCGATCTCGTCGTCCAGGACGATGACGTCCTTGCCGGCGACGTCGCCGATCACCGAGCCGATCGTGACCCGGTCGTCGCTGAAGCGCTGCTTGGCCCCCATCGCGACCTCGGTGCCCAGCAACCGGGCGAAGGCCGCGGCCTCCTTGGCATTGCCCAGGTCGGGAGAGACGACGACGGTGTTGGACAGGTCGTACTGCCGGAAGTGGGCGGCCAGCTCACGCAGGGCGTGCAGGTGGTCGACCGGCACGCTGAAGAAGCCGTGCACCTGCGGGGAGTGCAGGGTCATGGTGAGCACCCGGTCGGCGCCCGCGGTCGCCAGGATGTCGGCGACCAGCCGCGCCCCGATCGAGATGCGCGGGGCGTCCTTCTTGTCGGAGCGCGCGTAGGAGAAGTGCGGCATCACCACGGTCGTCCTGGCCGCCGACGCCCCTCTCGCGGCGTCCAGCATCAGCAGCAGCTCGACCAGGTTCTCCTGAACCGGCGGGACGAGCGGCTGGATCAGGAACACGTCCCGTTCCCGGCAGTTGGCCTGCAACTGCACCTCAAGACAGTCGTTGGCGAACCGTTTGATCCTTACCGGATGCAGCGGTGTCCCCAGGTGGGAGCAGATCTCCTCCGCCAGTTCAGGGTGGGCGCTTCCGCTGAACACGGTGATGTCTCGCACAGCCGCTCCTCGCTCGGACTGGTGCTGAATCGGTCAGGCGAGACGCATGTTACATGTGCTATCAAATCGGACTTACCCCCACTCCGTTGGCGCCTTCACCAGGCGAGAACGCCTGGATGTCGACCTGGTCACCGAGGGAGGGACCGAGAGTTGTCGGTCCCCGCCCCTACTCTGGGCCGCGACGGCGGCGCGCTCACGCGCCCTTCACCCGACCTCACGAATCGAGACAGGATCTTGAGCACAGTCATCTCTCAGGACGGCACGGTCATCGACTATGACCGATACGGTGACGGACCCGCCGTCGTCTTCGTCGGCGGCGCCACCCAGCACCGTGCCATCGACCACAACACCGGCCAGGTCGCGCGGTTGCTCGCCGCCGAGGGCTTCACCGCCGTCGACTACGACCGGCGCGGCCGTGGGCGCTCCGGTGACACCGCGCCGTGGGCGCTTGAGCGCGAGGTCGAGGATCTCGCCGCGCTGGTCAAGGCCGTCGGAGGGACCGCCACCCTCTACAGCAGTTCCTCAGGAGCCACCGTGGCCCTGGCCGCCGCGGAGGCCGGGATCGGCGTCACCGCGCTGGCGCTCTACGAACCACCGCTGTTCGCCGGTGCCGACCACACCGAGCACCTGGCCGCGCTGCGCGCCCTGCTGGCCAAGGGTGAGAACGACGAGGCGATGCGTTACAACCTGACCTCGGTCATCGGGGTTCCGGCCGAGGTCGTCGACGGGATGGCCCAGTCTCCCGGCTGGGCGGAGATGGTCTCCGTCGCCCCGACGCTCGTCTACGACCTCGCCGGCGTCCACGAGATCAACGTCGACCCCGACTGGGCCGGTCGCTGGTCCTCGGTCACCGTGCCGACGGTGGTCTACTCCGGTGACCAGACCTTCCCCGGTCTCCCCGAGGCCGCCGACGCGGTGGCCGTGGCCCTGCCCAACGCGGCCCGCCGCGTCCTTCCCGGCCAGGGCCACGGCCCCGCCCCCGAGGCCATCGCCCCGGTGCTCCTGGAGTTCCTTCGCTGAGTCCCGGTTCGCCAGGCCTCCCGGCGCAGGGACGGTCGGCACCCGGCGTGGCTTCGCCGATGCCCCGGGCGTTCACTCGGGCTACGGGACCGGTGGTGCGGAACGGCGTCCGCTGAGGAAGCGGACGCCGACGAAGCCGACGAACAGGACGGCGAGCGTCCACACGACCGTCTGACCGATGGTCGTGATCCGCTCGTTCCTGCCCGGAGGAAGCACGACCATCTGCACGGCCGCCCCGACCGGCACGACCGTCCTCGCGAGAAGACCGATCACTCCCGGCCGTACGGCGCAGGCGCCCACGGCCCCCAGGGGCGCCCCGAGGACGACACCGGCCACCCACCATATGGGCGATTCGGAGAGATACCAGGAGAGCAGCGGTTCACCTCTCCAGACGGTGTCCACGAAGGCGTAGGCCGCCGTGGCCGCGAGCAGCGCCACGGCCCCGGTGACGGCCCCCCGGACGAGCGGCCTGGGAATCCTCTCCCCGGGGCCGCCCTCCATGGTGCGGGCCGCCAGCCATCCCATGGCGACAGCCAGTCCCGCCCAGGCCCACCCGGAGTCGATCATCACGCTCGCGATCTCGATGGCCGACGCCCCGCTGGTCGTGGCAGCCCGGCTTTCGAGGTCCGCGTAGTGGTTGGAGGTCGCGTTGACCAGGGAGGTCACCGCCCCGAACACCGCGCCGAACATCACCCCCGTCCGGACGCTCACGCCGAGCCTCACGAGTTTCACGGGCGAATGTTCTGTGGCCATGCTTCCTACTTCTATCGCATACGGCGAGACGTGCCGGATCGTCCCCTGGAACCGGGATCGCCTGGCCGGTCCACGGCTGGAACGACGATTCGAGGGCCCGCCGAAGCGGACCCCCGAAGCCGTCTCACGCGTGGGCCGTCTCCTTTTCCCCACCCGTGCCCTCGGCCACCCGCTTCGGTCTGCGGATGAGCAGCAGGGCGAGGACGGCTCCCACGGCGGCCACCGTTCCCGCGCCGACGAAGGCGCCCTGGAAACCGTCGGTGAGACCGGCGAGGTCACCCGGTTCGACCGGCCGGGAGGTGGCGATCGCGGTCATGGCCGCCAGGCCGATCGCCGAACCGATCTGGTAGGTGGTGTTGACGATGCCCGAGGCCAGTCCGCTCTCCTGCGGCCCCACCCCTGACATGGCCGACATCATCGCCGGGATGTACGCCAGGGACATTCCCACGGCCGCGATCAGGGAGGCGGGCAGGACGTCCACGGCGAACACGCCGTCCGACCGGGCGAGGGACAGGCCTCCGACACCCGCCGCCATGACCGCGAGGCCGATGACGATGAGCGGCTTGGCGCCGAACCGGCCGAGCAGCCGGGCGGTGATGCCGATCATGAAGATCATGATCGCGACGGTCATCGGCAGCAGCGCTGCGCCGCTGGGGAACGCGCCGTAGCCGAGGACCTGCTGAAGGTAGAGGTTGAGGAAGTACCACATCGGGATCCAGGCCGCGCCGAGCAGCGTCATCGCGAGGTTCGCGGTGGCCAGGCCCGGGGTGCGCCAGACGGCCAGCGGCATGAGGGGTTCGCGAACGGTGCGCTGGACCACCAGGAACAGCGCCAGCAGCGCGAGCGCTCCGGCGAACTCAAGCACCGTCGCCGCCGAGGTCCAGCCCTGCTCGGGGGCCCGCACGATGGCGTAGACCGCCAGGGCGATTCCCGCTGTCACGGAGACAGCGCCCAGCACGTCGACCGAACCGCGTCTGCCCTGGACGGAGGGAAGCAGCGCGGGCACGGCCGCCAGGGTGGCCAGGCCGATGGGCACGTAGACGATGAAGACCCACGGCCAGCTCAGGTACTCGGTGATGACGCCGCCGAGGAACACCCCCGCCGTTCCTCCCGCCGGGGCGGCCGCGCCGTACAGGGCCATGGCCTTTCCCAGCTCACGGGGGTTGTGCCCGAAGAGCATCATGAGCAGGGTCATCGAGGCGGGGGCGATGAGCGCTCCGCCGACTCCCTGGATGCCGCGGCCGAGGATCTCGACCCAGGCGGTGCTCGCCGCCGCGGCGACGACCGATCCGGCGATCAGAATGATCCAGCCGGTGGTGAAGACCTTACGGGCGCCGAGCAGGTCGGACAGCCGCCCGCCGAGGAGCAGCAGGCCGCCGAAGGCGATGACGTAGGCGTTGAAGACCCACTGCAGACCGCCCGGGGAGAAGCCGAGGTCGCGCTGCATGTCGGGCAGGGCGACACCGATGATCGAGGTGTCCATGATGACCATGAACTGCGCGGCGGCGAGCACGATGAGTGCCTGCCACCTGCGTGGATTGACGGCATTCATGCCGCACTCCTGATTTCTCGCATTCCCGCCGACGAGGCAGGATGGGGGTGGGGATTGGGTGTGATTCGACTCGACCGGCCCCGCGGTGGGCGTGCACGCCAATGCACGCCCACCACCTGTTATCGGGCAGCTGATTCTGGTTCTTGTCCTTGGGCGGCCTGTTCCCGGGCGGCGCCTTGTTTCCTGGAGAACGCCGCCCCCTGTACGGCACCGCCCACAGGTCGCGTTCGCTACCCCCAGGGGGTGCCTTCTAGGCGGCGCCGACGGGCGAGGCGGTGGCCAGCGCGTAACCCGCCTGCTCGACCGCCACGCGGATCTCCTCGTCGGAGAAGCCCGCTCCACTGACGGTGACCGCGCCGCTGGACAGGTCGACCCGGACGTCGGTCACGCCGCCGACCTTGCCGATCTCGGCGGAGACCGACGAGACGCAGTGGCCGCAGGTCATGCCGCTGACCGTGTAGACGTTCGCCTCAGCCGCCTCGGCGCCACCGGTCACCGCCTGCGCGGAGTCGCCGTTCTGGGTGCCGCACGCGCACGCAGTGCACATGGACCTCTCCTCTCATTACCCACGGGGGGTATGTCGTCGTGTGGCATCAACATACCCCCCAGGGGTTCTATTTCCAAGTGTGGCGACGAATCTTCCGGGCGAAGGAACCTGATCGGGGCGCACCGGGCGAAAGGAGCGGGACGCCGGCCACACCGGCGGTCCCGGTCGCGTCAGCCCTGGCCGGAGACGTTCGCGCTTCCCTCCTGGCGTTTCGGTGGGAGCGCGGCGAGCACCCTCGGGATGCTCCTGCCCAGCACGGCCCGCTCGTCCGCCGTCAGCTCCCACCTCCCGCACGACCGCGCCTCCTCCCCCCGGCAGACGATGTCCACGACCTCCCCGAGGGCCGCCACACCGTGCTCGAACCGGCCCCCGACCACCGGATCGGCCCGCAGGCAGGCTTTCAGGACCTTCCGCTGCGCGGGCTCGGTGAGCATTTCGTGGATCACCTTGAGTGACCCGGAGTGGTAGGAGGAATACTCCGAATTCTCGACAAGGCCCCGGATCGCGTTCCATCCGGCGAGCAGGGGGACGGCGAAAGCGGTGTAGTTCTTTTTGCAGGCCTCCTGCCAGTCGTCCGGCGGCGTGTAGGCACCGGGATCGAAGCCGGGGGGATAAAGGCTTTCGCCGGTGGCGCTTCCCGTCGGCGTGGCCGTCACGCCGCTCTTCGCCTGAGCGGAGGAGGTCGGCGCCGAACCACAGGAGGTGAGAAACGCTCCGGCCATGGCAACCGCGAAAACGACCCTGAGGGAATTCATCCCACAATCATGGCCAGGTGCCGATCGGAAAATCTCCCGTTCCAGCCGGAGGCTCTCTATTACGAGCACCTTTCGACGAAATTTCACCATATTTCTTCATCTGGGTGGCTATGGTGCTCCTTGAGCTAGATCACCGGAGCGTGGCGATGAACACGAGAGAGCCCGACTGGGCGTACGCGGCCAGGTCCCTCCTCAAGGTCATGGGCGTCAGCGTCATGCTGTTCCTGGCGTTCAACGCGGCCGAAGGGCTCCTGGCGAGATACGTCGACCTCGACGACGAACGACTGGCCCAGGTGTACGGCACGGTCGCCCGTGTCGCGAACCCCGACAAACGCCTGTCGGACGGCTACAGCGACGGTGGAAGGCTGCTGGGCGCGACCTACACGTTGACCGGGGAACGCCGCCGGGCCGGTCATGACCAGCCCCGACAGGAGTACGAGATCACGGAGAACCTGTTCGGCACCGTACGAGCCCCCTCCCTCTCCGGCCCCTCCGGCGCCCTGGGAGACGCGATCACCGCCGTGGAGAGGAATCCCGGCGCCGACGACGCGCTCGCCGAGAAGACCCGCAAGACCGTGGACGCCCTCCCGAAGACGCTCGAAACCGTCGCGGTCGTGGAGTTCACCCACGCGATGACCACCGAACAGCTCATCGCCTTCAACCGGAAACACCGGATCTGCGCGGGAGCGGACGTCTCCTACGTCTACGACCCGTCCTTCTACGACGACTCCTCCTTCGTGCCCCGGACGAACGCGATCGTCTGGAACCGCGGCATGCTCCCCGGCGACAGCCCCACCTACCGGTGTGAGGCCGAACCCGCGACAGCGCTGGCCGAGTTCCGCCGATGGACCGAGCTGCTCCGCGAAACGGACGACCTCCGCGAATTCGGGCTCACGCCGTACCAGTTGACCGGAGCGGCCGAGGAAGGCGTCGTGCACGCCCTCCTCCTCGACCGCTGGAAACTCGCGGCCCTCCGTGAACTCCTCGACGACCCGGAGGTGAGAACGGCCCACCTGACCGACGCCGCCTTCGATCTGGGCTATCCGGATTAATGCCTATGTCTTCAACAATCGCGCGATATATGCCATAAAAAGTGGACGGGGCGAATTTTGGAGGGAATGTCCAGTGAACGCTGACAACGGTTTGGGCGACGCGCTCCGGCGCTCCGTCGGAACACGGCACCGCCGCCGGCTGGTCGCGATCACCCTGCTGGCGGGCGCGGCGGCGGCCGTGGGCATGAGCACGGCACCGCCCGCAGGCCGGACGTTCGCCGCTCTCACGGAGGCGGCGCAGAGCCTGATGTCGATCACGGTGCCGTTCCTGGGCGTACTGCTCTCCCACGACCTGCGCAGAGCGCCTCGTACGGCACGGCTCGCCCCGACCCTGCTGGCGGCGACCCTCCTGGCCGCCGCCTTCGGCGTGTTCGGGGCCCTGACCTGCGCCCTGGCCCTCACCCTCGCTCCGGCCGCCCCCGGCGTGAACCCTTGGCTCAACGTGGAGACCCTCGTCCTGGGCGGCGTGCTGGTGCAGGTCGTGGCCCAGCTGACGGGTACGGCACTGGGCCTGTTACTACGGTCACCCGTGGTCGCCTGCCTCGGCACCATCGTGTTGCCGATGGGCCTGTGGCTGGTGCTGCGCACCAGTCCCGCCCAAGGTTGGCTGGCACCGTACGCCACCGCCCGGAACCTGCTTTCCGGCCAGATGACCCCTCTGGCATGGCTGCAGTGGGCCGCCGTCCTCCTCATCTGGGGCGTAGGTCTCAACGCCGTCGGCGCGGCCCGGCTGAGGCGTATGCCCGTCGGTTCCGGAAGCGCGTCGTGAACGGCCCACCACGGTTCCCCGAAAAGTGAATTCTCTCCACCAATTTTCACCGTGCGATCGGCGACATTTCCACCACTCGCGGCTCGACCGAAAACGATCGTCGGCATGAACCGGATAACGACAATGAGGAGATGACCACCGAATCACGCGCTCATTCGTTCAACGCGGCAGCCGCCCAGTACGAGGCGAGCCGTCCTTCGTACCCTCCCGCGCTCTTTGACGTCGTTGAGGAATCGCTGGGCCGTTCACTGGCGGGTGCCCGTGTCGCGGACATCGGCGCGGGAACCGGAATCGCGACCAGGCTTCTGCGTGAACGGGGCGCCGACGTGATCTCCGTCGAGCCCGGCGAGGCGATGGTCGCCGAGTTCCGCCGGGTGCTCCCTGACGTGCCGATCGTCCGGGGCGACGGCAACGCCCTGCCGCTGGCCGACTCCTCTCACGACCTCATCACGTACGCGCAGTCCTGGCAGTGGACCGATATCGAGCGCTCTGTCCCGGAAGCACTGCGCGTCCTGCGCCCGGGTGGCTCGCTCGCCCTGTGGTGGAACACCAACGCCTTCGATGTCCCGTGGATCCGCGCCCAGGACGAGCGCATCGCGCATCACTGCGGAGTGCCCCCGCACCCCGTGACACGTCCCGACGACAGCGAGGCCATCCGGCTCACCGGTCTGACCGGGCTACGGGTCGTCCGCCGGCTGGTCCGCTGGCAGCGAACGGTCTCCTTCGACACACACCTCGCCAACATCGGCAGCCGCTCGGCGTTCCTCGTCCTCGACCAGGCCGCGGCCCACGCCTTCCTCACCGAGGAGCGTCGACGCCTGCGCGACGCCTTCCCCGACGAGACCCTGGAGGAGACCTACGTGGTCGATCTGCTGGTGGCCACCCGTCCGTGACCTCCCCGAAGGTGGGCCCACCGAGACCGGCCCGGCCCTCGAACGGCCGTGACCTCACGCGTTGAGGCCTGAGACGACCCGGAACGCTTCGGGCGCTGCCTCCTCCCCACGGCGTGCGGACTCGGGAGGAGCCCGCCTGCCGCTCCCGCCTGGCGGGAGACGGACCGACCGCCTCCCGGCCGTACGACGGAGTCGCCTGGAGCGCGCGCCGGTGCCCGTTGACGTCGTCGCTCGGGCAGACCGGCTCGACCCCGCGGGGCGGTGACGGCGGACGGCCAGGCGGAGACCTCCCGCGGCACAGGATTCCTCGCCCGTTCGCCGGAGGCTCGGCGCGGGCCGGGATCAGCCGTCCGGGTCCTTCGGAGTCGCCTCCACGACGGACAGGACGGTACCGGTGGGGACGACGCGGGACAGTCGCAGACCGGCCGCCTCGAAAAGCTGCGAGAACTCCTGCGCCGTGCGCTCACGACCGACGAGAGAGGCCATCAGCAGAAGGTCGACGAGCTTCGCCTGGTGCGGGGCGTTGCCGGGCGGAACGACCGCGTCGATGACCAGGATCCGCCCGCCCGGACGCATCGCCGTATGACAGTTGCGCAGAATGGTCACGCACTGGTCGTCCTCCCAGTCGTGCAGGATGCGCTTCAGCAGGTAGACGTCCCCTTTGGGGACCTCGGTGAAGAAGTCCCCCACGGCCAGTTCCCAACGGCCACCGGTCTCCGCCACGTCCAGCAGGTGGTCTCGCAGGACGTGCTCGGCGTCGAAGAGCACACCTCGCAGGCCGTCCCTCCGGCCCAGCACCGCCAGCAGCAGCCCGCCCTGGCCGCCGCCGACGTCGACGACGACTCCCGAGTCGGGGAATTCGCAGGCCGCGGCGATCGGCGCGTTCTCCTGGGCGGACATGGCCGCCATCCCATGGTGGAAGACGGCCGCCGTCGCCTGATCTTGTGCGAAATGGTCGAAGAACGGCATGCCGAAGATGTCGTCGAACGCCGGGCCGCCCTGCTGCAGGCAGCGTTCCATCTCGCCGGCGGGCCGCCACATCGACTGGTCCGTGAGCATCAGTACGGCCGACCGCGCTGACAGGGGCGCGTCCGTACGCAGCGCGTCCCCCGCAGGGGTGAGGCGGAACCGGCCGTCGTCCAACTCCTCGAAGATCCCGCGGGTCGCCGACACCCGCAGGGCCCGGTACAGGCTCTGCGGGTTGACACCCGTACGCCGGGCCAGGTCTTCGACGGTACGCGGACCGTCCGCGAGATGATCCGCCACGCCGGTCGCGGCCACGGCCCGCAGTGCGGCCGGGTAATAGAACATGAGTGCTTCGTCGATCAGGAAGGACGCCGACGTTTGGCCGTCGGCGGTCGCGCTGTCCTGTTCGTGGCGGCCTTCCATCGAGGTGCCTCCCTTGGTGGGATCTGCGTGTTCTTCGCCGACGCGACGGAGCACGCTGTCCGCCGATGCTGCGGTGTGGGACCTCGTTCGAGCCTATGGGCCTACCGGATCTTCAACCATTGGTCCGGGGGGCGATATACGGCTGCACCGCGAGTGAGCATAGTGTCACGCGGGTCACCGTCCCGCCGCCCCGGCCGGCCGGTTCTGCGCTGCGGCGAACGACGGATCCCTCCCGCCACCAGATCGCCGAGTGCGACCGCAGGATCGCCCAGCACCGCGCCACTCTTGAAGCGGGGGCCGAGCCGACGTACGGCCGGTGCCGATCCCGTCGACGCTGGTCGAGGTTCTCCGAGAACACATCGCCGAGTACGGCACCGGCCAGGACGGACGTCTTCTCCGGAGCGAGTGCGGCGGAGCGGTCGCCCGACGGGCAGAAGGACGTGGCCGACAGGCGGATAGACGACGCGCAAGCCGTACGACCAGGGCTCCGGAACCCTCGGAGGCCTTCAGTGGGCGTGCGATCTTGGCGGTCGATCCCGGCAGGCGGCCGTTTCGGCCGACCCGTTGTACCGAGCCTTCGCCTGATCCCCCGGCCCAAACCGGTTTCGGGCGATATGGTGCGCCGTACCCGATTTGATCTAGATCGCAGGAGCGCACGGTGATGAACGTGGGGGAGCCCAACTGGGCGTACGTGGGCAGATCCCTCGCCAAGGTCCTGGCCGTCACCGCGGCGCTGTTCCTGGCCTTCAGCGCGGTCGACCGGGTTCTGTGGGTGTTCGTCGACTCCGACGAGCGGATGACCCAGGTGTACGGCACGGCCGCCCGTGTCGCGAACCCGGACAAGCGCCTGTCGCACGCCTACGGCAACAAGGGATTGCTGGAGACGACCTACACGCTGTGGGGGGAGACGCGCCAGGCCGGTCGCGACGAGCGCTCGACGAGGTACGAAATCGTGGAGAACCTGTTCGGCACCGTCCGGGCCTCCTTCCTCGACGGGCCGTCCGGCAACCTGGGCGACGTGATCGCCTCCGTAGGCGAGGATCCCGGCGTCGACAGGGAGGTGACCGAAAAGGCCCGCGAGACCATCGACGGGCTCCCTCAGACGCTCGACGCCGTCGCGGTCGTGGAGTTCGCACACTCGATGACCACCGAGCGGCTCGTCGCCTTCAACCGCAGGCACAAACTCTGCGGAGGGGCGGACGTCTCCTACATCTACTCCCCGGCCCCCTACCACGACGACTCCAGCAGCGATCCCCCGTTGAACGCGGTCGTCTGGAACCGCAACATGACCGAGGGCTACGTCCGGGCGGATTTCAGCTATCAGTGCGAGACCGAGCCCGAGGCGGCACTGGTGGAGTTCCGCAGGTGGGTCAGTCTGCTTGACGAGGAGGACGACCTCAGCGCGTTCGAACTGGACCACTGGTGGCTCGCCGAGACGGCCAGGGCGGGCGTCGTGCACGGGCTCGTCGTCGACCGCTGGAAACTTGCCGACCTGCGCAAGCTTCTCGACGACCCGGAGGTACGGACGGTCCGCCTCGCCGACGTCGCCTTCGACCTCGGCGAGATCGAATAGCGGTCTTCGGTGAGCTCAGCGGCGCGGATGCGAGCCCCGGCACCCATGACGGTGCGCGATCTGGCCCCGCACGCCAGGTGGTCTGATCGACGCGATCACCCGTCCCATCATTCCGAGCCACCCGAAAATCCCGGCGCGACCTGGGAAAACGCCTTAAAGATCACTGAACTCATACTGGTGGAGCGGTGACACGCGGCTGCTCCTGGCCACGTGTCACCGAAAGCGAAAGAGCCCCTCGCAGGGCTCTGAGCTGCCGTTTTTGCTGGTGACAGGTGCAGGAATCAAACCTGCGTAGGACAAGCCGACGTTTTACAGTCCCAGCGCAGAAATACTCTGACCAGCAGCGATGCCTCCCAAGGAGCGATTTCGGCACACATTTGGCATGGCCGGGTCTCGACGACCGCTCTGCAGCAGGACCTAACCTCATCCAAGGCAAGCGCCTGCTGACCTAACCGCTCGTGCAGGCTCCGAAGATCAGAAAGATGTCACCTTCGCCGCACTTCGCATCTCGCCTACTGGACAACAAAAGTGACGAAATATTCTACTCCATCGGGAATGACGCGAAGGAATTGACTCCAGTCCGCTTCCGGATCATCGCCAGCGCCTTCCACATACCATCCCTGAAAAGCTGGCTCAAACCGGTATTCGGTCTTACGCCAGAGATCTCCGCCCAGGATCACGAAACCCGCAGCAAAGAGAATGCGGAATACCTGTTCTAGGCAAGCCGCCGGGAAGGCATACTCGGTGGAGCCCACATCAGAAAGGTCTGCTGACTGATCCCTGAGCTCAACGGGCAAGGCTGCCAGTAGCTCTTCTTGCCTTGGATGCGCCACTGCCACCTCCCGAACGTTCCGAAAAGGCGATGATTAATATTTCCACCTTGCTCGATAATCCAATGAAAGACCTCTTGCTTCCCAGCATATTCGCCCGACAGCCGCACATGCGTTCCAGGGCGTGTCTTAGAACCCTGTCGCGTTGATCGCGCTACACCGGGATGATCTCGGTGTGGCGCGTGGGGACGTAAGTGATGCGCAGTGGGCGGTGCTGCAGCCGTTGTTGCCGGTGGCGGCAACGGGCCGACCGGCGCCCGGATCGGGTGCGGGCCGACAAGGCGTACTGCTCGAAGGCCAACCGCGTCTACCTGCGACGTCGGGGCATCCGGGCCACGATCCCGGAGCGCCGTGATCAGATTGCCGGGCGGAAACGTCGCGGCAGCGCCGGCGGTCGACCGCCGGTATTCGGCCGGGAGGACTACAAGCTGCGGCACGCCGTGGAGTGCGGGATCAACCGGCTCAAGCGGTACCGGGCCGTGGCCACCCGATACGACAAGCTCGCCGTCCGCTACCTGGCCACCGTACAGATCGCGGCGATTGGTGAGTGGCTGTGATCCCCGGCGACCGGCTCCGCTGTCATGCCGGCCATGCCGACCTCGAACGCCTACTCGAAGTCGATCTGGGCGGTCGGGTGTGCGGCGGTGATCCGGTCGCGGACCGCCCCTGGGAACAGGTTGCCGTACAAGTTGGCCACCGTCAGATCGGGGAGCGTGTCGAAATCCGCCGGCAGGTCGTTGAGCTGATTGAACCTCAGGTCGACGATCCGCAGCCGACGAAACGTCCCGATCCCGGTGAAGTGCTCGGGCTTGAGCTTGAGGCGCTTGGTGTTCCGCTGCCACCGGCTGATCCGGAGCTCCTCCAGTCGGGGCAGCTCCATGGCGAACAGCTCCCGCAGGAAATCGTGCGACGGCAGGGGCGTGCTAGCACGGCGGCTGTGTCCGCCGAAGCCGAGGACCCGCAGCGCGGGCAGGCGGCCGAGATCGGGCAGCGGGTCGCGCAACAGACCGAGGCTGTCGCCGAGGTCGAGCTCTTCGAGGCGGGTCAACCGCAGCAGGCTGTCGGGGACGGTGTCGAAGTAGTTGCCGCTCAGGTCGAGCCGGCGCAGGTTCGGGAAGGTGGTGACGGCCTCGGGGAAGGTCCGCAGGAAGTAGTGGCTCCCGCCGGTTATGGACACCTCCTCGACGGCGGCCAGCCCGTGTGCGGAGTCGGGGAACACGACGTCGGTCCCGTCGGCGACCAGCTTGCGCAGCGCGACCAGGTCGCCGAAGGCGTCCGGCAGGACGAACCGCGTCACCTCCGGCAGGTCCCACTCCGACCCCGACTCCGTATCGACGGAAACGGACAGGTAGGAGATGTCGAGTTCCTCCAGGGCGGTGAGCCGGCCGATGGCGGCCGGCAGGGTGAACTCGACCGTGTCCAGGTCCGTGTCCCGGTTGCTGGCGACGCACAGCACCCGGAGCGCGGCCAGGTCGCCGATCGATTCCGGCAGGGCGGTCAGCTCGCAGTTGCGCACCGACAGGTGCTCCAGCCGGGTGAGCATCCCGAGCGCCTCGGGCAGTTCGCCGATCGGGTTGCCGTCCAGGATCAGGGTACGAAGCCACGGCATCTGGAGCACCTCGGCGGGAAACTCCTTGAGGTTGCGATCGGTCAGGTCGAGGTGCTCCACTCGGTCGGCCCGGGACCGGGACATGTCGGCTTCGGCCGACTCGGCCGCCGTCCGGGCTCCGGGCCGCAGAACCGGCAGCCCGGCCCGCAGCCGGTCCAGGAACGCATCGACGTCCAGACAGCGGTCCTCCGCGTCGACGACCTCGGGCACGAACGCCTCGACGATGCCCGGCTTGGCGTAGTCGGCGTTCTTGGCGTCGCCGAAGTTGTCCACCCAGCGCCCGCCGACGGCGTGCACGTCCATGGCGTGTTCGAAGTCGATCACCCAAGGGGTCTCGACGGTCCCGGTCCGTAGCCGGCCGTGGTTGTAATAGCCGTAGACGAGGTGCGTGAAGGCGCCGTCGTGGATGTAGATCTCGCAGTCGCCGGCCTCCAGGGTCTCGGCCTCGGTGCGACCGCCGACGTAGAGTCCGGGCTGGTCCTCATAGAGCGCGATCGGGCCGTTGACCGTCAGATTGCCGGTGATCACGATCAGCTCGACGTCGTCCTCGTCGTCCCCGCTTCGCAGGGCATTGACGGCGTCCAGGAAGTCCCCGTCGACCGCGAGATCGCCGTCGAAGAACAGCACGCTGTCATAGTCGGACGACTCTCCTTCACTCTCGAACGCGGCGGACAACGCGCCGCTCAGGCGGGCGTCGGCGTCGGCATAGGACAGGGATGCGGGGGTGGCCGATATCGACATGGCGACGAGCATAGGTCCGCGCTGTGACAGCCCTACGGGAAAGTCCAGCGCTGTCGTGAGGCTGCTGGCCGCTCCGCCGTCGATACCGGTAGCAGAAGTTCAACACAGCCCACTGTTCATCGGTGAGATCCCCACGCGTCACACCGAGATCATCCCGGCGTGGCACGATCAACGCGACAGCGTTCTAAACACGCCCTAGGACATGCAGGGCCTCCCGGAAGTGGCCTCGATCCAGCTATTGCGAACCCTCGTAGGGCTGATGAGGACGAGGACGCACGGGACGCCGATGCCGAGAGCAATGGGTTGCGAACCCTCGTAGGGCTGATGAGGACCTGCCACGCCGTGACGGCCGGGCTGAAGTCGACGTCGCGTTGCGAACCCTCGTAGGGCTGATGAGGACCCCAATGTAAAGCCGCAGATCAGCGGCCGGATCACTGGGGAGATTCGGGGCCGTTTTTCAGCGAACCTCCGGTAGTGCAGAAACCCTGGGGGTTCGCTGAAAACCTTCGGTGCTTCATCTTGCCACGGAGGTTCGGCACGCTGCCGTCTCCACGTGGCTCAACGCCGGTGTTCCGGCGCCCCAGGTCGCCGAGTGGGCCGGGCACAGCGTGGACGTCCTGCTGAAGGACTACGCCAAGTGCATCCACGGCCAGCAGGGCGAGGCGATGCGCCGGATCTGGGACGCGACCAGGGCCCGCAACTTCGGCACGTATTCGACACAGACTCCCGTAGGGCGCCGTCGACAGTCAGGAACAGCCGGACATGACGAAAGAACCCCTGACCGGCATCTCTGCTGGTCAGGGGCTCTTTTCGCTGCTGGTGGCAGGTGCAGGACTTGAACCTGCGTAGGCTGAGCCGACGGTTTTACAGAGCCCTATCTAGAAGGGGGTCACACATCATCTGAGCTGCCAAAACGCCGCCCGCCCGGTTCGCAATCCATTCACAACGACGCGAATACGACGCAGGCCATGCGCCGCCGTTAATGTGATCAGTTGTCGGTAGCTCGGCGTACAGTGGCCGTCACACCGAAATCAAGGAGATCGAACGATGGAGCTGCGGCGACTTATCGGACGCATCGGCGAGACCTACGACCGATCGCTCAGCATGTCGAGCGAAGCCCAGCAGCTGTTGCGTCAAGCCAGCACTGAGCTTCAGCAATGGATCCCGGCCGGCTACCTCCCCGCAGGGAGCGGAGGCAAGGGGGCTGGTGCCTTCGTTCCGTGGATCGCTGTTTTCGATCCCGATGAAACCGCCACAGCCCGGAACGGTATGTACGTTGTATACCTGTTTGCGCAAGATATGCAGACGGTCTCATTGAGTCTGAACCAGGGTGTGACAGAGCTTGTGGACCAGCATGGGACCGCTCGGGGCCGTCAACTCCTCAAAGGGCAGGCTGATGCCATCCGCGATGCTCTTCCCACGGAGCTGGTAGCAGGACTCGACGCAACGATCGATCTGCGTTCTAAGGCTGCACTGCCGGTCCATTACGAATACGGCAACGTCCTAGCTACGACCTACAAGATTACCGACCTGCCTGACGAGAGCATCATGGTTGCGGACCTTCACCGGTTCGTTCGCCTTTATCAAGAAGCTCTTAGCGTCCGAGAAGGGGTTCGGCAGACCGTCCCGGGAAAGATCGTCACCACGGTCCGTACTCCTACTACGGGAACCGATAGACCCGCAGAGTTCAAGCCTAAGAACGCCGCCGACTACGTCGCTAATGTCACTGCACGGACGCTCACTAAAAGTCGCATGCATGAGACAGTCGTGCGCGAGTACGGCGAATTCCTCATCACACTAGGCCTAGCGCCGAACACCGTAGTACATCCACGGGACATGACCGTTGTACACAACGGCAACGAGTGGCTTATCGAGGTCAAGATGGTCCGACGTGGTGACGCCGTCAGCGCTACTCGGGAAGCTATCGGCCAACTATTGTCTTATCGACATTTTCTCTACCCAGACCGCATGGAGTACGTGAAAATGCTTGCGGTCTTTAATGAATATATCGGCGACGCCTGCGTTCAACTCTTGGAGACACTAAACATCGCCAGCGTGTGGCGAGAAGGAACCACGTGGAGTGGCTCACAGACCGCACGATCCGAAGGGCTTTGTTCGCAATAAATACACCTCACATGCACGGCAACCCTAGAAGAGATGCTACAACTCCATAATCCCTCGCCGTGGAGCTAACGTTTAATATGGCGCGACCCGTCGTAACAGTCCCCATAGGTACACGCTTTACCAAGCTTGTAACAGTGGGGCAAGTTTATCTAATTAATCGAGGATACCAAAGGCAAGCATGGGTAGCCGTTCGCTGCGATTGCGGAAAAGTAAAGCATGTCGCTGTAACTAATTTGCGGCGCAGTCAAACCAAGTCATGCGGATGCCTCTTTGATGAAAACCGCCATGTTTCGCAACGTGAAATTATTGCAATTGGATCAAAATTTGGGCGCTGGGAAGTAGTGGGCGAACCCAAGCTTCAGCCGAGAAAATCTTCGCGCTCGAACGGACTAGAAGCCGTCTACCCTTGCCGCTGCGCCTGTGGGACCACCCGCGATATCCGCGATGTTGTATTACGCAATAAAAGTAGATCCTGCGGCTGCAGTAAAACTGGCAGCAGAAAGCGCGGGCGTCCTACAACAGAAATTGAAGTCGGCTCACGATTTGGGCGCTTAGTAACTACATCAGAAACTTTTCTGAAGCCCCGCTCTGATGGACGAAATCGAACCCACGTCGCCGTTCGATGCGACTGTGGGAAAACTAAGCATGTGCTTGCTTACATGCTACTCAACGAAAAGGTTCAATCTTGCGGGTGCCTACAACGTGAGCGCGCTGCAGAGTTGATGAGAATTCACGGGGCGAGATCTAAAGAGGCATACGGCACAGACCGGAGAGGCATCTATAATATTTGGAAGGGAATTAAACTGCGATGTTACACTCCCAGCGCCAGAAACTACCGCTGGTATGGAGAGAAGGGAATAAAACTTTGTGACGAATGGCAAGATTTCGAAGTGTTCTTCGAATGGTCAATCGCCAACGGGTATAGCAAAGGGCTGCAGATTGACCGCATTGACTCAAAAGGTGACTATCAGCCAGACAATTGCAGATGGTCCACTCAAAAAAAGAATCTGCGCAGCAGAGACGTTGCATGGGATGACGCCACCGATCAGCGACTAATTTTTGAATCAAAGAATTTGGGTATCAGCCCATATGAGTTAATTCGCCGAGCCGTGATAGCTTACCTGGGCGATTAATTTCAGCGTGCTGATTACAGAAAAAGCGAGCTACAAAGTAGATACCCTCGTCAAGCTTCGTTGTGCAGAATCTCCATCGCCTGGAGCACGTCTGTGGCAACGTAGTCCGCGCCATGTTCACGGTCAGGCCAGCGTCCCCGGTTGATCCAAATCGTGCGAAGTCCTGCTGCACGCCCGCCGGCTACGTCGGCTACAAGGTTGTCTCCGATCATCCATCCGCCTCGGGTGCAGAGGCTCATTCCGCACCGTTTGGCGGCTATCTCGAATAGCCTACGATCTGGCTTGCGGATGCCTTCGACGCCTGAGAGCACGTAAGCGTCCACTACCTTGGGCAATCCCGTCTGCTGGATCTTCCCAAACTGGTTGTCTGCCGTTCCGTTAGTAACAATGGCCACTTTCCAGCCAGATGCACGTAGTCGCGCAAGCCCAGCCTTAACTTCAGGTTGGCAGCGAACGAGATACGGCATGCGCTGGCGGTACTGCCTCCACAGCTCTCCGGCCGGTTCGGGCAGGGCGAAGTGTTCGCGAATCTTGGCGAAGAACACCTCACGATGGGGATAGCCCGCCCGGTCCAGCGACATCATTAGATCAACCGCTTCATGACCTAATCCATGCAGGTCGGCAAATTCAGTCGCCCACACCGCAAAGGCTCGATCCAAGTCGACAAGGGTGTTGTCCAGGTCAAAGAGCGCAAGCCGCTGCATAAGCACGTATTTTACAGGTCCACAGTCCTGCGAGCCTCAGCGTCGATCAGTTGCGCCGCTTTCTCGGGTGCAACCTTGGCTGTGTTAATGGCTAGGTCCGCACCGACGAGAGGATCTGTTGCATCCCAGGCATGCAGTCGCTCTGCTAGGTCGGTCGAGCCGCGGGCGACAATTCTCTCTTCGGCTACGTCCCGGGGGCACCAAAGAGACACCACCAGCCACCTGTCAGGAATTGATTCGGTAATCCTGCTGACAGCTTCAACCTGCCCAAGGTGAACCACGGGGATTCCCTCTTCGAGGCTTTGCGTCAATCCGGGACGATCGACTACGTAGATAGCCCCATATCGGCTGTTTTCCCAGATGACATCACCCTCCTCCCGGAGTTCCGCAATGGCGAAATCGGTCGTGATGCGATATCCGCGAGTGCGGCCGCCTCCGGATTTGAGTCGGGCGAACGCCTGATACCGCCTATCAAGCTTTTCGAGTTCCGTCGTGATCGTGTCTTTCCCAGCCGCCGGGGGGCCGTAAATGATGATGCCTGGCATCAGCTTTCCTTCGCATCGAGAATCTCCTTAAGGAGATTGCGTGCCTGATTCTGCAAGGGCTCGCTGGACACACTATTGTCGATCACGCTATGAGGAACAGCCGGACGGAATGTCACGTCAATGCTCGACAGGTAGCCGGGCCAATTCCCCAGCTTCGCTGCGTCACGTGCCGCACCCCGATGCCGGATATAGGTGTGCATGGTATTCGGGTCGCAATAGACCCAGACCAGCGATATTGTCGCACTTTTGGAAGCGAAGGAAGCTTCTGTCCGCGCTAGCCATGCGGCGTCATTAAACTCTCGAATGAACGGCGCGGTTGCAATGACGCTGTTGCCGCAAGCTAGATTCTCTTCCACTGCCGCCATCAGTGCTTCATACTCGCGAGGGCGTATCCTGGTGAGATAATCCTCGGATTCACGGTCATTCGGGGAGAGGTCAAGAATCTCTAGGGCAGCTTCAACAACAGGGCGTGTAATCGTGTCCTTGTCGAGCATCGACCAGCCCGTTTCTCTGGCAAGAATCCTGCCCAGCTCGGTCTTTCCGCTACCCGCATATCCGCCAATGATAATTATGTGCGGGTTTTGTGCGCGTAGGTCATTCCTGATTGTTTGATCAGGAGCGTTGACGACGCGCTTGGACCTGGACTTGTTGACCACGATGCCCTCTTCGGCCAGCACCTTCATGGCCTCGGTGATCGTGAAGACGCTAACCCCCCACTCCTGCGCCAGCTCACGTGATGACGGCAGCGCTTCGCCATGTCGAAGTACACCAGCCTCGATGTCGTTGCGGATGTTGCGGGCTACCTGCTGATGCAGGGACTGGGAGCGATTGAGCCGCTCTCGTGGGGCCGTCATGTGCCGATGATCCTTCCGCCAGTCGGGTACACCACCAGCCTACCTATCAGTTGATAGGGACGCATTTTCCCTGTTCAGAGGCCCAATAAAAAGATCTTGAGATCTAACAGTTGATAGATAAGCCATTCAACTGTTAGGTTCCTGGCGTAGCAAGCCCTGCACAGCCGGGAGCACTTGGAAGGCGGTCCGACGGGACCGCGCGCCACGCTGCCGGACCCGCTCTAGCCGACGGGCCAGACGCACCCGCACACCTTGAGAACTCAACAGAGAAGCAAGAGGGCCACCGCCGCCCGACACAAGGCGGCCCGCGTAGGGCTTCGTCCCTGCGCTGACCATCATCCGTACTCCACCAAGGAGCACTCATGACCATGACCACACGGACCCTGTCCGTCCCGAGCCCGCCCGATCTCGCCTTCGAGCTGGCCATGCCGGACGGGTACGCCGAGGTGATCTCCGACGACATCGACCACGTCGAGATCACCCTTGAAGCTTCCGCCAACAGCCTGGCCGCCCGCGCCATCGCGGACGCCACCCTGACCACCCGCAACTCCGCCGTACGCCTGAACCTCCCCGCCTCCGGGCGCGACACCGTGACCGTCATCAGCCGCCACACGGTGGTCACCGGCACTGTGACCGGCCTGGTCATCGACGAGGCCGGGGCGGTCATTCTCGGTGACGGCGCCGTTGTCACCGGCCGTGGGGACGTGCGTGCCACGATCCGCCTGCCGCGCGGGTCGAACCTGCGGGTGAAGGCCCGCTCTGCCCGGGTCTCCACCTACGGGCCTCTGGGCATCGTCGTTTTCGACAGCGTCTCCGGGACCCTGGACGTTGCGGAGGCCGCCGCGCTCTCCGCGACCACCAGGTCCGGCGGCGTGCGCGCCTCAAAGACGGATTCGGCCAGCGTGCAGACGGTCGAAGGCAACATCCGGATGGGCCTGACCTCGGTCGCCGTGCTGGGCACCATCAGTGGTGACATCGGCATCCGCGACTTCGGCGGGTCGGCCCAGCTGACCACCGTCTCCGGCGACATCACCGTGACCGCGACCCTGCCCGGCCGTCTCCGCGCCACCTCGACCTCCGGCAGCATCACCACCCTCGTCGCCCACGACATGCCCCCTGGCGCGCTGATCGTGGAAGCGCAGTCCGTCTCCGGCCGGGTGCTCGGTCCTCGTCGGAACTACGTCACGGCGCGCTGAACGGAGACCTGCTCCATGTACCCCTCCTCGCACCCCTGGCGTCGCGCGCTGGGTGTCCTCGTGCTGGCTTTGGCGCTGTTCGTCGTGGTCCGTGACCCGGCGAAAGCCGCTGACCTCACCACGCGAGCCATCACCGGTCTCGGCGCCATCGCGGAAAGCCTCGCGGCCTTCCTCACCAGCCTCTGACCCGCTCTACCCGACTCCGTGAGGAGCGTCCTCACCATGCTCCGTCTGGTGATCCTGACCAGGTCCGACGTGTGCCCGTCGGAGTGCCGCAACGGCCAGATCTGGAACCCCGGTTCCGGCCCCTACCCCTGCCCCCTCTGCCAGGGCAACAACGGGCAGACGACCAGCTGAACGCCCCCATCACCGACCCGGGGCGGTGCGCAACCGCCAAGCTCCGCACCGCCCCGGACAACCCCATCTCACCCTTTAAGCAGTCAGGAGTTCTCGCCATCATGGCAAATCTCGCGCGCCTGCACACCACCACCCCGAACCGCCACACGGTCGGGGTCGAGCCCATCACCGACGGCCTGCGCCTGCGGGACCCATCCCTGCCCACGGACGCGCGTCTGGCCGTGGTCGAGCGCACCGACGGCCGGTTCGGCACGGTGTGCACCACCAACGTGACCAACCACAGCGGGACCGACCTGGGCGCCATCGCCCGCGTCTACGCCGACGCCTACGACGCCCAGGCCCTGCCGCCCCTGCACCCGTCCCGGATGACCGACGAGCAGCTCGACGCGGCCTGGTGGGTCGAGGACGAGGTGCCGCTTGCCGAGTGCGCCTACGACCCCGCCTTGCACACCGGCCCCGAGCACGGCGCCGAGACGCCCGGCGAGCAGGCCGCCCGCGAGGAGATCGCCCGCGAGGTGTGCGCCACCTGCCCCGCGCGCCTGTTCTGCGGCCTGTACGCCGCTGAGGTCCGTCCCTCCTTCGGCATCTGGGCGGGCCGTACGCCCGAGCAGATCGTCGAGGACGCCGCCGACCTCGACGGGGCGGATGAGTTCGGACAGTGGGTGGCGTGATGGCCGCCCGGTTCCAGTGCTCGATCTGCACCCGGCGCCACACCGCGCTGACTGGGTGCCCGCGCTGTTCGACCGGTCCCCGCGGCCAGGTCCAGCGCTGCCACACGCACGGCGCCCGCCGTCTGCGCCAGTGCCGCACCTGCCGCGGCCTGGCCCGTTCGGGGGGTTGAGATGTTCCTGCCCCTGCTGACCGATCCGGCCGGGCTGTTCGCCACCCTGACCGGCCTGCGCCTGCCCCACGGCTCGTATGTGATCTGCGGATCGGCCGCCCTGTACGTGCGCGGCCTGCGCCCCCACATCAACGACCTCGACGTGCTGGCGACCGGCCCGGCCTGGACCATCGCCGCCACACTCGGCGCCCCCCGCCCGGCCCCTTCCGGGCACGGCCAGGTCATCCACCACCCGCACGCCGACATCGAGGTCTTCGACCGGTGGACGCCCGGATGGTCGAGTGACCGGCTGATCGCCACTGCCGACATCATCGACGGCCTGCCTTTCATGCGCCTGGGTGACGTCCTGGCCTGGAAGCGCGCCGCGCTCCGCCCCAAGGACCTGCCCGACATCGCCGCCGTGTCCGCCCTTTACCGGATGTGGACCGGCCACCACACCTCTGCCCTTGAGAGGAGGCCCGCATCATGACCACCGCCCTTCCCCCGGCCGTCACCGCTGAGAAGGCGGTGAGCGAGCTGGATGGGCTGGCTGACCTGGCCGCCGCGCTGCGCTGCCACACCACCCGGCCTGGCCTGCTGATCACCTTGGCGCCCGACCTCGACGACAACGCCAGGGCGTCGGTGAACCTCTGCAACGGCGTCGACAGGATCGACCTCGGTCCTTCCCTGCTGACCTCCGATGCTCAGGTGCTGTATGGGGTGCTCGCTCACGAGATCGCCCATCACGCCCTCGACCACGGCGACGGCATCATCCGCCGCTACCGGGCACGTGCAGCCCAGGCCGCGCTGCTGGGCGGGTTGGCCCTGAACCTTCCCACGCTGGCCGTGCTGGCGCTGGCCGTCCTGGTGATCGGCGTCCACCTGGTGGATGCCCGCCGGTCCCGGCTGCAGGAGTACGACGCCGACGCCCACGCCGTTCGGCTGCTGGACGCCGCAGGGCTTCCCGGACGCCGGATCATGGCCGCCGCGCTGGCCGACCTGCCCACTGAACCGGCCGCTCACCGCTTCGGCGGGTGGGTGTTCGGCTGGCACCCGACCGCCCGCGCCCGACGCCGCACCCTCGCCACGGGCCGCCCGGCCCGGCGGCTGTGGTGGGCGCTGATCTGGCAGCACACCCCCCACCACAACATCACCCGCCCCGTTCTCGCGCCGGAGGTACACCGATGAGCCACCAGCCCGAAGCCCCCACGACCGTGCCGTTCCTGATCATCCTGACCATCTCCCAGCCGGTGCACAGCGGGGGGTTCGAGCAGTGGACCCTCATGCGGACGCTCGACGTGGGCGGCCGATCGACCCGGGAGGGTCTGCTGTCGTGGGCGCTGGACCAGATGCCGGGCAAGGGACACGGCGCGAACGTCCTGTTCTTCTCGGCTGAGCCGAACGCCCTGCCCCGGCCGGGGGTGACGGCATGAACACCCTGCCCACCCCGTCCCCGGAGCCGTCCCCGGAAGAGGTCGCCCGGGGACTGGCCGAGATCGAGCGTTACGCCGCCGGGGTCGCCGCCCTCCGCGACCCGGCTCCGGCCGACCCGACTCCCCTGGTGGCCCCGGTTGAGGAGGACGGTGAGACCCGGCGGGTTCGTGAGCTGCGTGCCCGGGTTGCCGAGTCCCGCCGTCTGGTCGAGTTGCAGGCTGACGATGCGCCGCTGCTGGTGGACACGGCGAAGGTGCGTAAGCGCCGTGCCCGGGTGGCTGAGGCCGCGCGGCTGTACGCGCTGAGCCAGGACCCCACCACCCTTGCCTGGGCCGATGCCCGCATGCGGCGGATCAGCACGGTCATGGCGATGTCGGCCGCGACCATCGCCCTGGGCATCTCCTCCATCGGCGTGCAGGCCAGCGTCGCCAAGGGACTCACCCTGGAGCCTGGGTCGGCCGGTTGGTGGGCCGCCTTCGGCGTCGAGCCGGTTCTGAGTCTGCCGCTGCTGGCGGCCGTCGCCGTTCAGGCGTACGCCGCGATGCGCGGGCGGCCGGTCGATCGCAGCAGCTCGCACGGCCGCAAGCTGTTCAAGGCCGAAGCGCTGCTGCTGGGGTTGACGCTCGTGCTCAACTGCTGGCCCGCGCTCCAGTGGTCCGGGTTCGACCTGCTGCCGCTGCTCGTGCACGCGCTGGGGCCGCTCGGCGCGGTGACCGCGATCTGGTTGCTGCCGACCTTGTGGTCGGTCCTGGCGACCCTGCCCGCCCCCGGCCTTTCAGAGGCCCTTACCGGTGCCCTTACTGGCCTTACGTACAGGGAAAACACCCCTCTGGAAGGCCCGGCCGAGGAGGAGTCCGGTAACCCCGGTAAGGGGGACGGTAAGGGCGACTTCGCTCCCGAGTTGGCCGAGACGCGACGGCTGATCCAGGCCGGAGAACTCCCGCCGTTCCCCTCCGCCGCCGCGATTCGCCGGGCGCTGCGGTGCGGCATGGACGTAGCCCGAGACGTCCGTGACGCCCTGGTCGGGGGCGCGTGATGGCCACCGCGCCCACACCGGTCCGGCACCGGCCGACGATCACCCGCACCGCCGGGGACGTCGGCGCCGTCTACCAGTTCGCATGCCCTTGCGGGGCGACCGGTGAGGAGCAAGCCGCCCGCCGTATGGCCCTGGTGGACCTGAACGAGCACGTTCTGTCGCTGCCGAAGGTTCCGGCCGCCCAGCAGTGCCGCACCCCGCGCACCCACGGCAACCAGCTGTGGGAGCCGTGCGGCCTGTGCGCGGACCAGACCTCTCTGTTCGATCTGGAGGTGAGCTGATGAGCGACACCGAGACCGCCACCCCGCCCGGACCGGCACCCGCCGACCCTGTCGAGCCGACCGAACCCCCCGCCCCGGCCCCGGCTGAGCCGTCCGCCCCTGAACCGGCCCCGGCCGGGGAGCGCCCCGAGGGCATCCCTGCTGCGCATCTGGCCACGGGCGGTCTGTCCGGTGGCGCGGTGGCGCTGGGCGCGATCTACCAGCTGCTGGGCCTGCCCGGCCTGGTGGGCGGTGCGGTGCTGGCCGGGGGCGGCACCGTGGCCTACCTGCGCCACCGCTACCAGAAGAACACCTCCCGCCGGGGCGGCTACCAGCCAAGCCCGTCACGGTCGTCGTCCCACAGGGGTTCCTCCGGACGCCGGACCGGTCCGGGGGTGGCCAGCGCGTTGTTCAGCGGTGGCCGCTCGCCCGGTGGCCGTTCGGGCCGTTCCGGTGGCCTGTTCGGCGGGTCCTCCGGAGGACGGGGCGCCGGTCGGTCCCTGTTCGGCAAGGGTGGTCGAGGAGGCGGTCTGCTGGGCGGGTCGGGCCGAGGGTCCGGCGGGTCCGGCGGTGGCGGTGGCCGGACGAAGGCAGGCAAGACGCCGAAGACCCCGAAGGGTCCGAAAGCGCCGAAGGCCCCGGCCGTGCAGCGGGCCGCGCAAAAGGCCGGCGCCGCTACCCGGGCCTTCGGCCACCGTGCCCGCAAGGTCGGGGGCGGTGCTGTCCAGCAGACCCGTAAGGTCGCTGCCTGGGCGAACAAGGCCACCAAGGGCAAGGCGGGCAAGGCGTTCGGTCACGCGGGGCGTCTGGCCCGCGCGGGTGGTCGAGCAGCTGCACGCCACGCGCGGAAGGCCGGGGCGTGGGTGGATCGCCGCAGCGGACGCCGCTACTCGACCGCCTGGAAGGCCATGCGCGAGGCCAAAGGGTTTCGCGCAGCCCGCCGCCGGGGCGCCGCGGTGCTGGGCGGCCGGGCCGCTCCGCTGACCGCGAGCGTGATGGCCTTCCTGGCCTGGATCGTCGGCCGCTACAAGGCCCGCAAAGCCGCCCGCGCCTCCACCGGCCCCGTCGAGACTCCGGCCGACGACCCCACCCCCGACCCGACGGCCGACGCCGCCGAGACCAACACCCCCGCCGAGGACGAAAGCCCCGGCGTGGTGCACGGCGGTGAGGGTGAGCTGCCCATCACCGCGACCGTCACCTGTCCCCGATGCCAGACCAAGCACACGATCACCGTCGCCCGGACGGGCGACGCACACACCGTCGAGTGCCCGTGCGGTTACCGCATCCGCTTCACCCGCCACCCCGAACCGGCCACCGCGAACACGCCCACCTCGACCCCGACCGGTGCCCCCACGGGTCCGGTCCCTTCCACTCCCGCACCGACCGCTTTCAGGAGGAGAACCGTGAGCAACAACCCTCTCGCCGCCGCCACAGCTGAGCTGAACGGCGCCGCGTCCGGCTACGCCCCCGACGACATGTGGACGGTCGCCCGGGAGATCGAGCAGCTTCCCGAGATCCCCGCCAACGTCGCCCTCGCCCTGCGGACCTACACCATGCGGTTGCAGGGCGGGGAGTACCCGATCGAGGCGCCCGTGGGTGAGGCGCTGCACGACCTGTACGCCGCGATGGCCCAGCTCGTGCCGCTCGCCGAGCAGGTCGTCACCGTCTTCCGCACCGTCCACGCCGCCGACCTGGCCCGCGGGGATGCCCCCCGCACCGGCGAACCGAAGTGGGACGTCGGCCGCATGTAGCGGCGCACCGCCCCCTGACCGAGACGAGAAAGGAGAACGCTGGTGGGCACGACCACGACCAAGAACGCCCAACGTCCTGCTGTCGATTGGTCCCTTCAACCGCGGGGCGCCGTCTCGGCGACCGTGCAGGGCACGCTGGCCCTGGCCGCCGCCGCGACCGTCGGCCACGCCGCCGGGCTGTCGCCGCTGTGGGGTGGGGTGGCCACCGCTGCCGGGGCGCTGGGCACGGTCCTGGTCAGTGCCCACCACAACCACGGCCCAAGCGCTTTGCTGTACCGGCTGGGCTGCTGGATCGGGGCCGGGTCCTGGTGGACCTACACCCTCATCACCACCCCCTGGACCCAAGGCGCCTGGGCCTCACTCGGTGTCGGTGCCCTGGTCGCCGGGATGACCGCCTCCATCGGCCGGGCGGCCCCCCGCCCGGCCTCCGGCCGCCCCTCCTCCGCGCTGGTGCTGCGCTCCACGGCCCGGTTGGGCATCGAGTGGGAGGAACGCATTCGCCGGATCTGCCGGGTGGCGGTCACCGTGACCGACGTGACCACCTGGCCCAACGGCGCCGGATACGACGTGTTCCTGACCCTGCCGCCCAGCGGCGCCACCAGGAATGACCTGGCCAGCCGCGCCGAGTCCCTGGCCACCTCCGCTGACCTGCCCGAAGGGTGCAGCGTCGAAGTCCTCGGGGTGGAAGGTCAGGGCCGGTCCCGGGTGGTGCTTCGGGTCTCGACCGTCAACCGGCTGGGCCAGACGGTCGGCTACCCGGCCGACTACAGCCCCCGCTCGATCCTCGACCCGATCGTGTTGGGTGAGTACTCCAACAGCGACCCGGCCGGGGTCGAGGTGCGTGAGGAGGCCGGGCTGATCGCTGGAAAGCGCGGGTCGGGTAAGACGACCCTGCTGCAAGACGTCTCGGTGGCGCTGGGCCGCTGCCGCGACAACCTGGTCTGGCACCTCGACCTCAACGGCGGTGGGTTGACCCAGCCGTGGGTGGACGTGTGGCTCGATGGTCGGGTGCGGCGGTGCCCGATCGACTGGGCCGCACCGAACCTGGCCGAGGGAAAGGTCATGCTGGCCGCCGGGATCGAGATCGCCAAGCACCGCAAGGCCAGTTACCGGAAGCTCAAGCGGCAGCACAACACGAACCTGCTGCCGGTCAGTGCTGACCTGCCTCAGATCACGATCGTCATCGACGAGGGCGCCCAGGCCGTCGGCGACCGGGACCTGTGCAAGCTGATCGAGGAACTCCAGAACATCGGCCGCAACGAAGCGGTCAACATCATCCTGTCTTCCCTGCGGCCGACCGGCGACCTGGTGCCGGTCAACATGCGCAAGCAGTCCGGGGTCCGTATCCAGATGTATGGGCCTGACCAGGAAGAACTCAGCCACATGTTCGGCTGGACGACCGGCGGCAAACTCAGCTTGGAACAACTCGCGGGCAAGGGAACCGGCTTCCTGTCCTTCGACGGCTCGACCCCACGACCGTTCCGGGCCTACAACGTGCTGCCCGCCCAGATCGAAGAGGCGGCGCTGGCCGTGGCCGACATCCGCCCGGACTTGGACGTCGCGTCCGCTCAGGCCGCCGGACCGGCCTATGCCGCCCGCTACGACCGGATGCGCCGCGTCTTCACCGACCGCGCCAACAACACCGACCACGACGAGGAGGTCCCGAACCTGCCCGCCGTCCCGGCCGCAGGCGCCGTCGAGCGCCCGGCCGGACGTCACCTGACCATGCTGCCCGGCGGGGCCGACGCCAGCACCTGGGCCGACCCCCTGACCCTGATCCAGCGCCGCCCGGCCCCCGCCTCGATGGCGGACGCCGCCAACTGGCCCGACCCACGCCGCCCGCTGCGCGCCGAGCAGATCCACCCCGTCGGCCCCGGCAACGGAACCCAGGCCGCCCCGGAGAACGCCGCGCCGATCCCGGAAATCATCCGGCGCGCCCTGGGCGTGTTCGCCGCCGCCGACGCCGAACGGCTGCACTCGGCCGAACTCGCCACCGCTCTCGGCCTGACCCAGACCGACCTGGCCGACGCGCTGCGCCCCTACGGCATCACCCCCCTCACTCAGCCGTTCAAGCGGTTCGGTGAGCGGGGCCGCGGCTACGCCCTGGAGGACTTCCAGGCCGCCGCGGGGGGTCACACCCCCGGGTCACACCCGGGGGTCACAGGGGGGTCACACCCCCTGTGACCCGCACACCCCCGGGTGTGACCCCCCTGTGCACCCCCTGAGCAGCGAAAACGTGGGGTGTGACCCCCTGTGCGGGTCACACCCCACCCCCTCCCTGAGCCCTGAAACGGCCCCAGACCCCCCTTTCCCGTGAGGGGGTCACAGGGGGTCACACCCACCTGTCCGCACGCCCGCCGAAGGTCGTGGTCCGCATGCCCAAAGCCGTCTTACTGTCCCTGCTCGCTCTCACTGCCGTCACCGTCTTCCACCTGACGACGTTCGTCCTTCTGCTCGTGCCGGTGCTGACCGCCGCCCTCGTCGGTTACCGGCGGCTGCTGGCCCGACGGCCGTATGCCACCTGCCGCCCCTGCCGTGGCACCGGCTACCGCCGAAGCGCTCTTCTTTACCGCTCCAACGGCCGATGCCCCGACTGCACCGGCATCGGCGAACGCGCCCGCCCCGGCGCCCGCCTCCTCAACATCCACTGACCCGACAGGAGACCCGTGAAGATCCGCCTCATTGGCCTGCCCGACGAGACCGCCCAGGCCGTAGACCTTCTCACCCAGACCTTCGACGTGATCGAGGTGTCCGCGCCGTACCCGATGCGAGGCACCAGCCGTCAGGTCCGCGTCTATCTGGAGGTCCGGCTTCCGTGACGCTCCCATCGTCTGACCGGCTGCGCTACGCGCTGGCCGCTGCCGCCCGTGGCTGGCACGTCTTCCCCCTTGCCGTCCACGACAAGCCCCCCGCCAAGGGCTTCACCGACTGGGAGGCCAACGCCACCACTGACCCCGGCCTAATCCGGCGGTGGTGGTCGCGAACGCCGTGGAACGTCGGCATCGCGTGCGGCCCGTCCGGTCTGGTCGTCGTTGACCTCGACACCCCCAAACCCGGGAAGGAGGGGCTTCGCCCCCCAGCCCCTTGGGACCTGCCGGGGGTGACCGAGGGCGCCGATGTGCTGGCCCTCATCTTCGAACGCGCTGGAGAACCCCTGCCGTTCGAGACGTTCACCGTCCGCACCCGCAGAGGCGGAACCCACCTGTACTACACCGCCCCCGACGGGGCACGGCTGGGCAACACCGAGGGCGACAAAGGCAACGGACTGGGGTGGCTGATCGACACCCGCGGCCACGGCGGCTATGTCGTCGGCCCCGGCAGCTACGTGGACCTGCCGGACGGCACCGGCCCCTATGAGGTGCTGTACAACGCGCCCCCGGCCCCTCTTCCCCCCCTAATGTTCAAGCAGCTTGTTCCTCCGCCCCGGACGGCGCCCAAGCCGGTACACCTGGCCCTGCCCGACACCCGGCGCGGCGCCTACCTGCGCGCGGTACTCACCCGCGAACTGGAGCAGGTGGCCAACGCCCAAGAGGGCCAGCGCAACTGGACGTTGTACATGGCCGCAACCGCCCTGGGCCAACTCGTCGCCGGTGGCGCGCTCGCCGAGAGCGAGGTCACAACCCTGCTTGAACATGAGGGGGTCGGCATCGGGCTGAGCACCGGCGAAACCCGCCTCACCGTCGCCTCTGGCCTCAAGAACGGTGCCCGCCGACCCCGGACGATCGCCGCATGACCACCACCCCGACCCACACCGGAGGAGACCCGATGCCCGAACCCATCACCAGCGGCGCCGACCTGCTCGACCGGCTGCGCGCCGCCCTCACCCGGTACGTCATCCTGCCGACCGAGGAGGCCGCCGACGCGGTCACCCTGTGGATCGCCGCCACCCACGCCCAGCCCGCATGGGCACACGCCCCCCGCCTCGTGATCCGCGCCCCCGAGAAGCGGTGCGGCAAGTCGAGGCTGCTCGACGTGGTCGAGGCCACCTGCCACGAGCCGTTCATCACCGTCAACAGCAGCAGTGCCGCCGTCTACCGCAGCATCTCCGACGACCCGCCCACCATGCTCGTCGATGAAGCCGACACGATCTTCGGCCCCAAGGCTGACGGGAACGAGGACCTGCGCGGGCTGCTCAACGCGGGCCACCAGAGGAACCGCCCGGCCAAGCGGTACGACGCCGCGACCAACCGCGTCGAGTCGATCCCCACGTTCGCCATGGCCGCACTCGCCGGGATCGGCGCCATGCCCGACACGATCGAAGACCGCGCCGTCGTCGTCCGCATGCGTCGGCGTAGCCCGGGGGAGACGGTGTCGCCCTACCGGCACCGGCGCGACCGGCCGCCGCTGCGCCAGTTGGCCGCCGACCTGTCCACGTGGCTGCGCGCCGACCTGGCCACCCTGGAAGCCGCCGAACCCGCCATGCCGGTCGAGGACCGGGCCGCCGACACCTGGGAACCCCTCGTCGCCGTCGCCGACCACGCCGGGGGCAACTGGCCCGACCGCGCCCGCGCCGCGGTGCTGGCCCTGACCGCCGAAGCCGACGACGCGGGCCAGCCCTCCCCGCGAGTCCGGCTGCTGACCGACTGCCGCGCGGCTTTCGGTGGGGCTCCCGCCCTGTCCACTGCGGTGCTGCTGGACCGTCTCAAGGCCGATCCGGAAGCCCCGTGGGCCACGGTCGGCCCGGCCGGGCTGACCGCGATGAGGCTGGGGGCGATCCTGCGCGAGTACGACATCAGATCGGCCAACATCCGCTTCCCTGACGGCACCCAGGCCAAGGGGTACAACCGCATCGATTTCGCCGATGCCTGGTCGCGCTACTGCCCCGGCGTCGAGGCTCCCGAGCCGCCTTCGGAGGGGGACGTGTTGCCCTTCCCGGGGGGTAGCCGTCCCAGCCGTCCCAGCATCATCAGTGCAGGTCAGGCTGGGACGGCTCCGATTCCTGGGACGGCTTAGCCGTCCCACGTCAGATCCCGTGGGACGGCTTGAGCCGTCCCACGCCGCAAGCCGTCCCAGGCTTGACCTGCGGAAATGAGGCTGGGACGGCTGGGACGGCTACCCCCCTCAAAAGTGACCGGAGACCCCCGCGGCTTCCTCGACCACGGACCCGGAAGGACACGCCCCATGCCCAGGGCCAGCGCCAAAAAGATCACCATTGACTACATCTGCGAAGACCTCGGCATCAGCCGGTCCACCTTCTACGACTGGCGAGCCAAAGGCCGCGCCCCCAAGTGCACCAAGCTCCCCAACGGAGCGTTGCGCGTCTACCTGACCGACTACGAGAACTGGCTCGCTGACCGAGAGGACGCCGCTTGATAAACACCACCTACGACGTGCGCGTATGGCGCGTCCTCACGAACAAGAACAAGGGTGGGAACACCTACACCGTCCGATGGATCACCGCCGAGAAGCCGTGGCGAGAAACGTTCACCACGCGAGCGCTCGCCGAGAGCTTCCGCGCCGAGCTGCTCACCGCGATTCGGCAGGGCAAGGCGTTCGACCTGGCTACAGGGCGACCCGCCGAGTACGCCGGACAGCGTGGCCAGTCGGTCACCTGGTGGGCGCTGATGTGTGAGTACGTTGACCACCGCTGGGACGACGCGGCCCCGAACACGCGCCGCTCGATCGCTGATGCTCTGGCCACCGCCACGCTTTCCCTGGTCGCTTCCGGGGCCGGGAAGCCATCCAAGACGGACATTCGCCGGGCCGTGTCCAAGTGGGCCGCGCACAAGCCGCGCCGTACCGCCGGGGAGATGCCAAAGGACATCGCCCGCGCCGTCGCGTGGCTGGAGAAGAACACGGTTCCCGTGGCCGCCCTAGCCGATGAGGCCGTGATCCTGGGAACGCTGAAAGGCATTTCCCGGACCCTGACAGGAAAGACCGCCTCGGGAACCACCATCGCCCGTAAGCGTGCGGTGTTCTACAACGTGCTGGATTACGCGGTGAGCCCGGCCAAGCTGCTGAGCAGCAACCCACTGATCAGTGTGAAGTGGAAGAGACCGAAGATCGCCGAGGAGATCTCTCCCCGCCGTGTGGTTAATCCGCAGCAGGCCGAAGCGCTGTTGACCGCGGCCGGGAAGACCATGGACCAGCTGACTGCGTTCTTCGCCGCCATGTACTACGCGGCCCTGCGCCCTGCGGAAGCCGTGGGCCTCACCCTCGACGAGATCGACCTCCCAGCCCCTGGGCACGGCGATGAATGGGGGTGGTTCCTGCTGGGCGATTCCGCCCCAGCCGTGGGGGCCGACTGGACGGGAAACGGCCAGCGCCGAGAGTCGCGAGAACTCAAGCACCGGGCACGCAACGCCGTACGGCCGGTGCCGATTCCGCCGCCCCTGGTCGCCATCCTCCGGAACCACATCGCCAAGCACGGCGTGAGCCCGGATGGTCATCTGTTCGTCGGTGAGCGAGGCGGTCCGCTGTCCGAGAGCGTCTACGGTCGTGTCTGGCAGAAGGCTCGTACGGCTGCGCTGGGTGAGGCAGAGGCCGCCTCTCCGCTCGCTGAACGGCCGTACGATCTGCGGCACGCTTGCGTGTCCACGTGGCTCAATGCCGGGGTACCCGCCACCCAGGTCGCCGAGTGGGCGGGGCACAGTGTGAACGTGCTTCTGCGGGTCTACGCCAAGTGCATCGTGGGTCAGGATGCGACCGCTCGGAAGCTCATCAGTGCGGCGCTGAAAGCGTCTCATTCCGCCGACTGACGCCGACGCGCATACGACGCGAGCACCCGTAGAAGGCCGTTGACGACCGTGGACAGCCGGACATAAACGAAAGAGCCCCTGACCGGCATCTCTGCTGGTCAGGGGCTCTTTTCGCTGCTGGTGGCAGGTGCAGGACTTGAACCTGCGTAGGCTGAGCCGACGGTTTTACAGACCGCTCCCTTTGACCACTCGGGCAACCTGCCTTGTCTTCCGCCTGCGGCGGCGACAGGAAGAAGAATAGCGGACTTCCGGGTGTGACGTGACATCGGCGGAGACTGCCTACCGAAAGCCCGCCGTACCAGGACTTTTGCCGCCTGTGCTGCAGGGGTAGCGGCTGGGAACGAAGGGGATGACCGTTCACGCGGGGAACCGGGCCCGGCGGTTTTCGACACCGTTGTCGTGGTGTTGGTGGTCACGTTCATCATGAGCCGACAGGTGAGGCGCTAGGGTCGGCAGGAGAGCTAGAGAGGACAGTCGACGCATGGCCGACAGCAGTTTTGACATCGTCAGCAAGATCGACCACCAGGAGGCCGACAACGCGCTGAACCAGACGGTCAAGGAGGTCGGGCACCGGTTTGACTTCAAGGGCACCGGCGCGACCATCGCTTGGTCGGGCGGGCAGAAAGCCATCGAGATCAAGGCCAACAGCGAGGAGCGCGCCAACGCCGTCCTTGATGTGTTCAAGGACAAGTTGATCAAGCGAGGGCTCTCCCTCAAGATCCTGGACGCCGGTGAGCCGAAGCTGTCCGGCAAGGAGTACCGGCTCGTGGTCACCCTCAAGGAGGGCATCGACCAGGAGTACGCCAAGAAGATCTCGAAGATCATCCGGGATGAGGGCCCCAAGGGCGTCAAGGCCCAGATCCAGGGTGACGAACTGCGGGTGAGTTCCAAGAAGAGGGACGAGCTCCAGGAGGTCATCGCCCTCCTCAAGGGCAAGGACCTGGAGATCGCGCTGCAGTTCACGAACTACCGATAGCGCCAACGGGTATGCCAGGGGCACACGGCCGAAGGCCTGTGCCCTGACCCGACGGAGTCTCCGACCCGGCAGAACTCCGGCCCGACGGAGCCCCGCTTCGGCAAGCTCCCGGTCCGGCGGACCAGGACGCGCCCATCTGGACCGGTGTACGGCCTCAGCCGCGGGAGATGGTGGCGCAGCCTCCGCGCATTTCCTCCGGAAAGAAACCCGGCACGCCCGAAGAGAGGCCGCCGCGCCCTAAAGAGGTCTGGTGTGCGCCCACGACGACGCGAGGCCCTCGTACGGCGTCCTGCGCCCCTCCGCGCGACGGTGGCCGTGTGCGTTCCCGGGAGGAAACGCCCGACGAGAAGCCTGGCGTGCGTCCACGGCGACGTGGCCCGAAGTGGAAGCCTCCGTACGGCGCCCCGTCCTCCCCACGACGGCGGCCGTGTTCATGTGACGCCGGCCCCCGAAGATTGACGGCTCCATGCGGCATCACGGGTCTTCTGGTCAGGTGCCGAGGGGGTGGCCCGTCGTGGCGTCGATGTGGGCGGGGATCTCGGTTGGCCGGTCACCGACCGACGAGGTTCCGGTCGGCTCGAACATGAGGATCGCGGCGCCGGTGGGTGCCGACGGCCTGTGCTCCGTGCCACGGGGGACGGTGAACACCGAGCCGCGCGGGAGCCGTACCGTGCGTTCTCCGGCGGGTTCGCGCAGGCCGATGGTCAGTTCCCCGTCGAGCACCAGGAAGAACTCGTCGGTTTCCTGGTGGACGTGCCAGATGTGCTCGCCTTCTACCTTGGCGATCCGGACGTCGTAGTCGTTGACGTGCGTGACGACGCGAGGGCTCCAGAGGGCGTCGAACGAGGTCAGGGCCTCGTCGAGGGCGATGGGTTCGTTGCTCACAGATGAATCCTGGCCCACCGGTACGGCCGGGGCGAGTGCTAGGAATAGCACATGGCGCAAGAATCCTCGCACGTAGAGCAGCCAGTACGCACCACCCGCGAAGCGCGCGCGGACCACGTGGCGCGCATAGACCGGGTGGCGCACGCAGTTCCCGAAGTGCGCACGGAACAGGCGGTGCGCACAGCTCACGAAGCGCATGCGGAACAGTCGGTGCACGCAACCCACGAAGCGCATGCGGAACGAACAGCGTGCCCAGAACAGACGATGCCCGCAGCCCCTGAAGCGCGTACGGAACAGGCGGTGCTCGCGGTCCGCGAAGCGCATGCGGAGCAGGGGAAAGGACGAGCGGCGGGTGCGAAGGAGGCGCCGCACCGGGTTGTCGTGATCGTGGACGAGAACTCCAACCCGTTCGAGCTGGGGTGCGCGACCGAGGTCTTCGGTCTGCGCAGGCCGGAGCTTGGGCGTGACCTCTACGATTTTCGGCTGTGCTCGCCGGAGCCGCGTACCCCGATGCGGGACGGTTTCTTCACTCTCACGGGCGTCGCGGGCCTTGAGGCGGCCGAGACGGCGGACACGTTGATCGTCCCCAACCGTCCCGACGTGGAGGTTCCCCGGCGGCCCGCCGTACTCGCGGCCATTCGGCGGGCGCACGCGCGGGGCGCCCGGCTGGTCGGGTTCTGCAGTGGTGCCTTCACCCTGGCCGAGGCCGGGGTCCTTGACGGGCGACGGGCCACGGCGCACTGGCAGTGGGCACACTCCTTCCGGTCCCGTTTCCCGTCGGTACGGTTGGAGACGGACGTGTTGTTCGTGGACGACGGCGACATCCTGACCGCCGCGGGAAGTTCGGCGGCGCTCGATCTCGGTCTGCACATCGTCCGGCTCGACCATGGCGCGGAGGTCGCCAACGCCGTGAGCAGGCGGCTCGTCTTCGCCGCGCACCGCGACGGTGGGCAGCGGCAGTTCGTGGAACGGCCGGTTCCCGACGTACCGGACGAGTCCCTGGCGCCCCTCCTGGCCTGGGCGCAGGAACGGCTGGACACCACGCTCACGGTTTCCGACCTGGCGGCGCGGGTCTCGGTCAGTCAGGCGACGCTGCACCGCCGTTTCCGGGCGCAGCTGGGCACCACTCCACTGGCCTGGCTCACCGGGGAACGGCTCGACGTGGCATGCCGGATGATCGAGCGTGGCGAGTCGCGCTTCGAGGTGGTCGCGCGGCGCAGCGGGCTGGGAACCGCCGCCAACCTGCGCGCGCTGATGCGCCGCAGGATCGGGCTCACCCCGCTGGAGTACCGCAACCGGTGGTGTGGCTCATCCGTGACAGAACCTTTCGCCCGGGGGAGGCATCTACCTCGGTGACGAAAGGAAGACGGGATGTCCTCGATCCGCGGCCTGGCCGTACTCGCGCTCGGCACCGTGACAGCCACCGTGGTGGCCATGACCATGACCGTTTCCCCGGCGGAGGCCGGGACGGACGACCTGGTCCGGTACGCGTGGATCAAGAGCTGCGCCAAGGGAGACCATACGGTCCCCTGTGGGAAGTGGACGTTGACGCTGCGCAGCGGCAGGACCGTCAGGCTCGACGACGCGCGGGTCAACCCCCGACGGGCCAACGGCACCGTGGACAAGGACGCGGGCACGACCTTCGCGGTCAGCGGTGACGGCCGGGTCGTGAACTACCTCAGGGGGGACGTCCTCGTCGTTCGTGACGTCACCAGTGGAAAGGTCGTCCCGCTGCCGGGAAGGGCCGCGACCCTGCCCAAGGGGCTCGACCAGGCCAGCGTGGACACCACGCTCTCCGAGGACGGATCGGCCGTCGTGGTCGACTACCTCGACGACGACGAGCGGCTGCCGTCCCTGCTCGTCGACCGTGAGAGCGGGAAGATCGCCACGCTTCCCTCGAAGATCAACGTGATGGGCTTCAGCCCGGACGGACGGCACGTGCTCACCAGCCGTTACACCGACGACAGCACCACCGAGTTCGTGGTCTTCGACGGTGAAGGGCGGGTGACGGCCAGCCGGGTCGTGCCGCAGATCGTGGCCAACAACTCCCCGGTCGCGCTGGCGAACGACGGCACCACGACGGCGTTCGTCGTCACCGGGGCGATGACGAAGAAGGCTCGGCTGCACACCTACAGCCTGACGTCGGACGCGGTCTCGGCGGCGGTCCGGCTCGGTGTCTCGGTCAACGACGGCGCGCAGCGGCTCTCCTGGAACCCGGCGGGCACGCTGACGCTCTGGACGAGCTTCAGCGAGGCCCATGGCGGACAGGTCACCTCGGCGGCGAAGCGTACGGTGAACGCGAGGACCGGCACCGTCCACACGGTGGACTCCTTCCCGATCAAGAACGCCCCGTGGAGCTGGTGGCTGCCCGGCGAGTGACCCAATGCCGGCCGGTGTCCCATGACTCGGCCGGTGACCAAGGCTCGACGAGCGGCCCAAGGCCCAACAGGTGATTCAAGACTCAGCTGACGCCCCGAGGCTTCGGCCGGCGACCTGAGACCCGGCCGATGACCCGGTCTCAGCTGATGGCCCAAAGCCCAACCGACGACCTGAGACCCGGCCGGTGGCAGGACTCCACGCCCGACGAGCGTCCCAAGACTCGGCCGGTGGTCGAGGCTCCGCCGATGGCCCAGGGTTTCGACAGTCGACCTGGAACCCGGCCGGGGACCCGGAACCCGGCGGGTGCCCTAAAGCTCGGCGGGGTGGGAGGACATATCTTCTCTTCATGGGGAAAGTCCATGAAAAGCTCAGCGACCGGTTGCGTGCGTTCATCGAGGCGCAGCCGGTCTACTTCGTCGCCACCGCTCCCGAGCAGGGTGGTCATGTCAACGTCTCCCCCAAGGGATACGCCGACACGTTCTCCGTGATCGACGACACCACCGTGGCCTACCTCGACCTGGACGGCAGCGGTGTGGAGACCATCGCCCACCTCCGTCAGAACGGGCGCATCACGATCATGTTCTGCGCCTTCTCCGGTCCTCCGAACATCCTTCGTCTGTACGGCACCGGCCGGGTCGTCACCCCCGGCGACGCCGAGTTTTCCGGACTGCTCACGAGGTTCGGGTCGCATCCGGGTGTCCGGTCGATCATCGTCGTCGACTGTGAGCGGATCGCCGACTCCTGTGGTTTCTCGGTGCCTTTCATGTCGTTCGACAAGGACCGGACGCTGCTCGACGAGTGGGCGGAGCGCAAGGACGTGCAACAGCGGCGGACCTACCGGGCGAAGAACAACCGGGAGAGCATCGACGGCATCTCCGGCCTGGCCCCCGAGGAGACGGACCCGGTCACCCAGCACTCCTGACCGGTGCGCCGCGAGCCGTACGGCCGTAATTCATATAGATGACCGGTCACGTTCAGTGGCGTGGACGACCGTTGTGGTCATGAAGCGTTACACCCTCATCCATCTCACCGACGTCCACGCCGTCGCCGACGGTCTGCTCCACGGCCGCGTCGACTCGACCGCGGCGTTCAGGAACGCGCTGGACACCGTGGTCGCCGCGGGGCAGCCCGTGGACGCGATCATCCTGTCCGGCGACATCGCCGACCAGGGGGACGAGCCCTCCTACCGCCTGGTCGCGCGGGCGCTGGAGAAGGCCGCCGGTGAGCTCGGCGCGGCCGTCGTGGTCGCGATGGGCAACCACGACGAGCGGGGCGCCTTCCGTTCGGCACTCGTCGGTGACCAGGCGGATGGCCAGGTCGGCGACCAGGCGGGGGGCCGAGAAGGCGACCAGGCAGGTGGTCAGGTGGGCGGTGAGCCGTACGACGTGGTGACCTGGGTCGGCGGGTTGCGGATCGTGACGCTGGACAGCACCGTGCCCGGTGAGCACCACGGCGAACTGTCCGCCGACCAGCTGGAGTGGCTGGCCTCGGTGCTGGCCGAGCCCGCGCCCGACGGGAGCGTGCTGGTGCTGCACCATCCGCCCATCCCCAGTGTGCTGCCGCTGATGGACGGGATCGGCCTGCGCGAGCCGGAGAGGCTGGCGCGGACACTGGCCGGTTCCGACGTACGGATCGTCCTCGCCGGGCACACGCACAGCGCGTCCGCGGGCACGCTGGCGGGCATCCCCGTCTGGGTCGGTCCCGGTGGCGCCTACGCCGCCGACACCATGGCGCCCGCGGGAAAGACCAGGGGCATACCGTCACAGGCCTTCAGCCGGGTGGACGTCACCGAAGACGGCGTGATCACCACGGTCGTCCCGATGACGTCGGCTCCCCCGGTCTACGAGCTGGACACCGAGGTGCTGCTCAGTCACCTGGCCGGTCATAGCGGGTGACGAAGGAGACCAGGTCGGCCCGGCAGCGCCGTTCGACGTGGCACAGGGGCTCGTCGCCGTGCATGACGAGCCCCTCACGCACCAGTACGGCGGCGCCCGCGTCGAGCGCGAGGGCGGACTGGTCGGCGAGGTCGGCGAGATCCGCCGAGATCGCGTGCCAGGTGTAGCGGTAGGAGACCCCACCGGCCTCCAGAGAGCCGAGCACGCCGAGTTCGGGGTCGCAGAGCAGGTCGGCGCGCTCCGGGTGGAGCCGGTAGCGGCTCAGCACACACGGCGCCCCCTCGGACCTGAGCAGGGTGGTGATCTCGTAGACCTCCTCGCCCGCGACCCTCAGGTGGCGCGCCCCCGCCGGATGCTCGACGAGCCCCCGGCCGAGGATTTCCTCTCCCCCGGCGAAGACCGTCGCCAGCCCCTCCAGGTCGGCCCGCCGGTGCCTGCGGGTCACCGGGTCGATCGACACCTCGATCCGGCGCGGGACACGCCTGACGAAACTCCCCAGACCATGCCGTGTCTCGACCAGCCCGGCCCTGCGCAGCTCGACCATGGCCTGCCTGGCGGTGAGCCGGTGCACGCCGAACCGCTCGGCGAGCGCGTCCTCGGTCGGCAACCGCTCACCGGGGGGCAGCTCACCGGACTCGATGCGCCGCCCGAGCTCACGGGCGATCGCGCGGTAGCGGGCTTCTCTGGACATCTGGACAACTGTACGGCTCCCGCCTTCCCGGCCCTGCCGATGATCCAGGGATTGCCCGGCCGTTCATCGCGAATCCATCTTTTCGCCGCGTTCACGCAGGTCAGCCAGTCATATATATGACTCATGCCGCTCTTGAACCTCCGTGACGTCGCCGAAGGCGCCGGAACTCCTGTCCGCTCCGGGATGCTGCTGCGCTCGGCGCAACCCCACCGGCTGACCACCGCCGACACCGGCCGGCTGGCGGACCTGCTCGGCGGGCCGCTCGAAGGGCTACGGCTCGTCGCGGACCTGCGAAGCGAGGCCGAACGCGCCGGGGACGACTGGGCCCCGCTGACCGACCTCGGTGTCAGGGTCACCCGCCTCGGCGCCTCGGGATCCCCCGCCGACCTGTCCGCCCTTCCGCCGGGAATCGACCTCGGCGACCTCTATGTGCTGATGCTCGACCACCGCACCGCCTGGTTCGCCTCCGTCGTGGCGGAGATCGCCGACGGGCTGCCCGCCCTGGTGCACTGCGCGGCGGGCAAGGACCGCACCGGCCTGGTCGTCGCCCTGATCCTCGACCTGGTGGGGGTGGATCACGAGGCGATCGTCCGCGACTACGCCGCGACCGCGACGCACCTCCCCCAGATCATGACGATGCTCGGCCTGACCACCCCGTCCCCGGCTGCTTCGGTCGTGGGGGCCGTGTCCGGGTTGCTCGACGCCCCCGAGGCCGCCATCCGTACCTTCCTGACCGCTCTCGACGCCCGCGGGGGCGCCGAACGGCTGCTCACCGCCCACGGTCTGACCGAGGGTCACGTCCAGCGGCTGCGCGCCGCCCTCGTCGGCTGACCGGAAAGGCGACCCCGTGTCCCTCACCCTTCCCCAGGAAACCGGCGCGCCCCGGAAAACCGGCACCCCGAGACGTGGACTGGTCGCGGCCATCGGCGTGGCCGAACTCTTCTACGCGGCGGCCGGGGCCCTGCCGCTGATCCTCGGACTCGGCCTCAAGGTCCAGGAGATCGCGCCCACCAACAAGGAGGCCGTACTCGGCTTCGTCGCCGCGCTCGGCGGAGTGGCCACGGTGATCTCCAACCCGCTCAGCGGTCACCTGTCCGACCGCACCACCAGCCGGTACGGCATGCGCAGGCCGTGGATCCTGGGCGGTTCCCTGCTCGGCCTGGCCGGGCTGCTCCTCCTGGCGCTCGCCGGGTCGATCGCCCTCGTCGCGGTCGGCTGGATGATCGCCGTCACCGGCTACCAGGCCATGGTCGCCGGGCTGACCGCGACGGTCGTCGACCAGTTCCCCGCCGAACGCCGCGTCCGGGTGGCGGGCGTGTTCTCGATGTGCAACATGCTCGGCGTCGTCCCGGCCATGGCGCTGTCCCAGATCTTCAAGGGCGAGTTGCTGCTGCAGTTCACGATCTGCGGCGGACTCGCCGTGACGGCCGCCGGCGTACTCTGCGCGCTGTTGCCCGACCGTCGTCTCGACCCGGCCGAGCGACGTCCGGTGAACGTCGGCAGCCTCGCCTCGGCGCTGCTCGTGCTGCCCCGGCACGCCCGTGACTACCGGCTGCTGTGGGTGCAGCGGCTGCTCGTCAGCATCGGCTTCGCGTTGATCTCGTCCTACTCGCTCTACTACCTACAGAGCCGCATCGGCATGCCGACCGCCGAGGCCGTCGCGCTGGTCGGGCTGACCACCATCGCCAGCACCCTGCTGTCCGGTCTCTTCGCCTATCTCGGTGGCCGCTGGTCGGCCAGGATCGGCAGGGGCCGTCCGTTCGTGCTGTGGGCGACGGCGGTCCTGGGGGTGACGCTGTTGCTGAAGGCCGCGACCGCCAGCGTCGGCGTGGTGATCGTCGTAGCGGTCATCAGCGGCGCCGCCACCGGCGTCTACTACGCCGTCGATCTCGGCCTGGTCACCCAGGTGCTTCCTGACGAGCGGGACGCGGGCCGCTATCTCGGCGCCTTCGCGATGGCCAAGCACCTGCCGAGCGCGATCGCCCCGGCGCTGGCTCCGGTCCTGCTCGGCCTGGGGTCCGACCCCTTCGCGGAGGGGCCGAACTACTTCGTGCTCTTCTCGGTCTGCGGCCTGTTGACGCTGGTCGCCGCCCCGCTGGTCGGCCTGCTGAGAGACGTACGGTGACCGGCGACGACGCGCGTGCCGGGCATATGTGATGGCCGGTCGGGCTACCGCCCCGCTCAGCGGCGGTAGCCCGCCATCCGCTCCAGACGGGCGACGCGCTCGGCGGTCGGCGGGTGGGTGGAGAACAGCCTGCCGATGCCCGCGCCCCGGAAGGGGTTGGCGATCATGAGATGTGAGGCCGAGGCGAGACGGGCGTTCTCCGGGAGGGGAAGCTGCCTGGCGCCCATCTCGATCTTCCGCAACGCGGAGGCCAGGGCCAGGGGGTCTCCGGTCAGCCGGGCCCCCGACTCGTCCGCCTGGTACTCCCTGGAGCGGGAGACCGCCATCTGGATCATCCCCGCGGCGACCGGGCCGAGCACGATCATGAGCAGGGCGCCGAGGAAGCCGGGCCCCTCGTCGTCGTCTCCCCCGCCGAAGAACAGGCCGATGTATCCGAGGTAGGTGATCATCGTGGCGAGCGCCCCGGCCACGGAGGAGATCAGGATGTCGCGGTTGTAGACGTGGGACAGCTCGTGCCCGATGACCCCGCGCAGCTCGGACTCGTCGAGCAACTGGGTGATGCCGTAGGTCACGCAGACCGCGGCGTTGCGGGGGTTGCGTCCGGTGGCGAAGGCGTTGGGCTGCATGGTCGGCGAGACGTACAGCCTGGGCATGGGCTGACGAGCCTCGGTGGAGAGCTCACGCACGATCCGGTACAGGGTCGGCTGTTCGACCTCGCTCACCGGACGGGCCCGCATGGCCGACAGGGCGATCCTGTCGGAGAAGAAATAGGCGAAACCGTTGGTCAGCAGGGCGGCCAGAACCCCGATCTGCAGGCCCACGCCACCGCCCAGCCACGCCCCGACGGCGATGATCGCCGCGGACAGTGCGCCAAGGAGGACGGCGGTACGCAGACCGTTGTGGTGCACTACACCCCCCTTGTCGGTTGATGTCGATTCACCTTCTCCAACGTCTCCGGCCTGGCCGAACGTTCCCGGAAACGCTCACCTCCCGATGTCGGCGACCCCGGGGAGGAGGTCGAGCACCACCTGTGGCGCGACCGAGAACACCAGGGCGACGACAGCGGTCAGTCCGATCGCGACGACGACCGGCAACCACCCCCTGCGACCGCCGCCCGTTTCCTCCCCCAAACCGACCGGATTTTCCGGGGCCGCCACGACCCCTGGAGCCGATATATCCGGCATATCCGAAACAACTCCCTGGCTGGCTCCGCTCGGGGCCGGGGTGAAGATCCGTGCCGCCCAGGCCACGTAGTAGTAGAGGCCGATGACCGTGTTGACCGCCATCACCACGGCCAGCCACGCCACGCCGCCACCGACGAGCTCGCGGAACACCACGATCTTGGCGAACAGGCCCGCCAGCCCCGGCGGCAGGCCCGCCAGGCAGAGCAGGAAGAACGCCAGCGCCGCCCCGGCGGCCGGATCGCGGAAGGCGAGCCCCCGGTAGTCGTCCAGCCCGTTGCGCGCGGCGCGCCGCGAGACCAGCATGACCACCGCGAACGCCCCGAGGTTCATCGCCGCGTAGAACACCAGATAGGCGATCGACGCGCCCGTCGCCTCGTCGTCGCGGACGGCGAGCGGCGCCAGGATGTAGCCCGACTGCGCCACCGAGGACCAGGCGAGCAGCCGTACGGCGTGGCGTTGCCGTAGCGCCAGGAGGTTGCCGACCGTCATGGTCAGCGCCGCGACGAGCGCCACCAGCGGGCCCCAGGTGCTCGCCTCACTCCCCAGCGCCGTGACGAGGATGAGGATCAGCCCGGCGAACCCGGCCGCCTTGGAGATCACCGAGAGCAGCGCGGCGACCGGGACCGGCGCCCCCTGGTAGACGTCACCCGCCCAGGCGTGGAACGGCACCGCGGCGACCTTGAAGGCGAACCCCGCCAGAACCAGGACGACGGCCACGGCCAGCACGGACGACAGGTCGGGAGGCGGCGAGTCGTAGGAGAGGTGAAGCGCGGAGACATAAGCCTCGGTGGTCCCGGTCACCTGGGGCAGCGCGTCACCGGCCGCCTGGCCGGGACCGGGGACGGCGGGAACGGCCGCGCGTTCACGTAGGACCTGGGCGAGCCGGTCGAGGTGGACGGTTCCCGTCGCGCCGTACAGCAGGGAGATGCCGAAGAGCGTCACCGCCGTCGAGACCACGGAGACCAGGAAGAGCTTGACCGCCGCCTCTGAGGCACGGCCGTCGTGGCGTCTGAGCCCGGTGAGCGCGAAGACCGGCAGCGAGACCAGCTCAAGCGCGACGACCAGCATGACCAGGTCTCGGGAGGCGGGCAGGGCGACGGCGCCGGTGAGCGTGCACAGCAGCAGGAAGTGCCACTCGCCGACGGGGATCTCACCGGAGGTGAGCAGGGCCATGGACAGCAGCACCACGACGATCCCGGCGGCCAGGGCGAGCCCGGCGAAGACCAGGGTGAAGTCGTCGACCACGAACGAGCACGACGGCACGGCCCCCGTCTCAGGCCCGGAGGCGGCGACCGCGATCGTTCCGGTGAGTCTCTCCGTCTCCGGCCGCACACCCGGTGAGAGGGCCGGGACGACCCTGGGCGCGGTGGCCAGGCTCTCGGGCACGCAGAAGGTCCGGAGGGCCGCTCCCGAACGCGACGCCTGCACGACCACGAAGCCCAGGGCCGTGAGCACCCCGGCCAGCGTGACCACGCCGAGCATCGGCCTGACGTACGGCCTGCGCGGCAGGAAGGCGTCCAGGAGCAGCACCAGCCCGGCGGCCAGCGCCAGAACCAGTGGCGGCGCCACCGCGAAGTAGTCGATCGACTGGATCATGGCGTCCCCAGCAGGCTGTGGACCACCGGGTCGGTGAGGGAAAGCAGCGCCTTCGGCCACAGACCGAACAGCAGGATCAGGGCGACCAGCGGCACCCAGGCGGCCAGTTCGTGGGCGGTCACGTCCCGCATGCGCCCGCTCCCGGCTCCCTCGCTTCCCGAACCTCCGGCTCCCGCGGTCGTGTCCGGCGGGCCGTCGCCCGCCATGGTCTCCTCGGCCACCTGTTCGGCGTCCGCGGTGACCTTCTCCGTCACCCGCTCCGCGGCCGCCATCGCCTCCCGGACCTCCTGGGCCGCCTCACCGGCCCCCGTCGTCCCGGTGGCTCCGGCCGCGGTGAGCAGGGGGGCGTGGACGGTCTCGGTCGGACGGCCGTGGGTGACCCTGGACAGCATGACCAGGAAGTAGGCCGCGGTCAGGACGGTGCCGACCCCTCCGACGACCATGAAGAGCAGGAAGAGCGGCCGGGACAGACCCGGCGCCGGGTCGAAGGCGCCGAGGAGGGCGAGCATCTCCCCCCAGAAGCCCGCCAGACCGGGCAGGCCGAGGGAGGCGAAGCAGGCGAAGGTGAGCAGGGACGCGAGATGTGGCAGGCGCGCCAGCATGCCGCCGCCGAGCGCCGGGATGTCGACGGTGCCGTAGCGCTCCTTGATCGCTCCGGCGACGAAGAAGAGCAGCGCGGTGATCAGGCCGTGGGCGATGTTGCCGAAGAGCGCGGCGTTGAGCCCGACCGGGGTGAGCGTGGCGAAGCCCAGGAGCACGAACCCCATGTGGCCGATCGAGGAGTAGGCGATCATCCGCTTCAGGTCACGCTGGGCCAGACAGGCCAGGCAGCCGTAGACGACGCCGATCACCGCGAACGCGCCGAGCCAGGGGGCGACGGCCGCGGCGCCCTCGGGCAGGATCGGGATGGCGATGCGGGCGAAGCCGTAGGTGCCCATCTTCAGCAGCACACCCGCCAGGAGCACCGAGCCGACGGTCGGCGCCTCGGTGTGGGCGGCCGGCAGCCAGGTGTGCAGCGGCCACATCGGGGCCTTGACGGCGAGCCCGACGCCGATGGCGACGAAGGCGAGGATCTGCGCCGAGCGGGACATGCCCGCCCCGTGCGCCGCGGCGAGGGCGACCATGTCCAGGGTGCCGGTCCGCGCCCAGACGAACAGCAGGCCGAGCAGGAGGACGACCGAGCCGAGCAGCGTGTAGAGGATGAACTTGGTCGCCGCCGCCCGCCGGGCACGACCGCCCCAGACGGCGATCACGAAGTACATCGGGACCAGGACGACCTCGAAGAACACGAAGAACAGCAGCAGGTCGAGGGCCAGGAAGGTGCCGACCATGCCGACTTCGAGGAGCAGGAGCGTGAACACCAGGGCCCTGGCCCGCTCCGGACCCGGCCTCCCTCTTGGCAGCCGGTCCGTTCCGCTGACGCCCCCACGGCACAGGTAGACGAAACACAGGAACGTCAGCAACGTGGTCAGCACGACCAGCGGCAGGGAGACCCCGTCGACGCCGAGGTGGAACCTCAGGTTCAGCCAGGGGACCCAGGCCAGATCGGTCTCCAGGCCGATGCCCGCCGCGCCGCCACGGACGTACGCGACGGCGGCCCCCAGGGAGAGCGCGAACGTCATCCCGGAGACCGTCAGCGCGTGCGCCCTGAGCAGCCGCCCCCTCCCGTACGGCATGAGCAGCACCACGGCCCCGGCCAGCGGAACCGCGAGCATCGCCACCAGCACCCAGCTCATCTCCCGGCCCCCCTCTCCCGGGCCGGGACGGTGCCCCGGGTGGTGGGACCACAGGGGGAATCACAGCGGGAATCGCAGGGGGATCGGCCGGCGGGAGAGGCCCGGTACGTGGGGGCGTGGCGGAGGCGGCCGGTCATCCGAGGACCACCGCCCCCACCGCGAGAAGGAGGACGCCCGCCAGGACGGCGGTGACGTAGAGCTGGGCGTTGCCGTTCTGTGTCGCCCTGACCAGGCCGGACAGGCTCAGTGTCGCTCTTCCCGAGCCGCGGACGGCGCCGTCGACCACCCGGTCGTCGGCGCGGGCCACCAGACGGGCCAGGCGCAGCACCGGCAGGACGAACAGCGCGCGGTAGAGGGAGTCGACGAAGAAGGCCCGTTCGAACGGCACCCGGAAGGGGCCGAGCACCCGGGCGGGGTCGTCCGCCGGGGCGCCGCGCCAGACGACGTAGACCGCGACGGCCCCGAGCAGCGCCAGCAGGACGCTGAGGGCGGCGGCGCCCCAGTGGACGTCGGCGGCACCCGCGAAGCCGACACCCGTGAACCCGAGGAGCAGCGTGGGCACCGCGAGCACGACGACCGGCCAGAGCATGCTCGCCGGAGCCTCACGGGAACCGCCGGTGTGCGGAGCGGCGGACGTCGGCAGCGGTACGGCCCGGCGCTCGCCGAAGAAGGTCCGCAGCCACGCCCGGGTCGCGTAGGCACCGGTCACCGCGACCGTGGCCAGGGCGCAGCCGTACAGCAGGAGGGCGGCGGCGTCGGTGAGCGGCCCGGTGGCCAGGGCACGCTCCATGGACACCAGCACCTCGTCCTTGCTGAAGAAGCCGCTGGCCGGGGGCAGGCCTATCAGGGCGGCGAAGCCGATGGTCATCGCGGCGAAGGTGACGGGGAGCCTTCGCCGCAGGCCGCCCATCGCGCTCATCAGGTTGGAGCCGACCGTGTGGATGACGACCCCCGCGCACAGGAAGAGCAGGGCCTTGAAGGCGCCGTGGGTGATCAGGTGGAGGATCGCGGCGTCGTCGGACCCGGCGGCCAGGGCACCGGCCATGTAGGCGAGCTGGCTGATCGTGGAGTAGGCCAGGACCCGTTTCAGGTCGTCCTGCGCCAGGGCCGCCAGTGCGGCGCCGAGCATGCCGAGCGCGGCGGCCACGGCGAGCACGTCCAGGGTGGGACCCGCCCCGGCGAAGACCGGGTGGAGACGGGCGACGAGGAAGATCCCGGCCGCGACCATGGTCGCGGCGTGGATGAGCGCGCTGATGGGGGTCGGGCCCGCCATCGCGTCGGGAAGCCAGGTGTGCAGCGGCACCTGGGCGCTCTTTCCCGCGACCCCGGCGAGCAGCAGCAGGGTCGCGGTGACGACCGTGCCCGAGGACATCAGCGGGATCGCCGCGACGACGTCGGCGATCCGGAAGCTCCCGGCCGCCGTGCCGAGGACGAAGATCCCGAACAGGAAGCCGACGTCGCCGACCCTGGTGACCAGGAACGACTTGATCGCGGCACGGGAGTTGGCGCGGTCTTCCCACCAGTGGCCGATCAGCAGGTAGGAGCACAGGCCCATGACCTCCCAGCCCACGTAGAGGACGAGGAGGTCGGCGGCGTGGACCACCAGGAGCATGGCGCCGGTGAACAGGCTGACGAAGGCGCTGTAGGACGGGTAGCGCCGGTCTCCCGCCAGGTAACCCACCGAGTAGACCTGCACGGCCAACGCGACCACGGTCACCAGCACCGCGACCGAGGCGGACAGGGGGTCCGCAAGGAGGCCGACCGAGATCGGCAGTGACCCGGTGGGGATGACGTCGAGCGTGCCCGTTGACGCGCCCGCGCCGGTGAGGGCGGTGTAGGCCGTCCAGAGGGCGAGCAGGGCGGAGAGGGCGGCCGGGACGACCGCGATCAGGGCCGCCCTGCGGTTGGCGGCCAGGTCGGCGGCCCCGCCCCTGGCCCCCTTGGGGAGTCTGGAGCCCAGCAGCCCGGCGACGGCGGCGAGGAAGGGCAGCAGGATGACGGCGACGACGGCGGTCACGGCGTGGCCTCCGGGGGGTCGTCCCGGCTCGGCGGGTGGATGGGAGCCGTGACGACGGCCTGCCCGGCGGCGCCCTTCTCCGGCTCCCTGGAAAGACCCCCGGTGGAACCACCCTCGATGAGCCTTCCGGTGGGTGGGGCGGGGAACTCGGCAAGGGCGCGAAGGCGGTCTAGATCGACGGTCGCGCGGTTGCGGTAGAGGCCGAGGACGATCGCCAGCCCCAGGCCGACCTCCGCCGCGGCGATCACGATGACGAACAGCGTGAGCACCTGGCCGCTGTGCAGCCGGTCGCGCAGCCACACGTCGAACACGACGAGGTTGAGGTTGACCGCGTTGAGCATCAGCTCGACCGACATCAGGACGAGGATCGTGTTGCGGCGGGCGAGCACGCCGTACACCCCGATGGAGAACAGCAGCGCGGAGACGACCGCCGGATAGACGACGTGCACGTCATCGCCTCCCGCGGATGTCGGTGCGGGACAGGACGATGGCGCCGACGAGGGCCGCCAGCAGCAGGACCGAGAGCACCTCGAAGGGAAGCACCCAGGTGCGGAAGACGCTGGAGCCGATCTCTCTGGCGGACCCGCCACCCGGCTCAAGGGGGGCGTAGGCCGTGCGGAAGCCGTCGATGACCACGGTGACCAGCACGACCGCGGTGGCCGTCGCCACGACGGCGGCGACGGGGCGGTTGCGGCTGTCGAGATCGGCGGCCCTGCCGATCGGGGCCCGGGTGAGCATCAGGCCGAACAGCAGCAGGACCACGACCGCGCCGACGTAGATCAGCACCTGGACCCAGGCGACGAACTCGGCGGTCAGGACGAGATAGCCCCCGGCGAGGGCGCCGAGACAGACGACCAGCCACAGGGCCGCGTGGACGAGCTGTCTGGTCGTCACCACGAGCAGCGCCGCCCCGACCGCCACGACGCCGAGCAGCAGGAAGACGATCTCCTGCCCCGTCGGTGACAGATAGGACGGCACGTCGGCCACGTCTCCTCCTAAGACTCTCCGGGCTCCTCTGGCCCCTGAGGCCCGCTGTTCGGTTCCGTGGCAGAAGTCTGCTCCGTCGCGCCCTCCGCCGGTGGCACGCCACCCCCACCTGTGGACAACTTCTCACCGGCGGGCTCGCCTGTGGAAAACTTTCCCCCCGCTTCCTCCTCGGGAGGCGTGTCCTTCTTGGGAAGCGCACCCGGCGGCCTGATCGCCCGGACGTTCGCATGCCCCGCGGAAGCACGCCGCGCGGGCCTGTCCCCGGCCGAAGCCCCGGAAACACTCGAAGGCCCCGAAGCACTCGAAGGCCCGGAGGCCCCCGAAGGCCTGGACGTCTCCGAGGCGTCCTGGGCGGGGGGCGTGTCCTTCTTGGGAAGCGCACCCGGCGGCCTGATCGCCCGGACGTTCGCATGCCCCGCGGAGACACGCCGCGCGGGCCTGTCCCCGGCCGAGGACTCAGGGGCCTCGGCGGATCCGGAGGCGTCCCGGGACGGCCGCGCGCCCGGGTCTCCGGAAGCGGCCGGGGTCTCGCCCGGAGTCACGGGACCGTCCCCCGCCGTACGGCCGCCGCCGGGCCTTGACGGCGGGGTGGGCGGGGTGGGCGGGGTGCGGGCGGGCCGGGACCCCGCGGCCAGTTCCTTCGGTGGTTCGGCGTTCGGCTCGTGCGCGGGCGGCGGGGGCACGGTCTCCGCCCATCCGGCCAGCCTGTCCTTCTCGTGCAGGAGGTTGCGGATGTCGCCCTCCGCGTACTCGAACTCGGGGGACCAGAAAAGCGCGTCGAAGGGACAGACCTCGATGCAGATGCCGCAGTACATGCACAGGGAGAAGTCGATCGCGAAGCGGTCGAGCACGTTGCGGGCGCGGGGCCGGCCTCCCTCCGGAGCAGGGAGCGTCTCCTTGTGGGAGTCGATGTAGATGCACCAGTCGGGGCACTCACGGGCGCAGAGCATGCAGACCGTGCAGTTCTCCTCGACCAGGCCGATGACGCCTCTGCTGCGGGCGGGCAGGTCGGGCCGCACCTCGGGGTACTGCTGGGTCACCGACTTGCTCAGCATGTGGCGAAGGGTGACGGAGAGCCCCTTCGCCAGCCCCACTCCTGGTATCCGTGCCACCTCAACATCTTGACATCCCCGTCCCCCACGAACGAGAACCCGTGCGCGAGAACCTCGCAAAACACAACACGTCCGCCGACCATCCCAAGTTATCCACAGCCGTTATCCACAGACTGTGTGTTCGAGTGTCGCCTTCCGCCGAAGAATCACCCTTGAAGAGGACTGCAAGACCAACCAGAAATACGTATTCTTCGCCACATGTCCCACCAGTACGGTGCCCCGTGGCACAACCAGCCGCCACCTCCTCGATCGAATACGGGGCTGAGTGTGGTGTGGGCACTGGTCCCCCTGTTCACCTGTGGCATGGGGACGCCCCTGATCATGGCGCACGCCGCCCGCAGACTGCGCAGCCCGCTCCACGCCCTGGCCGCGGTCTTATACGCCCTGGGCATCGGGGTGTTCATCGTCGCGATCTCCATCTACGACGACACCGACCTGATGCCGGGCTGGCTGGACGCCATCACGACGATCGGGCTCTTCGGCAGCTGGCTCGGCGGCATGGGGCACGCGCTGATCATCAGAGGATCGGTCTTCAGGCAGGACCCCCACAACGCGCAGGGCCCGCGGAACATGCCGAACTACGGCGTGCAGTCCTTCAACGCGCCCCCGCCTCCCGTCCAGGCCGTGCCGTACCCGACCGCCCCGACCGTCGCCTCGAACATCCACCCGCCCGTCCACCGGCCGGTCCAGCACGCCGTACGGCCCCAGCCCCAGCCTCACCTCCAGCACTCCCAGCCGTCCCGCCCGCAGCCGGCTCCCACCCAGCAGCAGAACCCGACCAAGGGCTGGCTGGGGCCGTACCGGCTGATCGGGGAGCTGGGCAAGGGCGGGCAGGGCACGGTCCACCTGGCCCTCACCCCGCAGGGGCAGAAGGTCGCGATCAAGCTCCTGCACCAGCACCTCACCGGCGACCAGATGGTCAGGGAGCGGTTCCTGCGGGAGGTCGAGGCGACGCGCAAGGTGGCGACCTTCTCGACGGCCAGGGTGCTCGACGTGAACATCACCGACGACCAGGCCTACATCGTCAGCGAGTTCGTGGACGGCATCTCGCTGGAGCAGCTCGTCCGCGACCAGGGTCCCCGCAACGAGGACGGCCTGACCCGGCTCGCCCTGGCCACGGCGGGCGCGCTCGCCGCGATCCACCGGGCGGGGGTCGTGCACCGTGACTTCAAGCCCGCGAACGTGCTGATCGGCGCGGACGGCCCCCGGGTGATCGACTTCGGCATCGCCCGCGCCCTCAACCAGGTCACCGCGACCTCGGGCAACATCATGGGCACCCCCGCGTACATGTCCCCCGAGCAGCTCGCCGGGGGGAACATCGGCCCGGAGACGGACGTGTTCAGCTGGGCGGCGACCATGATCTTCGCCGCGTCCGGGCGTGTGGCCTTCGGCGAGGACACGATCCCGGCGATCCTCAACCGGGTGATCAACCAGCAACCCGACCTGTCGGCGCTGCCCCAGTCGTTGCGCCCGCTGGCCTCGGAGTGCCTGGACAAGCAGCCGGGCAACCGGCCGACCGCCGCCGACATCATGCTGCGCATCGTCCAGTGAACACGGCACCGGACATACCGATCTATGTCCGGAAAACGCATTAGGGTTGCGCCATGGCACCCGGGGACGGCCTGAACGGCGGAGACGGATACTGACATGTCCAACCTGATCGCTGTTTTCGCCACGATCGTCAACGCCTATCTCGTCGCGCTCTTCGCCAGGAGGACGCTCGGCGTGCCGGTCGGCTGGCCGCGTGCCCTCGTCATGGGCGTGGTCCTGGGCCTGAGCGTCGCGTGGGCGGCCACCGAGGTCGGCACGCTGACCGGCGTCTACGCCAACGGCAGGATCAACGCCCCGCTCAGCGTGGTCTTCGCCGTCATGGCGCTGGTCACCGCGTGGACCTTCGTGATCGGCCTGATCGTCCTGGTCCTGCTCGAACTGTTCGTCCCGACGGGCACGCTTCCCTCGCCCTCGGTGCTCCTGCGCGGCTGGAAGGCCCGCAGAAGCAGGGCTCGGCGCTACACCCAGGTCATGCGGATCGCCGCCAAGCACGGACTCGGCGGCTACCTCGGACGGCGCAGCAGGGCCGGGGAGAGGCCGGCCGCGGTCGCCCGTTCGCTGCGCGACGCGCTCAACGAGGGCGGCGTCACCTTCGTCAAACTCGGGCAGATGCTCTCGACCAGGCGCGACCTGCTGCCCGAGGTCTTCGTCGACCAGCTCGCCACCCTGCAGACCAGGGCGGAGCCCGAGCCGTGGGAGCAGATCGAGCGGGCCATCGAGGAGGAGCTCGGCAGGCCGCTCACCGAGGTCTTCCAGACGGTCGATCCCACCCCGCTCGCCTCGGCCTCGGTCGCGCAGGTCCACTCCGCCCGGCTGCTCGACGGCAAGCCCGTCGTGCTCAAGGTGCAGCGCCCCGGGGCGCGCAAGCAGGTCACCTCGGACGTCGAGATCATCCTGAGGCTGGCCGCGTGGCTTGAGCGGACGACGCCGTGGGGCAGGTCGCTGCGGGTGTCCCGGCTGGCCGAGGGCTTCGCCGCCTCCCTCGACGAGGAACTCGACTACACCGTCGAGCTGGACAACCTGCGGGGTGTCGCGGCCACCCTGGGCGACGGGATCAGGGTGCCCGTCGCCCACGAGGGGTACTCGACCGGCAGGCTCCTGGTCATGGACCGCCTCGACGGCACCCCGGTCGGCGAGGCGGGCGAGCTGCTGGCCGCGCTGCCCCCGGCCGAGCGGGAGGAGATCGCCGGACGGCTGCTCGGCGAGATCCTCAGGCAGCTCGTGCACACCGGTGTCTTCCACGCCGACCTGCACCCGGGCAACATCCTCCTGACCGAGGACGGCAGGCTCGGGCTGCTCGACTTCGGCTCGGTCGGCCGTCTCGACCAGTCGACCCGTAACGCGCTCGGCATGCTGCTGCTGGCCATCGACAACAACGACGCGATCGGCGCGACCGACTCCCTCATCGAGATGCTCGACCGGCCGGACGGGCTGGCCGAGCGGGAGCTCGAACGCGACCTGGGCCAGCTCATGGTCCGCTACCGCTCGGGGTTCGGCAGGAACGGCAGCGCGGGCCTGTTCGCCGCGCTGTTCAAGCTGATCCACGCGTACGGCTTCGCCGTACCGCCGCAGATCGCGGCCGCCTTCAGGGCGCTGGCCGCGCTCGACGGCACGCTCACCCTGATCAGCCCCGACCTCGACGTGGTCGGCGCGGTCAGGAGGCAGGGCAGGGAGATGATGCGCGAGTCCCTCTCTCCCGAGGCGGTGCGCGCCGACCTGGAGAGCCGTCTCGCCGGTTTCCTGCCGATCCTGCAGCGGCTGCCCAGGCGGCTCAACAAGCTCACCGAGGACCTCGAGCACGGCAGGATCTCGATCAACATCAGGCCGCTGGCGGACGAGGGGGACCGGCGTTTCCTGACCGGCCTCGTGCAGCAGGTGGTCGTCGCCGTCCTGGCCGCGGCGGCGACGCTGGGGGCGATCGTGCTCATCGCGGCGGACTCGGGACCGATGGTGACGCCCGAGCTGCGGCTGTTCGCGCTGGTCGGCTTCGCGTTGCTGCTGGTCGGCTTCGTGCTCGCGCTGCGCTCACTCGCGCTGGTCTTCCGCCGGGAGTGACCCGGCCGACGCGTCAGAGGACCCTGACGACCCCGGTCAGCGCGAGCTGGAGCAGCGCCAGCGGCACCAGGGCGACCCAGGCGAGCCGTTGCAGCTGGTCCTCACGGAGTCTGGGGTAGCTCACCCGCACCCAGATCACCACGAACACCAGCAGGGCCGTCTTCAGCAGCGTCCACACCGGCCCGGGCAGCAGGGGGCCGTGCCAGCCGCCGAGGAACAGCACCGTGGTCAGCCCGCAGAGCACGATGATCCCGGCGTACTCGGCCAGCATGAACAGCGCGAACCGCATGCCGGTGTACTCGGTCATCGGGCCCATGATGATCTCGGAGTCCGCGATCGGCATGTCGAACGGCGGGCGGCGCAGTTCGGCGAGCCCGGCGACGAAGAAGACCACCGCGCCGATCGCCTGCCAGGGCAGCCACCACCACTGCCAGGCCTCCACGATGCCCGGCAGGGAGAGCGTGCCCGCCGCCATCGCGACGCTGGAGGCGGCCAGGACCAGCGGCAGCTCGTAGGCCATGAGCTGGGCGGCCGAGCGCATCCCGCCCATGAGGGAGTACTTGTTGCCCGAGGACCACCCGGCCATGATCGAGCCGAGCACGCCGACCCCCATCACGGCCAGCGCGAAGAACAGGCCCGCGTCCAGGTCGGCTCCGACCAGGCCGGGACCGACCGGGATGACGACCATGACCAGCAGGTACGGGATCAGCGCGACCGCGGGCGCCAGGCCGAAGACCCGGCGGTCGGCCGCGGCGGGGATCACGTCCTCCTTCTGGGCGAACTTGACGCCGTCGGCGATCAGCTGGGCCCAGCCGTGGAAACCCCCGGCGTACATGGGGCCGAGACGGGACTGCATGTGCGCCATGACCTTGTGCTCGGCCTGGCCGGCGACCAGCGGCAGCACCAGGAAGGCGGCGACGACCAGAAGGAGCCTGAGGGCCGCCTCCAGCACCTCAGCCATCGCGCCCCCAGTCGGCGGGCACGCCAGGGGGGAGCGTCTTGCGGCGGCTCGGCGAACCGTGTTCGGACTCGCCGGGCTCCTTGGCCCCCGGCCACGCCTTGGCGACCCTGGCGGCCAGCACGAAGTCCTTGCGCAGCGGGTGGCCCTCGAAGCCCTCGGGCAGCAGCAGCGGGACGAGGTTCGGGTGCCCGTCGAAGACGACGCCGAACATCTCGAAGGTCTCCCGTTCGTGCCAGTCGGCGCCCCTGAAGACGCCGACCGCGCTGGGCAGGCGGGGGTCGGCGCGCGGCACCCGGGTGCGGGTCAGCAGCCGCCGGTGCGAGACGGGGTCGAGGAGGTGGGCGACGACCTGGAAGGCGTCCGGCGGGTCGTCGACCGCGGTGAGCCAGTCGAAGAACTCGTATCCTCCGGCGCGGGCGAAGGCGAGCAGGTCGAGCCAGTCGCCCGGCTCGACGTCGGCCGTGGTCTCGCCGAAGGACTCGGAAAGCCGCACGCGCGGGCCGTACCGTTCCACGAGGGCCTCACGCACGGTGGTCCTCCATGCCCTCGGCGGCGATCTTCTCCTGGAGGAGCATGATGCCGTTGAGCAGCGCCTCGGGGCGGGGCGGGCAGCCGGGCACGTAGACGTCGACCGGGATGATCTGGTCCACCCCCTTGGTCACGCAGTAGGAGTCCCAGTAGGGGCCGCCGGAGTTGGAGCAGGCGCCGAAGGAGATGACGTACTTGGGGTCGGGCATCTGCTCGTAGAGCCGTTTGACGGCCGGGGCCATCTTGTCGGTCACCGTGCCGGAGACGATCATCAGGTCGGCCTGTCTCGGGCCGTTCGCGAACGGGATGACCCCGAACCTGATGAAGTCGTGACGGCTCATCGAGGTCGCGATGAACTCGATCGCGCAGCAGGCCAGCCCGAAGTTGAACGCCCACAGCGAGTAGCGCCGTCCCCAGTTGAGAATGAAGCGCATGGGTTTCGGGGCCAGCCGTGAGGCCGGTCCGACGGTGGGTGCCCGGGTGGGCATCGGAAGGTCCGCCATGTTGTTCATTGTCCCCCACCTGCTCGGCGGTTCTCAGGCCCAGGCGAGCACGCGTTTGCGCCAGGCGTACAGCACGCCGAGCGCGACGAAGCCCAGGAAGACGAACATCTCGGCCAGCGCGGCCGTACCGAAACCGGGGTCGGCGAAAACCGTCGCCCACGGAAAGACGAAGACGGCGTCCACGGCGAAAACGACATAAAGGTAGGTGAAGACGTAGTAACGCACCTGGGACTGCGCCCAGCCCTCGCCGACCGGGTCGACGCCGCACTCATAGGTCGCCAGCTTCTCCGGGGTGGGACGGCTCGGGCGCAGGAGGCGGTTGACCAGCAGCGCTCCGGACACGATCACGACGCCCAGCGCGAGCAGCGCGCCGACCACCGCGTAGGGGCCGTAGTAACCGTGCATGACTCCCCCTCTCCACGGGGTTTCCCGAAGTCTCTCCGAGTACGGCGAGGCCTTCCCCAACAGCTATAGCAGCACCGTCTTTCCCCGTCATGCGACCCTGCCGTCAACCCCAAACTCTGCACCCTTTAACACCAAGCATCCGTAAATACCCCACTTTTTCAAGTAATGTGCCGTTTATGCCTAAAATCCGGTTTTCCGGAGGGATCGCGCTTATCGCCGTGCTGGCCGCAGGGTGCGGCACCGCGACAGCGACACCCAGGGCGCAGGAGCCGATCCCCTCGGAACCCACACTGATCGATTCCGTGGACCCGGCCGACGTCCCCGGACTCACCATGCACACCGTCACCGAAGGGGAGACCGGCGGCCTGCGTGCCCACGCCGTCTACCCGTCCGTCAGCGACGCGCCACGCCTGACGGAGAAACTGCACCGCACGATCACCGAGCATCTGCGGTCGTTCAACCAGGCCTACAAGGGCGGTGCCGGAACCGGCCCCGAGCCCGAGTTCAATGTGGACTGGCAGCTGCCGACGGTCTCGACCCAGATGATGGGCGTGAACCTCACCATCGGCAGAACCGTCGACTCCCGCTGGTCGGAGGAGCGCACCACCGTCTGGTACGACCGGGTGGACAAGCGTGTCCTCGACTCCGCGGACCTGCTGAAGGACAAGGCCGCGCTGGGCGAGCTCGCCAGGCTCACCCGTGACCGGCTGGGCCGGTCGGGATCCGGGATCGACCCCGAGGCGATCACCGCAGACGCGACGCTGTTCGACTCGCTGGCCTTCAACCGCCGCGGCGACCTCGTGGCCGAGTTCGACGACCGGCAGGTGGGGGGCGCCTCCCTCAGCAGGGTCGCCGTACCGGCCGCGAAGGTGAAGGGGCTGCTGTCCCCCGCCGGTGAGCGGGCACAGCGCTCCGCGGTCGAGTTCGGCGCCGGGGTCGACCACCGGGCCGAGCGGATGGCCAAGTACAAGGAGTACGCCGCCCTGCCGGTCGCCGAGAGCACCGCCTACGGCAGCGTGGACTGCGCCAAGGTCAAGTGCGTCGCGCTCACCTATGACGACGGTCCCGGCCCGGGCACCGGGAGGCTGCTGGACGCGCTGAACGCCCAGCGTGCGAGGGCGACGTTCTTCGCCGTCGGCACCAACTCCATCGCCCACACCGCGCTGCTGCGGCGGATCATGCGGGAAGGTCACCTCGTCGGCGACCACACCTGGTCGCACCGTGACCTGACCACCCTGGACGACAGCAGGATGGGCGACCAGTTCGGCCGCGCCCAGTGCACGCTGGGACGGGCCATCGGACGCCATCCCGGCCTGGTGCGCCCGCCGTACGGGGCGGTCAACGACCGGGTGCCGCCCGTCGCCAGGCAGTACCGCCTGGCGCTGGTGCGCTGGAACGTCGACGCCAAGGACCTGCAGACCCGGGATCCCAAGGCCGTCGCCGACCGGGTCGTCTCGCAGACGAGGCCCGGATCGATCGTCCTCATGCACGACGTCGGCGGCACCGCCGCGAAGGCGACCCCCGAGATCCTGCGACGACTGCGCGACAAGGGCTACACCTTCGTCACCGTCCCCGAGCTGTACGGCAAGGCCGGCATGAGGCCGGGCGAGGTCTACGACTCGGGCGAGGGCCCGCGCGACGTGGTCTCGGCCGGCGGCTCACAGGGCTGAGGAGCTGGGCGAAGACGCCCTCCGGAGGACGCGAGGACCGGCGTCCCCGGAGGGCGTCTCCATGTCACCCCATAGCCGCCGGCTATGAGTACATAGCCATCGGCGATGAGGCCGCCTTCCTGGCGGGACATATAGTTAGGCATCGTGACCCTTACCGTCCTGTTCGGCCGCCTGCACGTGGATCTGTGTCGGCTTGCCGCCGGGCTGTGTCGGGCCTGCCGTTCGCGATCATGACCTCCTTCACGGCCGCCGCCAGGCCGCCACGCGCGTCTTCACCGCGCCCGGACTTCGACTCGGCCTCCACCGAGGGATCTGCGACATGCGTCACACTCCTCCGCCGAGTGGAACGCGAAGCCACTACGGGTTATCCCCAGGGATCTAGCATGGAACTGAGAACATGCCACCATCAACGGCGCCTTTTCGCGTCGAGGAGGACTGAGCTGTGACCAAGCAGGTTCAGCAACTCGATCGCGTCATCATCCGCTTCGCCGGTGACTCCGGCGACGGTATGCAGCTGACCGGTGATCGCTTCACATCGGGCACGGCGGAGTTCGGCAACGACCTGTCGACCCTCCCCAACTTCCCGGCGGAGATCCGCGCCCCCGCAGGCACACTGCCGGGCGTTTCGAGCTTCCAGCTCCACTTCGCCGACCACGACATCCTCACCCCCGGTGACGCGCCGAACGTCCTGGTGGCGATGAACCCCGCCGCGCTGAAGGCCAACCTCGGCGACCTGCCGCGCGGGGCCGACATCATCGCCAACACCGACGAGTTCACCAAGCGCAACCTGCAGAAGGTCGGCTACGACGCCAGCCCTCTTGAGGACGACTCGCTCGCCGAGTGGCGGCTCCACCCGGTGCCGCTGACCTCGCTGACGGTCAAGGCGCTCGAGGGCTTCGACCTGTCGAAGAAGGACGCGGAGCGCTCCAAGAACATGTTCGCCCTCGGCCTGCTGAGCTGGCTCTACCACCGGCCGACCGAGACCACGATCAAGTTCCTCGAGACCAAGTTCGCCAAGCGGCCCGACATCGCCAAGGCCAACATCGCGGCCTTCCAGGCGGGCTGGAACTACGGCGAGACCACCGAGTCCTTCTCGGTCTCCTACGAGGTCAAGCCCGCCCAGCTGCCGCCGGGCGTCTACCGCAACATCTCCGGCAACCAGGCGCTCGCCTACGGCCTGATCGCCGCCTCGGTCCAGTCGAAGCTGCCGCTGTTCCTGGGGTCCTACCCGATCACCCCGGCCAGCGACATCCTGCACGAGCTGTCCAAGCACAAGCGCTTCGGCATCCGCACCTTCCAGGCGGAGGACGAGATCGCCGGTGTCGGCGCGGCGCTCGGGGCCTCGTTCGGCGGCGCCCTCGGCGTCACCACGACCTCCGGGCCGGGTGTCGCGCTGAAGGCCGAGACCGTCGGCCTGGCGGTGACCACCGAGCTGCCGCTGATCGTGGTCGACGTGCAGCGGGCCGGGCCGAGCACCGGAATGCCCACCAAGACCGAGCAGACCGACCTGCTGATGGCCATGTACGGCCGCAACGGCGAGTCGCCGCTGCCCATCGTGGCGCCCGCGACCCCGTCCGACTGCTTCGACGCCGCGATCGAGGCGGCCCGCCTGGCGGTGAAGTACCGCACGCCGGTCATGCTGCTGTCCGACGGTTACCTGGCCAACGGCTCCGAGCCGTGGCGGGTGCCCGGCAGCGCCGAACTGCCGGACATCTCCACCGAGTTCGCCGACGGCCCCAACGGCGAGGACGGCGTGACGTTCCTGCCGTTCAAGCGCGACCCGGAGACCCTGGCCCGTCCCTGGGCCATCCCGGGCACCGCGGGTCTCGAACACCGCATCGGCGGCATCGAGAAGGCCGACGGCACCGGCAACATCTCCTACGACCCCAACAACCACGACAAGATGGTCCGGCTCCGCCAGGCCAAGATCGACGGGATCGCCCAGGACATCCCGCCGCTCGACGTCGACGACCCCGACGGCGACGCCCGGGTGCTCGTTCTCGGCTGGGGCTCGACCTACGGGCCGATCGCGGCGGCCGTACGGCGGATCAGGAGGGCGGGGGGCAAGGTCGCCCAGGCCCACCTGCGCCACCTCAACCCGCTGCCCGCCAACACCGGCGAGGTGCTGCGCGCCTACGACAAGGTGCTGCTTCCGGAGATCAACCTCGGCCAGCTCGCGCTGCTGCTGCGCGCCCGTTTCCTGGTCGACATCATCAGCTACAACCGCGTGCGCGGGCTTCCGTTCAAGGCCGAGGAGCTGGCCGGCGTGATCCAGGACGTGATCGACAGTGAGTGAGATCCAGAACGGCAGGGGCCTGTCCCTGGTGCCGAAGTCCGACGTCAAGCTGGGGATGAAGGACTTCAAGTCCGACCAGGAGGTCCGCTGGTGCCCGGGGTGCGGTGACTACGCCATCCTGGCCGCGGTCCAGTCCTTCGTTCCCGAGCTGGGCCTCAAGCGCGAGAACATGGTGTTCGTCTCGGGCATCGGCTGCTCGTCCCGGTTCCCGTACTACATGAACACCTACGGGTTCCACTCGATCCACGGGCGTGCCCCGGCGATCGCGACCGGCCTGGCCGCCTCCCGGCCCGACCTGTCGGTCTGGGTGATCACCGGTGACGGCGACGCGCTGTCCATCGGCGGCAACCACCTGATCCACGCGCTGCGCCGCAACGTCAACCTGAACATCCTGCTGTTCAACAACAGGATCTACGGTCTGACCAAGGGCCAGTACTCCCCGACCTCCGAGGTCGGCAAGATCACCAAGTCCACCCCGATGGGCTCGCTGGACAAGCCGTTCAACCCGATCTCGCTGGCTCTGGGCGCCGAGGCCTCCTTCGTGGCCAGGACCATCGACTCCGACAGGAAGCACCTGCACTCGGTGCTGCGCCAGGCGGCCGAGCACAGGGGCACCTCGCTGGTCGAGATCTACCAGAACTGCAACATCTTCAACGACGGGGCCTTCGACCAGCTCAAGGATCCCGACCAGCGTGACTCCATCACGCTGCGCCTTGAGCACGGCCAGCCGATCGTCTCGGCCACCAAGGCCGTACGGCGCAGGCCCGACGGCGGCATCGAGGTCGTCCCGCGCGCCGAGGCGAGCGAGGAGGAGATCCTCGTCCACGACGTCAGCCGGCCTGACCCGACGCTGGCCTTCGCCCTGTCCCGGCTGGACGAGCCCGCCTTCGAGCACGTCCCGATCGGCGTCTTCCGCAGCGTGGACCGCCCCTCCTACGACGAGCTGATGGCCGGCCAGCTGGCCGAGGCGGCCGGCAAGGGCGGCCCCGGTGACCTGGACGACCTGCTGCTCGCGGGAGACACCTGGCGCATCGGCTGACCCCGGCTCCCGGGACCTCCCGGACGGGGGCGTACCGGAGGAGTTCCGGAAAGCCCGGAAAGCAGGAAAACGGGGTCGCTCACCTGAGCGACCCCGTTTGCTTTTCCGGAAATCCAGGTTAGTTTCAGGTGAAGTTGATATCTTCCACATTTGCCTGTCAGGCGAGGTATGGGGACAAAGACCCGTACACAACGTGTCACCGTGTTTCGGGAGACATACCCTATGTGGCAGGGTCTGACGGAAAGCATCCGACGAACTCGTCCCATGCGAGGAGAACGCCAATGCTCACGGTTCCGTTAGCCGGAGATCGACTCACCTCCGGGCAGGAGGACTTCAGCCGGTACAGCGGATCACGCGTCCTGGTCACGGGTGCGACCGGCTTCATCGGGACCCATCTGGTGCGGCGCCTGGGCGAGCTGGGCGCTCGGGTGCACGCCGTGAGCCGTACCCCGAGGCAGGACTCCGACGATCCCGCGACCTGGCACGTCGCCGACGTCGGGGACGCCGAGACGATCGGCGCCCTCATCGCCTCCCTGCGTCCCTCGGTCGTCTTCCACCTGGCCAGCGAGGTCACGGGCACCAGGGATCCCGGTGTCGTGCGCGCGATGCTGGACAGCAACCTGGCCAGCGTGGTCAACCTGCTGACCGCGGTCGCCGAGCATCACCCGGAGACCCGGACGGTGCTGGCCGGGTCGCTTGAGGAGCTCAGGCCGGAGGAGGGCGGCAAGGCTCCCTCCTCCCCCTACGCGGTCGCCAAGTGGGCGGCCAACGGCTACGCGCGGATGTTCCACCAGTTGTGGGACGTGCACGCGACCACTCTGCGCGTCGGAATGGTCTACGGCCCCGGGGACATGAACCACCACAGGCTGGTGCCGTACGTCACTCTCTCGCTGTTGCGGGACGAGGAGCCGGCCATCGGCAGCGGGACGCGCCTGATCGACTGGATCTACGTGGACGACGTCGTCGACGCCTTCCTGGCGGCGGGCAGGAGCCCGGGCTCGGCGGGTCTGAGCCTGGACGTGGGCACCGGGACGGCCACCTCCATCCACGACACCGTCGAGGCGCTGGTGCGGATCACCGGCAGCCCGCTGCGCCCCCGGTACGGCGCGCTCCCCGGCCGCCCGCTGGACGGCGCCAGGATCGCCGACATCGCCCCGACGACCGAGGTGCTCGGCTGGCGTCCCACCGTCGGCCTTGAGGAGGGGCTGGAGCTGACCGTGGAGTGGTACGCGAAGCATCTGTAACGGTCCAACCAAAAATACGATGTCTACCAAGACACCGGACATAAGTCAGCACCCTTCTACGATCAGGGTGCCGAGTCAGAAACGAGGCAGTCGGTGCATTCGGTCGTCAATCTCACGGTGCACGGCATCGGTCCGACCGACCGTGAGCTCGACCCCGGCGAGGACCAGACCTGGGTCAGCGTCGAGCAGTTCGAACAGGTGCTCGACGCCGTGGTCGGCCGGGAGGACGTCCGCATCACCTTCGACGACGGCAACGCCTCGGATCTGGAGATCGGCCTGCCCCGCCTGCTCGAACGCGGTCTCACCGCGGAGTTCTTCGTGCTGGCGGGGCTGCTCGGCGAGCCGGGAAGGCTCGACGAGGCCGGAGTGCTGGAGCTGCAGGCCGCGGGCATGCGGATCGGTTCGCACGGCTGGGGGCACCGCGACTGGCGCAAGCTCGACGCGGAGCAGGCCGTCCAGGAGATCGCCGAGGCCAACCGGTTCCTCGGCACGCTCACCGGACGGCCGGTCTCGCGGGTCGCGATCCCCTTCGGCTCCTACGACAGGCGCGTGCTCAGCAGGCTGCGGCAGGCGAACGTGACGCGCGCCTACACCAGCGACGGAGGCCGCGCCAGGCCCGCCTCCTGGCTTCAGGCCCGCAACAGCCTGCGCCACGACATCGACGCGACATGGGCTCCTCGTGTCCTGGACGGGACCCCCCCTTTGCCTGTTCGTGCGCGCCGCATAGCCTCTCGGACATACAAACGCGTTCGCGGCTGAACACGTCTGTAAAGGTCATCTACTGATGACCTGAACGTGAGTGCGAAAAGGGGAATCCGGCCGCCAAAGCGGGCGCCGGGCCAGGTGCTGGACAGGCGGGAGCGTGATTTGGAACGTAGTAACGGCGTCACGCCGGTCGACGATGACCCGTGTATGACGCCTGGTCCCCCCCGGATCGCCATAGTGATCGTCACCTACAACAGCGCTCAGGTGATCGAAGGCTGTCTGCGATCCCTCGGTGAGGGCGCGCGCGGCGTCAACCTCGCACACGTGGTCGTGGCCGACAACAACTCCAAGGACGACTCCCTCAAGGTCGTCGGCGAGGTCACCGACCTTCCCGTCCAGATCGTCCAGGTCGGAAGGAACGCCGGATACGCCGCGGCGATCAACGCGGGCGTCGAGGTGCTGGACGTCTCCTCCCTCGACGCCGTCCTGGTGCTCAACCCCGACTGCAGGCTGCGCCCCGGCTCCCTGCTGCCGCTCGCGGAGTCGCTGCGACGGCCGGGACGCGGCATCGCCGCCCCGCTCCTGGTCAACCCGGACGGCAGCCTGCAGCCCTCGCTGCGCCGGATGCCCGCCGTCGGCAGGGCCGTGGTCGAGGCGGTGATCGGAGGCAACCTCGCGGGCCGGATCGGCACTCTGGGCGAGATGGTCACCCACCCCCGTGAGTACGCCAAGGCGGGCGAGGTGGCCTGGGCGACCGGTGCCGCCATGCTCATCTCGACCGACGTCATCAAGAAGATCGGCGCCTGGGACGAGTCGTTCCTGCTCTACAGCGAGGAGACCGAGTTCTCGCTGCGCGCCCGCGACCACGGCTGGATCACCTGGTACGAGCCCGCCTCGGTCGTCGAGCACATCGGCGGCGACTCCGCGATCAACCCGATGCTCGCCTCCCTGCTCATCGTGAACAAGGTGAAGCTCTTCCGCAGACGAAGGAGCACCCCCGCCTTCCTCGCCTACTACCTGGCGGTCGTCCTCGGCGAGGCGCTTCGCGCGCTCATGGGACGCCGCATCTCCAAGGCCTCGGTGGTGGCGCTCCTGCGCCCCTCACGCCGCGTCCACAAGCTCGCGGACTGACCCCGCCGCCTTCGAGAAGAGAGACGACGATGAGCATGCCCGCGAGCACGGAGCCCGCGCGGGTGCACGCCGTACGGACGGTCCGCTTCGACGCGCTCACCGCGGAGGAACTGGAGACCTGGCACCGGCTGCGGGAGGCCAACCCCGCCCTGGACAGCCCCTACTTCCACCCCGGCTTCGCGCAGGCCGTACACGCCAGCGGGCGGCAGGTGACGGTCGCCGTCGGCAGGGACGGGACGGGCGCGGTCAGGGCGCTGCTGCCCCACCACCGTGAGCGGTCGTTGATCAGGCCCGCGGGCTGGCCCGCCGCCGACTTCCAGGGGCCCGTGCTCGCTCCCGGCACCGGCTTCCCGCCGCTCGGGCTGCTCACCGACGGGGTGCGTGGCTTCGCCTTCGACCACCTCGTCGAGGGCTGCGCGGACTTCGAACCGTGGATCGAGTCCCGCAGGCCCTCGCCGTTCCTGGACGTCTCCGGCGGCCTCGACGGCTATCTGGGACGCGCCTCGCGCAGCGGCAAGGACAACATGGGCCAGGCCCGCCGCCGTGCCGCCAAGGCCGAGCGGACCCACGGCCCGGTGCGCTTCGTCGCCGACAGCACCGACCAGGACGTCCTGGAGAGGGTGATCGAGCTCAAACGCGCGCAGTACGCCGCGACCGGCGCCAAGGACTACTTCGCCGCGCCCGACCGGCACGAGCTGATGGGCGGGCTGCTGCGCACCCGGGGCACCTCCTTCGCGGGCGTGCTGTCCACGCTGCACGCGGGCCCGCACCTGCTCGCGGCGCACTTCGGCATCCGCTCGGGCTCGGTGCTGCACTGGTGGTTCCCTGTCTACGACCCCGACTTCGGCAACCTCGCCCCCGGCTGGATGCTGCTGCGTGAGCTCGCGATCGCCGCCCCGGCGATGGGAATCACGCGCATCGACCTCGGACGAGGCGACGATGAGTACAAAAGGCGTGCCAAAACCGGCGAAACGCTGGTATGCCAAGGAATGGTGACACGTAGCTCGGCCCGGCAGACACTGCGGCGGGCGCGCGACTCCGTGGTCGAGACGGCGAAGTCGTCCGCTCTCGGCCCCGGCCTGCGAAAGATCGTCCACGGCCTCCGGAACCTGAACCGCTAGCCACGCCGGGACCCTGACGATGAACCACCACACAGAACGCAACGACCACAAGGAATCATCCGGCCGTCGGGTGAGTCGGGCGAGGCTTGGCAAGACGCCTCCTGCCTCGCGCCCGGCCGCACATGACGCGATGGAGGCAGCGCACAAATGAGAATCAGCGTGTTCGGGCTCGGCTATGTGGGCTGCGTGTCCGCGGCCTGCCTCGCGGCCAGCGGGCACGAGGTGGTCGGCGTCGACGTCAACCCCGTGAAGGTGGACCTCATCTCCCGGGGCAACGCCCCGGTGGTCGAGGAGCGGATCGGCGAGCTGACCGCGGAGGTCGTGGCCAGCGGCGCGCTGCGGGCGACCACCGACGTGGCGGAGGCCGTCGGCGCGACCGACATCTCCCTGATCTGCGTCGGCACCCCCTCGGCCCAGAACGGCAGCCTGTCGACCGTCTACCTGGAGCGGGTCTCCGAGGAGATCGGCCAGGCCCTGACCGCCAAGAGCGGGCGGCACACGATCGTCTTCCGCAGCACCATGCTGCCCGGCACCTGCACCGACCTGCTCATCCCGATCCTGGAGAAGGCCTCGGGCTACCGGGCGGGCGCCGACTTCGGCGTCGCGGTCAACCCGGAGTTCCTGCGCGAGGGCACGAGCGTGCGCGACTTCTTCGAGCCGCCAAAGACCGTCATCGGCGAGTTCGACGCCGCCAGCGGTGACGCGGTCGCCGCGCTGTACGAGGGCATTCCCGGCGAGGTCTTCCGGGTGCCCGTCGCGGTGGCCGAGATGACCAAGTACGCCGACAACGCCTTCCACGGCCTGAAGATCAGCTTCGCCAACGAGATCGGGGCGATCTGCCAGGCGCTGGGCCTCGACTCGCACCGGGTCATGGACGTCTTCCTCGCCGACCGCAAGCTCAACGTCAGCCCGGCCTACCTGCGCCCCGGCTTCGCCTTCGGCGGCTCCTGCCTGCCCAAGGACCTGCGCGGCCTGGTCTACGCGGCCAGGCGGGCCGACGTCTCGGTGCCGCTGCTGTCGCACGTGCTGCCCTCCAACGAGGACCACCTCAGGCGCGCCTTCGACCTGGTGACAGCCGCTGGCAGCCGCAAGGTCGGCCTGTTCGGGCTGTCCTTCAAGCCCGGTACGGACGACCTGCGGGAGAGCCCGCTGGTCGAGCTGGCGGAACGGCTCCTCGGCAAGGGCTACGACCTGCGCATCTACGACGCCAACGTCACCCTGTCGCGGCTCATGGGCGCCAACAGGGAGTACATCGACGGCAGGCTCCCGCACCTGGGCGACCTGCTGACCAACTCCGTCGAGGAGGTGCTCGCGCACGCCGACGTCTGCGTCGTCGGCTGCAAGGACCCCGCGGTGCTGAGCGCGCTCGACAACGCGGGGGACCGCACGATCATCGACCTCGTCCGCCTTCCCGACGCGGAGACGCGCCGGGCGCACCCTGGATACGTTGGCCTTGGCTGGTAAAGCACTCATCCTCGTCGAGAACCTCTCCGTCCCGTTCGACAGGCGGGTGTGGCAGGAGAGCACCACGCTGCGCGACGCCGGGTGGGACGTGCACGTCATCTGCCCGCAGGGCACCAAGCGCGACACCGAACCGTACGCCGAGATCGACGGGGTGAAGATCCACCGCTACCCGCTGAAGGCGGCGACCGGCGGCCCCCTCGGCTACGTCCAGGAGTACGGCTCGGCGCTGTGGCACACCTTCCGGCTGGCCAGGCGGGTCGGCCGGGTGGACGTGGTGCACGCCTGCAACCCGCCCGACCTGCTCTACCTCGTCGCCAAGCGGCTCAAGCGGCGGGGCGCGCGGTTCGTCTTCGACCAGCACGACCTGGTGCCCGAGCTGTACCTGTCACGCTTCGACCGGGGTGAGGACTTCCTCTACCGGGCGGTGTGCAGGCTCGAACGGCTCACCTATCGGACCGCCGACGCGGTGATCGCCACCAACGAGAGCTACCGCGACGTGGCGGTCAGCCGGGGCGGCAAGCGGCCGGAGAAGGTGTTCGTGGTGCGCAGCGCGCCCGCGGTCGAGCGCTTCCGTCAGGTCCCCGTCGAGGAGGGCCTCAAGAAGGGCAAGCCGTACATGCTGTGCTACCTGGGGGTCATGGGGCCGCAGGACGGCGTCGACTACGCGCTGCGGGCGCTGGCCAAGCTCCGCGACGAGGTCGGCCGCAAGGACTGGCACGCGGTCTTCCTCGGCGGCGGCGACACCTTCGACGAGATGGTCGCGCTCTCCCACCGGCTCGGCCTGTCCGACCAGGTGGAGTTCACCGGGCGTGTCTCCGACGAGGACCTGCTGCGCTACCTGTCGGCGGCGGACGTGTGCCTGGCCCCCGACCCGCTCAACCCGCTCAACGACGTGTCCACCATGAACAAGATCATGGAGTACATGGCGATGTCCCGCCCGATCGTCTCCTTCGATCTGAAGGAGGCCAGGGTCTCCGCCGGGGAGGCCGCGCTCTACGCCCCGGCCAACGACGAGTCGGAGTTCGCCAAGCTCGTCGCGCACCTGCTCGACAACCCCGCCGAGCGCAGGCGGATGGGCGAGATCGGCAGGGCCCGTGTCGCGGGCCCGCTGTCCTGGGAGCAGTCCTCCAAGGCGCTCCTGGCCGCCTACGAGGCCGCCGTCTCCTGACGCCGGGAAAGACAACGAGAGAGGAGCACCCCCGATGAGCGGGCTTCTGCTGAGCGTCACCACCGGCGAGCTGGCCTCCTTCGTGGAGGCCGGTGTCGAGGCCGCCACCGAGACCGCCGTTGAGATCACGGCCGGGGCCGGCGCCCTCCTCGGCGGGGTCGCCGGTGGGTTCAGGCGCCACTACCGGTCCCTGCGCAGCGGCGCCGTACGACTGCTGTTCGAGCGCCGGTACGGCGTGCGGACCTCCGACGTCGTGAGCCTGGAGAAGTTCGGGCTCGCGCACGAGGAACGGGTCTACTACTCGGCCGCGAACTGGCAGACCCTGCGCCGCACGCTCCCCCGCGACGCCGTCGGCCCGGACGACGTGTTCGTCGACCTCGGCTCCGGCATGGGACGCATGGTGCTCGAGGCGGCCTGGCGCTACCCCTTCAGGAAGGTGATCGGGGTCGAGCTGTCCGCCGAGCTGAGCGAGATCGCCAAGCAGAACGTCGCGGGCACCCGGCTGCGCCTGCGCTGCGCGGACGTCGAACTGGTCAACTCCGACGTGCTCGACTACGAGATCCCCCGGGACGTCACGGTCGTCTTCCTCAACAACCCCTTCAGGGGCGAGACCTTCGCGACCGTGATGCGCAGGCTGATCGCCAGCGTGGACGACAACCCGCGCGAGGTCACGGTGATCTACTTCAACCCCACGGAGGACGAGTTCCTGATGAGCACCGGACGCTTCCGGCACCTCAGGACCGTCAACCGGGGACGCCGGGACAAGCAGGACGGACCTTTCGGCACGATCAGGATATACACCATCACCGAGCGTGCCGGTGCCTGACGGGCCACGCCGTACGGCGGGGCGGCCTCTCGGGCTACCCCGCCTCGGAGCGGCTGCCGGTGTCGGTGCCCCACTGCACCTGGCCGCCCCGGGAGGTGCGCGCCTTGGTCATGGCACGGTCCATCACCAGGACCGCGAGGTAGCAGCCCGCGTCGAGCGGGCTCACCTTCCTTCCGGTCAGCAAAGCCCCCAGGGAGCCCAGGCGCAGACGTCCCTCGGGGGCGGAGCGGCCGAGTGCGGCGAGCTGGCGGTTGCCCAGGCGTACCCGCACCCGCCGCTTCAGGTGCGCGGACACGGTCCTGGCCGGGCGCACGAGCGACCTGGCCTGCGGCACGACGACCCGCTCGTGGATCGCGAAGCTGCCGTGCGCCCAGCCGTCGTCGGACAGCACGTCCGGGATGGGGAAGACCTTGGCGTGCCCCTCCTCGGTGAGCACGTAGACGCCGACCCCGGCCAGCGCCCTGAACGGGGCCACCAGCTCGTTGTGAACCTTGTGCATGCGCCTGGCCACCCAGCTCACCCCCGTCATGTCCCACACCGGGACGGGGGCGCAGGCCAGCACGCCGGGACGGTCGAGGGCGGCGACGAGCGCGCGCACGGAGCCGGAGTCGAGTTCCACGTCGGCGTCCAGATAGATCCTGGGGAAGGTCGCGCAGAGCTCGTCTCCGAGGCGCAGCGCGTTGGCCTTGCCGGGCACCGGGGTCTCGACGACACGCACGCCGGGCCGTACGGCCACCTCGGCGGTGCGGTCGGAGCAGGCGTTGGCCACCACGATCACGTCGAACTCGCCGGGTTCGGTGCCCGCGAGCAGCCGGTCGAGGTTGCCCGCGAGGACGGCCTCCTCGTTGTGGGCCGGGACCACGATGCTCACGATCGGCCTGGTGACGTCGTTCACCGGCCCGCCTTCCGCCTCTCGAAGGGATTCACAGCATGAGAGTAGAACGAACCGCCATCGACGGGGTGTTGTTGTTCATTCCGACGCCACACCGTGACGACCGGGGGCTGTTCACCAGGACCTTCGACAACGTCGTGGCCGAGAAGGCCGGGCTCGACCCGGCCCGCTTCGTGCAGGACAGCCAGTCCCGCTCACGGCAGGGGACGGTCCGCGGGATGCACGGCCGTTCCGGGCGGGGAGAGGCGAAGCTGGTGCGCTGCGCCCGCGGCGCCGTACAGGACGTGCTGGTCGACGCCCGGCCCGGTTCGCCGACCTTCGGCGAGCAGGTCTCGGTGCTGCTCGACGACGAGACGTTCGTCACCCTGTACGTGCCGCCGGGCATGCTGCACGGTTTCCAGGCGCTGACCGAGCAGACGGACGTCTGCTACCGCATCGACAGGGAACACGACCCCGCCGAGGATCTCTCCGTCCGGTACGACGACCCCGACCTGGATATCCGCTGGCCGCTTCCGGTCTCATCGATCAGCGGGAGAGACCTTTCCGCCGGTTCGTGGGCACAATTGCAGAGGCGGCTCATCGGCCCTGACGTTGCCCCTACCGCGACGGAGTGAAGATGCGACGGCTCATCCCGCTCGGTGTCCTGTCGGCGGCCGCACTGGCCCTGGTGACGGGGTGCAGCCCGTCGGGGGACACCCCGCCGGGGGCCGCGTCGCCGACCCCCAGCGACCTCTCCCGCCCCGCGGCCCGCTGCCCCGGCTATCCCACCCCCGCCTGCACCGGTGTGCCGCCGGGCACCAAGCTGGAGAAGCTGACGCTGACCGAGCCCGGCGCCTACCGCGTCACCGAGCCCGGGAGCGTGCTCGACGGCGTGCACATCACCGCCGACCTGCTGGTGGCCGCCAACGATGTGACGATCAAGAACAGCCGGATCGACGGGCTGGTCATCAACGCGATCGGCCCGAAGACCTTCAGATACACCATCGTCGACTCGACCGTCGGCCCGGAGACCGGCTGTCAGTCGCTGCCCGGTGTCGGCCAGGACAAGTACACCGCCCTGCGGCTGCACGTCCGCAACCACGGCGACGGCTTCCGGGTCGGGGGCGACGACGTCGTCATCCGCGACTCCTTCGTACGGCTCTGCTCCAACCCCAACGACCACTCCGACGGCATCCAGACCTACGGCGGGGGCAAGGGCCTGGTCTTCAGCCACAACACCGTCGACCAGCGAGGCGTCAAGGACATCACGGCGCCGATCTTCATGACCGACCCGAGGATCCTCAACGCGGAGGTCACCGACAACCTCGTGATGGGCGGCACCTACAGCATCCAGCTGCGCAACGGACGGGGCAGGCTCGTGATGCGGGGCAACAAACTCGTCGACGGATCATGGGTCTACGGGCCGGTCGACTCCGAGTGCAAGAAGATCGACTGGGCGGACAACACGCTGGTCACGATCGACTCCGAGTATCGCGTCACCTCGACCGTCGGCCCGCTGAAGTGCGTGGGGTGACCGTTTTCGATCTTCGTTTTCGGCCCCCGTCGTATACACGAAAACTTTGATCTTCGCATCGCCATCAGACCGATATGTCATAACACTTACGGATAATCATCTGAAAATGATGCGTATCTGTGGCCTCTGTCGTAACAATGTCCTCTGCACGAGGACCAAGCAGACATGTCGTCGAGCCGACCTCAGGTCGGTGCGGAGGTCAGAGAGATGGCCAGTACACACCCCCCACGCCGGGGTGAGGAACCCCAGAGTGGCTTATCCCCTCGCAAACGGATGCGGCCCGGTCTGGTGGCAGCCCTGATCGTCGCCCTGGTGGGGGTGTCCGTCCCGGTCGCCTGGGTCGTCACCCACAACGACGAGGTCACCGTCACGCCCGCGGCCGCGGCCAGGCCCGCCGCCCCCGAGGAGCCGGAACAGCCTCAGGAGACCAGTCTCTGGTCGTCGGAGGAGACGGTGAAGGCGCCCACGCACACCGACCGCTCCCCTGTCGAGCTCGGCACCCGCTTCACCGCCGCCAAGAGCGGCTCGGCGACCGGCGTCCGCTTCTACAAGGCCTCCGGCGAGAAGGGACGGCACACCGGCAGCCTCTGGGACGCCCAGGGCCGCCGCCTCGCCCAGGTCACCTTCCCCAAGGAGACCGCCTCAGGCTGGCAGGAGGCCCGGTTCGCCTCCCCCGTGCAGCTGCGGGCCGGCCAGGTCTACACCGTCTCGTACCACAGCGCCAACGGCACCTACGTCGGCTCCCAGGGAGCGGGATCGGCCACTTCCGGCCCGCTCAGCACGACGTCGCGCAACACCGGGGTGTTCGGGTACGGCACCAGCGCCTTCCCCAAGCGGTCCAACCCCAAGGGCTACAACTACTGGGTCGACGTCATCTTCCGCTGGCACGAGCGTCACCCCAGGCCGGGTGGGAGCAGGCCCCCGAAGCCGGTTCCGTCCTGGACCTCGACGTCCGTCCCGACGCCCACCCGCACCTGGACCCACCGGCCGACGCCCACGCGGACGTCCAGCCCCCGCCCCACCTGGACCGACTGGCCGACCGACCGTCCCACCAGGACGCCGACGGCGCTCCCCACGTGGACCCACTGGCCGACCGAGCACCCCAGCCCCCGGCCGACCTGGACCCACTCCCCCCGCCCGACCCGGACGCACTCTCCGCGCCCGACCTGGACCCACTCTCCTCGGCCCACGCGGACCCCGACGCCGACCCCGACCGAGACCCCGGAGCCGACGGAGAGCCCCGAGCCGACCGACCCGCCGGGGCCGGGGAACCGTACCTGTGACGGCCACCCGACTCCCGCGTGCACCGGTGTGCCGCCGGGCACGAGGCTGACCACCAAGCGCCTGAACGACGACGGCGCCTACCGGGTCACCGTCCCCGGGACCGTGCTCGACTCCGTGCGCATCCCCGGTGACCTGCTGATCACCGCCAACAACGTGGTGGTCAGGAACAGCCAGATCGACGGGCTGGTCATCAACGAGCTCGGCCCGAACACCTTCAGCTTCAAGATCTTCGACTCGACCGTCGGCGTCGAGGACACCTGCCAGAGCCTGCCCGGCGTCGGGGAGAGCAAGTTCACCGCCGAGCGGGTGTACGTCAGGAACCACGGCGACGGCTTCCGGGTCGGGGGCGACAACGTCATCATCCGCGACTCCTTCATCGACCTGTGCTCCAACCCCGATGACCACTCCGACGGCATCCAGACCTACGGCGGGGGCAAGGGCCTGGTCTTCGACCACAACACCGTCGACCAGCGGGGCGTCGAGGACATCACGGCGCCGATCTTCCTGACCGACCCGAAGATCGTCGACGCGGTGGTCACCAACAACCTCGTCATGGGCGGCACCTACAGCATCCAGCTGAAGAACGGGCGTGGCAGGCTGGTCGTCCGGGGCAACCAGATCGTCGACAAGACCTGGGAGTACCGGCCGGTCGAGGCCGACTGCGACAAGATCGACTGGGCGGACAACTCGATCGTGACCATCGACAGGAACTACAACGTCACCTCCGTCGTCGGTCCGCTGGACTGCGAGAAGTGACACGGGCTCATCGGAACCCCTAGACGGGGCTCCTGGTGACGGGGCGGGCGCGTACGCGCCCGCCCCGTCGTCGTGTCGCCGTCGTGTCAGGCCCCGGACGTCCTGACCGTCCGACGGCCGTACCGCCCGCGGGCGGCGCGGCCCCCGGGCTCAGCCCTGGGCCGCCGAGCGCCTCGACCGGCCGAACAGGCGCCGCATCCCCAGCTGCGCGGCCTCCCGCCAGGTGAGGCGGTGCGTACGGGGCCGTGGTACGGCGGTGCTCGCCGTGGAGCGCAGCAACGCGCCCGTCGCGCCGATCAGCACGAAGGACAGGCCGGTCACCGTCGCGAAGGACATCAGGTCGAAGGTCGCGGCCCCGATCAGCGGGACCACCAGGCAGGAGGCCAGGGTCAGCGCGAGGTCCCGGACCGCGGGGTCGGTGCTGAGGTAGCGGGCCCTGAGCGCCGAGTAGACGCCGCACGCGAACATCGCCACGACCGCCCCGATGCCGAGCAGTCCCGTCTCGACCGCGGACAGCAGGTACTGGTTGTCGAAGACCTGGTGCTTGGGGGCGTACCAGGTGCCCATCCCCCGGCCCAGCCACAGGTGCTTGGCCAGCTCGTAGGCGGCCACGTCGTAGTCGTGCGTGCGGTACTGGATGCTGTCGTCGCTGCCGGCGTTGGCGAACAGGTTGTAGAAGGTGTTGATGAGGCCGGGAACCGCGATCCGCATGCCGATCAGGAACACCAGCGCGACCAGCACCGCCTGGACACGCCGCCGGGCGGGCCAGCCGAGGAACAGCACGAAGGCGACGCCCGCCAGGCTCAGCACCGCCGAACGGGAGACCGAGAACATCAGGCCGAGCGCGATCAGGCCCGCGCACGCCCACCAGCGCAGGGCGGCCTGGGCGAGCTGGCGGGCCTTGAAGCCGTAGTGGGCGGCCAGCGGCAGCACCATCGCGCAGATGACGCCGAACTCGATGGGGTGGCCGGTGGTCGCGGCCACCCGGCGGAACTCGGACCTGGCGATGATGGAGGCGTCCTCCGAGGTGTACCGCAGGCCGGGCAGCGCGAGATAGCGGGTGAGGTCGAACTCGATCAGGAACTGCAGGGCGCCGACCAGCGCGACGGCGGCGCCGGTCACCACGACGGTCTTCAGCACGAAGTCCAGGCGGTCGGCGCCCCGGACCCCGTCGCACATCATCAGCCCGATCCCGGCGTTGGCCACCAGCAGGATCAGCGCGTGGTCGGCGAGGTTGAGCTCGTCGGAGGGCAGGTAGCCGTACGTGGAGTAGCCGAACGTGGCGATCATCGCGGTCAGGAAGACGAACAGCGCGGTGCGCACGGGGGTTCGTCCCTTGGCCATGCCCAGCGTGGTGGTGAAGTGCGCGAACACCCAGCAGAAGATGGCCAGCAGGGCCATGAAGTTGGCCGGGGTGAGCGAGAGCGGGATGCCGCGGAACACCAGGCGGGCCGGGATGATCGTCAGGGAGATGACGAAGAAGCTGACGAGGGTCGCGCCGTCGGCGTGCCTGGGCAGCGGCGGGGCGAGGTCGCGGGAGACGGCTCTCACGCTTCTGGTGGAGGTCGAGGAGGTCGCCACGGGTTCACGGCCTCGTGACGGGCGAGCCCGCGGGCAGGCGGCCGTTGAGCCGGCCCGCCACCGGCTCCGCGGGGGGCGTCGCCTTCCTGGAGGTCTCGGGCGGGGTGCCCGGGTCTCCCCCGGCCTTCGTCTCCGCCTCCTCACGGCGCCGCCTGCGGTTGGTGACGAAGCTCTCGACGGTGAACGCCATGAACAGGCTCGCGATCACCCCGACGCCCGCCGCCGCGGCGACGGCACGCATCTTGCGTCCGCGCTGGGCCAGCGGCTCGGTCGGCGGCACCGCCTCGTAGGCGCTGATGTAGGTCGCCTTGGGCGCCTTCACCGCCTCCTGGCGGTTGACCAGCTCAAGCTTCGTCCTGGCGATGACCCTGACCACGATGTCCTTGGCGGCCTGCGGCGTCGAGCTCTCCCCTTCGATGAACACGTACGGCCCGGTGGCCAGCGACTCGATGTTGCTGCTGCCGTTGTTGACCTTGAAGGCCGTGTCGCCGCCCTCGACCGCGCCCAACTGGGTCGCCATGTCGGGGGTGCCCATCGCGGCGATGAGGATGGAGGCCGAGATGCTCAGCCCCCGGTCGAAGTTCAGCATCGGGTTGGTCAGGCCGTTGGGCATGCGGGGGTTGGACGGCAGGCTGCCGCCGGTGGTCGGCGTGGTCAGGATGAGGACCGCTGAGGAGGTGTAGGTCGTGGGAACGGTCGAGTAGATCGCCGCCGCCGCGACCAGCGAGAGAACGAAGGTCGGCAGGACCACGTACCAGCGCCGGAACAGAACAAGGACTGTTCCCCAGAAGTCCACGCGCGCCTCCCCGAACCGGATCGCGGCCGCCGTGGCCGTGATCCGTCAATGTCATCGCCCGCACCGGCGGGCCGTTACTGTCCCGGCCTGCCGTACGGCGGGACCCCGTGGCCCCGGGCTTCCGGAGATGTCATTTCCGCTCGTCCCGCCAGCCGACCCGGGTGAAGACAACCGTGTCCGAGGCCTGGTCGTGCTGGTCCTCGTCGTCGACCACGACCACCAGACCGGCGGACTCGTCTTGGAACGGTCCTTCACCGGAGTCGGAGACGACGGGCGCGTGCGGCACCACCACGGGCGGGTCGGCGACCGGGGTCCTGCTCTCACGGCCCGCTCCCGCGGCCTCCCAGGCCTGCTCCTCCTGGGCCTCACGCTCGTCGCGCGCGGCCCCCGCGGAGTCCTGCGGAGGACGCCTGCGGCCTCCCCTGATCTGGGTCACGCCGTACACGATGCTCAGGCCGCCGAAGAGCACGAGGAACATCGTCGCACCCGCGGCGGTGAGCTTGCCGGAGATCTTCGCCGTCGGGACGGAGGAGGGCACGACGTCGACGACCGTGATGAAGGTCGAACGCGGAGCCTTGAGCGCCTGCTGACGGTCGGCGAGTTCCTTGCGGATGCGCTGCTTGGCGCGCAGTACGACGTCCTGGGCCGCGACGGCCGACCTGCTCTGCACCTCGACGTAGACGAACGGGCCGTTGGTGCTGATGCCCAGCAGGTCGGGGTTGGTCCGCCCGTCGTTGATCACGATCTGGGTGGGGCCGTTCGGGACGACGCCGAGTTCGGCCGCGACCTCGGGGGTGTTCATGGACAGGATGAGAATGCCCGAGGTGACGCGCAGGCCGTCACTGAACTGCAGGAGCGGGTTGGTCAGGCCCAACGGCTTGGTCGGGTCGGCTGAGAGCGTTCCACCGGTGGCCGGGGTCGTCAGGACCATCGACGCCGTGGACACGTAGTAGGTCGGCAGCAGGAAGAAAACCAGGCTCGCGGAGATGATGGACAGGACCGCCAGGGGCGGGCCGATGGCCTTACGTCTGGCGAGACCGAAAATGGTCTTCCAGAAGTCCATATGCCTCCGCCCCTCATTCACACCGGGGCACAGCGAACCCCCGAGACAACACAGTTACCCATCGCCGAGTGCGTACTTCCTGTTACATGATCGAAAGGAGGCCGAGCCTTCGGCGTCCTCTGGGGATGTTACGTCTGGGGACCATACAGCGATAGACCCGTTGATAGGCCAAGATAGGGTAGATATCAGGAGCCCGTGTGGGCCCGAGACGGGAGTTGATCGGATGGGGTCGTCCCACCAGGACGCCCAGGAAAGCCGGCCAGAGACTCCCGCCGAGACGCTCGCGGGTCGCGGTAGGCTCGCGGGACTGGACGGTATCCGAGGCGTGGCCGCCCTGTTCGTCATGCTCCACCACTGCTGGCTGATGGCCTTCCCGGGATTCCCGGCAAGCGCCGGACCGGTTTGGCTTGGTTTTCTCCTTTACGGACACTTTGCCGTAGTGGTATTCATTGTACTGTCCGGTTTCTCCCTCGCGGTCTCCCCCGCCCGGTCCGGATGGCAACTGGGCAGCCTACGGAGATTCGCCCGGCGACGCGCCTGGCGCATTCTGCCGCCTTACTGGGCGGCCCTGGTCTTCAGCCTGGTGATCGCCTGGACACTGGCCGCCCAGCCGGGTGAAGGAGCGCCGACCGCCAAGTCCGTCCTTATTTACGGTCTCCTGCTGCAGGACATTTTCGGCGCGCCGAGCCCCAACGGAGCCTTCTGGTCCATCGCCGTCGAGGCCCAGCTCTACCTGCTCTTCCCGACGATGCTGCTCCTGCTGCGCAGGGCGGGCGCGGTCGTGATGCTCGCCGCCGTCACCGCCGTCGTCGCGGTGATCGGGCTGCTGGCGCCGAGCGTGCACGTGGTGAGCATGCTGCTGCGGCTGACCCCCCAGTTCGCGGTGCTGTTCGCGATCGGCGTCGTGGCCGCGGGCGTCCTGGCGGCGGGCGAGCGGGTACGGCGACTGCCCTGGCAGTGGCTGGCCCTGGCGGCCGCGCTGCCGGTGCTCGCGGTGATCCTCGCGCGCGGCTCGGTGTGGACGGTCGGGAACTTCTTCTGGATGGACATCGCGCTCGGCCCGGCCGTCGGGCTGACGCTGGCCGGGATCGCCACCGGCCGGGCGAAACTCCTGATCAGGCTGCTCGACCTGCGGCCGATCCGGCGTCTCGGCTCCTTCTCCTACACGCTGTACCTGATCCACGCGCCCATCGTCGTGACGGTCTTCCTGCTGGTCGTCGCCCCGAACGTGCCCACGGGGCTGCCCGCCTTCCTGGTGGGCACGGCGCTGGTCGTACCGCTGTCGCTGGTCACGGCCTGGCTGTTCGCGGCGGTCTTCGAGCTGCCGTTCCAGCGTCACCGGAGCTGGCCCGCGCTCCGTACGGCGATGCGGGCCAGGATGTCGCGGACGCACGCGGAAGTACGCCCCGCGCCCTGACGGCGGGGGCGTACGGCCGGCGCGGTCCTCAGCTCACCCGGGCGCGAGCCTCGGCCTCGTACTCCAGCGCCAGTTCCTCGGGCATCGGGTCGAGGTCGGCGCAGCGCACGAAGTCGCGCAGGGTGGTCCCGGTGCACGCGGCGTCCACGTTCACCGCGCCCCTGCGCGCCCGGACGTCGTCGATGTTCACGGTACGGAAGTCGATGCTGAAGCGGGTCCTGCCGGAGGTGTTCGGGACCGTGGAGTGCAGCTGGGCTCCGGAGAACAGCATCACCCCGCCCGGCTCCGGCACGACGCGTACCTGCGGGTCGAGCTCGATCGGCTCCTCCGGCTTCGGCTGGTCCCTGGTGTCGTTGCGCACGTGCTGGGCCGCGGAGAGCCTGCTGCTGCGGTTCCACTCGGCGTAGTCGTAGCGGGCGCTGCCGTTGCGCACGGGGGCGTCGAAGTAGGCCGGGTGGAAGGCCATCACGTTCTCCGGCACCACCGGGTAGATCGGGATCCACCAGTTGACCTGGTTGAACGGCGCCGAGTACCAGCAGTCCCGGTGCGGGTGGAAGGCGTAGGAGATGCCGGAGGTGAGGTAGTCGTTCGAGGTCGAGGTACGCATCCTGGGGACGTCGAAGTAGGTCCGGTCGAGCCGGCAGCCCAGCTCCTCCAGCACGGCGGGCAGGAGCTTCTTGCACTCCGGGTGGTGGATGAACCGGGGCTTGAGGTCGGCCAGCAGCGCCGCGAACTCCTCGACCGGCATGTCGTACTGGGCGGTCTCCGGGTCACGGTCGCCGAAGGCGTCGGCGATCAGTTCCTGGGCGAAGGCGATGAGGTCCCTGGAGGCGGGCGTTGAGGAGTAGACGAACACCTTCCCCTCGTAGAGCAAGCCGCGCCGGGTGTCGTCGTCCACCACGCTGTTGGAAAAGACGGTGGTCATCTGGGTCTCCTTGTCCGCGACGTTGGGGCCTTGCGGGGTCCGCTGGGGTGCGCGGGTCTCACGGCGGTCAGTTCCCGGGCCTGAGCGCCCCGGTCGCCAGCCGTACGAGCTTGCGGCTGCGCCGGGACACCACCCGTCGCTGGCGGCGGGTGTACATCTGACGGGCGGCGGCACGCGCGCGGCGCCGCTGTTCCTCGGTCAGCCCGAGGTCGGCCTCACGCAGCCAGTGGAGGATCTCCATGTACTGCAGGGTCGTCGAGAAGTGCACCTGCCAGCCGGGGACACCGAGACGGCCGCTGATCACGTTCATGCTCTCGTGCTTCCAGTGGCGGTGGGCGAGCACCTCGTGCACGTGGCCCCACGGCCCGGCCAGCGCGAGTTTGGTGGCGAACACCTCGTCCTCGCGGAGCATGTTCCGCCGGGGGATGGACATCACAGGCTCGCGGCGCATGAGGCCGTACAGCGGGTCGATCAGCAGGTGGCTCTCGTTGAGCAGGCGCAGCATCTCGGCGAACCGCTCGACCGGGTCGTCGGAGAGCAGCCCGCTGCCCTCGTAGGCGCTGGTCCTGGTCGTGCCCTCCGGGTCGGTGTAGGACATCTGCGTGGTGACGAGGATGAGCCGCTCGTCCTCCGCGAACGCCCCGAGCGTGCTGGAGACGTAGTGGGACTCCAGCCGGTCGTCGTCGCCGATCCACCGGAAGAACGTCCCCCGCGCGTTCCTGCCCGCGTACATGAAGTTGTTGAGCAGCCCGATGTTCTCCGGGTGCCGCCGGTAGACGATCCGCTCGTCCGAGCGGGCCAGTTCCCTGCAGAGTTCCTCGGTGCCGTCCGTCGAGGCGTTGTCGCAGATCAGCAGTTCGATGTTCCGGTGGTCCTGCGCCAGCACCGACCGGATCACGCCTTCCAGCCGATCGACGCCGTTGCGTACCGGAAGTCCGATGGACACCAGTGTGTCGGAATCAACCATCCGATTTCCTTCTCGGGTCAACGTGAACGTGCCGGGATCAGACCGGTCACCCGGCTGCCCAGTTGCTTGAGTACCGCCTGCGGTACGACGACCAGGACGTAGACGAGCAGCCCCGCGCCACCGGCCACGGCCAGGTGGACGAAGGGAATGCCGTCGCTGATGATGGTGACGAGCGCCACCGTGACGGCGGCGCAGAGCACCCCGCCGAGCACCGGACGCCCCAGGGCGGAGACGACCGGGCCCAGGACGACGCCCGCGCGGCGCATCGTCAGCACGGAGAGCGGCACGGCGACCACCAGCGCCACCACCGCGTGGGCGATCGCCGCGCCGCGGATGCCGTCCAGCTGGGCGCCCAGGATCAGGCTGGGGATCAGCGCGACCGCCCAGCCGAGGTTGAGCCACATGGTGGCCTTGGTCGCGCCCATGGCGGCCAGGATGTCCACCACCAGCGCCGTCATCATCCGCACGACCATGAGGACCGACAGGAAGCTCAGCACCTCGGCGGCCGGTTCCCAGCGCGGGATGTACAGGAAGGCGATCACCGCGGGCGCGAGCACGCCCAGCAGGACACCGAACGGCAGCACGATGGACAGCAGCAGCGGTATGGCCCGCTGCACCCCCTCGGAGACCGATTCGCCGCCCTGCTCGGCGAGCCTGGAGAAGCTGGGCAGCGCGACGTAGCGCACCGCGGTGCCCACGAGCCCGGGGACCCAGCTGGAGATGTTGAAGGCCAGCAGGTAGAAGCCGAGTTGCTCGGCGCCGAGGGCGTCGCCGACGATGACGGAGTCGACGTTGAGCAGCAGGCCCTCGATGCCGAGGGTGACACACAGCGGCAGCCCGAAGACCAGCAGCTTCTTGGCCATGGCGCGGTCGAGGCCGAAACCGACCTTGACCCTGGCGTACAGGACGACCAGCACCCCGGTGGCGACGGCGCCGAGGAGCTGACCCCAGGCGAAGCTGTAGGCCCCGGCGCCGTTGGCGGCCAGGGTGATGGTGACCGGCGCGGTCACCAGGAAGCCGACCAGGTTGGCCTTGGTGAGCTTGTCCTGCTCGAACCTGCGCAGCAGCGCCGCACTGCGCACGGCGGTCAGGCCGTAGACCAGGTTGACCGCCGTGAGGACCCGGATCACCCCGGTCGCGCTCTCACTGCCGGACATCTCAGCGAAGTAGGGGGCGAAAACCCAGAAGAACGCATACAGGAGGGTGCTCGACGTGATCGCGACGACCGTCGCCGTGGGCGCCATCTCCTCAAGCTTGCCCCGCCACTGCACGGTGGCCGCGATGATGCCCGCGTCGTTGATGTAGATGACGAACTGGCTGGCGGCCAGGGCGATGGCGAAGATGCCGAACTCCGCCGGCACGAGCAACCGGGCCATGACCAGGCTCATGGCGAACGAGCCCGCCTTCATCACCATGTTGCCCAGCACGCTCCACCGCAGCCCCCGGCCGGCCTGGCGGCCGATCTCCCCGAGCTGGGAGGCGGGCGTGTCCGGCCCGCCCTCCGGATCGGGGGTGCCGGGCTCCGCCTTCGTCACGACCGGCCCGGAGTCCTGCGTGTGTTCCATCTCTTACCTTTCACCGTTCGCGCCGAACCGCCGTCGCCGCAGCGCCCGGTCCGATCAGGCGGGCTCGTGGACCCGCTCAAGCCAAATCTCCCGCCAGAACGGGAGGAACTGCCGGGGGCAGCTCACGCTGTACGCGCCCGCGCAGACGATGTCCTCAAGGATGATGCAGGAGCTCTTCATCGTGAGCATGCGACCGGTCTTCTCGTCGAGGCACCGGTCGACCCGGGAGAGAACCCGCGCGGTCTTCCCGCAGTACCGCGACATCTCCTCCTCGAACCCCATCCCCCGGTTGAGCAGGTCCTGGTTGAGGGTCTTGAGGATCTCCTCCTTGGACTTGATACGGACGAGCTCTCCCGGCTGGAGGTCGAGCGTCATGCTCGGCGTCGCCCCGGTGAGCCGCCCCTTGACGAAGCCCCATTTCAGGCCGCCCCTGATCTGCAGCCACGACGGCAGGAACCGCCGGCTGCGCTCCTGGTAACGGTTGAACAGGCCGACCAGGAGGGCGCGGAGCGTGAAGAACACGCTCGCGTTACCCGTCTTCACGTCCGTGACGTACTGCCCGAAATCCTTCAGCGGCAGGCAGGTCGGCGCGGCGCGCAGCAGCTCGGTCGCCTGGCAGGAGTAACGCTCCTCCCCGTCCTCCCCCGGCTCCCTCCTGGACGCCACCTCCAGGATGGGCAGCAGCGCCCGTCCCTTCGCCAGGCCCTCAGGTTCCTTGGCCGGTTCCGGCTCCGGGGAACCCGGATCGACCCGCTTGAGCCAGGACTCCTTCCAGTACATCAGGCAGGCCGTCTGGCATCCGCCGTGCGCCGACCCGTCGCAGCGCGCCCCGGTGAGGTGTACGGCACGCTCCATTCTGCGCATGCCGCTGCGGCTGATGGTGTCGCACAGTTTGTAGGCGACCTTGTGCACGGTGAGCCGCTTCCCGCAGAAAGCCAGCATCTCCGGCATGAAGGGCAGCTCGTCGAGCTCTCCCCTCTCGTCCAGAGTGGCCATGATCTCGGCCTCGCTCAGGACCTCAACCGTCTCCCCCACCCGGAGGTTGAGCACCCCGGGCTCCGTGACGGCCTGCAACCGCGTCATCTCCACTACTCCTTGAGGAGTCCTGCACCACGCAGGGCCTGTGCCGCTTCCGCCACGATGGCGAAGGGCAGGTCTGACTTTTCGGCGATGTCGAGCAGGGTGTGCTCCCCGTCGGAGAGGTTCAGCACCCACAACATCGCCATCTGGGCCTGCTTGGTGTCGCTACGGCCCCCCAGCGAGCCGTACAACCCCCGCCGGCCGAGCTGCGGCTCGCCGTACGGGCTGAGATTGAGGTAACGGCGGTTGCCTTCGAGCACCCGCGTCACCTCCCAGCAGGTCTCCAGCGTGTCGGCCATCGCCTCGGGCGAGACGAAATCCGGGTTGTCGCCCGAGGTGTGGTACTCCGGGTATCCGGCGTACGGCGTCCTGGTGAGAGAGCCGACGGGCAGGTTGAACCCGGGCGAGCAGTACTGCCGCTCGTCGTAGCCGTACGGGGAGAAGTCCACGACCGTGTGCTCACGCCCCGAGGAGCGCAGAACGTGCCGGACCGCCCTGTCGATCTCGGCGTCGGCGCGCCTGCTGCGCTTGTAGGTCAGCGATCCGCTGTCGCCCGCGCAGGCCAGCACCAGGCCGTGCTTGACGCGCCCGGCGCGCTCCCTGTTACGCGCCAGCCAGGTGATGGCGCCGACGGTGCCCGGTGCGAACACGAACCGGTAGGTGTAATACGGGTCGCTCCGCGCGAGCCGCCGGGCGAGGCGGGTGGCGACCGCGACGCCCGCGAGGTTGTCGTTGGCCAGTGAGGGGTGGCAGACGTGGCAGGAGATGAGTACCTCGTCGGTGCTGCGCCCCGGCACGACGTGCTCGCCGTAGGTGAGGTGACCGTCGGCGAGCGCCGAGTCGATCACCACCTCGTACGGCCCCGGCCCCATCGCCGCCAGGGTGTTCTCCCTGAGACAGAAACCCCAGGTCTCGGCGTAGTAGCTGGTGCGGTACGGAATCAGATCCGGCTGCTCGGGCAGGGTGTGCAGGTGCCCGCGCAGCTCGTCGAGGGTCATGGTCGCCGAGACCGGCACGCTGTAGCCGACCACGTGCAGGTTCGACTCGGCGAAGTCGATCACCCGCTCGCCCGAGGGGTCCTTGACGTAGGCGTCGCGGATGTTCCACTCTCTGGGCACGGTCCAGTCGAGGACCTCGGTGCCGGTCGGCACCTCGCTGATCTCCAGCGGGATCTCCCCGGAGACGATCTCCAGCGTACGGCGCAGCCCGTCGCCGGTGATGCTCCTGCAGAGCGGGTAGAGCCGCTCGACCAGGGCGTGCATCTCGCGGCCCTCGGTCTCGCGGCTCTCCCCTGCTGCCGTCTGGGGGACGTCAGTTGTCACCGACGCCCGCCTCACGTGGTCTCATCGTCTCGTCCACGGTGCCGTCGGCGCTCCTGGCGGCCAGCTTGGCGAGCCGGGTGAAGCTGTTCTTGAACAGGTCCTCGGTCATCCCGAACCTCCGGTAGGCGTCGACCAGCTCGGCCGCGCCCGCCTTGACGCTCCAGCTCGCCTCGTAGCCGGGCAGCGCCTCACGGATGCGGGAGAAGTCGACCCGGTAGGAGCGCGGGTCGGCGCCCGCCTCACCGGTGATCACGAGCTTGGAGCCGGGAACCGCCTCGACGACCTCGGCCGCGATGTCCGCGACGGTCACGTTGTTCTGCTCGGTGCCCACGTTGAACGCCTTGGCGTGTACGGCCTCCCGCGGGGCGGTCAGCGCCAGCACGAACGCCTCGGCGATGTCCTTGGCGTGGACCAGCGGGCGCCAGGGGGTGCCGTCGGACAGCACCCGCACCTCGTTGGTCAGCAGGGCGTGGCCGACCAGGTTGTTCAGCACGATGTCGGCGCGCAGCCTGGGCGAGAACCCGAAGGCGGTGGCGTTGCGCATGAAGACGGGGGTGAAGTCGTCGTCGGCCAGCGCGGTCAGGTCGTCCTCGACCCGGACCTTGGACTCGGCGTACGGCGTCACCGGGCGCAGCGGCGCCTCCTCCCCGACCAGTCCGTCGCCGCCGGAGGCGCCGTAGACGGAGCAGGTCGAGGCGTACAGGAACCGCCGCACCCCGGCGTCCCTGGCCAGCTTGGCCAGTCGCACCGAGGCGTGGTGGTTGATGTCGTAGGTCAGCTCGGGCGCCAGCGACCCGAGCGGGTCGTTGGACAGCGCGGCCAGGTGCACGACCGCGTCGATCCCGGCCACGTGTTCGGCGGTGACGTCACGCAGGTCGACCCGGTGCCCGGCGGGGTCGGCCGGAGCGGGTCCCAGCAGGCAGTCGGCGAACAGCCCCGAGTCCAGGCCGATCACCTCGTGGCCCGCCTCGGTGAGTGCCGGGGCCATCACAGTTCCCAGGTAGCCCTGGTGCCCGGTCAGCAGCACGCGCATCCGGTTCATCCTCCAGCCAGGTCGAGAGTCATCTTGCTTGTGTAGAACGCCTCCGCGTAGCGCGATTGGCACTCGATGCCGCGGATGCGGGCCAGCCCCAGGAAGGCCTCACGGTCGTACCAGGGGCGTTGCCGTTGTGAGGGGTAGTGCTGTTGGAGCAGGGTCACCTTGGCCTCGGCCACCTCGGGCGTCAGCGGCTGGTAGACCGAGGGCCGCCCGAGGTCGCCGTCCCATTTGACGATCTCGTAGCCGAGTGCCTGGTGACCGCGGAAGGCGGTCGGCACCAGCTTGGCCAGGCCCCGGTGGTCCTGGTGGGCGTCGGCCGGGTTGGGGGCGAAGACCAGGTCGGGGTCGGTCCCGGCGCGCAGGTCCTCCACCGCGGCCTTGGCCTCCTCCCAGTTGGCGGGCAGCCGCCCGTCGGGCATCTTGAGCACGGTCAGCCGCAGGTCCGCCCCGGGACAGAAGGCGGTCAGCGCCGCGTGCTCCTCCTCCTCGCGCTCGGTGCCGCCGCCGGAGAGCACCAGGGCGTCGACCCTGAGGCCGGGACGCGCGGAGCAGAGGGTCAGCAGGCTGCCGCCCGCGCCGATGGCGAGGTCGTCGCAGTGGGCGGCCAGCAGGACGACGCCGCCGACCGCCGCGGGCCGGAATCCGATCATCTGGACCGCACCTCCGGTTCGCGTTCCCACAGCGCCCACGGCCGGTCGCCCCTGGAGTAGGCCTCGTCGAGCGCGATGCGCTCCTTGACCGTGTCGGTCGGCTTCCAGTAGCCCCGGTGCGGGTAGGCCAGCAGCCTGCCGCGCTTGGCGAGCTGACCGCAGCCGTCGGCGACGAGGTCACCACCCGGCGGGATGTGGTCGAAGACCTCCTGGCGGAGCACGAAGTAGCCGCCGTTGATCCACAGGGGCATGTCGCTGACCGGGGTGATCCCGCCGACCATGCCGTCCTCGCCGAGTTCGATGCAGTGGAAGGTCTCCGCGGGCGGGACGACCATCATCGAGGCTCCGGCGTCCGAGGCGGCGAAGCGGTCGATGATCTCCGGCAGCGGCGCGTCGGTGAGCACGTCCGCGTAGTTTGCCAGGAAGATCTCGTCTCCGTCGAGGTGGTCCCGGACCCTGCGCAGCCGTTCGCCGATCGGCGAGTCGATCCCGGTCTGCACGAACGAGATCGACCAGTCGGAGATGTCGGTGGACAGCAGTTCCACCTCGCCCCCGCGCAGGACGAAGTCGTTGGAGGTCGTCTCCTGGTAGTTGAGGAAGAAGTCCTTGATGTGGTGCGCGCCGTACCCGAGGCACAGGATGAACTCGGTGTGCCCGAAGTGGGCGTAATAGCGCATCACATGCCAGATCAGCGGCCGGGGGCCGACGAGCTGCATCGGCTTGGGCACGTCGCCGGGGGTACCGCTGCGCATCCGCGTGCCGTACCCGCCGCAGAAGAGGACGACCTTCACGGGTTCACCTCGACTGTCTCCAGGTTCGGGATGGGGAAGACCAGGCGACCGCCCCACTCGTGGACGTAGGCCAGCTGGGCGGAAAGCTCCTCGCGCAGGTTCCAGGGCAGCACCAGCACGTAGTCGGGCCGGTCCTCGGCGATCCGCTCGGGCGCCACGATCGGGATCCGCGTGCCGGGGGTGAACCTGCCGTGCTTGTACGGATTGCGGTCCACGGTGTAACGCAGCAGGTCGGGCCGGATCCCGCAGTGGTTGAGCAGCGTGTTGCCCTTGCCGGGGGCGCCGTAGCCGACCACGGTCTTGCCCTGCTCGGCGGCCTCGACCAGGAACCTCAGCAGGTCCCGCCGTACCCGGGCGACCCGGGCGGCGAACTCCGCGTACCCGGACAGCTCGTGCAGCCCGGCCGCCTTCTCCGCCGCGAGCACCTCGACCACCCGGGAGGTGGGTTCGCCCGCGACCTCCTGGGGACGCGCCCACAGCCGGATCGAGCCGCCGTGTGTGGGCAGCAGTTCGACGTCGACCAGCGCCAGCCCGCCGGAGGCGAGGGCGCGCTGCGCCGAGGCGACCGTGTAGTACTGGAAGTGCTCGTGGTAGATGGTGTCGTACTGGTTGAGCTCCATCAGCGTCAGCAGGTGCTGCACCTCGATGGAGACCCAGCCGTCGTCGGCCACGAGCGCGCGCAGCCCCTGGGTGAACCCGATGACGTCGGGAATGTGGGCGTAGACGTTGTTGGCGACCACGAGGTCGGCGGGACCGTGCTCGGCCCGCACCTCGGCGCCGGTCTCCGGACCGAGGAAGGCGGTCAGCGTCGGCACGCCCCTGTCCCTGGCGGCCTGGCCGACGTTCTTCGAGGGCTCGACGCCCAGGCAGCGGACGCCCCGGTCGACGACGTGCTTGAGCAGGTAGCCGTCGTTGCTGGCCACCTCGACCACGAACGAGTTCTCGTCGAGCCCGAGCCGGTCGGCCGCCCCGTCGACGAACCGCCTGGCGTGCTCGACCCACGAGGTCGAGTAGGAGGAGAAGTAGGCGTACTCGGTGAAGGTGTCCTCGGGAGTGATCAGCGGCGGGATCTGTGCCAGCCAGCATCCGGTGCACACCCTCAGGTGCAGCGGGTAGGTCGTCTCCGGCTCGTCGACCTGCTCGGCGGTGAGGAACAACTCGCAGGGCGGCGTCGCCCCGAGGTCGACCACGCTGGCAAGACTCGTGGACCCGCACAGGCGGCACGTTGTCATCAATACGCTCCCTCGCCGCGCGACGCGGCTCGACCGGTGGCTTGCAAGATCGTTCCAATGAGGGCGAACCCTAGGATTTCGCCCCGCGGTCCTGGGGTGTTACAGCCGCGCGCTGTGTCATGCTTCCGCCCATGGAACCCCTGAGCATCGACGGAACCTGGTGCCACACCCCGCGTGTCCACACTGACCCGCGCGGCGCCTTCCTGGAGACCTACCGTGCCCATGACCTGCGGGAAGCCGTGGGTCACGCGATCGATCTCGCACAGGTCAACTGCTCGGTCTCCCGGCGCGGCGTGCTGCGCGGCATCCATTTCGCGGACGTGCCTCCTGGGCAGGCGAAGTATGTCACATGCCTTTCCGGGGCCATCCTCGACGTCGTCGTGGACATCCGCGTCGGCTCGCCGACCTTCGGCCGCTGGGAGGCCGTACGGCTGGACGAGGAGTCCCGGCGCAGCCTCTACATCGCCGAGGGGCTGGGACACGGGTTCATGGCGCTCAGCGAACAGGCCACGGTCTCCTACCTGTGCTCCGAGCCGTACGCCCCGGGCCGCGAACACGGCCTCAACCCCCTGGACCCCGACCTGGGCATCGAGTGGCCCGTCGGCTTCGACCCGGTCCTCTCCGACAAGGACGCCGCCGCCCCCACCCTCAAAGAAGCCCTCGAAGCCGGCCTTCTCCCGACCTACGAGGCGTGCCAGGCGTATTACCGGAAACTCGCCACCCAAAGCTGATCCGGTGTCGTGCGTGAGGAGCGTCGGCTTGGGCGCGTCGGTGCTTGGACTGAGGAGCGAAGGAGCGCAGCGGATGAGCGACGAGGGAAAGCATCGACTCAGGGCGCCCAAGCCCCGCGACGCCGAAGGCGGAGCAAAGAAGCACAGCTTAATCACTGACCAGGACTTTCGACTCTCGCAGGGCCTCTCGCCAGTCGCGCATCGGCGGTAGACCGGCCGTGGCCCAGCGGTCGTGGCCCAGCACGCTGTAGGCCGGGCGGGGCGCGGGGCGCGGGAACTCCGTTGAGGAGACCGGCCTGATCCGCCCCGGGTCTGCGCCGAGCAGTGTGAAGATCTCCCGGGCGAGTTCGTACCAGCTCGCCCGCCCCGAGCAGGTGGCGTGGTAGACGCCGGGCTCCGGGGCGATCTCGGCCAGTTCGATGATCCGGGCCGCCAGGTCACCCGCCCAGGTCGGCTGGCCGAGCTGGTCGTCGACGACGTCCAGGGTCGGCCTGCTCCCCTCCAGGCCCGCGATCGTGCTGACGAAGTTCCCGCCCGCCGCGCCGTACAGCCAGGCGGTGCGCAGGACGTAGCCGGTGTGCGGCAGCGTGTCCAGCACGGCGCGTTCCCCGGCCAGCTTGGTCCGCCCGTAGGCGTTGACCGGCGAGGTCGGCGCGTCCTCGGCGTACGGCTCGACCCCGGTGCCGTCGAAGACGTAGTCGGTCGAAGGCTGGACCATGAGCGCGCCCAGGCGCTCGCACGCCTCGGCCAGCACCCGCACACCGTGCCCGTTGACGGCCAGCGCCTCGTCCTCGTGCGTCTCGGCGTCGTCGACCGCCGTCCAGGCCGCGCAGTTGACCACGACGCCGGGCCGGTGCTCGGCGACCACGTCCCGTACGGCCCGCTCGTCACGCAGGTCGAGATCATCCCTGGTGAGGGCGACGACCGACTCGTCCCGCGCGCGCAGCAGGCCGAGCAGTTCGGCGGCGAGCATGCCGGAGGCGCCGGTGACCAGCCACCGGCTCATCCGTTCTCCCCGGCGACGGCCCGCTCCAGGGCGATCTTCTCCTCGGGGGTCCTGTCCTGGGCCTCGGCTGCGGCCTTCCACCAGTCGGGGTTGTCGGCGTACCAGCGGACGGTCGCGGCCAGGCCCCGTTCGAACGGCACCGAGGGCCGGTAGCCGAGGGCACGCAGCCGGGAGTCGTCCAGGGAGTAGCGGCGGTCGTGTCCCTTGCGGTCCTCGACCCGCTCGACCATGTCCCAGTCCGCGTCGCACGCCTCAAGCAGCAGGGTGGTCAGCTGGACGTTGGTCAGCTCCGCCGTACCGGCGATGTGGTAGACCTCGCCGGGTTCGCCGCGCTCGGCGACCAACCTGATGCCCGCGCAGTGGTCGGCGACGTGGATCCAGTCCCTGACGTTGCCGCCGTCGCCGTACAGCGGCACCTTGCGCCCCTGCAGGAGATTGGTGACGAACAGCGGGATGACCTTCTCCGGGTACTGGTTGGGCCCGTAGTTGTTGCCGCAGCGCGTGATGGAGACCGGCAGGCCATGGGTGACCGCGTAGGCCTGGGCGATCATGTCGCCGCCCGCCTTCGCCGCCGAGTACGGCGAGCGCGGCCGCAGCGGCGCGTCCTCGGCCCAGGAGCCGACGTCGATCGAGCCGTAGACCTCGTCGGTCGAGACCTGCACGACCTTGGGGGTAGAGGCTTCGAGGCAGGCTTGCATGAGGGTCTGCGTGCCCAGCACGTTCGTCCTGACGAACTCCCCGGCGCCCGCTATGGACCGGTCCACATGCGATTCCGCGGCGAAGTTGACGACGACGTCGTGCCCGGGGACCACCTTGGCGAGCAGTTCCGCGTCGCAGATGTCACCGAGCACGAACCTGTGCGGGACGCCTCGCAGGTTCGCGAGGTTGCCCGCGTAGGTGAGCTTGTCGAGCACCGTCACCGAGACACCGTCCGCCGCGAGCGTGCGGACGTAGTGGGAACCGATGAAGCCGGCCCCACCGACGACCAGGACCTTCATGAGCTGATCTGCACCTTGCTGTGATCGCCCAGCACGAGGCGGTGGGCTCTGGGGGTGTTGGGAGCGGGGGTGACCTCGACGTCGTGACCGATGAGCGAGGCCTCTATCCGGGAGACCCCGGAGATCGAGGCCCTGGGCAGCACGATCGAGTATTCGATCTCGCTGCCGTCGACCACGCAGTCCGCGGCGATCGAGGTGAAGGGACCGACGTAGCTGTCCAGGATTCGCGCGCCCGCGCCGATGATCGCCGGGCCGACGATGCGGGAGCGTTCGACCACGGCCCCCGGTTCGACGACCACCCGGCCGATCAGCTCGCTGACGTCGTCCACCCGGCCTTCCAGGCGGGTTTCGAGGGATTCGAGCACCAGCCGGTTGACCTCAAGCATGTCGGTGACGTTGCCGGTGTCCTTCCAGTAGCCGGAGATGACGGACGACTCGACCCGGTGGCCTCGTTCGATCAGCCACTGGATCGCGTCGGTGATCTCCAGCTCTCCGCGCCACGACGGCTTGAGCTCGGCGACGGCCCGGTGGATCAACGGGGTGAACAGGTAGACGCCGACGAGCGCGAGGTCGCTCTTCGGCTCGGCGGGCTTCTCCTCAAGGCCGACGACCCGGCCGTCGCCGTCCAGCTCCGCGACGCCGAACTGCCTGGGGTCGCCGACCTGGGTGAGCATGATCTGCGCGTCGGGCCGGTCCTGGGTGAACCGGTCGACGACGCCGCCGATGCCGCCGACGATGAAGTTGTCGCCGAGGTACATGACGAAGTCGTCCTCGCCGAGGTAGTCCCGGGCGATCAGCACCGCGTGGGCGAGCCCGAGCGGTGCCTGTTGCCGCAGGTAGGTGACCTGCAGGCCGAGAGCGGAGCCGTCACCGACGGCCGCCTCGATCTCCGCCTGCGTGTCGCCGACGACGATGCCGATCTCCCTGATCCCGGCCGCCGCGATGGCTTCGAGCCCGTAGAAGAGCACGGGCTTGTTGGCCACCGGGACGAGCTGTTTGGCCGAGGTGTGGGTGATGGGCCGGAGCCGGGTGCCCGACCCCCCGGCGAGCACGAGAGCTTTCACAGCTAGTAAGCCCCTTCTCCGCCCATGACGGCGCTCCATGTCTTCCACAGGATCTGCAGGTCGAGGAAGAGCGACCAGTTCTCGACGTAGCGCAGGTCCAGGCGGACCGACTCCTCCCAGCTGAGGTCGGAGCGTCCGCTGACCTGCCACAGTCCGGTCATGCCCGGTTTGACGACCAGGCGGCGGCGCACGTCGGCGCCGTACTGCGCGACCTCGCTCGGCAGCGGCGGGCGCGGGCCGACGAGGGACATCTCCCCGCGGACCACGTTGAGCAGCTGCGGCAGCTCGTCGAGGGAGTAGCGGCGCAGGAACGCCCCCACCCGGGTGATTCTTGGATCGTTCCTCATCTTGAAGAGCACACCGTCGAACTCGTTGCGCTGCTCAAGGTCGACCTTGAGCCGTTCGGCGTTGTTGACCATCGTGCGGAACTTCACGACGTTGAACTCCCGGCCGCCCCGGCCGACCCTGACCTGCCGGAACAGCGCGGGCCCGGAACTGGTCGTCCTGATCAGCAGGCAGATGACCAGCATCGGCACGGACAGCAGCAGCAGCGCGAAGCCCGCGGCGGCCTTGTCGAACAGGCTCTTCGCGAGCTGTTTGGCGCCGTCGAACTCGGGGTGCTCCACGTGCAGCAGCGGCATTCCGGCCACCGGCCGGATGCTGATCCGAGGTCCGGCGACCTCCATGAGGGCGGGCGCGACGAAGAGGTCGGTTCGCGCGTCCTCAAGGCCCCAGGCGATCCGGCGCAGCGCGACGCCGTCCAGCTCGGGGCAGGCCAGGATGGCCACGGCGTCGGCGTCCACCTTGGCGACGACGGCGGGGACGTCGCTGAAGCCGCCGAGCACGGGGATCCCGTCCACGTCCATGTCGTCGGGACCGGAGGGCAGGCAGGCCGCGGCCACGGTCATGCCGTGGTGGGGTTGCCTTCTGAGTTGCATGACCAGGTCGAGCACCGACTCCCGGTGCCCGACGGCGACCACCTGACGCATGTACTCGCCGAGGGCGCGCCTGCGGTGGAGCCGCTTGCGCATCCAGTAGCGGAAGGCGACCGTGAGCACCAGCGCCAGCGGGAGCATGGCCATCACGAAACTTCGGGCGATCAGGGCCTGTGTGGCGTACGCCCCGATCGCGACGGCGGCCGTCAGTCCTACCCCGCCGTCGAAGACCGCACGGAACTCCTCCGTCCCCTCGCCGTGCGCGCGCTTGCGGTAGGCGCCGCCGACCGCCAGGAACAGGGGCCATGCCAGGGCGAGACCGAGCCCGAACAACGCCTCCGTCCTGGGGATGAAGGCGCCGAACCAGAGTCGAACTCCAAGGACGGTCTCACACGCGACAACCGCGCACGCGAGATCGCCGGCCAACAGAATCCGCGCATAGGACCGCGTCCAGATACTTGGAGCGGTCCGCACTGAATCGCCGAGGAGCGTAGCAGCGGGCTCCTCTGTCCCCACTCTCATACCACCCCACCCAGATGCCCCATCGTTACCAGGTAACGGGACGCGCATCTCATTTCATTGGTTGACAGCTTTCCCGAATGCACCAGGAGCGTGGAAACCCACTGAAATCCTAGTGATCACCTCTGGGCAGGGGAATACAGCCTTACTGTCCACTACTGGCCGAAGAGGGACAGAAGGAACGCCTTGACGGAACGGTCCACGCGTGCACGATTACCACCTGGTTGGCTTGGGGGCGCGCCGGACCGCACGACGTCAGTCGTACTCGAAGTCGGGCAGCGGATTGGGAGGATCAGGGCTGCGCCAAACCACGACATGACCCTCACCGAGGCTCTCGACGGCCTCACCGAGCCGCTCCACGTCGAAGTCAGGCAGGTACCGCAGGCGCGCGAGGAAGGTGGTGTCAATTGCCGATTGTGGCACCACACATCCCTGTCCACCCCGGTTAAGTAAAATGTACAGTATGTCCGACTCGGTTTCCGAGTCACCCTCCACACGAACTTCGACGACGTCCTCCCAGGCGAGAGCGTCGACGCTGCCGTCCGCGTAGTGACGGGCCACGCCTTCCTCCGTGACGTACACGTAGGAGTCCGGCACTGAATTGCCGTGCATGGCCGCGATTGTGACGACTACCGGGCGCCGGGTGCAAGCCTCATTCGCCCCAGCCGTGATCCAGATGCGCCGCCACCGCCCGCCTCGCCTCCTCCGGCGACCCCTCTCCGATCGCGTCGAGCAGCTCCCGATGCTCGGCCACCAGCACCTCCCGGTCGGGATAGACCGCGCGCAGCCGTACCAGGCCGAGACGGGTCTCCGCGGCGAGCGAGGTGTAGAGCCGCTCAAGACGCGGGCTGCCGACCGCCACGACGAGGGCCTGGTGCAGCGCCATGTGCTCGGCCACCATCTCCGACCAGGGCGCGTCCGCCGGCAGCGCGGCCATCCTGCCCAGCGCCGCGTCCGCCTCCTCGACCCTGCGCCCGGCCAGCGTGACGGCCATCAGATCCTCAAGGGGGCGCCTGACGAACATCAGGTCGTCGAGATCGGCCACGGTCACCTCGACGACCTGCGCGCTGCGGTGCCGTTCCCGCCTGAGCAACCCCTCGTGCACGAGTACGGCCAGCGCCTCCCTGACGGTCGGGCGGGCGACGCCGTACAGGGCGGACAGCTCCTGCTCGGGCAACGGGGTCGCCGGGGGGATCTCCCCGGAGAGCACCCGCCTGCGCAGCGCGTCGGCGAGGGCGTTCACAGCGGAGACAGGGCGCAGGGGAACGGTCACGCGGAAGACCCTAACGCCGCCACGCGTTCGGGAAGGGCGACCACCACCAGGCTCGCGCCGAGCAGGACCAGGCCGCAGGCCGAGACGAGCGTGAGCCGCTCACCGAGCACTACGACACCGAGCAGCGCCGCGACCGCGGGCTCGGCCAGGGCGAGGGTCGCCGCGGTGGCCACGGGCGTCACCCGCAGGCCCCTGCCGTACAGGACGTAGGCGAACGCGGTGGAGACGCAGCCGAGATAGACGGCGGTGAGCAGACCACGAGGTTCGGCCAGCCAGGCGGTGCCCGTCCACAGCAGGACCGGCAGCATCACCACGGCCGCGCCACCGAACATCGCGGCCATCACCGCGTCGGAGGGGACCCCGGTGGCGATCACCCTGGCCGCCGTCACCGCGTAGAACGCGTACAGCAGACCGCCGAGCAGCGCCAGCAGCACCCCGTCAAGGCGCACCTGCCCTCCCCCACCGGTCAGTACGGCGCAGCCCGCCACGGCCGCCGCCGTCGCCGTCGCCCAACGCCCCGAAGGCACCCGCCTGTCGAACAGCCAGGACAGCAGGCCGGTGAAGACAGGGCCGCTGCCGATGGCGACCACGGTGCCGACGGCCACCCCGGTCCTGCCGACGGCGGCGAAGAAACAGAGCTGGTAGGCGGCCACGGCCAGGGCGGCGAGCGGGAGCATCCCCCCTCGGGGCAGCCGGGGCAGGAGCTTGCGCGCGGCGACCACCAGCACCAGCCCTCCGAGGACCAGTCGGGCGGCGGCCAGGGAGACCGGATCGACTCCGGCGGCGAGCATCCCCACGGTGCCCGCGGTCCCCCAGAGCACGGCTGCGGCGACGACGGCGAACTTCATTCGGACATTGTCTGACAACTAGACAATATCTGTCCAATCCTTGCGTCGGCCACACAACCCCGGCCGTTTTTCCTGACGTGGTCACGGGTACCTTGGCCAGGTGACACCTCGGGGAACCGCCGCTCTCGTCTCGTCCGCAGTGCTGTCCTTGGTGATGGCGCTGTCCGGATGCACGACCACCAAGCAGCCGGCCCGCGCCAGCAGCGCGCCCGCGGCGAGCCCGACCAAGCGCCCCGGCTCACAGGCCGAGGGCACGATGCCCACCAGGACGCTGTCGGCGCTGCCTCCCGAGGCCGCCGCCACCTGGAAGCGCATCCGGCAGGGCGGCCCCTTCCCCTACTCCCGCGACGGGGTGGTCTTCCAGAACCGGGAACGCCGCCTGCCCATCAGGCAGCAGGGTTACTACCACGAGTACACCGTCCCGACCCCCGGCAGCCGCGACCGGGGAGCACGGCGCCTGATCAGCGGCGACGGGACCCGGGAGCTCTACTACACCGGCGACCACTACCGGACTTTCGTCATCGTCGACGTACGGAGGTGACCGACGTTGCCCAGGGGAACGTTCGAGGAGGGGCCGGCCGCCCAGGAAAGCCTGCGCACCCTGCGCGCCATACGCGGACCGCAGGACCCCACGGTCGCGAAGGCGACGGAGATCACCGAGTCGTCCTCGGGGGCGCCGCGAGTCTCCAGGGTCACGGAGGTCCCCGAGGTTCCCGGGGTCGCCGAGCAGGTGGAGACCGACCACGGCGACGCCGTCGCCCACCGGGTCGACGGCTCCGGGATCACCACCTCGGCGGAGGCCATGTCGGCGATCGCCGAGGCCCTGTCGTTCCCCGACTACTTCGGGCACAACCTCGACGCCCTCTACGACTGCCTCACCGACCTCGAATGGCTGCCCGCCGGTGAGCACCTGCTGGTCTGGACGCGTTCCTCGACACTGCGCGAGGCCGACCCGCCGGCGTTCGAGTCGATCCGCTCCGTCCTCTCCGACGCCGTCGCCGACGACACCGCCTCAGCGGCGTTCCTCTCGGTCCTCCTCCCCGACTGACCCACGTCTTTCGCGGCTTTTCTGGATGCCGGATCAGCCGACGTTGAGCAGGGCGTTGATGTCACTCTCCCGATAACGCCGCTGCCTGCTGGGCGTCCTGACCGAGGGAATCTTCCCCGTGAGGGCCCACCGGTTGACGGTCTTGGGGTCCACACCGAAGATCCGGGCGACCTCACCGGGAGTCAGGAGACGTTCGGTGGTGCCGGGCCCGGTGGCGAAGGTGCCGTCAGGGGCGACGGCCTTGAGGGGGGACATTGGAGGGACTCCTTCAGTAGCGGCTGCGGTGGATGATCTCGTCGTGCCGGGCCAGTGCTCCGGCGAGGCGGCGCAGTGTCGTACGGCCGAGCATGTCTCTGGCTCCGGCTTCGCGCTGGTCGAGGCGCAACGGCCGGTACCGGATGGCCCACCATCTGGGCAGGCCGGGCAGGTGGAGGTGTTCGTACCGCCAGCCGGGGTGGGTGCTGACGAGCAGGTCGATCAACCGTCGTTCGTCGTCGGTCATGGTCGTCCCTGGGTGCGGGAGTGGTTGGGGGCGGCCCTTTTCAGGGGGCGGGTGCCCGGCCCCGAGCCGGGGAGCACGACGGCCGGGCACCCTGGAGGAGGACCGGCCTTCCGCAGCGGAGACCGGTGCGCCAGACGGCTCCCTCTTCCCCAGCACACTCGGCGTGTGCGGGAACCGTCTCGCGACGGGTGTGCGACCCAGGTCCCTCCCACCTGCAGCCGCACGTTCACGAGGTACGGCGAGCGACGGGTGGGATGACGTTCCACCGCCCGCCGTACCGGCTTTCAGGAACGCAGCAACCTGCGCAACGCCGTAGCCCGACCCGGCGCAACGGCCTGACCAGGACATACGGCCTGAACGGTCCGGGAGACCCGGGCGGCCCGAATCTGGATGGCACGGGCGACGGCAACGGCCTGAATGCTCGGCGGCACCACCGGAGGCACCTGGGCGCTCAACTTACGGTCCAGCTCCTCGACGGACTCCGCCCGAACCAACAACACGTCCCCGGCGTACGGCCTGCCGAACAGGACACTCCGGTAGGCGCTCCACAGCCCGGTCGTCGAGCTGTGGAGCACCAGCCACCCCGGGTGGGCCGCCTGCACGGAGTCACAGGTTCGATCGGAAAACCCAGAACCTTGACGAGGAACCCAGGCCGTCATGCCGCCCTCCCATCCGGCGAACGCCCTCCGGCGGACACCGTCTCCCCGCCGGACACCTCAGCGACCGTCGCCACGGAAGTCTCTCCCCGCCTACGGGAAACCCCGCCACGAACCGACGCCGGGGAAGACCGCACCGCGAGCCGCATCGCCTTGATCATCTCCGCCTCCCGCATCCGCTCCTCCAACCCCTCACCCGTGACGTCCTCGACGATCACCGGACGCGGGCCGTCCCAGACGGCCATCGCGTAGAAGCAGCGGCGCCCCAGGCTGTAGAGCACCGTCCAGTCCGCCCACGCCCGATCGATCCGCTCGGCCTCAGCGCGGGCCGGACCGTCCCACACCCGCCGATACACCACCGCGTACGGCAGCCCGTCCCGATGCCGCCCGGTCACGACGGCACCCCCTCAGCGATCTCCTCCTGACGGGCCACGGCCTCCCGGACCTCCTCGAAGGTGTCGGCGTCCACCGTCGGCTCCGCGCCCGCCCGCAACGCCGTACGCGGGAACGCCCGGTTGCGGATCGCCCAGAACCGTCCGGCGTCACTGATGATCAACCGCCATCCCGGGATCGACTGAACGGGTCTGGCGTTCTCCATGGGTCTCACTCCTTTGTGATCAGAAACCCGTCCGGGCGTCGTGAATGCCGGGTGGTCGGCGCGCATCAAGAAGCGACCTCTCGAAGCACGAACATGATGCGGTCGGCTGCTTCGGCGGGATTGACGACCGGTCCGATGAGCCCGCCCCATGCCCACTGGAAGGTGCCGTCCTGGCACACGACCTCGTCGTGCATCTCCGCCTCGGCGGGGTTGTTCACGCGCAGAACCGGCTGCTTCGCGGTGCCGAGGATGTCGGCGGCCCATGAGTGGCCGATGAGTTCGGCGCGCAGTCGCTCAAGCTGGAAGGCGGCGTCAGTGCCGCGTCGATCCCCATGGACACGGAACGTAGTCGCGTGGGAACAGTCGGAGTTCACAGATGTGAACTCCGACGGGATTGGCCGGATGCGGTCAGTGAGGGAGGCCCATACGAGCAGCCATGCCCCGGACTTCCCGCCCCTGAGAAGTGGACAGCGGACGCCCGAGCAGATGGAGCACCGTCTCCTGCACGACAGGGTTGTTACGAATGATCTGCGGGGCGATGTGCTCAGCCTTCCTCAGTTCGGTGACCGCACCGGGAAGTTCGCCCTTCAGATGAGCGAACGCCCGCCCACGGTCGGCGTGGAAGACCGCACGCCGCTCCATGTTCGGCATCGGCCCGAGCACCACCCCGGACGAGACCGTAACGGCCTGACCGTAGTCACCGTGCTCCATGGCGATGGCGATGTCCCACAGCGCCACATTGGTCGGGCCGAACGTGCCGAAGGCGTTCTGACGCTCGCCCAGCCGTACCGCCACGCTCCGCGCCTCGGCCAGGTGATCCGCAGCCAGGCCGGACCTGCTGATGGCCGCAGCCGACAGCGCCGCCGTCAGGTGCAACATGCCGTACAGCTCGCCCGCGTCCCTCGACCCGGTGTGCGGCTCAAGGCGGTCGGCGGCGGCCGAGGCGATCCGCAACGGCCGATCCCAGTCGCCCTTCGGCATGGCCCTCGCCCGCAGATACGCGGCATAGGCGGTCGTCAGGGGCTCATCCAGCAGCGTCGCCGCCTCATTCGCCCGAGCCGCCGCGAGATAGGCCAGGTCCTGATGGCCGAGCGACTTCAGGGTCGTCACCCCGGTCTCGTGGCACGCCTCGATCAGCAGCCGCAGCGCACGGCGGCGGTTCGCCTCGCCGCCTGTGGCCGCGTGCCAGTGCAACTCGTCGATGACGGGAGCCACGAGTTGCGCACGGCTCACGTAGTCCGCGGAATCCCGCATATCGGCTATCTCACGGAAAAGGACGGTGTGCAGGACGTCGAGAGGACGCGCCTGATCCGTGGCCGGGTCGTTGAGGGTGTTACCGGTCAGGGCCGCGCGCACGATGGGCACCACCCGGTGCGGGCCGGACTGCTCGGGGTCCCTGCCAAGATGCGGAGCACCCACGAGTTCGGTCTCCGAGACCCGAAGGGCCGAAGCCAGCGCGGCGATATGGGACCGGCGATCGAGAATCCGCTGTCCACGCTCGGCCATCGACAGAAAACTCTTGCTCAGTCCGGCCTGCCCGGCGACCTGTTCCAGGCTCATCCTCCGCCAACGGCGCAGCGCCCTCAGCCGGGCTCCGATGGTGGCTTGATCGTGCATACGCCCAGCACCTCCGGGAGTGTCAACACCTCCCTCAGGCTACGGTGCGCACCCTTCACCACGAGGTGACAACGCCTTTCCAACCGCCGGAACCATGACATGAATCTCCGGCAGGGAAGCACCGTGCGACCTTCTTGAGTGGAAGTCCACGCCGACGTCCACGAGGCCTTCCTCAAGGAAGGCCGTGCCCTGATCTGTCGACGCCGTCTCAGCTCGTCCCGTCAGGAGATCCATGAGTGTCGGCGGCTAAAGAGTACTTGAAATTAGCGGTGGAAAACAAATCTATTCCGGATATCGCGACCGATGATGTCGAGCCCGGTCGCAGTGCGTCCACTTATGGGTGCGCAACGTTGACCGGGATGCATCAGGATGGTACAGGGAAGTGCGATATGGAGGCCCAATACCCCAGTAAGGGCGCTTATCTAAAGAGTTACCGGTTGCTTAGATATGGGAATGATGATGAAATCATTCCTGGCAATAGCTGCGGACGCCAGTCCTGACAAGAAGCGACGCCCGCAGCGCATCGGAGATGCAGGGAAAGGATACATCCCATAAAGTTCACAGTCGGCCTCAAACGGGCCGGAGCCACCTTGGCAGTGGCTGCGGTCGCGCTCACCGGCATGTCCTCCACCGCCAGCGCCGGCGGCACGTCTCCCGCGTATGCAGGTTGTTACGCTCAGTGGTGGAACACGGCCTTTACTGGGAGGTGCGTGAGTGCCGACTACTACCTCAAGATCTGAGTCTACGCCGACTGCAATAACGAGCTGGACAAGGAGCTCGGCCCGTACAATATCGCGCAAGGCGCAACGAAAGACTTCGGCAGCGGTGACTGTACGTTTAAGGTGAACAGCGCAGACCTTCTCTTCAACTGACCCGCAAATGCATCCCGCGGGAAGCCACGCAGGCTCTGATCAGATTCACGGCTGAAACCGGGGAATTCGTTTGATCTGCGGGTGTCCGCCCATGGCGGGCACCCGCATTGAGTGAGGATTGCATTGGACCATATCGTCGAGCTTCGCGGAATCCGGCAGGGGTACGGCACCCGTGATGTCATCGCCGGCCTGGACATGGATGTCAAGCCGGGAGTGCTGGGCTTACTGGGGCCCAACGGTGCCGGTAAGACGACTCTCCTGCGGACGCTGGCCACTGCGATTCCACCACGGCAGGGAACCGTACGCATCTGCGGGTCGCTGGTTGACTCATCACGCGCGGCGCGACGGGTGCGGCATAATATCGGATATCTCCCTCAGCATTTTGGGTTCTATCCGAGTTTTTCCGTATATGACTTCGTACGGTACTGCGCGTGGCTGCGCGGCGTTCCCGGGTCCACGGTGGATGCGGCGGTGCACGAAGCCATCGAGTTCGTCGACCTCGCAAGCCGGCGGAAGGACACGCTGAAGTCCCTGTCGGGAGGCATGGTTCGCCGCTGCGGCATCGCTTCGGCCATCGTGGGGTGGCCGAGGCTCGTGCTGCTCGACGAGCCGACCGTCGGCCTCGACCCCGCGCAGCGACTTGAGTTCCGTTCCGTCATCCGCAGGCTCCGTGAGGCCGGAACCGCGGTCGTCCTCAGCACGCATCTCGTGGAGGACGTGGCGGCGGTCTGCGACACGGTTTCGGTGCTGCACGAGGGACGGATGATCTGGCAGGGGCCGCCTGACCGCCTGGCCGCCTCCGCCCGCCCGGAGGTGGAGGCCGACACACCACTGGAGCGGGGTTACATGAGCGTCCTCACCAGGCGGGGGGCTACACCGTGAGACGCGCGTTCTGGATGGAGGTCCGCCGCTCTCCTTTACGGTGGTGGCTGCCGGTCCTCGTCGCGCTGGACGTCGCCATGCTCTTCGGCAGGAGCACCTGGTGGATCGGGGTGTGGCCGGAGGCCAGCGCCGCAGCCCAGGTCCCCGCTCAGTTCTTCGGGATGATCCTCGGCGGTGGCGCCGCGTGGGTGGCCGGACGTACGCGCCGGACGAGCATGACCGAGCAGTTCGCCGTGTCGGTCAGGCGACGTTGGCGGATCGAACTCCTGATGCTGGCAAGCACGGTGTGCTACGGGTTCGCGGCGTACACGCCGGGCCTCGTCCTGGCCGCCGTCGTGAGTTTTCCCGAGGCCGGGCCGGGATTCCTGTGGCCCTCCTATCTCCTGCTCGGCGCCTGCCTCATCCTCCTCAGCGCCTCCGTTGGGCATCTGGCGGGGAAGCTGTTCGCGTCTCGCATCGTGCCGCCTCTGGCGACGGCGGTGATCCTTTTCGGCCTTCAGATGAACGGCCTGGTGAGCTTCTTCGTACTCTCCGGCCATGCCAATCTTGAGGTCTCCGCCTCCGCGCTCGTCCTGCGGTTGTCTTTCGCTCTGTTCGCCGCGGCGCTGGCCGTCGTGCTCCCATCGGGACGACCCGTGGTTCAACTGTCCGCGGCACTCACCGGAGTTCTCCTTCTGACCGTCGTCGCAAGCTCGGGCCCGGTGCAGGTTCCGCGGACGGCCACGGAGCAGCCGCTGTGCTCCTCCGGTGCCCCCAAGGTGTGCGTGTGGCCGGAGGACCGCAAGCACCTTGACTCCGTTCGCGCGATGGTCACCCGTCTACTCTCGCTGCCCGGCGGTGTGGTCAGGTTTCCCGATGCCGTCTACCAGGAGGGATTGCGCGCCCGGGATCAGCAGGGGGTGGGAAACGGATTTCAGTTCCTCGCCGGAGACATGTCCGTTCCCATGTACCTGTCCGGCGTGGTGCTCGATCACACGCTGCCGGACTGTGACATCCCCGCGCGGAACAAGGCGCGTTACTACCACGAGGTCTTCAGCCTCGACGCCTACTTCCAGGTGCGGGCGTACGGAGACACGAGGGCGCTGGGGGACGGCGGTGGCCCTCCGGGGGTGGACATGAAGGCAATCGTCCGGGTCGCCGGGCTGCCGGTGGAGAACCAGGCGGCCTGGGTGCGCGAGAGGATGGCGGCCATCCGGGGTCTCGGGGTCTGCCATGGATAGGACGGACCTGCGGAGATACGCACAGGCACATCACCTCGGTCCTGTCGCCGTGGGTTGTCTGGCGGCGACGGTCGTCGCGGCCTGGGCGGGCGCTCACACCCTCGTCATCCCCTCCGCGAGCAGTCAGGGATGGACCGAGATGGCGAGCTCCGTCGCGACCCCCCTGCCGTTCGCCTTTCTGATCGGCGGCGGTCTGCACAGCGCCATGGCGTCGTTGGAGCAGACGGCGGGCTCCCGTCTGATCAGGGCGGAGATCGAGCACATCGCGGGCGCGATCCTGTTCGCCGGCCTCCTGCTCGGTTCGGCGACATCGGTGACCGGTTCCGCCGTGGGCGCCGTGGAAGCGGTGCGCAATCTTCTTCTCTACGCCGGTCTGGCCCTTGTCTCCGGCCGGGTGTTCGGGCGGGCGCTCTCCTGGATCCTGCCGCTCGCCGACTTCGTCGTGCTCGACTTCTGGGGAATGGTCGGGCCCCACCCTGCCTGGTGGGCGTGGCAGTACCAGGCCTACGACCACGCCGTGGCATGGATCGCGTCGGTGGGGTCCTTGACGATCGGCGTCGCGGCGTTCTGCGTTCGTGGGGTCCGTTCCGGACTGTGGCCATCACCCGGAATCATGGGCGTCCGGGCCAAAGCCGAGAGTAACCGTGCTGAGATACAAGGCTCGGCGTCGCGTCACGGCTAAGGGTCCTGACGACGGCGACCTTTCATGGCTTCAGCCGGCCACCCGTGACCTCTCATTCGACTACGGCGAGAGATCAAAGCACAGCTCATCAACCCCCGGAGGGGTCCCGTCCCGCCCCGGACCACGATCCTGGCACCGGTGCGGGTGCCAGGGGTGTGCGTCAGGGGCTGCTCACACGGCCATCGGGCGTGAGCTGTTGCGGGGCAGGAGTGCCTCGGTGCGTCGGACGGCTCCGGCGACCGAGTTGGCCGTCGCCACGCAGTGGGCGCAGAAGTTGCCCTTTCTGCCTGGCTCGCAGGTGCAGAACCAGCGCAGGTCCTCGTCGATGATCTGGAACCGTACGCATGCGGCGTCGTCGTCGACCTCCGCTGTGATCAGCGTCGGGCAGAACCTGACGAGCTGGACGGCGCCCGCGCTCTCCAGGTCGCCGCCGTGAGCCAGCGCCTCCTGTGACGCCAGCTTCGCCTCGAAGCCGATCAGCCTCGCGATGTCATCCACCGTGGATCGCCTCCCCCTTTCTCAGTGTGGACGCGCCTTAGAAGCCAAAGGTTCCCGTTTCCGAGAAAACTCTATATTTCCCGAAAAATGATTAGCTTCCGCCCCCCATGTTGTTCATCAGCTGTTGGTACGGCGCCCACTCCGGCACCCGTCTCCCCGCCCCGACCAGGGCGTCAAGCACAGATATTGCAGCTATCGACAAACTCCCCTATAGCGCGAAAAATCCTGCTTTGGGGTCCGTATTTTGGCCCGTACGGTCCACTGGATCAGTCCGTGGCCAGACGCGCGTGCCGTTCCACGTCGTGCCGTACGCCCCCGTAGTTCAGTTTGGCCCGCTCGACCCCCTCGGCCGGGAAGCCCGCCCGGGTCGCCACCGTACACGAGGCCGGGTTGTTCATCCGGTGCCCGAGTTCCAGGCGGAACAGCCCCCGTTCGGCGAAGGCCCAGCGGGCCAGTTTGGTGACGGCCGCGACCGCCACTCCCCGGCCCCTGGCCTGTGGAACCGTCCAGTAGGACACCCAGCCGGTGTCGTGCGCGTCGATGTTGCTCACCGCGACGTTGCCCACCACCTGGCCGCCGGAGACGACCGCGAAGGCGTGGGCGTCGTCACGGAAGCCCCACGTCCCCATCCATTCGAGCGCGGCCCGCCGCGTGTCGATAGGCCGTGCCGCCTGGTCGGCCATGTCGGGCGACCCGAACGCGCCGATCACGACCCCCACGTCGTCCGGGCCCCAGCCGCGCAGCTCCACCTCAATCATGCCGTGCAGGGTATTTCCCCCGGTCCTTCGCGAAAAGGCCTCAGACCGCGAAGCGGTAGATGTCCCTGAGCCAGCCCTCGTGGTGGGAGCAGACCCCGGGAAGACCGCCGGACATGCTCACCCTCTCGTCCTGGCACATGACCAGGTAGCCCCGGCCCTCGGAGAAGTTGTCGATGCAGTCGAACACCTGGCAGGCCTCCGCCACGGGCGTGGTCACCCTGGCGCCCGACGTGCAGTAGGTGAAGCCGTAGGTGTTGACGGGCGCGCCGCACAGCGTGTCCCCGGTCCCCGGCGGAGGAGCCGTGACGGTGACGGTGACGGTGGGGGTGGCCTCGGCGACGGGAGCGAGGGTGACCGTCTCCCGCACGGTCTCCCTGACCGTCACGGTCACCGTCGGCGTGGCGACGGGCAGCGGAGCGGCGGGTACGGCGGGCGGAGCGGTCACCGCGACACGGGGGGCGCCGCTCCTGCGGTAGGAGCCGGTGCCGAGATATCTCTCCTGCCAGCCGGTCATGCCCGCTCCGACGGTCAGGGCGACGTCGACCGTTCGGCAGACGCGGGCCGCGCAGACGCGCTGCTTCACGGCGAACCGCCTGGCGACGCCGTACGTGCTGGTCACCCGAGCGGAGAGGTAGGACTTCCCGCCGACCTTCAGGATCGAGGTCTTCACCGTCTTGGTCCCGGTGGCGACCGCCCGAGCGCCCGCCGCCCGCACTCCCTCGGCCGAGGCCGCCTCGCGCACGTCCGCCGCCGAGCTCACCGAGCTTACCGATGAGGTGGAAAAGCCACTTTCTCCACTTAACTCACCAAGCACTCCAAAAGCCACTAAAACCGCCATGGCGACCCCGGCGATCAGTGCGAAAATTCTCATATCACCACGAATATTCTGTTCATCGAGGTTTCACGAAACGACAATTCTCGCCACTTATATCACGCTTTGTAGTGCTTTACCGTCGAAACGGTCACCCCTCAGGGATGAGGCGCTCAACCGCGCGTTCGACCAGCTCACGTGCCTGTTCCTCACCGAAGACCCCGGGCAGCGTGAGCCGTTCCACGATCAGCCAGTTCATGGCCAGATAGAGCAGGGTCACCGCCGTGGCGTCGCCGGGAAGTCCCGAGTTCAGGTGATAGCCGATGTTCGCGTCGACGTCCGCCCTGATTCTCGGAGTGAGCACGTCACACAATCCGGGCCTGCGGGTCGCCTCAAGACGCAGTTCGAGCAGGGCCAGATAACCCGCCCGATAGGTGCTGACCCGCTCGACCAGCTCGTGCATGAGCTGCTTCACCCGCTCACGGTCACGGGCGCCCTCAAGGCTCCTGGCCACGGTCTCGGCGTCCGGCTCAAGGTGCTCGTAGACGCGTACCCCCGCCTGGGTCAGCAGGTCGTCGCGGTTGGCGAAGTAGTTGGAGGCCGTACCGCCCGGCACCCCCGCCTGGGCGTCCACGGCACGGAAGGTCAGGCCACGCGCGCCCTCGCGGGCCAGTACGTCGATGGCGGCGTCGAGCAGCGCGGCCCGTCTCGCCTGGTTCTGTCGCATCTCGGTTGACACCACTCCACATGTAGTACTACGGTCCAAACCACTACGAACATAGTACTTCAAACGGAGTGAATGTATGCGAAAGCTCGTCTACTACATCGGCGTCAGCATCGACGGCTACATCGCGGGACCCGGCGGCGAGTACGACTTCTACCCCCTGGCCGACGACATGACGACGTGGATGAACGCCAGGTATCCGGAGACCGTCCCCGCCCACGTCCGGGCGCACGTCGGCCTCGACGCGCCGAACAACCGCTTCGACACGATCCTGATGGGGCGCGGCACCTACCAGCCCGCCCTCGACGCCGGGATCACCAGCCCCTACTCCCACCTGGAGCAGTACGTCGTCTCGACCACCATCCCCGAGATCACCGACCCCACGGTCAATCTCGTCTCCGGCGACCCCGTGGAGCTGGTCCGCGCCCTGAAGAAGGAGGACGGCCTGGACATCCTGCTGTGCGGAGGCGGCAAGCTGGCGGGCTCCCTGCTCCCGGAGATCGACGAAATGATCGTCAAGAGCTACCCCGTCGTCGCGGGCGCGGGCGTCTCGGCCTTCTCCGGGGTCTTCGGTCCCACGCTCTTCGCCCCGGCCGCGAGCCGCTCCTTCAGCAACGGCGCGACCGTCACCTGGTACGACAGGGCCTGAGCGGCCTTACCCGCCAAGGCGGATCCTCGCGACGCCTCCGCCGTACACGCGTTGTCCGAGAGGCGGCCGTGACCTGCGACCTCCGCAGGTGGGAGCCGCATCGCTTACCGGGAGGTAAGTAGCTGACAGGAGAGTGGGTACTTGAGGAAATCCTGGCCGGGAACCAGCATCGAAACGTCCCCGCCGGCAGGACATCCCCTTTCCCAGACTCAGAGACGGATGGAAGATGACACACGACCACCGTGTCCCGGTGACGGTTCTCGGCCTGGGGCCGATGGGCCAGGCGCTGGCGGGCGCCTTCCTCGACAACGGCCACCCGACGACCGTGTGGAACCGTACGGCGGGCAAGGACGAGACCCTGGTCGCCAGGGGCGCGGCCAGGGCGGGCACCCCGGCCGAGGCCGTCGAGGCGAGCCCGCTGACGGTCGTCTGCGTGATCGACTACGACGTCGTGCACGCGATCGTCGAACCCGCCGGGCCGGCCCTCAAGGGCAGGGCCCTGGTCAACCTCACCGCCGACACGCCGGAACGCTCCCGCCGGGCCGCCGCCTGGGCCGAGGAGAACGGCGTGCGCTATCTCGACGGCGCCATCATGACCCCGACGACGTCCATCGGGGGTCCTGAGGCCGTCATCCTGTACAGCGGGCACCAGGAGACCTACCAGGAGCACCGCGCGACGCTGGGGGCGCTGGGCGCGGGCGGCGTCTATCTGGGCGCCGATCCCGGGCGGGCCGCGTCCTACGACGTCGCCCTGCTCGACCTGTTCTGGACGTCGGTGAGCGGCCTGGTCCACGCCTTCGCGCTGGCCAGGGCAGAGGGAGTGTCAGCCAGGGAGCTGGCCCCGTTCGCCAAGGGGATCGGCTCCCTGCTGCCCGTCGCCATCGACGAGTTCGCCCGCCACGTCGACGAGGGTGACCACCCCGGCGACGCCTCGGCGCTGCTGTCCGCCCTGGCGGGGATGGACCACATCGCCCACGCCTCCCAGGCGAGGGGACTGGACACCGGGGTGATCGACGCGGCCAGGGCGGTCGCACGGCGGGCCGTCGAGGCCGGTCACGGGGGTGACTCCTTCTCCCGTCTGGCCGAGACCGTCGCCCGGCCCGCCTGAGCGGACCCGTCGGTCAGCCGAAGGGGCCCCGGCCGTTGCCGCCCGTGTCGTTCTCACGGCCGTGGTTCCCCCAGCCGCCCCGGTCGCCGTTGTCGTTCTTCCAGTCGTCGTTGTTGTCCGGGCCCCGGTCGTTCTCGTCCGGCGGGGGCGCGGGCTGGCAGCTCTGGCCGCATCCGCCGAACCGCGAGGTGTTGATCGGGGTGAACTTGGTCGGCGGGACGTCCTTCAGGGCCACCAGCATGGTGTCCTTCCAGATCGGCCCGGAGATGCTGGCGCCGACGACCGAACCGTAGTAATTGCCGCCGATGGTGACGCCGACCAGCTTGTGGGTCTGCGAGCCGCGCGGGTCGCCGATGCTGACGGCGCCCGCCAGGTCGGGGGTGAACCCGGCGAACCAGGCGGAGGCGTAGCCGTCGGTGGTGCCGGTCTTGCCCGCCGCGTCCCGGCCGATGCCGCCGACCCCCCGCATGGTGCCCTTGGTGAGCACGCCGGAGAGCACGTCGGCCGTCGCGTCGGCGACCTCGGGGTCGAGCGCCTGGCGGCACTTGGGCTTGTAGGTGGTGACCTTGCCGTCGCGATCGGTGATCTGGGAGATCGCCATCGGCGCGCAGTACTTCCCGCGGGCGCCGATCGCGGCGTAGGCGTTGGCCACGGTCACCGGGTCCATCTCGTTGGTGCCGAGGGTGAAGGTCTCGTACTCCTGGAGCTTGGCCCCGTCGGAGCGGTGGATGCCCAGCGACTTGGCGGTCTTGACCACCTCGCAGAGCCCGACGTGCTGTTCGAGCGTCATGAAGAAGGTGTTGACCGAGCCCCACGTGCCCGTCTGCAGGGTCCGCCAGCCGGGGGAGCCCTCGTCGTTGGTGACGGTGTGGCTCGGGTCTCCGGCGGTGCCGCCCGCGCAGTTCTTGAACGTCGAGTAGCCGGCCGCGGTGTAGCCCGCGCCGACGTTGAAGCCGTCGCTGATCTTCATGCCCTTGCTCAGCGCGGTGATCAGGGTGAAGGTCTTGAAGGTCGATCCGGCCTGGAAGCCGGTGAGACCGCCGTGCGCGGCGTCGGCGACGGGGTTGTAGGCCAGCTCGTGCTTGTCGGTGTCCCCGCCGTACGGCTTGCTGGCGGCCATGGCCTTGATGGCACCGGTGCCCGGCTGGACCAGCGCCTCGGCGGCGACCGGGTTGTCCGAGGCGTGGACCCGCTTCTTGATGGCCTTCTCCGCGGCGGCCTGCATGTCGGAGTCGATCGTGGTCTTGATCGTCAGGCCGCCCCGGTTGAGGAACTTCAACCGGTCGGCGGCCTTCTTCCCGAAGTCCGGATTTTTCAGGATCTCGTTGCGGACGTAGATGCAGAAGTACGGGTACTTGCTGGACTCGCAGCCGCCGGGGAGGCCCGTGCCCCTGTAGCCGAGCTTGGTGGCCTTCGCCTTCACGGCGTCGTCCTTGGAGATCTTGCCGAGTTCTGCCATCCGGTCGAGCACGACGTTGCGCCGCTTCAGCAGCTTCTCGCGCTGCTTCCTGCCCAGGTTGGGGTCGGTGGCGTTGGGGTCCTGCACGGCCCCGGCCAGCGTCGCGGCCTGCGGCAGGGTGAGCTGGTCGGCCCTGACGCCGAAGAACCGCTTGGCCGCCGCCTCGACCCCGTAGGCGCTCGCACCGAAGTAGGCGATGTTCAGATACTTCGCAAGGATCTCGTCCTTGGTGTACTTCTTCTCGACGGCCATGGCGTAGCGCAGCTCCTTGAGCTTGCGCGCGTAGCTGGCCTCAAGCGCCTTGTTCTTGGCCGCCTCGGTGTCGGCGGCGTTGAGCAGCACCTGCTTGACGTACTGCTGGGTGATGCTGGAACCGCCCTGGGCGACCCCGCCCGCCTGCAGGTTCCTGGCCAGCGCCCGGATCGTGCCCTCGATGTCGATCGGGCCGTGCTCGTAGAAGCGGTAGTCCTCGATCGAGATGATGGCCGTCTTCATGATCGGGGCGATCGCCTCAAGGCCCACGACCTCGCGGTACTGCTCGTAGAAGCGGGCGATCGGCTTGCCCTTTGAGTCTTCGACGACCGTGACCTCGGCCGGAGGCGGCTCCACGAGCTCCTCGGGCGCGAGATTCATCTCGTTACTCGCTGAGATCAGTCCGAAGCCCGCGCCGCCCACCGCCGGTAGCGCGATCCCCGCGACCAGCGCGCCCGCCGCCACCCCGGCACCGGCCAGCAGGGCGATCTTCGACAGGGCGCTCGTCTGCTTCTCCACCGGTTCCTGCATGCCCCACAGCCTATGGCGCCCCACGAACCTCCCAGGCCACCAAGAGAAAACCCGTCCCTGACGAAAGTCAGGGGTCTCCCCTTACTTCGGGCTCCTGACCTGGTGATTCGCGATGTTTAGCGTGACGTTCGTCAACGAGACGATCGGAGTGCGCTGTGTGGCGGAACAGAGGTTCGAGGCGGAGAACGGCGACCATGGCGATCGCCCTCCTGGTGGCCCCGATGATCACGGCGGTCGCCGTACCGGCCTCCGCGCGGGAGGCGCGAGCCGCACGGGAGCCGGCTCCCGCGGAGATCGAACGGGTGGTCGCCGAATACGCCACCAGGACCGGCTATCCGGGTATAGCCACCGCGATCACCCTGGGTGACCGGGTGCTGTACACCGGCGGGTACGGCCACGACTCCTCGGGCGCCGCGGTGACCGCGACGACGCCGATGCCGGTCGCGTCGGTCAGCAAGTCCTTCACCGCGCTCGCCGTGATGCGGCTGGTCGAGGTGGGCAAGGTGGTCCTGGACGCCCCGGTGCGCGACTATCTGCCCGGCTTCCGCATCGCCGACCCCCGTGGGGAGCGGATCACCGTACGCCGGTTGCTTGAGCAGACCTCCGGGCTCAGCGACGGCACCTTCCCGGAGAAGAGCCTGCCGCAGCCCGGCTCCCCCGCCGACGCCGTGACGCGGGCCAGGACGGCGACGCTGGCCGCCGATCCGGGCACCCGGCACCTCTACACGAACACGAACTACCACCTCGCCGCCCGGCTGGTCGAGGTCGTCACGGGTGAGCCGTTCGCCGAGTACATGCGACGGCAGGTGTTCGGTCCCGCCGGGATGCGCTCGACGACCACGATCTCCCAGACGCCGCGTGACCTGCCGCCCGGGGTGCGCGAGGGACACCTCTACGCCTACGGGATGTCGATTCCCGCCCCGGAGCCGAAGCGGTTCGTCGGCGGCTCGGACGGCGTGATCACCACCGCCGAGGACATGGCAACCTGGCTGATCACGCAGAACGGCGGGGGCGTGGCCCCGAACGGTACCCGGCTGCTCTCCGCCGAAGGTGTGCGGACCACGCACACCCCCTCCGACCGGCGCTGGACGTACGGCCTCGGCTGGGACACCGACGCGAGGGGCCGGGTGAGCCACAGCGGCATCTGGTTCACCTACACCGCCCACCAGCTGCTGCTTCCCGGCGGCTACGGCATCGCGGTCATCGGCAACGGCGGCATCGGCCTCGGCAACGAGGGCATCGGCGCGCTGGCGGAGGAGCTGGCCACCCTCGTGACCGGCGGAAGCCCGGAGACCGGTTCCTCGTTGCGACTGATCATCGACCTGGTGCTGGCCTGCCTCACCCTGCTGAGCCTGGCCCTGGGGGTGCGCAACCTGCGGCGCACCGGGCGCTGGGCGGGGCGGTTCGTCTCCCGGCCGGCGTGGCGGCTCCTTCCGAGGCTGCTGCCCCGGCTGTTCCCCCTCGTCCTGCTGGTCTTCCTGCCCCGCCTGCTCGGCATGCTCGCCGGGGGTGGGCGGGACCTCACCCACCTGCAGCTGTTCTACTACTCGGTCGCGCTGGTCACCTGGACGGCGGTCGCGACCCTGTCGAACCTCGCCGTGCTGACCACCCGCGTCGTCGCCCTCGTACGGCTCCGCCGTACCTTTCATCCTGGCCAGTGATGATATGGCCGCTAATGTCCTGGACGATGATGACCTGGATGGCGATGGCCTGGATAGTGTCGGTGTCATGACGAGCTGGATCCGCCGGGTGGCGGCGCGTTCGCCCCTCCCGCCGTGGGCGTCCTTCCTGCTCGTGGGGCTGCTGGTCGTCGTCTCCATGTCCCATGACGAGCTGGCCGGATGGGCGCTGGCCGCCGCCCTGCTCGCCCCCGTCGTGGGGGTGGCGGTGCTGGGGCCGTACCCGGTGGTCGCGCTCGGGGTGTGCGCGGTGACGAGCGTCACCGTGGCGCTGAGCATGACCGACAACGTGCCGGTGTGGAGCAGCGCGCTCTGCGTGGCCGTCTTCGTGATCAGCCTGCTGGCCGGGCGCGGAGCGCCGAAGGTGGCTCCGGCTCTGGGCGCGTGCGCGGCCGGGGTGGCGCTCGACGTCGTGTTCGGCCTGGTCAGGGGTGAGGTGTGGGGTGTGGGGGCGCTGCTGCTCGGCCTGACGGTCGCGCTGCCGTGGCTGCTCGGCCGTTCCGCGCACCAGCAGGCCGAACTGGTCGTGGTCACCGCGGAGCGGGCCATGCTCCAGGAGCGTGCCCGTATCGCCCACGACATGCACGACACGCTCGGGCACGAGCTGAGCCTGCTCGCGCTGCGCGCCGGGGCCCTTGAGATGGCCTCCGACCTGGACGAACGCCACCGAAGGGCCGCCGCAGAACTGCGGGAGGGCGCCGGGCTGGCGACCGAGCGCCTGGCCGAGGTCCTCGCCCTGCTGCGCGACGGCGGCCCCGCGCCGCTGAGCCCGGCCCCGGCTCGCGACGCGGAGGACGTACAGGCCCTCGTCGATCGGGCCTCGGGCGCGGGCCTGCCGGTCTCGCTCGAATGGCACGGCGTACGGCATCTGCCGCCCGTGATCGGCCGGGTCGCCCACCGCGTCGTCCAGGAGGCGCTGACCAACGCCGCCAAACACGCCGCCGGGGAGGCCGTGCGGGTACGGCTGGCCACCTCGGACGGCACGACCGTACTCACCGTCGTCAACCCCCTCCCCCGGCGCGTACGGCGGGGCGCGGGAGGAGGGGCGGGTCTGGCGGCGCTGCGGGAACACGTCCCGCTGCACGGCGGGACCTTCCGCGCGGGACCGCGCGGCGAGGAGTTCGAGGTCGTGGCCACGCTGCCACACGTGGGGGAGTCATGATCAGGGTGCTGCTCGCCGACGACGACGAGATGGTCAGGGCCGGGGTCGGCGCCATCCTCGCCACCGATCCGGCCATCGAGGTGGTGGCCGAGGCCGGGGACGGGCGGGAGGCCGTCGAGATGGCCCTCGCGCACCGGCCGGACGTCGCCCTGCTCGACATCCGCATGCCCCGGCTCGACGGCCTCTCCGCCGCCGTCGAGATCATCCGCGCGGCCCCCTCGGTCTCCGTCGCCGTGCTCACGACCTTCGGTGAGGACGCCTACCTGACCAGGGCACTCGACGACGGTGTACGCGGTTTCCTGCTCAAGTCGGGCAACCCCCGGGAGCTGATCGCCGGGGTGCACGCGGTCGCCGGGGGCGGCGCCTACCTGTCGCCGAGGATGGCCGCGCGGGTGATCGGGGAGCTCCGCTCACCCCGGCTGGGCCGTGCCACGGCGGCCCGTGCCAGGGTCGAGACGCTCACCGAGCGGGAGCGCGACGTGCTCGCCCTGCTCGGCGCCGGGTTGTCCAACGCCCAGATCGCCCGGCGGCTCGGGCTCGTCGAGGGCACGGTCAAGGGGCACGTCAGCGCGATCCTCACCCGTCTCGACCTGCGGAACCGGGTCCAGGCGGCCGTTCTGGCCCACGAGGCGGGCCTGGTCACGGAGTGAGTCTCCCCCTGGCTTCCCTGGCACGGAAGGCCGCGGTCTTGACGCGGTTCTGGCAGGCGGTGCCGCAGAAGCGGCGGGTGCCGTTGCGGGAGACGTCCACGTAGACGCGGTCGCAGTGCGGGGCCGTACAGACGCCGAGGCGGTCGCGGAACTCGCCGCCCAGCACGATCGCCAGGCCGGTGGCGCAACTGGCCCCCCAGTCGGCGGACATGGTCCCGCCGGGGCCGTGGAAGTGCAGGTGCCAGGGCTCTCCGTCGTGCCGCTGGAGGGAGGGGCGGGCCCGCGTCTCGGTGAGCAGGTCGTTGACCCTCAGGGCGGCGGCGTCGACGTCCTCGGCCGCGACGGCCTCGAAGACCTCGCGCAGTCTGGCCGCGATCCCGGTCAGTTCGGCGGCCTCGTCCTCGGTGAGCCTCTCGTGGTCGGGGTATCCGGCGCCCCGCAGCACCTCGGTGGCCGCGGCGGCGAGGTCGTGGGGCGGCGTGAAGGGACGGCCTCGGGTCTCTCCCGGCGTCAACGCGTTGACCAGTGCGACCGCGATCCGGACGACCCCATCGGTGTGACTGTTGAAATCCACTTGACCGGTCACATCCTCGCGTTCTAGCTTGTAACTGCCTAAAGCATAGAAGACGGTCACAAGGAGGCCTGTGTGCTCACCCACGATGCCGCACACGAGTGGATCACGCGTTGGGACCGCCAGCAGGAGGGCTACCTGCCCGACCGCGAGGAGCGTTTCACGGCGTTGATCGACGCCGTCGAGGCGGCGGGCCGTCCCGACCCCCTCGTCCTCGACCTCGGCTGCGGGCCCGGTTCACTGGCCGCCCGGCTCCTGGAACGCCTCCCCGAAGCCAGGGTGGTCGCGGTCGACGCCGACCCGCTGCTGCTCGGTCTGGGCCGGGCCGCCTACCCCGATCCGCGCCTCAGGTTCGTCTCCCTCGACCTGCGCGCCCCCGGCTGGAGCGACCTTCTCGACCTGGACGGGCCCGCCGACGCCGTGGTGAGCACCACGGCGCTGCACTGGATCTCCCCGCAGGACATCGCGAAGATGTACGCCGAGGTGGCGACCGTACTGCGCCCCGGCGGGCTGCTGCTCAACGGCGACCACCTGGAGACCGACGACACCACCCCGGTCCTGGCCCGGCTCGAACGCGTCGTGCACGACCGGGAGGCCGAGCGCAGGTTCGCCGGGAACCGTCCCGAGGACTGGCGTCAGTGGTGGGACGCGGTCGCCGCCGACCCCGACTTCGCCGAGCTCAACACCGAGCGGGCCACCGCGGGCGCCGACCACCACGGCTCCGAGTCCCCGCTGCTGTCCACGCACGTCGACGCGCTGCTGGACGCGGGCTTCGTCGAGGTCGGCTGTCTGTGGCAGCGCGGCCACAACCGTCTCCTGTGCGCCGTACTCGCCTGACCCGCACCCCCGGACGCCTCGGACGACGAGGGGTTCAGCGCTCCGGCTGTCCCTCGTCGGCCCGGTGGATCCTCGTCCAGGTGGCGCCGCACCCGCAGCGGTAGCCCTCGACCAGGTCGCCGGTCTCGGTGACGGCCAGGCCGTCGCTGACACGGACGTGAACGTGAGTGCTCATGGGGCTTTCCTAAGCTTTCCGAGCTTCCCCGTGGCTCTCCCCGGCCTTCCTCTGACGGCTCCTCGAACGGGGCCTTCGGACAGGCGGAAGGGGGCTGAGCTGGGCGAACATCCTCACGATACCGCCCCTTGACGGTTCCCTGACCTCCAGGTTCGCCCGCTCAGAAAGCGCTCAGTCCCCGTTGAGGACCTGGGTCACCCACTCCAGCGACCCCGTGTCGAGCACCTCGTCCGCCAGCCGCTTGGCCGAGGCCGTCCGCAGCGCGGCCAGCGAGCTGTCGATCCACGGCTGGACGTTCTGGTGCCCCTGCTCGCGGTACTCGACGGCCTGGACCAGGCATTCGAGCTTGTCGGCGTCACGGGCGCAGACGGCTTCGAGGCTGGTCTTCTCCTCGTACTCGGCGACCGCGCCGCGGACCATCCCCGCCACGACCTCGGGCACCCCGCTCACCTGGTCGGCGGTGACCTCCTCGTTCGAGGCCGCCTTCAGATAACGCTTGCCGAGGTAGGGGATGTCGGTGATCCGGGTCTCCTGGGTGTCGTGGAACAGGCTCATGAACGCGGCCCGCTCGGGATTCCCGCCCTCAAGCGCCGCGATCACGCTCGCGATGACCGCCGCCCTGAAGGAGTGGTCCGCGATGCTCTCCGGGTCACGCACCCCCGCGACCAGCCACCCCGTGCGCCGGTACCGCTTGAGCAACCCCATCTCGTACAGCAGCCCCGCCAGCCCCGTCAGCTCCTCCGCCACGGCCCCCACCCCCTTCCCAGGATCGTAGAACGCCACTCCCCCACCGCCTAGGACATCTCCCGGGTCCGCGCCGCCGGGGATGTAGCGTGGCGGAAACGCACCGTCGAAAGGATCCCGGGGCCATGGGCGAAGACCTCCACGCGCAGGCGATCGACGTCTTCGTCGAGGCCACCGCCACCTCCGACCCCGAGCGTCGCGCCACCCTCCTGAGCCGCGCGGTGAGCGCCGACGTCGTCTTCTGGGGGCCGCTCGGCCGGGGTGTCGGCCGTGAGGCCGTCAACGACTTCATCACCGAGGTCGTCCACGGCCACCCCGCCGGGCCGGGACGCCTCGTCAGGACGACCCGGGTGGACGCTCCGGGAGAGTGGGCGAGGTTCGGCTGGCGCTACGAGACGGCCGACGGCGAGACCGTGCTGTCCGGGACGGACGTCGTCCACGTCACCGCCGCCGGGGACATCGACGAGATCATCGTCTTCGCCGGCTCCCTGTCCTGACAGCCTGCGCCGTACGGCGAGCGCCCCGGGAAACGGCTGATCGCCGCCGTGGGGGGTGTCGGCGGCGATCAGGGTTCACCGGGGGCGTCGGATCACTCCGTGAAGGTCACCGTGGCGTACAGGTAACGGGTCTTGCCGTTCTCGTCACCGCTGTGCGAACGGCCGACGATGACCTGGTTGTAGCCCGCCTGCGCGTTGTGGTTGCTCTCCTTGTACTCGCCGCTCCAGGTCAGGTTGGTCAGCCGCACCTGACGGCCCTGCCAGTACAGGGCGCCGGTGCGGTACCGCGTCATGCCGTTCTCGTCACCGGTGTGCCACCTGCCCACGAGCGCCTGGTCCGTGGGGGCGATGTAGCTGGACTTGCTCTCCCGCTGGGTGGCGGTCCAGTCCCCCGAGTGCACCTCGACCTGCTCGCCGTTGATGAAGATCCAGCTGCAGTAGTACGTGGTCCGGGTGTTCTCGTCACCGATGTGCGAACGACCGGTGAGCACCTGGTTCGCCGGGCAGTCGAAGGCGTCCGCCCGTTCCAGCACGGTCTCCTGGTAGATGCGCTCGACCTTGATCGTGGCGGCCGAGGCGGGAGAGGCCATGGTCAGCGCCACCGCGGCGGCGGCCGCCACCACGGGTACGGCCCTGCCGTACGTCCTCGTCTTCATCTTCTCGGTTCCCTTCTGCGTGCGTTTGCGGCCGAAAGGCGGGACGCGGATCACCGTGCGACACGGGCCCGCACAGCCTTGTGCGGACCCGCACGGCCGTGCGACGACGGCCGCGGGACCCGCCTCCCGCCGGGATGGCCCGATCACCTCGGCGACCGGGCCGACGACGGGGAGATCAGCCCTCGAAGGTCACAAGGGCGTGCTGGTAGCGGGTCTTGCCGTTCTCGTCACCGCTGTGCGAACGGCCCACGAGGACCCGGTTGTAGTCCGCCTGGAAGGTGTGCCTGCTCTCCTTGAGGTCGCCGCTCCAGACGGCGCCGGTGAGCCGTACCGGACGGCCCTGCCAGGACAGCGTGGCGGTGCGGTAGCGCGTGGTGCCGTTCTCGTCACCGGTGTGCGAACGGCCGACGAGCGCCTGGTCCGCCGGAGCGCTGTAGCTGGACCTGCTCTCCTTCTGGCCGGGGGTCCAGTCCCCGAGGGACACCCGGACCTGCTCGCCGTTGATGAGGATCCAGCTGCAGTAGTACGTGGTCCAGGCGTTCTCGTCACCGGTGTGCGAACGACCGGTGAGCACCTGGTTCGTCGGGCAGGTGAACTGCGTGCCCCACTCCGGCACGTTCTCGGAGTAGGCCCGCTCGACCCTGATCGTCACCGCCGCGGCGGACGCGGCCGAGGCGGGAGAGGCGACGGTCAACGCCGCCACCGCGGCGGTCGCCGCCACGAGGGGCACGACCCTGCCATACGTCCTCATCTTCATCTCCATCGGTTCCTTTCTGCGTGCGATCACATTCAGAGAGGCGGCGCGGTGAAGATCAATTTTTGGTCGTACCCCTGGTGAAGATCGTCCCCCTGGGAGGTGATCCGCCGGTCCCGCTCGCGGCCTACCGGGGATCCCCCTGACTGTTGACGACGCCCCCGCGCTCGTCAGCGTCCGGGCATCCGGGTCGGCATCCACGGGTGACGCAACGCCATGACGGTGCCCTTCACGATGGCCTCCTTGTAGGCGGCGGCCATCCGCCCGGTGAGCACCATCCCGACCGGGCTGTCGTCCCCGCGCACGAACTGGATCAGACCGTCGTTGCGGCCGAGGCTGACGCACTGGTTGGCGTATTTGAAGCGCACCGGATCGGGCGTCCGCCCCGCCAGACGCGCGGTGATCGCCCGTACGGCCTGCTGGGCCACCGGGAGCGCCGTCGCGCAGGCCATCCGCAGTTCCACGCCGTCGGCCGTGCGCACGGCCGCCGCGTCGCCGATGCCGTACACCTCCTGGTGCGAGACCGAGCGGAGCGTCGGGTCCACCAGCACGCGCCCGTCGTCGTCGACGGAGAACCCGGCCTGGCGCGCCAGTTCGGGGACCCGGAAGCCGGTCGTCCAGATCGTGACGTCGGCGCCGAGCCGGTCTCCGCCCTCCAGCGTGACGTGGTCGTCGTGCACCTCGGTCACCCTGGCGTGCTCGCGCACCTCGACGGCGAGACGGTCGAAGGCCGCGTTGAGGTGCCGTTGGGCCCGCCGCGACAGCGCGCCGCCCAACGCCCCCTCGGTGACCAGCCGTACCTTCACCTCCGGCAGGCACTCCGCCAGCTCGGCCGCCGCCTCGATGCCGGTGAGCCCGCCCCCGACGACGACCGCGGTGCCGCCGTCCCGCAACCGTGTCCTGAGCCGCTCGGCCTGGTCGAGGGTGGCGACGGTGTGGGCGTGCTCGGCGGCTCCGGGCACCAGGCTCAGGTCGGCCTGGCTCCCCAGCGCGTAGACGAGTGTGTCGTAACCGATCTCCGGGGCGTGCGCCGGCCGTACCGTCCTGGCGTCCGCGTCGATCTCGGTCACCGTGTCGACGACCAGCTCGACCCCGGTGCCCGCGAGCAGGTCGGCCAGCGGCAGGTCACGAAGACGCTGACCGGTGACGAGCTGGTGCAGCCGTACCCGCTCCACGAAACGGTCCCGCTGGTTGACCAGGGTGACCCTGGTCCCGTCCCGCCGGGCCCGCCTGGCCGCGAGCTTGGCGGCGACCAGGCCCGCGTACCCCGCCCCGAGAACCACGATGTGGTGCGTCATGGCGTTTCTCCCTTCCTCACCCGCTGAGAACCGGCGAAGGGCGGGAAACGTGACGTGAACTGGATCACACCACCGTTCGGCCGGTCACGGACCCGGTGTCGCCGGAGGCGAGGTGTCGGCGCTGACGGCGAAGGGCCGTACGGGCGTCGGCGTCGCCCGGCCGGGACAGAACCGACGGCGACGGTTCAAAAACCCTGGGACGACTACGGCCAGCCCCCGCCACGCCACAATACGTATTTACGATTTTGCCGATTTGCAAAATCGTAGCTTTACGGAGAGTCAAAGATGCTTCACAATCGCTGCGGGGGGACACAGGCCGAAAACTATTCGATAGGGGCATCATGCAAGCCGGCAGACAATCCTCCGGGACGGTCCTCCTCAGCCTCGGATTTCTCACCGTGGCATTACTCACCGCCATGCTGGCATTCGGCATGGCCGGAGGGACGGCGCTGGCCGCCGTCCCGTCAAACGACGTCGCGGACGTGGCCCTTCCCATGAAGACGCAGCCCGTCGACAACACGCCCCCGACACGCCCCACCAACCTGATCCCCTGCCCGGTGCCGCTGGCCCCCCTCACCGAGTACGGCTACGCCTCCATCTGCTGGGGCGCCTCCTCGGACGACACGGGGATCGCCGCCTACGACCTGTACCGCCTGGAGGCCGACGGCTTCGTCCTCGCCAACTCCACGACCGCCACGATCGGCGGCTTCACCGGCGTGCTGAACCAGCGGTACACGATGTACGTCGTGGCCAGGGACCCGGCGGGGAACATCAGCCCGCCCTCCGCCCTCATCACGGTGACCGCCACGCTCGGGATGACCCCGACCGCCTCGCCGTCCCAGTCCCCGGAGCCGGGTGACCACACGCCGCCGAGCCAGCCGACCGGTCTGCAGGACGCCTGCCTGCAGGACTACCGAGGCGCCACGTTCTGCTGGCAGCCCTCCACCGACAACGTCGGAGTCACGGAGTACGACGTCTACCGCGAGAACCCGACGGCCTACGACAGGGTCGGCACGATCCCGGCCTCCGGCATCCGGAACTTCGCCGAGTCCAACGTGGTCATCGGGCAGCGCTACAACTACTTCGTGGTCGCCCAGGACGAGGCACGCAACGTCAGCACGCCGTCCTCCATGCTGTCCGTCCTGGCCAGGGAGGGCCTTCCCACCCCGACCCCGACGTGCACGGTCTCCTACCGCGCGGCGACGTGGAGCTCGACGCTGAACGCGGAGATCAACGTGCGCAACATCGGCACGACCCCGATCGACGGCTGGACGCTGACGGTCGACTACCCGGCGTCGTCCACGCAGCTCACCTCGGGCTGGTCCGCGGACTGGACCCAGAACGGCTCGCGGATCAGCGGCACGAACAAGCAGTGGAACAAGGTCATCAACCCGGGTTCGACGACCCAGATCGGGTTCGCCGCCTCCTACAGCGGCGCCCAGCCCGCCCCCCTGAGGTTCGCCCTCAACGGCAGGCTCTGCTCCGTCGAATAACGGCCACCTGACGAGAACGGGTCCACGGGATCGGCGCGACGCCCGTGGACCCGTTCCTCTTCTTCGGGCTCGGGGAAACCCGGCCGGTGCCGCGAATTCTCATCGGTGATTCGACGGCCGGGAAAACACCGAGGGCGTGACCGCGCGTGAAACTCCGCGCCGAAAAAAGTCCCGGCTTAATTGAACGCGGAATGAACCAGGTGTTCCCCGGCCGGAATTCGGCGCTTTCCGCCCGCCCCGAAACCCCTACCGGTCCCTGCGGCTGTGAACGGGCGGGGCCGGTGATGTCACGGCCTGACGCCCCCGGGGAATCCGGTCCAGCGCAGGTCGGGCGGGAGGTGGCTCATGTCGTTGAACATCACGATCGTCGGTGGCAGGGCGTCGCGGTACTCGATGACCGTCAGCGCGGTGTTGGCGCTGTTCAACCCGAGCCACCGGGACGGCGGCGCGTCCAGCGCGTGCCGTACCAGCCACGCGATCGGATAGGCGTGCGTCACCAGGACCTCGTGTGTGGGCCTGGGAGCCCTCACGGTCGAGCCGGTGACCTTCGCGAACCGGGCGACCAGGGCCTCGGCGAGCCTCTGGCCGGAGGCCGCCTCGGCATCGTCGTAGCCGTCGAAGAAGCCGGCCCAGGACGGAGGCGTCTCGGCCGCGGCGGGAACGTAGGGCACGTGGTCGACGAGTTCGGCGGCCTCGATCACCGGCACGTCCGGTAGGTGACGGGCGAGTTCGCGCGCGCTCGCCGCGGCACGCGGCAGCGGAGAGTGCCACACGACGTCGACCGGTACGCCCGCGAGCCGTTCGCCCAGCAGGCCCACCTGCCGACGCCCGGTGTCGGTGAGCTCCCCGAACGCGTCGGCCGCGCCGTGACGCGCGAGGTAGAGATGTCTGGTCGTCATGCGCGGTCAGGGGCGGGGGCCCCGTCTCCCTTCGGACGGAAGTGATCGGCCGTGACGGTTCCGGCGGTGCCGTCGACGGTGATGACGGTGCCGTCGCGGAGCCTGCTCGTCGCGTCGGGAACGCCGAGAACGGCGGGGATACCGTGCTCTCTGGCGACGATCGCGGCGTGGGAGAGCACTCCTCCCGTCTCGGTGACGACGCCCGCGGCGATGCGCAGCAGCGGCGTCCAGGCAGGGTCGGTGAAGGGGCAGACGAGGATGTCCCCCGGGCTCACCCGCGCGAAGTCGCCGAAACCACGGACGATCCTCGCGGTGCCGGTCACGGTCCCGCGACCGCCCGGCGTTCCGGCAAGGCCGGCGGCCGTGACGTCCGAGGCACCGGAGAAGGGCGGCGGCAACGCGGCGGTGACCGGCCGTGCCTGCAGAATCCAGACGCGGCCGTCGGCGATCGCCCACTCGACGTCCTGGGGTCCGCCGAGCACGGCGGCGATCCGTTCGCCCAGCTCGGCCAGCCGCGTGGCGGTCCCGTCGTCGATCACCGGCCGGTCCCGGGCGGCGACGGGCACGTCGTGGACGACGAGCCGCGTGCCCCTCCGGTCAAGGCGCCGCCGTTTGTCCGCGACGGTACGGATGACCGACCCGTCCCCGGAGACACGGTAGGCGTCAGGGGTGACCCTGCCCTCGACGACACTGGGACCGAGACCCCAGGACGCCTCGATCCGGGTCACGTCGTCCGGACCCGCTGGTGTGAACATGACCCCGGACACCTCGGCGTCCAGGTGGCGTTGGACGATCACGGCCATCAGAGGGTCGTCGCAGCCGGAGCCGGCCCGGTAGGCGACGGCACGCGGGGAGAACAGCGAGGCCCAGCAGGCTCGTACGGCTTCGGCGACCTCGTCGAGTCCGTGCACGGCGAGGAAGCTCTCGTGCTGACCGGCGGCCGACGCCTGACCGGTGTCCTCCCTCGCCGCCGATGACCGTACGGCCACGGACGGCTCGCCGAGCCCGTCCAGCGCGCGCCCCAGCGCGTCGATCACGGCGGCGGGGACCGGGCGGCCCCCGATCGCCTGCCGAGCCGCGTCGGCGTCGTGCGGCCCGGCCGCGAGGTAGGCGGCGAACGGGACGACGAAACCGTCGGGAACCGGCAGACCCGCCCGGAGCAACGCGCCGAGCGCGCCGGCCTTGCCCCCGCAGGTGTCCGCGACGGCCTCCCCAAGGGACACGATCATCCGCTTCACCCTTCAACAGAACATTGACAACAATTTGTTGATTGTGCATTCTGGGACGCATGCCACGCAAGGACGACATCGCCTCCGGTGCGCACGCCGACCACGCCCAGGCCGGACGTGAGCGGGACGCGCGTGAGCGGCTGCTGGACCTGGGCGCGAACGAGCTCGACGCCCGTCCGTGGCGTCCCCCGCCCACCCCGCCGTCGGCGGTCGACCTCGTGCAGTTCGCCGTCTGGCGCAACGCCGACCTGGACCCGGAGGGCATCCTGAGCGCGCTCGCTCTCCTGCCCGCCGCACGAGCCGAGGTCGAAGGGCTCGAATCCGCCCTGCTGTTCATCGCCAGAAGCGCGGGTCTGACCTGGGCGCAGATGGCGCACGTGATGGGGTTCAACTCCCCGCAGGCATGCCAGCAGCACTACACCCGCCTGACGGCACGACAGGACACCGGCTCATGACGCACGACTCCTCGCCCGACCTTCTGATCCTGCACGCCGTACGCGTCACCGGGTTCGCGGACACCCCGGTGATCGCCCGTCGGTACGGGCTCGACGCGGCCACGGCGGAAGAGGCGCTGCGCGACGCCGAGGCCCGTGGCTGGGTCGAGCACACCGCCTTCGCCGACACCAGAGGCTGGTCGCTGACCGAACCCGGCCGGGCCGAGAACGAGCGCCGGCTCGCGGCCGAACTCACCCTCGCGGGCGCCGCCGACGAGGTCCGAGACGTCTACCGCGGGTTCCTCCCGCTGAACGCTCTCCTGCTACAGGCCTGCACCGACTGGCAACTCCGGCCCACCGCCGACGATCGACTCGCCGCCAACGACCACTCCGACCCCACCTGGGACGCCGGCGTCCTCCACGAACTCGCCTGCGTCGGCCGGGCTCTCACCCCACTCGCGGACCGGCTCGGTCGGGCCCTCACACGGTTCCGCGGATACGACACACGGTTCACCGCGGCCCTGGCACGCGCACAGGCGGGAGACGGCGCCTGGGTCTACCGCACCGACGTGGACTCCTGCCACCGGGTCTGGTTCGAACTCCACGAGGACCTCATCGCCACCCTCGGCCTCACCCGGCACGCGAGCCCCTGACCCGCCGCACCGCCTCACCGGTGCCCACGCGCGGGGCCGCGGACGTGGTCCGGGCGGAGGCGCAGGGCACGGCGGCCCCTGCCGATCGATCGAAACCCGGAGCCGACGCCGAGACGTCGGCTCCGTGTGCTCCGCGCCGGTGTACCGCCCGATGTCGGGGGCCTCCGGTCAGAGGGCTATTTCCACATCGTATGTCTGCAGCCAGTCGCCCAGCTGGAGAGTCGTCTCCAGTGCCGCTCGGCTCATGCCGTGCTCCAAGGCCGCCGCTCCCTCCTTCGCCACCGCTTGCTTGACTTCGTCCGACAGCAGCGGGAGGAGCGGGCTCTGCCTCTCCCGGACGACGCCCGCCAGCCGTTCGCGGAGCACTCGGTCGTAGGCGTCGTCCCGAATAGAGGGATAAGGAGTCTTGATCCGCTGGGCCACCACCTCCGGGAGCAGATCCAGCATCGCCGCGCGCAGCAGACTCTTCTCCCTGCCGTCGAAGCTCTTCATGGACCACGGGATATTGAAGGTGTACTCGACAAGCCGGTGGTCGGCGAAGGGAACCCTGACCTCAAGCCCGCTTGCCATGCTCATCCGATCCTTCCGATCGAACAGCACCTGGGCGTGACGGGTGAGTGCCAGGTAGGTGACCTCCCGATGGCGGGCCTCGACCGGATCGTCGATGTGATCGGACGCCGCGAGTTCCGCGATCGCGACGCTGTGGCAGTCACGCTCGTACGCGGCCAGGTCGAGCTTGGCCAGCAGATCAGGCTGGAAGATGATCTCGTTGCCCTGGTAGTTGTGCCTTCCTTGGTGCACCCAGGGGAACGTGTCGGCGTGGACCCATTCGGGGTGGCGCTGCCAGTTGTATCCGCCGAAGACCTCGTCACCGCATTCGCCGGAGAGAGCGACGGTGGAGTGCTCTCGCACCATGCCGAACAGCTGGTGTAACGACGCGTGTTCATCGCCCTTGGCGATGGGCAGGTCATAGGCGGCCAGCACGGATGCCCTCAGTGCCGGATCGAGCAGACCGGGTGCGTTCAGCGGCAGTTCGCTGTGCTCCGAGCCGACATGCCGCGCCAGCAACCGCGCGTAGATGTGATCCTCGTTTCTGGGTGCGCCGGCCCCCTGATAAGAATCGTTGTCGCTGACCGAGCAGGACCGGAGCTGTCCCAGGCCCCGGTTGCGAGAGACCTGGACCGCGAGCGCGGTGAGAGAACTGGAATCCAGGCCTCCCGAGAGCAGAGTGCACAGCGGCACGTCGGCCACCATCTGCTCGCTGACGACGACTTCGAGCATTTCACGAACGGTGCTGACAGTCTGCTCAAGTGTGTCCGCGTGCTCCGCGACCTGCAGCCGCCAGTAACGCCGCTCGACGGAGCGCGACCTGTTCACGTGTACGGTGCAACCCGGCGGGACCTCCCGCATACCGCGGAAGACCGCCTGCCCGGGCGCCTTGGCGACGGAGAGGATGTCACGGAGCCCATCGGTGTCCAGCACGGCCCGGAAGTCCGGATGGGCGAGGATCGCCTTCGGCTCGGAACCGAAGAGTATTCCGGTGGGGGTCCGCGCGTAGTACAGCGGCTTGACGCCCATACGGTCGCGGACCAGAAGCAACTCCTCCCTGTGCGCGTCCCAGATGGCGAACGCGTAGATCCCCTCAAGGTGTTCGACGAATTCAGGCCCCCACTCCAGGTATGCGCGGAGAACCACCTCGGTGTCGCTCCTGGTGCTGAACTCATGGCCCAGGGATCGGAGTCGGGCGCGCAATTGCTGGAAGTTGTAGGTCTCGCCGCTGTAGGTCAGGACAGCATGGCGGGCGGAGCCGTCCTCGATCACCATGGGCTGGCGTCCACCGTCGAGGTCAATGATGGACAGTCGCCGATGTCCCAGCGCGACATGCTCCGCCAACCAGAAACCTTCGGCGTCCGGACCGCGCCTGGCCATTGTGGCCGTCATCGCTCGGAGGACTTCGCCTTCTTTTGTCAGATCACGTGAGAAATCGACCCAGCCAGCGATACCACACATAGAGATACTCCTGAGAGGAAGACGGGAAGAAGCACTGCTTCCAAGTGCTCGACGTGCACTCAGGCTGAGCCAGCCTGGATTGCCGATGCGCCCGGTAAGCCGGGGGAATATATCTCGGATAGTCGTCGTCAAATTATCATGCCGCCGGTTCCCGGGGAACCGTTCTTCGAATCCGTGAATGAAGCGCCTCCACAGGAAGGGCGAATTCGCTCATTGTTGTCGGAGTTCCGCCCGCGGCGACCGTCACCACATCGGCAACGCCCTCCTGTGGTCATGGAAGCCGACGCCCTGTCGTTCACAGAGAATGTCCGGCAATTCCACAGCGGCATTGCCGTAAGCGCCGCGTTCTCCGATTTCGGCCCGCCCGGGCCGTGAGCCTGCGTGGTCGCCCTTCGTTCTGTCAGGCGCGATCGGCGGAGTCCTCGCCCGCCCACTCCGGACGTCTCAGCCTCCTGACGCCCGGCGCTCGCCACCGCCCACTTCGGAGAGGCCGTCAGAGGACACGGCCGAACCGAAGAAGCGCACCATGTCGCGGTACTCCCGGTGAGGCGCATCGTCCTCGGCATGCCACACGCCCGGCCCCACACGCTCCTCCCACGCGCCATGCCTCTCGATGACGGCGTTGACGAACTCCTTGGCCAGCTCTGCGGCCTCGAAGAGATCCTGATCCGGGGTCTGCGAGCTGGCCCCGACGATCTGGCCGCGCACCTCGGCGGAGTGCCCGTAACGAAAACTGGCGTTGCCGCACAGATGAGGGTTGACGAGAACCGCCTCACCGTAGTTGCGCCCCAACCGCCGATGACCGGCCGCCTTGGCCGCGGCGTTCGGCAGAAACCTGTGGCCGTCCTCCCCGATGGCCACGGCTCCCAGAACCGCGAGCTCGTTGGGCACCCAGGGGCCCACCGTGGGGTCCATGAGAACGAACCCCATGGACGTCTGACCGTACTTTCCTCGGGGTGCGGCGGAAGGGGCGACGACATGGTTGCGCCAGACGCTGGCTGCACGCCTCAGTCCTAGATCCAGCAGCAACTCGTCGAGGTGATCGTCGCCGAGCATGTAATCGTAAGGGTTCCGGCAGTGCCGGACACGCACCGTCAACCCATCCTCTGAAACAGAGTGGCGGACGCTCAAACTAACTCCTTCGGCAGCGGGTTTCTAAAACGATCGATAACCGACGGGCGATGAAGTCGTCAATGATTTTACGGGTGGCGCACTTCCAGAAGCATCAACCGTCCTTCGGCGGGCGGTCCACGAACTCGCGGTGTCCGGGCCGTGGTGTACTCCGCGAGCAGGTTCCGGCACCACAACAAAGAGAAGAAAAGGGGATGAAGCTCTTCTGAGCGGTAGAACACAGGGATGGGCGAATCGATACGCACGCGCGGCCTTCGATCACGGTGGGTGAACGGCGCGACCCATCGGCTCACCGGAGGTGCGGGCCCGAGGAACCGAGACCGGCCGCTACGGCTCTCGCACGCCTTCTCCCCGGATTCCGGGTCGTACGTGTCTCGCCAGCGAGACATCAAGGATCACAACGGCGACCGGCCTTGCCTTCGAGGACTCGCGCAACCTGCGGATACGCCGGTCAACGGCGCCGTTTCTCCGTCGGCTCCGGCACGGATCCGGTGGCGGCGGTACACCTCGGTGCGTCACGCCGGGCCATACATGGTGCCGGCGGGACCGTCAGCGGTGCCGAGGACGACCGATCGCCCGTCCTCCCACTCGCCGGGCCCGACGACCTCACCGGTGAACACCGGCGAATGCCGGACCACTCGCTCCGGGTGATCGGCCTGACCGGGTCCGTACACGGTCACACGACGGCAAACCGCCTCGATCAGGAGCACGGCACCGTTCACGTGGCCTTCGTCTTGCCGCACCACAATCGCGAAACCAAAGGCGTGAACACGAAGGTCGAACGCATCATACGCCAGATGTACGGCCGATCCGGCCTTCCCTTCTCCGCCGTCACATCCCCTGGTCTAACTCTCTGCTGTCACCTATAGAGGAACAAGACCGTTGTTCTTAGGCCCCCGGCTCGATGTGTCAGCGGAGCAAAAGGGCTAGAAAAACGTCCCGGGCAATCTATACGATTCCTGTAGGCTTGGTGCTTACAGGCGCCGAGAGCCAGGTAAGTTATGTGCCAATGACGCGGGCGCCGCCTCGCCCGTCGTACGCCATCGCCTGCGGTATTTCCTACACGTCACAGGTTCCTTCGGGAGCAGCCGAGCGGAAGGATCGATCCACATGGCCGTAAACACTGGTCTTACGCTTGCACAGGTATTCCAAAGAGACGGATTCGTCACCACCGGGCCCCTGCTCTCCGCATCGGAGATTGAGACCTACCGAGAGATCTACGACCGCTTCCTGCGTGGAGAGATCGAGAGCGGAGACAAGCGCTCCGACCTCGGTTCCCACGTACCGCGTCGAGACGGGGCGCAGGAGAACATCACTCAGATCATGTGGCCCTCGGCTCTCCACGCGCCACTCCTGGAGATGCCACTGCATGCACGGGCGCTGGAAATGGCCAAGGCGCTGATCGGCGACGACGCCGTACTCGACTTCGACATGCTGATCCACAAGGCGCCGCGCATCGACGTACCGACCCCCTGGCACCAGGACGCGGCCTACTGGATCGATCTGCCCGACAAACGAGCCGTGTCAATCTGGGTCGCCCTGGACAATGCCGTTCTCGACAACGGCTGTATGTGGTACGTGCGGGGCTCCCACAAGCACCCCATGCGCCCGCATTACCCGACCAGTGACGGCAAGAACATCCAGTGTGACTGCTCCGAGAACGAACCGGGCGCGACCCCTGTGCCGCTCGAACCAGGCGAGGGGGTCGCGCACTCGGGCACCACGCTGCATTACTCCCGCGGCAATTCAACGGATTCCGTACGACGCGCTTATATCCTTGCCTTCCGGCCCGCCGAAATGCTCCGGCTTGAGCGAGAGCGAGGCTACGACGTGGGTCTGACCAACAACGTGCGCCTGGTGCGCAACCCTGAGGCCGCCGACTCCTGAAAAGGAGCCTGCGATCATCGTGTGAACTTTCACCACCGTTTTGGTTAAATTCGAGGGAAGGTTTCTCCCGCAGCGGGGGCTCGCCATTGGGCTTGAGAGGGCCACGGCGCCGCTCACCGCCGGCGGTAACCGGCGTGAACCACGCGGCCGGCAGTACGTTCGGCCGACGCACTCGGACCTTTGACCTTGACGCGTCGGCAGGCGCGGGGGCGAATGGAGGCGACTGCGCAACTCGGCAAAAGAACACGGGGTCGGCAACATGGACGTGCCCGGTCGCACAGGAAGACTCCATCACGTGCTTCGCCGGACCACACCGTTCGCTGACCGGTCCCGTTCTTGACAATGTCGTTCTACCTGTGGAGACGGGGACGAAGGACAGAACAGAAAGACATTGTCCGAGAATATGACTCTGGGAGAGAAAGCTGTGCGGGGACTTTATTCAAAACAGAGGCATGAAGGACTTCTTGAAAGGCAAATCGGGGCAGAGAGCGGGGTGCACACGAATCAGTCCTCACTCACCTTGCCCGCCCGCCTTCCCATCGAGGAGTGGATGCACATCGGGCAGAAGCTGAACTCACTGAACGATTCGGTCACCTGGTGGCTTGGAGATTGGCTCGTATACGGCCAGGATCGATACCCGGAACGCTATCTCAAGGCCGTAGAGGAAACGTCCCTTGACTATCAAACACTGCGCAACTACGCTTGGATAGCTCGAAAATTCCCACCCGGCCGACGGTGTTCGGATCTCAGCATGCAACATCACGCAGAAGTGGCAGCACTGACGCCGGCCTCCCAGAGATTTTGGCTTGAACGCGCTCAGAGAGGCGGATGGTCCCGCAACGAACTCCGTCGCCGGATCAGGTCTGCCGCCATTCCTAACGCGGAGAACAGGCTCTCTGTCTCGGAGCTTCGCCTGAAGGTGTCGAAAGCTCGCAGGAGCACCTGGGAGGATGCGGCGAAGTTTGCCAACTCAAACCTCGCCGAATGGATGGTCGAAATCCTCGACGCTGCCGCCCGAAATTACGTCGAAGGCCAAAAGGAACACGACCGGCCGCAGCAGTCCGAACACCCTGGACAGCCGGTCCCGCGCAGGCCCGCAGCCGATCCTCACTTTTAGACGGAGGTCTCCCCAGGTGGTTGACCTTCGATGTCGGCTGCCGGGGGGACCCCTGTCCGGGCTCTCAGCCGTCGCCGCCGTGCGGCGCCCTTCCCACTGTTCTTCGTTTCATCTCCCCCTTGCCCCTCAGACAATTTCTGCGAGGTATCGCGAATGAGGCCCCTGGCCCATCTGACCACGTCGACCACGGCCGTGAGCAAGCCGGTCAATCTGAGCGGTGCGGTGATGGCGCATCCCAAGCGCGCCGAGGCGGCCAGGCAGCTTGCGGATTTCGATGCGCGCGGCCGGATAAACGTGGTGCTGGACCCCGTACCCGACGGTCCTCCGACGGCGTTGCGCACGGCGAACCTCGCTTGGGAGTGTGTGGGAGAGGACGCCACGCATCATCTGGTCCTCCAGGACGATGTGGTCCTGTCCGAAGGGTTCTTCGAATATGCCGAGCGGGTCGCGTCAGCGGTACCGGACGAGGCCGTCGCGTTCTATGCGGGCTGGGAAGGGCGCAACGGCGCCGTGGTGCGCCTGGCGGCGCTGACAGGCGCCCAGTGGGCCTACGCGATCGAAGAACATGTGCCGTGCCTGGCCTTGATGCTCCCCGCACGGGTGGCCCGAGGGTACACACGCTTCGCGGCCGAGCACGGCAACGGCTGGCCCTACGACGTGGTGATGCAGCGCTTTCTGAACTCGTGCAAAGTCCGGGTGCGCTTGGCCGTGCCCAGCACCGTGGATCACAGCGACGTGCCCAGCGTCGCCGGCAACGTCGGCCACGGGTGGCGGCATGCGACGCTGTTCACGCCTCAGGCGGTGGAACCCACGACCTATGAATGCCGTGAGTTTCCGGTCGTGCCGTTCTACCAGCACGGCTATGCCCGGTGCGCGGTCCGCCACGGGGCGCAGTGGGAGATCATCGAGACCGAACGGCACCTTCAGCGGATCGGCCTGCTGGAGGAGTGCCGCAGGGCTTTCGCCGGGACCGGACCGTCTCCCCTCCCCGACCATGTGGCGCAGGCGGTGTGGGTCACAGGGTTCGCCGTCGGTGCCGTCGTAGCCGAGCTCGCGACCGAAACGCCGGAACCGTCGGTGACCACCACGGTAATGGAGGCGCTGGGGCCCGGTGGTCTGTGCAAAGAGGTCATGACTGACGAACTGGTCGAGATGGTCGTTCCAGCACGTGAGCTGGCGCTGACCGCCTTGGAGGAGGGACGCGGGACCCAGAGCTCTCACAGGCGCCCGGCGGCGGAACCCGCGACCGTGGCTCAAGTAGCTGTCACCGGAGGCGAGAGCGGCTTCGGACCCCAGTTGGCCCGGTTGTTGGGCGACGGGGGGTACCACGCCGACCACCTTCCTGCTCCTGTGGACACCCGGCAGTTGAGCGGCGTCTCGTACGTGGTGCACCTGGGTCGCCCCTCCGCGGGTCCCGGCCTGCTGGCAGGCGTACTGTCGGCCGCCGCAGAGGCCGGGGTGAAACGGCTGCTCTACGTCGGCTCCGCGGAGGTCTACCGTGGCAGCGGCGACAGAACCGTGACGGAGGAGTCGGTATCCGAGCCTCCGGCTGACCCGGTGGCGCTGGAGTGGTGGCGCGAGGAGGAGGAGTGCCGCCAATGGGGTGAGCGGAACGGAATCGCGGTGCAGGTGCTCCGGTTGGCCGAGCCGGTGGGACCGAACGCGCCCACCGACGGTGCGCTCGCGCGGTCGATGTTGCTGGCGTGGACGCGTCGCCCGCTGAAGCTGGACCCGCTGGAGCGGCACCAGATACTGGAGCACCGGGATATGGCCGACGCGATCGGCACTGTTCTGGCGGCATCGCAGCGACCCTCCGTCCTCAATGTCGCCTCGGCGGCCTACACGGGGGAGGAACTCGCCGAGCTGGTCACGGAATTCACTCGCCGCACACCTCTGGAGCGGCTTTCCGAGTCCGGAGGGCAGCGGTGGGTGATGGCGACCGACGTGATCGCCACCGAACTGAACTGGCGGCCTTCGGCTTCGCTGCCCGAAAGCCTGCGGGCCCTGGCGCAGTGGCTGTCCTGCGACACCCACACCGACCTGCAGTGGGATGGCCTGCGATGACCGACGAAGTCCTGGCGCCCACCGTCGGCGCGCAGGAAGGAATGTTCTCCCGGACGTACGCGGTCGCCACCCTCAGTTTCTCCGCTGTGACGGTCCTGACCGGTCTCGCCGCGTTGGCCGTGGTGCCCATTCTGCCGATCGCCGTACGGGATCTGCAGGCGCTGGAGCTGTATTCCCTGGCGGCCAGCGTGTTCGTAGCCGCGAGCCTGCTGGGTGGGGTCATCGGCGGCAACTGGGCTGACCGGGTCGGTGCCGGTCGCCCGCTGGCGGCAGGCTTGGCACTCGCGGTGGTGACCTTGCTGGTGTCCGCCACCAGTACCTCGATCTGGCAGTTGGCGGCCGGGCGCTTCCTGGACGGGATAGCGGCCGGGATGGTCGCGGTGACCATCAACACAGCGATCGGGCAGACCTACCCGGACTGGCTGCGGCCTCGTGTCTTGGCACTGATGGCAGCCTGCTGGATCGGCCCTTCGCTTGTCGGCCCTCCGTTGGCCGGCCTGATCGCCGACTGGTGGTCCTGGCGCGGGGTGTTCTACGGGCTGGCGGCACTGACCCTGCTTCCCGCGGCGGCCTTGGTGATCGTGTTGCGCGGATCATCCCGTACCGCCACGTCGGCGGAACCGGGCGACGAGGCGGGCCGCCCTGGTCTGATCGTCGCCGCGGCCGTAAGTCTGGGCGCGGCGCTGGCACAGTACGCCATCAGCGACTGGAACGTGCAGCACCTGATTTTGGGACTGGTAGGTCTCGTGCTGGTGGTGGCGTTCGTCCGACGGATGGTGCCTCCGGGCACCTGGCGTGCCATGCGAGGGCTACCCGCCACGGTGCTGCTGAACGGCCTTGCTTGCGGAACGTTCTTTACACTTGAGGCTTTTGTACCGCTACTGCTGGACTCGGCCCGACAGGTGCCGCCAGCGGCGACCGGTCTGGTCTTCACAGGTGCCGCCGTAGCCTGGGCCGCGTCGTCCTGGGTGCAGAGTCGTTGGCTGGCCAACCGGCCCCGCCACCACCTGATCGCCACCGGTGCACTGCTGATGGGAGCGGCAACCGTGACCGCTGCCGTCGGGGCGCTGCCCGTGTTGCCCGCCTACATCGCGGGAGCCTCCCTGATCATCGCGGCCATTGGCATGGGCACGGTGGCCCCCACCCTCACCGTGCTGTCGCTCGCGCACGCCCCGTACAACCGGCAGGGATACGCCAGCAGCAGCATGCAGACCTCCATGAATCTTGGTCAGGTCGCGATCATGGCCGCGTCGTCGGCCTTGTTCAGCGTCGGCCAGAACACGGGCTCGACTCCGGTCAGTTTCGGTGCGGCCTTCGGGTTGCTGGTCGTGCCAAGCGTCCTGGTCGCCCTGCTCGCGGTACGCGCACGCAGCGCGTGAGCGACCGCCTTCCCACAGATCTGCTCTTCCATCGGACCGAAAGGAACGACAACCGTGCGCAGTGACCTGGTCGTCATCGGCCTGGGGTACGTAGGACTACCGCTGGCGCTGGAAGCGTGCCGATCCGGGCTGCTGGTCACCGGACTGGACCTCGACGCGGAAACAGTGGCTCAGCTCAACGCGGGTGTCTCTCACGTCGACGACATCGAAGATGATGAAATAGCCGCCATGCGTGCGGCGGGCTTCCGCGCCACAACCAACGAAAGCGTGATCGCGGAGGCCAACGCGGTGGTGGTGTGCGTACCGACCCCGCTGTCGGAACACGGCGGTCCCGACCTGACCATGGTGAAGGCCGCCTGTACGACAACGAGCCGGAACCTGCGGCCCGGGACGCTGGTGGTACTGGAATCAACCACCTACCCGGGCACCACCGACGAGGTGGTGCGTCCGATCTTGGAGCGCTCGGGTCTGACCGCCGGGACCGACTTCCATCTGGCCTTCTCTCCGGAACGTGTCGACCCTGGCAACAAACAGTACGGAATCAAAAACACGCCGAAGATAGTCGGCGGATACACCCTTGACTGCGCCAACGCGGCAGTCGCCCTCTACGGCAAGTTCGTCGACACCGTGGTCCAGGCCGGCGGTACCCGCGAGGCCGAGATGGCCAAGCTCATCGAGAACACCTACAGACATGTCAACATCGCCCTGGTCAACGAAATGGCGGAATTCTGCCACGAGTTGGGGATCGACGTGTGGGATGCGATCTCGTGCGCGGCCACCAAGCCCTTCGGCTTTCAGGCGTTCCGTCCCGGGCCGGGTGTCGGTGGTCACTGCATCCCCATCGACCCGATCTACCTGGCCCACAAGGTCCGTACGCTGGGCTACCCGTTCAGGATGGTGGAGCTCGCCCAGGAGATCAATACGCGGATGCCGCGGTATGTGGTCGAGCGGGCGCAGCGATTGCTCGACAAGGCAGGCAAGCCCCTCACCGGGGCGCACGTGCTGCTGCTCGGTGTCACCTACAAGGCCGACATCGCCGACCAGCGCGAAACCAGTGCCAACCCTGTGGCCAAGCGCCTGCGCGCCCTGGGCGCCCACGTCTCCTTCCACGATCCCTACATAACGCATTGGGAGGTGGAAGGCGTCGCCGTCCCCGCGGTGCCGGAGCTGACCCAGGGTCTTGAGAAGGCCGACCTGGTGATCCTCCTGCAACGCCACCGTAGCTACGAGATGGAGCAGATCTCACACCATGCCCGTCTGCTGCTGGACACCCGTGGTACCGCCCAGCGTCAGGCCCATGTTGAACTTCTGTAGAAAAGTCCTGGTGTCTCGCATGACACCACCCGTGCCTCGGGCGCACACCACGTCTCCATGAGGCTCGCGCTCCGCCACCATCCGATCCGCTTCGGAGGGAGCAAGCGCCGAACGACCTTCCGAACAGCCCGCCACAACGCAGGCGCCCTCTTTCCGGGGGCCGTCCCCGTCCCGTGCCTCGACGGCACCGGCCGGATTCAGCCGCTCGACGAGACCGAACGGTACACGCGCAGGCCTCAATCACTGGACGTTTGTCTGACAGGTCGTGCTCTCCCAGCTCTCCCAGCAGGTGCACCAGGCCGTGAGAGTAACTCACGGACAGTACCCGTGACGGTCGGCCTGCCCGGCGGACCGACGTCCGCGAGCGCGGCGGTGCAGGCGTCAGGCACCCCTGAGCGCAACCGGTCTCTCTGCACGCAATGCCACTGCACGGCACCGCCCAAGGCATCTTTCCTGAAACCCTTGTCGCAGCTAATAGACCTGGAGTACCGACAGTGTCCTGGCACGATCCGCGGCTAGCCGGAATTATCGTAGTGAACAACAAATATTTTCCCGAAAGCGAGCTGGTTCCAGCGAACGTGGGTGCGACGTCGTTCTCCCACTCAGTGTTGCGTTGCCTCCAGAGGGCCAACCTCTCTGCCGGGGTGATTCTCTACAAGCGAGATGAGGAGCTGGACGAGCCCCGGGTGCACATCGCATTTCGATCAGGCCTGATATGCGCGATCCTTGAGTTTAACTTCAGAATGGGCAGGAGGACGGTAAGCCTCGCCATCGCCAAAGCGGCGACGCTCCTGATGGCCGAGCACGGAATAACCGGCCAGGTAATGATCTACTATCAGACGGACGCTCTGCTGGGATTCCATCCGGAGGAGTTCGCATGCTGCGTGACCCACCACGGCCCCTTCGTACACGACTTCGTCGAGACGTTCTCCGCCGATGAGACCGGAAGGGCGTTCGGTGACGCGAACAAGGCGCTGCACCTGTTCAAGCACCAGGAATTGGGCCTGAGCAAGGTTCGGTCGAGCAAGCACATGTTCGTCCTGCAGCACTCACATCTGCAACGGGAATACCTGGTCAGCCGGGGTGTCGACGAGCAGCGCATCCACGCGGTACGGCCACCCATCACGCTGCCCAAGTCGCCGGAGATCCTTCAGGACGAGAAGCTTCGGGCATTCGTCGAGGAGGCCGAGCTGCTCGTGTTCACCGCGGTTGCCCGACTGGACTACTTCAAGAACGTCGAACTTCTTGTAGAAGGCGGGATTCAAGCACGCAAGCGCGGAATACCTCTCCGGATCCTGGTCGTCGGAGACAGACCCGAGGATGATGTCATGCGGGAGAGACTTCGCGCCCAGGTGCCGGCGGAGCATGAGGCGGATTTCATGGCGACGGCCAAACTCTCCAAGCCTCAACTTTATGCCCTGTTCAACCAGGCCAGGCCCAACGGGATATTCGTCTGTTCCTCGCGGTACGAGACGTTGGGCATCACTCCACTTGAAGCCGCGCTCTCCGGCGTCTGCACCCTGATGATCGACTCCGACAGGGTGGAGGCGCGCAGGTTCTTTCCATCGGCCTATCGGTTTCTTCCCAGCAGTATCGGCCTTGCCGACGTGATCGAGCGCATGTACGTGAGCCACCAGGGCGTCGAGCACATGGGCAAGGAACTACAGAGGAGCATCTCAGCCGATATCTCCGAGGAGAAGTTCGAGCGCGACACGCTCAGCGCGTGGGGAAACTTCTCGCGCGTCGCGCAGAGACTCAGTGGCCAGTTCCCGGTGACCGAGGATCATGTCGCGTGACGTTGACACGGCCTGGCCGCGATCACGGTAGAGCAGGACGGACACGGCTGCCGAGGATGAGCCGCCGAGGTTAAGGCGGTTCGAGGCACAAGCCGATCTCGACGAAGAGGCCGCCGATCGGATCTGACCGGCATCGATGCGTTCAGCCGGATCTTGATCGTCGCCTTGGGGGCGTCCGGGTCACCACCGGCGGGCCGCCCGGCCCGCGCCTGACACCGGCCTGGACGCCCTCGACGGGATCGAGCCGGAAGGCCCAGAGCCGATGACCGCTCGTCGACGGTCAGACCGGCGTCCACCGCCGTCACCCAGCCGCGCGTCCGTGTCCTCCGGCAGCTCCGGCACGTTCGTGCGGAACCATGGACCGGCACAACTCAGTCCTGGATGGTTCGTTTCAGGGCGACGGCCTCGTGCACAGCGCCGAGGAAGCGCTCGATGGTCGCCTGCTCCGTGGCGTCGAATCGGCCCATGACGGCGACGATCTCGTGGATGAGCGGGCCGAAGAAGCCCCATCCGAGCGCGACGGCGCTCTCGTCCACTTTCAGCAGCACCCGCCGACGATCTCGGGTGTCGCGTTCCCGGCGCACGTGACCGAGCCTTTCCAGCCGGTCGACCACCGCCGTGGTGCCCGCGGAGTTGAGGCCGAGGTTCGCCCCCAGCGTTCCCGGGGTGGCGGGCGTGCCCGTGCGAGCGGCGTCCAGCAGACAGATGAGCGCGCGTACATCGGTCGGATGAAGATCGTGTCCGGCGGCGAACCTCTCTCCCATACGGTCGAGTTCTACGGTGATGGCACGCAGCAGGTGGACCACCCGCATCCCGGCGTCCTGTTCGTACACGGCCCCGCCGCCCTCCCGACTCCTCGTCACCGCCCAGTATGGCATTATCTCGCTCAACGAGATTATTGCTGAGCGAGCTACTTATCGGGGTGGGCATGTCCGACGACGGGAGCGCGGTCTTCCTCTCCGCCTACGACGCGGTCCTTGAGCGCTGGCCGGTCCGGGTCGAGTCGATCGATCTGCCGTCGGTGTACGGCACGACACGGGTGAACGCGTGCGGCCCCGTGGACGGCCCGCCGCTGGTCCTGTTGCACGGCGGTGGCACCACGGCGGCGATGTGGTTCGCCAACGTCGCCGAGTTCGCGCACCGCCACCGGGTGTACGCCGTGGACCGCGTCGGCGAGCCGGGACTGAGCGTCCGGGGCGAACGTCCCCCTCGTGACGTCCGTGATCTGCTCGGCTGGCTGGACGGGGTACTCGACGGGCTCGGGATCGAGAGCGCCGCTGTGTGCGGACACTCCTATGGCGCGTGGATCGCCCTGACGTACGGTCTCCACGCGCCCCAGCGGGTCCGGCGGCTCGTCCTGCTCGATCCGACGCAGTGTTTCGGCGGGTTCCGGGCGGGATACCTGGCACGCGCGCTGCCGTCCCTCACACGGCCGACGGCCTCGCGGGCGCGGGCGTTCCTGGCGTGGGAGACCGGCGGAGCGCACGCCGACCCCGCCTGGCTGCGGCTCTACGGTCTGGCCGCGGAGTTCCCGGACACGAAGATCGTGACCGGGAGACGGCCCAAGCCCGAATCGCTGCGCGCGCTCACGACGCCGACCCTGGTCCTCCTCGCCGGACGCGGCAGGGCCCACTTCCCGCACCGTGTCGCATCCGCCGCCGCACGCCTTCTCCCCCACGCGGAGATCGCGGTGCTGCCGGGCCTGTCCCACCACGCGATGCCATGGCACGAGGCCGCCGACCTCAACACCCGCGTCGTCGGCTTCCTCGACAGAACAGCGATGTGAGGCCCGAACGGTCCGAGACCGTGCGGGGGCCTCACCCCTCCGCACCGTGAGAGACGCGGAGCCACTCCTCGGTCGGGCCTTCCGGCCTGACGCGGCGCCCCCGAGGCCGCGGTAATCGTCCTCACAACCAGGACCTGACCGCGAAGACCAGGGAGACCACCAGGACGACCGCCCCGACGATCAGGAACAGCGCGCCGTGAAGCACGCCGCTGCCGCCCGCCCCGTCCAGACGGACACGCTGGGGTCGCTCGGGGTCGTAGACCACCATGACCTGCTGGCCCGGACGAACCGGCGACGGGTTGAAGCCCAGATCCGACTCGGTCTCCACCACGGAGCCCCGCACCGTCTGGAACCGCAGGGTGGGGTAGTACACGCCCTTGTGATGGCCGCCGGACCGGCGCAGGCTCACGACGACGCCCGGCACCCGCGCCCCGTGCCGCCGCAGCCACCGTCCAACGGTGATGGTACGGACACTGGTCCCGATGAACACCGCTCCGAACACGATTCCGACCAATGGCATGATGCTTATGTCCACTGCCTCCCCATCTCGTTCAAGGGCCGCCGTTCGCGATCCCGTTCGAGGGCCCGCACCGTCGAGGCCCGACCCGGTCGATCACCCGCCGGTGATCGCGTCATCAGAAGGAGCGACGGGCCGCGGCGGCTTGCCGGACACCTCGTGGTCCCTGCGATTCCCCGGCATGAACCGCACCGGTGCTCTCCGGCGCATAACGCTTCTCCGTGACAGCCCGGTGTGATGCACGGCAGCAGGATTCCGGTCCGCGATTGCAAGCGACTTGGATCTTGCTGCAGGACGCACGACCGTTCGCGGCGGCGGAACGGCTCGTCCCCGGGCGAGCCGTACGGCGAGAGACGCGGAGTCACTCCTCGGCCGACACCGGCCACACCGGACAGGCCACGCCTGTGCCACGGACGCCGCAGTAGCCGATATGTCCACATGACACGAAACGCTCGCGGCACAGTCCACAGTCGTCGTGCGCATGCGGACAGTGCGGAACGGGATACGGAACCGGCCCGGGGCGGGTGCCGTACCGCTCCGTCCTGCGGTCTTGCCGGAGCACGTCACCCGCCGGACATGGACCTCATGTCGTCGGTGATCAGGACAGCCGGGAGCGGAGTGACGACAGACCGACCTCAGCCGTTCTTCTTCGCGATCGCTTCGCGCACGGCCGGGACGATCTCCCTGGCCCAGCGGCCGAGGGCGACGAGGTCCGGAGCGCCGTGATCGACCGAAAAGAAGACGAAGCCCGACGCGTTGTGCTCCAGCACGGCTCCGGTCAGTTCCTCAACCCACTGACCGACCGAGCCGCCGATCCATCGGCCCCCGTGGTCACGGGCGGCGGGCAGCGGCCGGTCGGTGATGCGGCCGGGGAAGTTGTAGATCGTGCGAATCTCGCGCGGATCCCGGCCTGCGGCCGCCGCCGCCTCGTCGATGACCGGCCGCGAGGTCCGGTAACGCTCGCTGAGCCAGTCCGCCGCGTGGCCGGGAATCCAGCCGTCGGCCACCCTGCCGGTGACGGCCAGGGATTTCGGCCCGTTCGACCCCGTCCACACGGGAGGCGCGGCCACGGGAGCGGGCTCGACCTGGTTCACCTGATAGTGGCGGCCCCGGTGGGTGACCGGCGGTCCACCGCCCGACAGCTTCTTGATCAGGACGATCGCCTCCTCGAAGGCGTCCACGGCGGCGCCCGGCGACAGCCGGGGCACACCCATGTCGGCGATCCGGTCCCACAGTCCGCCCGCGCCCATGCCGAGCACGACGCGGCCGCCGGACAGCGCCGACAGCGACGTCGCGGTCCTGGCCAGCATGGGAGCGGGCCGGGTTGGCAGGTTGGTGACATTGACGAGGCCGGCGATGTGCCGCGTACCCCCGAGGATGAAGCCGAGTGCGGCGTAGGCGTCCAGCCGTTCGCCGAGGTAGGGATGGTCGGACAGCGAGAAGAGGTCGAGCCCGTCACGGTCGGCCTGCTGAGCCATGCGCAGCAGCTCCGGCGCCTCGCCGATGCCACTGTGCGCGCCGAAGCCGAAGACGACGTCGTGTCCAGACATGCTTCTGCCTTTCCTTGGTGTGTCCTGGTGCACGGTGAGTGTGGGGACCGAGCGTCCCGAACCGCCGAGGGAGGTGTGCCCCTCGCCTTCAGGTGGAGCCGAACTGTTCGGTGAAACGGCCGGTGAACAGGTCGGCTCCCTTGTACTGGACGACCGTCTCGGCCGGGACGACGGCCGGACCGTCGGGGGTGGGCAGCTGACCGACACCGCCCCGTGATCCGAGCGGGAGCAGGATCATCGGGTGGGGCAGGGGCCGGTAGGCGGCCGTTGGCCGCTCGCCGCGCAGTTGAGCGATGATGTTGCGCGCCACCACCTCGGCGTGCTGCATCGCGTACCCGGCCATCTTGGCCTCGGCGACGTCGGTTATGTCGCCGATCGCGTAGACGTGGTCGTACCCGCGGACGTTGAGCGTCTCGGTGACCGGGACCTGCCCCTGCGGCGTGCGGGTGGTGAGCCGGCCGTCGGCGAGGTAGTCGCTGTTGACGCGCACACCGTAGGCGCGGAACCAGATGTCGGCGGTGATCTCCTCCCCGCCGGTCGTGGTGACGGTGAAGGTCTCGGCCCGGCCGGACCCGGTGGTCGGCGGCGCGGTCAGATCGGCGCCCAGCCGCAGATGGATGTCCAGCTCGTCGAGCTGACGGTGCAGGTCATGGCGCAGCTCCGGATCGAATGCGGGCAGCAACCGCTCGGCCGGGTCGAAGACGGTCACGTGCTTGTGCGGCCAGACCTCCTTGATCTCCCCTGCCAGCTCCAGACCGACCGGCCCCGCGCCCAGGATCAGCACCCGTTCGGCACCGGCCAGTTCCTTGTGGGTCAGGCGGAGGTCGTCCAGGATCCGCTCGGTGGAGTCGGCGTCGGGCTTGGCCGGGTAGGCGTAGTCGGAACCCGTGGCCAGGACCAGATAGCCGGCCTCGACCCGCTCGCCCGAGGCCAGGGTGACACCGCCGGGATCCACCGAGACCGCACGGTCGCGGATCACCGTGCCCCGGGTCAGGAAGTCGGCGTAGGGGAAGAACATGTTGCTCCCCCATTCGGGCCGGGTCAGCGTCCGCAGCGAACCCGCCGTGTTGACGAACGCGTCCCGGGGATCGATGAGGACAACCTCGGTCTCAGCGGCCAGTGCCTTGGCGAGCGCCGCCCCTCCATAACCGCCGCCGATGACCACGACCTTAGGATCCATGACGCACACCCCGATCATCAAAAACGATTGAGTTCGTGCCACGAACCATATTAGTTCGTTGCACGAACTTCAACCCGGGGTGATTTGACGCCCGTGTTACGGGTGCGCTCCCTCGCCGGGCTCCAGGAAGACCACGGGGACCTTGTTGTCCAGCACGACGCGGCCGAGCAGGCCGGCGAGCGTGTCGCGGTCGACGTCGGCGAGCCCCGTCGCCAGATCCTCGATCCGCCTGCACGTCTCGGCGTAGAACTCCTCCGCGAGCCCGCTCCCCTTCCTGGTGAGCGCGATCCGCACCGCCCGCGAGTCCTGCGGGTCCGGTGCGCGCCGGACCAGGCCGTTGCGCTCGGTGCGGTCCACCAGGCCGGTGAGGCTCGACTTGGCCAGCCCCAGCATCGCACCCAGCTCGCTCATGCCGTACGGCTGCGCCATCAGCACGCACAGCAACTGCCCCTGCTGCGAGGTGAGGCCGTACTCCCTGGCGGACTCGGTGTACACGGCGTTCACCAGGAACGTGGACCGCACCAGCGCGGCCACCACTCCGATCTGCCCCTCATCACGCTTTCCCATGCACTCAGAGTAACATTCGGATGTCCTACAATTCGCAGGACGAACTATCCCTCCCCGACGGATCGCCGAGCGATCGGGCCGGCTGCCGCGCATTCACGCCCCGTTGGGGGGAACCGCCCACCGGGGCTCCCCAGGACCACGGCACGCTGTTCGCCGAAGCCTCGCGCGCTCACGAGCCGGCCTTCGTCGAGTCCGCGAAGCGACGGCGACGCCGCGCGGCCAGACACGACTCACGACCGGGAAGGCGGAGGCGGACCACAAAACGGGGTACGGCTCACTCAGGGGGCGGGAGCGAGCCGTATCGGTGAAACAGGCGTCGACACCGGCCACACCGGACAGGCCACGCCCGTGCCGCGGTAGCCGTTGAGCACTCGAACAAGTATTGCTGGTGATAGCGGTTCGCTTCAGCCAGCAAATCACTCCCACCGTCACCCCAGCCTCGATGGCCCGCTAACCGGCCCGGAGAGAGGCGACTGATTCGACCAGACCTGCTTTCTCCAAAGCGTCAAGCACATCGTCTACGGCCTCCGGCGGGTTGATCCGCGAGTCCGCGATCTGCTGAACACAGGCCCAGACCACTCGTCCATCGAGATCGATCTGGTCCAGCACGAAGTCATCGGGAGACTTGGCCTCAATCTCCCAGGGCGCCAAGTGTTCCGAAGGAAAGTCCCTGAGATTTGACGTGACGATGACCTGTGCCCCTACTTTGATCGCCGCGGCAAGCACATGCCGGTCGTCCGGGTCAGGTAGCTTCAGTCCCTCGATAAGGGTTCGTACCCCTCGACCAGGCAGTCTCGGACCGCAGAGTTCATGAGCAGGCGAAGCTTGCCCAGTTTCTCCTCCGGAATGTCTGGACGATTGGCGGCAAGATTACGCTGCATTTCGTCGAGGATCCTGCTGGTCCACTTGGCCTGGAGCCGTCCGGTCATGGCCAGGCGGATGAGCAGGTCGCGAAGTGTGTTGCCATAGAGCACGTTCGCGCCATAGACCACCACAAAGCTCATGCTCAGATGCCCAGCTCCTGGCCTAGCGCAGCCAGTTCATCGGCAGCCGTACGGCGCTTGGCGTCATCGCGACGTTTGTACTCCTGAAGGTCCTCATATGTGACACGCCTGTGCTTACCAACCAAGCGGAAGGGAATCTCTCCTTCCTCTAGAAGCTTGATCAGGTAGGGGCGCGAAACGTTCAGCATGTCCGCCGCCTGCTGGGTCGTCAGCTCGGCGTGAGAGGGGATGACCGTCACCCCTCGCCCTTCAGCCGCCTGGGCAAGAATGAAGGCCAACAGGCTCACGGCTTCCCGAGGCAAGATCAATGGGTCCTCAGCACCGTGTTCCCCGACAACACGGATGACCGACTGCTCGGGAGACCGCATGAGGTAATCCTTGATGCGGCGTACAGCACGGCTGGCCATCTCAGCATCGATGCTTCCGGGTTGCACTCGCTTGGCCTGCACATCTGTCATCGCTCCACCTCCTCTTCGCAGTATCCGCAACAAACGAAATAAACGCAAGCGATGACGATGAGCCTCTGGATTGCCGACTGATCCGCACTGCACCCGGGTCAGACGCCATGATCACCAATGAGCGGCATCGGCATGGTCACGCTGTATACGCCCCCCGAGCTGTAGGCAGTGGCTGAGATTCGGACAGCCGACATGGCGGACGATCGCGGATCAAGTGTGGCCAGACGATAGAACGACTCGCGCCCAGGAGTTGAGCGCGAGCCGCACAGCGGAGCGCTGTGGAGCTACTCCTCGGTCGGGACCAGGCCCGTCTGGCAGGAACCCCACCTCGACGGGTCACCTAGCTTGACGTTGGTGCCGCCGATGCCGCAGCGGCCATCGGAGTTCGGGAGGCTTCCACGGTCCGGACAAGGGATCACCCGATCAGCTCCCCGCCTCCGGCTTCAGCCGTCGGTGTCTTTCGGGTGACGGGGTGAGGCATAGACGATCCAGACAGTGCGAGTGGCGTCATCAATGGCATAGCGGACACGCCCGCCGCTGGTGACCTCGAACTCCCACTGCTCCAGGTCCTGGCCATTATGACGATGAGTCGCGAGGTCACCGCGTAGGCGATGTTGACGCTCATGGTCCGCTCGTGAGCGGGGATCGGCGCGCGGTGTCTCGAAACATCGGCGTGTGTTGCCCAGGGCGTGGCGGCACAGTTCTTCCCGCCCCTTGACCGCGTCACCGGCACCGAACCGGATATCCCATTCGTCATCCGGAGGCGGGACCGTGACCCGGTCACCACGCTTCGGACTCATGCTGAAACCTCTACCGGCCCGAAGTCGCCACTTGTGGCCTTGCGAGCCTGGGCGTAGTGCACGGGGTCGGCCTTGATCCGAGCGGTCGCCCGCCAGCCCGCGATGACTTCCTGTGTGGTGAGGTCGACCTCCAGTTCCGCGGCGTCAGAGAGCGCTTCCACCAGTTCGAGGGTGAAGGCACGCAGCTCGTCGGAGGTGAGGTGGCGAACCCAGGGGAAGACCTCAGGCATGGCGATGACCAGCGCGCGGGCGGTCGGATCGTGCTTGATGAGGGCGAGGAACAGGCGGGATGCCGTAGCCAGTGTCTGCCCGCGCTGATCCTCACGGTCGGCGGCGGTCAGGTAGAAGTCCGGGGCATCACGGTGAGTGACGCGTACTCGACCGAGGCGGGCCCCACAAGCGGGTACGACTCACCCCCGGAAACCGGGCGCGAGCCGTACCGGTGAGGACGGCGTTACTCCTCGGTCGGCACCAGCCCCACCGGGCAGGCCACACCCGTGCCGCCGATGCCGCAGTAGCCGTTGGGGACCTTGTAGAGGTACTGCTGGTGATATTCCTCGGCGTGGTAGTAGTCGCCCGCGGGGGCTATCTCTGTGGTGATCTTGCCGTAGCCCGCCTCGTCGAGCACCTGCTGGTAGGCGTCGCGGGAGGCCAGGGCGGACTTCTCCTGCTCGGGCGAGTGGTGGTAGATCGCCGAGCGGTACTGGGTGCCGACGTCGTTGCCCTGGCGCATGCCCTGGGTCGGGTCGTGGTTCTCCCAGAAGACGCGCAGCAGTTCCTCGTAGGAGACCCTGGACGGGTCGAAGATCACGCGGACGACCTCGGTGTGGCCGGTCTGGCCGGTGCACACCTCCTCGTAGGTCGGGTTGGGCGTGTAACCGCCCTCGTAGCCGACCGAGGTGGAGACCACGCCCGGGGTCTGCCAGAACTTGCGCTCGGCGCCCCAGAAACAGCCCAGGCCGAAGTCGGCGATCTCGGTCCCCTCGGGGTACGGCGGAGCCAGCGGAGCGTCGAGGACCGCGTGGCGCGCGGGCACCGCGATCGGGGTGGTACGGCCCGGCAGCGCGTTCTCCGGGACGACCATGGAAGTCTTGTCCTTGCCGAACAGCCAGCCCATGCTGCGAACCTCCTTCTGACACGTTCTCACCAGCTAGGAACCATCCTGGCCGCTCCCGTGTTCCCTTAAGCACACCTTAATCATCGGGCAAGTATCACTAATTTGTGTTAAATCACGTAAGCAGTAAAAATGGGGGACATGCCTGAATCACGACGTGGGGTCCTCTACGGCATCGCCGCCTACGGCATGTGGGGTCTGTTTCCCCTGTACTGGCCGCTCCTGAAGCCCTCCGGAGCCCTGGAGATCCTCGCCCACCGCATGGTGTGGTCCCTCGCGGCCGTCGTCGTGATCCTGGCCGTGCGACGTCACTGGTCGTGGTTCCGTGAACTGCTGCGCACCCCGAAGAAGCTCGCCCTCCTCGCCCTCGCCGCCGCGATCATCACGGTCAACTGGGGCGTCTACATCTACGCGGTCAACGCCGGACATGTGGTCGAGAGCGCGCTCGGTTACTTCATCAACCCGCTGGTGAGCGTGTTGTTCGGCGTCGTGCTGCTCAAGGAGCGCCTGCGGCCGTGGCAGTGGGGAGCCGTCGGGCTCGGCGCCGCGGCGGTCCTGCTGCTCGCCATCGACTACGGCAGGCCGCCGTGGATCGCGCTGACGCTGGCGGCCAGCTTCGGCACCTACGGCCTGGTCAAGAAGATCGCGCAGGTGGGGGCCGCGGAGAGCATGGCCATCGAGACCCTGGTGCTGCTGCTTCCCGCGCTCGGCTACCTGGCCTTCCTGCAGGGCCAGGGGCAGAACACCTTCGGATCCGAGGGCCTCGGGCACGCCCTGCTGCTCGTCGGGGCGGGCATCATCACCGCCATTCCGCTGCTGCTCTTCACGGCGTCGGCCCTGCGGGTGCCGCTCACCACGGTCGGCCTGCTGCAGTACATCGCCCCGGTTCTGCAGTTCCTGGTCGGGATCCTCGTCGTCCACGAGGTCATGCCGGCCAGCCGCTGGGTCGGGTTCGCGATCGTCTGGCTGGCCCTGTCGGTCTTCACCTGGGACGGCCTCCGTACGGCCCGGCGCTCCCGTCGCGCCGTACGTGAGAGCGTCACGGTCCAGCCTGCGGAGATGACGAGCCGCTGAGGAGCACTGAGGAGCCGGTCGGCTGACACGGCCCACCCATCCACAAAAGGCGAAAAATCCCGAAAAATCGGGGTTGGCCGGAAAGCCCGCTGAAAAGCCCACAGCGGGGCCGTACGCCCCGAGGGGCGGATCAGCCCGAGCGCTCGATGACGTAGTCGCACAGAGCGAGATAGGCGGCCCTGGCGGGTATGTCCGGAAGGCCGGAGAGATCCTTGCGTGCCCGATCGATCCAGGAGACCAGTTCCGCGCGGGCCCGCTCCATCGCCGGGTGCGCGCGCAGCAGACGCAGGGCCTCCTCGACGTCCTCCTCGGCCACCGGCCCGGCCAGCAGCTCACGCAGGCGGGCGTCCTCCGGCGACTCCGAGGCCAGGACGTACAGCATCGGCAGGGTGTGAACGCCCTCACGCAGGTCGGTTCCCGGCGTCTTGCCCGAATCGGCCGACTCGGAGGCCACGTCCAGCAGGTCGTCACCGAGCTGCCAGCCGATTCCGATCGCCTCGCAGGCCCTGGTCAGCCGGTCGACGACCTCCGGCGCGGCACCGCTCAACAGGCCGCCGAACCGGCCTGAGGTGGCGATCAGGGACCCGGTCTTGTCGGCCAGCACCTCGATGTAGTGGGCGATGGGGTCTTCGCCCTCGCGGGGGCCGATGGTCTCGCGGATCTGCCCGCGCACCAGCCGGGAGAACGTCTGCGCCTGGATGCGGATGACCTCGGGGCCGAGATCGGCGAGGATCTCCGAGGCCTGGGCGAACAGATAGTCGCCGGTCAGGATGGCCACGGTGTTGTCCCAGCGGGCGTTGGCCGACGGTGACCCCCTGCGCACCGGGGCCTCGTCCATCACGTCGTCGTGGTACAGCGTGGCCAGATGGGTCAGCTCGATGACCACGGCTCCGGGAACCACCCCCGAAGCCCCGGATGAGCCGAACTGGGCCGCCAGCAGCACGAGCATCGCCCGGAACCGCTTGCCGCCCGCCTCGATGAGATGCCGGGACGCCTCCGTGACGAAGGAGTCCCGGCTCTCGACCGAGGACCGCAGCAGCTTCTCGACCTCCGCCAGTCCGTCGGCGAGGTCCTGCGCCAACCGCTCGTCGACGAACGGGAGATCAACAACGGGTGGCGCAGCCATGAAGCACTACTCCTCTAACGAATGAACAACGCGGACGCAGCCTGGTCCGCCAGAGTCAGCACCGGCTGCGGGAAGACCCCCAGCACTACGGTAGCCGCTGCCGCCAGAGCGACCACAGCCGAGGTGCCGACGCTGGGCGTCGCGATGCTCGGGCCGTCCGCCGCGGGCTCGTTGAAGAACATCAGCACGATCACGCGGACGTAGAAGAACGCCGCGATCGCCGAGCTCACCACACCCACGATGACCAGCGGCAGCACCCCGCCGCCGACCGCCGCGGTGAACACCGCGTACTTCCCGAAGAAACCGCTCGTCAGCGGGATGCCCGCGAAGGCCAGCAGGAAGAAGGCGAAGATGCCCGCGAGCACCGGGGACCGCTTGCCCAGACCCGCCCACCGGGACAGGTGCCCGGCCTCGCCGCCCGCGTCGCGGACCATGGTGACGACCGCGAAGGCGCCGACCGTGGTGAAGCCGTAGGCCGCCATGTAGAACAGGACCGCCGACAGCGCCTGGGAGTTCTGCTCCGCGGCGCCGGTGGCGATCACGCCGGTGAGCATGAAGCCCGCGTGCGCGATGGACGAGTAGGCGAGCATGCGCTTGATGTCGGTCTGGGTGATCGCCAGGATCGCACCGACGATCATCGTCAGGATCGCCACGCCCCACATGACCGGGCGCCAGTCCCAGTCGAGGTTGCCCAGCGCCACCCAGAAGACGCGCAGCAGCGCGCCGAAGGCGGCGACCAGCACGGTCGAGGCCATCAGCGCGGTGACCGCGGTCGGCGCGCCCTGGTAGACGTCGGGCTTCCACGCCTGGAACGGCACGGCGCCGATCTTGAACAGCAGGCCGACGCCGAGCAGCGCGACGCCGACGAGCAGCAGGGTCTGCTGACCGGAGACGCTGCCGAGCGACTCGCTGATGGCCCTCAGGTCGACCGACCCGGCGTAGCCGTACACCAGGGCCGTGCCGTAGAGGAAGAAGGCCGAGGAGAAGGCGCCGAGCAGGAAGTACTTGACCGAGGCCTCCTGCGAGAGCAGGCGGCGACGGCGGGCCAGGCCGCACAGCAGGTACAGCGGCAGGGACATGACCTCAAGGCCGACGAACATGGCCAGCAGGTCGTTCGCCGCGGGGAAGAGCAGCATGCCGCCGACCGCGAACAGCAGCAGCGGGTAGACCTCGGTCTGGGCGAATCCGCTGCGGACCGCCTCCTCCTCGTCCACGCTGCCCGGTACGGCCGCCGCCTGCGCGACGAACTGGTCGTCGTCGTTGATCAGCAGCGCGCTGACGAAGGCCAGGATGAGGATGATGCCCCAGATGAACAGCGCGGGACCGTCGACCGCGACCGCGCCCATGGCGGCGGCCCGCTCCGGCAGGCCGTTGAGGGCCGTCAGGATGGTCGTGACGAACGCGCCGATCAGCGCCAGCAGCGTGAGCGGCATCTGGATCGACTTGCGCAGGTAGCGAGGCGCGAACGCCTCGACCAGCACACCGACGAGCGCCGCGCCGAACACGATCAGCATCGGGGACAGCAGCGCGTACTCGATCGTCGGGCTGGTGATGGTGGTGCCGTTCACTGCCCGGCCCCCTTCTTCTCAGCGACGGCCGGAGTGATGTGGACGTTGGAGATGTGAACGTTGGACAGCGTGTGGTCCACCGCCGGGTTGATCATGTCGAGCGCCGGCTTGGGGAAGAACCCAAGAGCGATGATCATGACGATCAGCGGGCCGACCACCCACCGTTCCCTGGCGTCGAGGTCGGGCAGGCCCTTGACCTTCTCCGCCGTCGGGCCGTTCATCGTGCGCTGGTACATCCACAGGATGTAGATCGAGGCCAGGATCACACCGGTGGTCGCGATGACCGTCGGGACGACGTAGCGCTCGTAGCTGCCGAGCAGGACCATGAACTCGCTGACGAAGGTCGACAGACCCGGCAGCGACAGGCCGGAGAGCCCGGCGATCAGGAAGGTGCCCGCCAGCACGGGGGCGACCTTCTGCACGCCTCCGTAGTCGGCGATCTGACTGGAACCGCGGCGGTAGATCAGGAACCCGGTGATCAGGAACAGCGCACCGGTCGAGAAGCCGTGGTTGACCATGTAGAGCGTGGCGCCGGCGCCCGCGTTCGTGGTCATCGCGAACACGCCGAGGGCGATGAAGCCGAAGTGCGAGATCGAGGTGTAGGCGATCAGGCGCTTCATGTCGGTCTGGCCGATGGCCACGATCGCGCCGTAGATGATGCCGACCACCGAGAGCGTGATCACCAGCGGCGTGAAGAACTTGGCCGCGTCGGGGAACAGCTCAAGGCAGAAGCGGAGCATGCCGTAGGTGCCGACCTTGTCCAGCACACCGACCAGCAGTACGGCCGCGCCGGCCGGGGCCTGCGCGGCGGCGTCGGGCAGCCAGGTGTGGAAGGGCCACAGCGGCGCCTTGACCGCGAAGGCGATGAAGAAGCCGAGGAAGAGCCACTTCTGCGTGGTCGGGTCCTGGATGACCCCGACCAGCTCGGGGAACATGAAGGTGCCCTTCTCGGCGATCACGTAGAGCGCGATCACCGCGACCAGCATGAGCAGGCCGCCGAAGAGCGAGTAGAGCAGGAACTTCACGGCCGCGTAGGACCGCTGGGGGCCGCCGTACGACCCGATCATGAAGTACATCGGGATCAGCATGGCTTCGAAGAAGACGTAGAAGAGGAAGACGTCGGTCGCCGCGAAGACGCCGATCATCATCGCTTCCAGCACCAGCAGCAGGGCGAAGTAGGTCTTCACGGACCGCTTGGGCGGGGCCGCGGCCCCGGTGCCGTCCGCGTCGTGCCAGGAGGCCAGGATCACGATCGGCACCAGGATGACCGACAGCGCGATCAGCACCAGGGCGATGCCGTCGACGCCGACGCCGTAGTGCACGCCGAAGGCCGGGATCCAGTTGTAGACCTCGGCGAACTGGAAGCGGGTCTCCTTCGCGGCGCCCAGGGCCGGGTCGAACCTGAACGCCATCACGGCGGTCAGGGCCAGCACGACCAGCGAGACCACGAGGGCCACCTGCTTGGCGAGCTTGTCACTCTTGACAAGGGAGACACCCACCGCGCCCACGACGGGCACGGCTATCAGGGTCGAGAGCCAGGGCATCACATGTTCCCTACGTAGAGCAGCGCGCCAACGACCACGGCGGCACCGAAGAGGATGGACAGCGCGTACGACCGTACGTAGCCGGTCTGCACGCGGCGCAGCCGCCCGGAGGTGCCGCCGATCGCCGCGGCCAGCCCGTTGACCAGGCCGTCGATGCCTCGGTTGTCGAAGAACACCGCGAGCCGGGTCAGCCACTGGCCGGGGCGCATGAGCAGCGCCTCGTTGAGGGCGTCGCCGTACAGGTCACGGCGGGCGAAGGTCGTGAGGAACGAGCCGCGCGGGGCGACCCGGGGCACCTCGGCGGCGCCGTACCTGAACCAGGCGAAGGCGGCGCCGACGGCGACCAGCGCGAGCGTGGCCAGACCGGGGACGCTGAAGGGGTGGAAGCTGGGCAGCTCCTCCGGCAGGCCGACGGCCGGGCCGAGGAAGAGCATGAACCGGTTGCCCAGGACCAGGAAACCGCCCAGGAAGATCGACCCGATCGACAGGATGATCAGCGGAACCGTCATGACGGCGGGCGACTCGTGCGGGTGGGCGTCCTCCTCCCAGCGCCGCTTGCCGAAGAAGGTCATGAAGACCATCCGCGACATGTAGAAGCCGGTGATGCCCGCGCCGACGACGGCGAGCCAGCCGAGGATCTGGTTGTGCTCCATGGCCGTCTCGATGATGCCGTCCTTGGTGAAGTAACCGGACAGCAGCGGGAAGCCGATGATCGCCAGGTAGCCGATCATGAAGGTGATCGCGGTGATCTTCATCACCGAGAACAGCCCACCGTACTTGCGCATGTTGACCTCGTCGTTCATGCCGTGCATGACCGAACCGGCGCCGAGGAACATGTTGGCCTTGAAGAAGCCGTGGGTGATCAGGTGCGCGATGGCGAAGGTGTAGCCGACCGGGCCGAGGCCCGCACCGAGCATCATGTAGCCGATCTGCGACATCGTCGAGCCGGCCAGGCCCTTCTTGATGTCGTCCTTGGCGCAACCGATGATCGCACCGGCGAGCAGCGTGGCCACACCGACGATCGTCACGACGAGCTGCGCGGTCGGGGCGGCCTCGAAGAACGCGCCGGAGCGGACGACGAGGTAGACGCCGGCGGTGACCATGGTCGCGGCGTGGATGAGGGCCGAGACCGGGGTCGGGCCCTCCATCGCGTCCAGCAGCCAGGACTGCAGCGGCAGCTGGGCGGACTTGCCGCACGCGCCCAGGAGCAGCAGCAGGCCGATGGCGGTGAGCGTGCCCTCCGAGGCACCGCCCGCCGCGCCGAAGGCCTCCTTGAAGGTGACCGAGCCGAACGTGGTCCAGATCGTGAAGATCGCGATCAGGAGGCCGAAGTCACCGACCCGGTTGACGATGAAGGCCTTCTTCGCCGCCACCGCGGCCGAGGGCTTGAACTGCCAGAAGCCGATCAGCAGGTAGGACGCCAGACCGACGCCCTCCCAGCCGATGAACAGTCCGACGTAGTTGTCGGAGAGCACCAGCAGCAGCATGGCCGCGACGAACAGGTTCAGGTAGGAGAAGAACCTGCGGCGGTCGGGGTCGTGCGACATGTAGCCGATCGAGTAGATGTGGATCAGCGAACCCACACCGGTGATCAGCAGGGCGAAGCTGATCGACAGCGGGTCGATCAGGAGGCCCATGTTCGCGACGCCGGGGATGAACTGGTAGAGCTCGACCGCCATCCGGCGCTTGTCCTCCGGCTGACCGAGCAGCTCGACGAAGGACAGCACCGCGACGACGAACGCGGCCAGCGACATGGCGACGCCGAGCAGGTGCCCCCAGCGGTCGGTACGGCGGCCGCCGAGCAACAGGATCGCGGCGCCGATCAGCGGCAGCGCGATCATCAGCCAGGAGACCCCGACCACCCCACCGGAGTGCGGAACGATCTCAGCGAGAGATTGCACCTGCCACCTCTTAGTACTTCAGCAGGTTCGCGTCGTCGACCGACGCGGACCTGCGGGTTCGGAAGATCATCACGATGATGGCCAGACCGATCACGACCTCTGCCGCGGCCACGACCATCACGAAGAACGCGATGATCTGGCCGTCCAGGTTGCCGTGCTGTCTGGCGAAGGTGACGAACGCGAGGTTGCAGGCGTTGAGCATGAGCTCGATGCACATGAACACCACGATCGCGTTGCGTCGTGTCAGGACACCGATGCCGCCGATCGCGAACAGCAGTGCGGAGAGCACCAGATAGTGGGTGGTCACTTGCCGTCCTCCTGGTGGGCTTCCCGTACGGCCTCGCCCGTCGCGGTCTCGTCCGTGACGGTCTCGTCCACGGCTTCGTCCTCGGTGCCGGCCTGGGAGGAGTCCTGGGCGACGTTGTCCTCGACGACGGCCCGCGCGTCCGCGTGGGAGTCGTCCGGGGTCACGTCCTGCTCCGCCAGCCGCTCCTCGACGAGGATCTGCTTGACGATCGCCGCCCGCTGGGGGTCGGTCGGCGTGACGCCGTCCTCCTCCTCGTGCCTGGCGAGCACCCGGTTGATCGACTTGGTCGCGATCGTGCCGTCGGGCAGCAGGGCGGGCATGTCGATGGCGTTGTGCAGGGCGTAGGTGCCGGGGCCGGGCAGCGGCGAGGGCTGCGGACCGCTGAAGCGGGCGCGGGCCAGGTCACGCTGGGTGGCCTTGGGCCGTACGCGCTCGCGGTGGGCCAGGACCATCGCGCCGAGCGCCGCCGTGATCAGCAGCGCCGAGGTGACCTCGAAGGCGAAGACGTACCTGGTGAAGATCAGCTGGGCCAGGCTGGGCACGTTGCCGCCCGCCTGCTTGACCGCGTTCTCCAGGCCCTTGGCCGGGCCGATCAGCGTGTTGCCGACCGCGAGCGCGAGCAGGGCCGCGAAGCCCAGACCCGCGACGGCCGCCCAGAACCGCTGTCCCTTGATCGTCTCGACCAGGGAGTCCGCCGAGTCCACGCCGACGAGCATCAGCACGAACAGGAAGAGCATCATGACCGCGCCGGTGTAGACGATGATCTGCACCGCGGCCAGGAAGGGCGCGTCCTGGACGGCGTAGAGAACCGCCAGGGAGAGCATGACCACGCCCAGCATCAGGGCCGAGTAGACCGCCTTGCGGCTGAAGACGAGGCCGAGGGCCGCGCCGACGGAGACCACCGCCAGCACCCAGAACGTGATGGTCTCACCCATTGTTTCGTCCCAGCCGGTAGTAGTCCTCTTCGGTCTCGCCGAGGCGCATGGCGTGGGGCGGGGCCTCCATGCCGGGACCGAGCGGCGCCAGCAGCATCTCCTTGGTGTAGATGAGGCTCTCGCGGCTCGAATCGGCGAGCTCGTACTCGTTGGTCATGGTCAGCGCCCGGGTCGGGCAGGCCTCGATGCACAGGCCGCACAGGATGCACCGCAGATAGTTGATCTGGTAGGTGCGCCCGTAGCGCTCGCCCGGCGAGAAGCGCTGCTCGTCGGTGTTGTCCGCTCCCTCGACGAAGATCGCGTCGGCCGGACAGGCCCAGGCGCACAGCTCGCACCCGACGCACTTCTCCAGGCCGTCGGGCCAGCGGTTGAGCTGGTGACGGCCGTGGAAGCGCGGAGCCGTCGGCCGCTTCTCCTCGGGGTAGTTGACCGTTTCGACCTTCTTGAACATCGTGTGGAAGGTCACGCCGAACCCCTTGACGGAGTTCAGCCAATCAGTTGCTCCCACTGGGAACCTCCTTGCGCGCTACCCCGTGGTAGTGCGGCAGGTCGAGCGGCGGCACTGGGAAGCCACCCGCGGCCGGTTCTGCGTCGAGCTGCGCGAACTCCGCCTCGACCTGGGCCGCCTTGGCGTCTCTGCGCTTCTGCAGCACGTTGTCGAAGCGCCACCACAGCGCGAAGCACCCGACCAGCACGAGGCCGGCCAGGATCAGGATCAGCTGCCTGTTGACGCCCGGGATCTGGAAGGCCTTCATGGTCGCGACCAGGAGGATCCAGCCGAGGTTGACCGGGATGAGGACCTTCCATCCGAGGGCCATCAGCTGGTCGTAACGGACTCGCGGCAGCGAGGCGCGGCACCAGATGAAGAACGAGAAGACGAGCACCATCTTGAGGAAGAACCACAGCAGCGGCCACCAGCCGGTGTTGGCCCCCTCCCACATGGAGATCGGGAACGGCGCCCGCCAACCACCCATGAACAGGGTGATCGACACCGCGGAGACCACGAAGACGTTGACGTACTCGGCGAGCATGATGACCGCGAACTTCAGCGAGTTGGAGTACTCGGTCTGGAAGCCGCCGACCAGCTCGCCCTCACCCTCGGGCAGGTCGAAGGGGACCCGGTTGGTCTCACCCAGCATCGTGATGACGTAGATGAGGAAGGAGGGGATGAGCAGGATCATGTACCACGAGGGCAGCTGCAGGGTCAGCCCGCCGAGCGTGACCTCCCTGCCCCCGGCCTGCGAGGCGACGATCTCGGAGGTGGACAGCGTCCCGGCGTACAGGAAGACGCCGACGAACGACAGGCCCATCGCGATCTCGTAGGAGACCACCTGGGCGCTGGCCCGCAGACCACCCAGGATCGTGTACGGCGAGCGCGAGCCCCAGCCCGCCAGGACGATGCCGTAGACGCCGATGGAGGCCATCGCCAGCACCAGCAGCACCGCGACCGGCAGGTCGGTGAGCTGCAGCGGGGTCTTGACGCCGAACATCGAGACGATCGGCCCCATCGGGATGACCGAGAAGGCGAGGAAGGCCGGGACCGCCAGGACGACCGGGGCGATGAAGTAGATCACCTTGTCCACGGTCCTGGGCATGAGGTCTTCCTTGAGACCCATCTTCAGACCGTCGGCGACCGACTGCAGAAGACCGAACTTACCGGCCCTGTTGGGGCCGTAGCGGTTCTGCATGCGGGAGATGAGCTTGCGCTCGAACCACACGCCGAACAGCACGCCCAGCATCAGGACGACGAAGATGACGACGGCCTTGATGATGCTGATCCAGAGCGGGTCGTGGCCGAAGTCCGCAAGGGACGGATCGCCCGCAACCGCGAGCAAGTGCGTATTCATTGGTCGCTCACCGCTCCTCATTCACTTCGCGGACGGCGCCCGAGACCTGGGCGGCGGTCGCGGCGCCGAGCCTGACGACGTCACCGGCCGTGGCGCGCAGGTCGCGGGTCACCGAACGGCCCGCGGAGTTCGCGGGCAGCCACACGACCCGGTCGGGCAGGTCGGCGACCAGGACCGGCAGGCTCACCGAGCCGCCCTCGGCGGTGACGGTGATCTCACCGCCGTCCGTGAGACCCGCCTCGGCCGCGGTCGCGGCGGAGACCAGTGCGACGGTCGCGCGCTCGGTGCCCGCGAGGTAGGGCTCGCCGTCCTGCAGGCGGCCGTCGTCGAGCAGCCGGTGCCAGGTGGCCAGGATCGCCTCGCCCTCCTTCGGGGCGGCGGTCCTGGCGGCCCCCACGTTCGGCGCCTCGGCCCTCGGGCCTCGCCAGGCGCCGATCGCGGCCAGCTCACGGCGGGCGGCGGCGGGGTCGGGCAGGCCGAGGTGGACGTCCATCTGGTCGGCGATCGAGGAGACGACCCGCAGGTCGCTCATGACGCCGGGGACCGGGACGGCCGCCTCGAACGTACGGCCGCGTCCCTCCCAGTTGACGAACGTGCCGGCCTTCTCGCTCACCGAGGCGACCGGCAGCACGACGTCGGCGCGGTCGGTGACCGCGCTGGGGCGCTGTTCGAGGCTCACGATGAACGGGGTGTTCTCCAGGGCCGCCAGGGCGGCCTCCGGGTCGGCCAGGTCGTAGGGGTCCACGCCGGCCACCACGAGGGCGCCCAGCTCGCCGCCGAGCGCCGCCGTCAGGATGGCGGAGGTGTCACGGCCGGGGGTCGAGGGCAGCGAGGAGACGTTCCACGCCCTGGCCACCTCGGCGCGGGCGTTCTCGTCGTCGATCGGCCTGCCGATGGGCAGCAGGTTCGGCAGCGCGCCCGCCTCGACGGCGCCGCGCTCTCCCGCCCGCCTCGGGACCCAGGCGAGCCTGGCGCCGCTGGTGTCGGCGAGCCGTACCAGGGCCGAGAGCGCGCCCGGCACGGTGGCCAGCCGCTCACCGGCGAGGATGATCGCGCCTTCCCGCCTGATCTCCTCGGAGATCGGCGAGACACCGGAGACGAGGTCCTCGACGGCCGCGGTCTCCGCGCCCGGCAGGGTGCGCACGAGTGTGCCGCCCATCTTGGCCAGGCCCTCGGTGGCGAACGGCGCGACCGAGAAGACCTTCAGGCCCTTCTTGCGCCACGCCTTGCGCAGGCGCAGGAAGACGATCGGCGACTCCTCATCGGGCTCGAAGCCCACCAGGAGCACGACCGGGGCCCTCTCCAGGTCGCGGTAGCGGATCTCGATGCCCTTGCCCGCGACCGCGTGCGCCAGGAAGCGCTCCTCCTCGGCGGAGTGCGGCCTGGCGCGGAAGTCGACGTCGTTGCTGCCGAGCGCGATCCTGGCGAACTTGGCGTAGCCGTACGCCTCCTCGACGGTGACCCGGCCACCGACCAGGACGCCCGCCCTGCCCCGCGCCGCGGCCAGGCCGCGGGCCGCGACGGCCAGCGCCTCGGGCCAGGAGGCCGGGACCAGGTGGCCCTCCTCGTCACGGACGAGGGGGGTCTTGAGCCGGTTGGGCTGGGTCGCGTAGGTGAAGGCCCAGCGACCCTTGTCGCAGTTCCACTCCTCGTTGACCTCGGGGTCGTCCCCGGCCAGTCGGCGGGTGACCTTGCCGCGGCGGTGGTCGGTGCGCAGCGAGCAGCCGCTCGCGCAGTGCTCGCACGCGCTGGGCGTGGACACCAGGTCGAACGGCCGGGCCCGGAAGCGGTAGGCGGCGCCGGTGAGCGCGCCGACCGGGCAGATCTGCACCGTGTTGCCGGAGAAGTAGGACTCGAACGGCTCGCCGTCGGCGGTCCTGACCTGCTCCTTGGCCCCGCGCTCGAAGAACTCGATGAGCGGGTCTCCGGCGATCTCGTCGGAGAAGCGGATGCAGCGCGCGCACTGCACGCAGCGCTCGCGGTCCAGCAGCACCTCGGTGGACAGCGCGATGGGCTTGGGGAAGGTCCGCTTGCTCTCCTGGAAGCGGCTCTCGCCCTGGCCGTTGGACATGGCCTGGTTCTGCAGGGGGCACTCGCCGCCCTTGTCGCAGACCGGGCAGTCCAGCGGGTGGTTCAGCAGCAGCAGCTCCATCACACCGCGCTGCGCCTTCTCGGCGACGGGCGAGGTGAGCTGCGTCTGCACGACCATGCCGGGGGCGACCTCGATGGCGCAGGACGGCTGCGGCTTCGGGAAGCCCCTGCCGTTGCCCGCGTCGGGGATGTCGACCAGACACTGGCGGCAGTTGGCCGCCGGGTCCAGCAGCGGGTGGTCGCAGAACCTGGGGATCTGGATGCCGAGCAGCTCGGCCGCCCGGATGATCAGCGTGCCCTTCGGGACGCTCACCTGGAAACCGTCGATGGTGAGGGTTACCAGTTCTACCGGCGTCTGCGCCGGGGTGGTCGCTTCGACGGTCATGGCGCCTCCTCCGTCGGCCTCATGACCGAAACGGTGCTGTGCTTGCCGGTTGCGTGCCGTCCGCTCACTTGTTCCCCCAGAGCCTTGAGGGGGCGTGGTCGAACGGGCAGCCGCCGATCTCGAAGTGCTTGAGGTACTCGTCCCTGAAGTGCTTGACCGACGAGTGGATGGGGCTGGTCGCGCCGTCACCCAGGGCGCAGAAGGAGCGTCCCAGGATGTTGTCCGCGATGTCGGTGATCGTGGACAGGTCCTCCTCGGTGCCCTGTCCCTTCTCCAACCGCTTGAGCACCTGCTTGAGCCAGTAGGTGCCCTCCCGGCAGGGGGTGCACTTACCGCAGGACTCGTGCGCGTAGAACTCGGTCCACCGCAGTACGGCCCGCACCACGCAGGTCGTCTCGTCGAAGATCTGCAGGGCCCGGGTGCCGAGCATGGACCCCTTGGCCCCGACCGACTCGAAGTCGAGCGGGACGTCCAGGTGCTCGTCGGTGAAGATCGGCGTGCTCGATCCGCCGGGGGTCCAGAACTTCAGCCGGTGCCCCGCCCGGATTCCGCCCGCCATGTCGAGCAGCTCGCGCAGTGTGATGCCCAGCGGCGCCTCGTACTGGCCGGGCCGGGTGACGTGGCCGCTCAGCGAGAAGATGCCGAAGCCCTGGGACTTCTCCGTGCCCATCCCCGCGAACCAGTCGGAGCCGTTCGCGATGATCGAGGGAACACTCGCGATCGACTCCACGTTGTTCACGACGGTTGGCGAGGCGTACAGGCCCGCCACGGCCGGGAAGGGGGGCTTGAGCCGAGGTTGGCCGCGATGTCCCTCAAGCGAGTCGAGCAGTGCCGTCTCCTCGCCGCAGATGTAGGCGCCCGCGCCGCTGTGGACCACCAGCTCCAGGTCGAACCCGGTGCCGAAGAGGTCCTTGCCGAGCAGGCCCTTGGCGTAGGCCTCGGCGACCGCCGCCTGCAGGCGGCGGATGACGTGCAGCACCTCGCCGCGCACGTAGATGAAGGCGTGGTTGGCACGGATGGCGTAGGAGGCGATGATGACGCCCTCGACCAGCGCGTGCGGGTTGGCCATCATCAGCGGGATGTCCTTGCAGGTTCCCGGCTCGGACTCGTCGGCGTTGACCACGAGATAGTGCGGCTTGCCGTCGCCCTGGGGGATGAACCCCCACTTCATGCCGGTGGGGAAGCCCGCACCGCCACGGCCGCGGAGACCGGAGTCCTTGACGGCCTGGATGACGGCGTCCGGGTCCATGCCCAGCGCCTTCCTGGCCGCCGCGTAGTCGCCGTAGCCGTCCAGGGTGAAGGAGTCCGGCTGGTCCCAGTTGGCCGTCAGGACCGGGGTGAGAGTCGTCATGATGGCTCAGGTGCCTTCCATCCGTTGGCCTTGGCGACCTTCAGGCCCTCCAGGGAGGCGCCCGCCGCGGAGGGGCCGTCTCCGGCCTGGCCGTCGGGCAGGCCCGCCAGCACGCGCGAGGCCTCCTTGAAGGTGCACAGCTTCTTCGGACCCCGGGTGGGCGAGACGTCCTTGCCCGCCTTCAGGTCCTCGACGAGCTGCTTGGCCGACTCGGGCGTCTGGTTGTCGAAGAACTCCCAGTTCACCATCATCACCGGGGCGAAGTCGCAGGCGGCGTTGCACTCAAGCCGCTCCAGCGAGATCTTCCCGTCCGGGGTCACCTCGTCGTGACCGACCCCGGCGTGCTCGGACAGCTCGTCCCAGATCTGGTCGCCGCCCATGACGGCGCACAGCGTGTTGATGCACACCCCGACGTGGTAGTCACCCATCGGCTTGCGCTTGTACATCGTGTAGAAGGTGGAGACACCGACCACCTCGGCCTTGCTCAGGCCCAGCATCTCGGCGCAGAACTCGTGTCCGGCGTCGGAGACGTAGCCGTCCACCGACTGCACCAGGTGCAGCAGCGGGAGCAGGGCCGACCTCGGCCGGGGGTACCGGCCGATGATCTCCTTGGCGTCGCGCTCAAGGCGCTCACGGACCTCTGGTGCGTACCCCGTGCCCACGGTCGCGCCCCCCTCCTCGTTCCTCTCCTGGTTCATCGGTCGACCCCTCCCATGACCGGGTCGATCGAGGCCACGGCCGAGATGACGTCGGCGACCATGCCACCCTCGCAGGTCGGGGGCACCGCCTGCAGGTTCGTGAAGGACGGGTCGCGGAAGTGCACGCGGTACGGCCTGGTGCCACCGTCGCTGACCACGTGGGCGCCGAGCTCGCCCCGGGGCGACTCGACCGAGGCGAAGGCCTGCCCGGCCGGGACCCGGAAGCCCTCGGTGACCAGCTTGAAGTGGTGGATCAGCGCCTCCATCGAACCGCTCATGATGTGCGCGATGTGGTCGGGCGAGTTGCCCAGACCGTCGGGGCCGAGCGCGAGCTGCGCGGGCCAGCCGATCTTCTTGTCGTCCACCATGACCCGGTCGCCCTTGAGCGGTCCGGAGAGCCGGTCGAGGGCCTGCTCAATGATCTTGAGCGACTCCTCCATCTCGGCCATCCTGACGAGATAGCGGCCGTAGACGTCGGCGGTCTTCTCGGTCGGGACGTTGAACTCGTAGGTCTCGTAACCGCAGTAGGGCTGCGACTTGCGCAGGTCCCACGGCAGGCCCGCGGCCCGCAGCATCGGCCCGGTGACCCCCAGCGCCATGCAGCCGGTGAGGTCGAGGTAGGCGACGTCCTTGGTCCTGGCCAGGTAGACCGGGTTGGCGTCGAGCATCTTGCGCATGTCCTTGATGCGCTGCGGCATGATCTTGAGCAGCTCACCGACCTTGTCGACCGCGCCGGCGGGCAGGTCGACCGAGACGCCGCCGGGCCGTACGTAGGCCATGTTCATCCGCAGGCCGGTGATGTACTCCATCACGTCGAGCACCATCTCGCGCTCGCGGGACCCGAAGAGGAACGGCGTGGTCGCGCCGAGCTCCATGCCGAAGGTGCCGATGGCCACCATGTGCGAGGAGATGCGGGTCAGCTCCATCATCATCACGCGGATGGCCTGCGCCCGCTCAGGGACGCGGTCGGTGATGCCGAGCAGCTTCTCGACGCCCAGGCAGTAGGCCGTCTCGTTGAAGATCGGCGCGAGGTAGTCCATGCGGGTCACGAACGTGGTCCCCTGGGTCCACGTCCGGAACTCCATGTTCTTCTCGATGCCCGTGTGCAGGTAGCCGATGACCGTACGGGCCTCGGTGACCGTCTCGCCGTCCAGGTTCAGCACCAGGCGCAGCACGCCGTGCGTCGAGGGGTGCTGCGGACCCATGTTGACGACGAGTTGCTCGTCCTGCTGTCCGGTGAGGGTCTCGAGCAGTTCCGTCCAGTCGTTGCCCGAGACGGTGTAGACCTTGCCCTCGGTGGCGTCCGTGATCTCTTCGAACGGAGCACTCACGAGTACGACCTCCTCTGGTCGGGCGCGGGGATTTCGGCGCCGCGGTACTCGACCGGGATACCGCCGAGCGGGTAGTCCTTGCGCTGGGGGTGCCCGTCCCAGTCGTCCGGCATCATGATGCGGGTCAGCGCCGGGTGGCCGTCGAAGACGATCCCGAAGAAGTCCCAGGTCTCCCGCTCGTGCCAGTCGTGCGTCGGGTAGACAGAGACCGTGGAGGGAATGTGCGGGTCGGCGTCGGGGCACGCGATCTCAAGGCGCAGGCGCCTGTTGTGGGTGATCGAGCACAGGTGGATCACCGCGTGCAGTTCCTCCCCCTCAAGGTGGGGATAGTGCACGCCGGAGACGCCGAGCGACAGCTCGAAACGCAGCGCGGGATCGTCGCGCAGGGTCCTGGCGACCTCGACCAGGCGCTCACGCCTGACGTGGAAGGTCAGCTCACCGCGGTCGACGACGACACGCTCGATCGCGTCGGCCAGCTCGGGGCCGAGGGCGCGCTCAAGCTCGTCGGCGACGGTGTCGAAGTAACCGCCGTAGGGGCGGGGGGTCGACAGTTCGGGCTTGCGCCGTACGACCAGGCGGCCGTAGCCGGAGGTGTCACCGGTCCCCTTGGCACCGAACATGCCCGTACGGGCGATCGGCTCCTCCGGGACCCCGGGGAGGTTGTCACTGCTCATGTCGGTCCCTCACCGCTCCTCGTCCGTCGCGCGGGGCCGGTCGTCGCGGCACCTCATTTGGCGGTCCCCTGATCGATCAGGGGCAGCGCCCGCAGCGCCTGCAGTTCGAGCTCGTCGATCTGCTTGGCACGATGCGCGCCGAACTTCATGTTCTGGATCTTGTCGTGCAGCTTCACGATCGCGTCGATGAGCATCTCGGGCCGCGGCGGGCAGCCGGGCAGGTAGATGTCGACGGGGACGACGTGGTCCACGCCCTGCACGATGGCGTAGTTGTTGAACATGCCGCCGCTGGAGGCGCACACGCCCATCGCGATGACCCACTTGGGCTCGGCCATCTGGTCGTAGATCTGGCGCAGCACCGGCGCCATCTTCTGCGAGAGCCTGCCCGCGACGATCATCAGGTCGGCCTGGCGCGGAGACGCCGAGGCGCGCTCCATGCCGAAGCGCGCCAGGTCGTGCTTGGGACCACCGGTCGACATCAGCTCGATGGCGCAGCAGGCCAGACCGAAGGTCGCCGGCCAGACGGAGTTCTTCCGCGCCCAGCCCGCGACCTGTTCGACCGTGCTGAGCATGAACCCGCTCGGAAGTTTCTCTTCAAGACCCATGTCTAGTCCCAGTCCAAACCCTTGCGGCGCCACACGTAGGTGTAGGCCACGAGCACGGTGACGATGAACAGCACCATCTCGACCAGTCCGAAAACCCCGAGCTGGTCGAACGCGACCGCCCACGGGTAAAGGAAGATGATCTCGATGTCGAACACGATGAACAGCATCGCGGTGATCATGTACTTCAGCGGGAAGCGACCGCCGCCGACCGGCTGGGGCGTCGGCTCGATCCCGCATTCGTAGGCGTCAAGTTTCGCGCGGTTCCAGCGCCTGGGACCGGTGAAGGGCGCGATCGTCACCGAGAAGATCGCGAATCCCGCCGCGAGAACGGCGAGCACCAGGATGGGTGCGTACAACTCCATCGCTACGCCTCCTCTCCCATCTCCACGCGCGCCGGCGCGCAGCTCATCAGGTCGTTTCTTTGTTCAGGTCGTTGTGCAAGTCTAGGCAGGGCGATCATCGCTCTTGCCTTCCACGTTCCGTACGTTTGCTGAGGTCATGCCGACGGCGTGACCTTCGACAGAGCGTTGATGATGCGGTCTGACGCATCGCCTCGTCGGTCGGTGAGGTTACCAAGGAGTTTGAGCGCGAAGCGCATCAGTCCGGGATGTGGCAGCGCGTGCCTGGCGGCGAAGTCCATCACCCCGCGGTGCCCGATGAGCTCGACGAAGCCCCTGCCCAGGGTGAAGTAGCCGCCGTAGGCGTCCTTCAGCGTCTGCGGGTAGGCCCGCAGCACACGCTCACGCTGCGCCGGAGTCGTACGGCCGAGCGCCTGGACGATGGTCTCGGCGGCCACCTGACCGCTCTCCATCGCGTAGGCGATGCCCTCGCCGTTGAACGGGTTGATCATCCCGCCCGCGTCCCCGACCAGCACCAGACCCCTGGTGTAGTGCGGCTGACGGTTGAACGCCATCGGCAGCGCCGCCCCCCTGATGGGGGAGGTCATGTTCTCCTGGCTGAAGCCCCACTCCTCGGGCATGCCCTTGACCCAGCGCTTGAGCAGGTCGCGGTAGTCCATGCCCTTGAAGGACTCGGTGGTGTTCAGCAGCCCGAGACCGACGTTGGAGGTGCCGTCGCCGACGCCGAAGACCCAGCCGTAGCCGGGCAGCAGCGTCTCGCCGTCCCACAGCTCAAGCCAGATCTCAAGGTAGTCGTCGTCGTGACGGGGGCTGGTGAAGTAGGTCCGTACGGCCACGCCCATCGGGCGGTCCTCACGCTTGTGCAACCCCATCGCCAGCGAGATGCGGGTGGAGTTGCCGTCGGCGGCGACCACGAGGCGGGACCGGTAGGAGACCTCCTCGCCGTCCTTCTTGGCGACCACGCCCACGATGTGGCCGCTGCGGTCGTCGAGGATCGGGCCGGTGACGTTGACGCCCTGCAGCAGACGGACTCCTCCGCGCACCGCGTTGGACGCGAGGATCTCGTCGAAGTCCTGACGGGTGCGGACAAGCCCGAAGTCCGGATAGCTGGCCAGTTCGGGCCAGTCGAGCTCGAAACGCCTGCCGCCGCCGACCACGCGCAGGCCCTTGTTCCTGACCCAACCGGGGGCGTCGATGTCAATGCCCATCGAGATGAGCTGCTTGACCGCTCTGGGCGTCAGCCCGTCACCGCAGACCTTCTCGCGGGGGAAAGTGGTTTTCTCGAGCAACAGGACGTCAAGCCCGGCCTGTGCGAGATGGAAAGCGGTTGTCGAACCGGCGGGCCCGGCGCCGACGACGATGACGTCGGCGTCAGCCTCAGCGACACTCCGCTGTACGGCGGCTGGCACGGTCACGGGACCTGTCCTGTCCTACACGCTTTGAGGGCCTCGGGGTGGGGCCTTTCGTTCCTTTGTGAAGACCTTCACAAACTTGTCGCGCCGAAGTCTAACCCCTTTGCGGCGAGAAGTGTCAGGCGGGTACTGCTATCGCCTGTCAATGTTCACGCGGGCTTATATGCCCGATGAAGGGCCACGATGCCCAGAGCGAGATTACGCCAGGCGACCCGCTTCCAGCCCGCCTCCTGAATGATCTTCGCCAGCCCCGCCTGGTCCGGCCACTCCCTGATCGACTCGGCCAGATACTCGTAGGAGTCGTCGTTCGAACCGAACACCTTGGCGGCCTTCGGCATGAACCGCATGAGGTACTGCGTGTAGATCAGGTCGAACGAACGCAGCGTGGGGTGGGAGAACTCCAGGATCACCAGGCGCCCGCCCGGCTTGGCCACCCGCAGCATCTCGCGCAGCGCCTGCCCGGTGTCCTGCACGTTGCGCAACGCCGTCGAGATCGTCACCGCGTCGAACACGTCGTCGGCGAACGGCAGCCGCAACGCGTCACCCGCGATGAAACTGACCCCCCGCACCCCGCCGCCGGAGATGCCGGAACCACCGCGCCGCCGTACCCCGGTGCTCAGCATGCCCAGCGAGAAGTCGGAGGCGACGGCCCGCGCCCCGAGGGAGGTGAAGGTGTCGGTCGAGGTGCCGGTGCCCGCGCCCAGGTCCAGGACAAGCTCTCCGGGGCCCGCGTCGACCGCCGCCGCGGTCGCCTTGCGCCACAGCCTGACCTGGCCAAGGGAGATAACGTCATTGACCAGGTCGTACCGCCGGGCCGTGCGATCGAACATCGCGGCGACCTCATGCGGCTGCTTGTCCAGCGAAGCGCGCGTCATGAGCCCAGCTTATTGGCGCCGTCTGTGTCTCTTTGCGACGCCTGGCGGCGTCGCGGGCTTGGGCGCCCTGAGTCGGTGCTTTCCCTCGTCGCTCATCCGCTGCGCTCCTTCGCTCCTCAGTCCAAGCACCGACGCGCCCAAGCCGACACTCTTCACACGTGGCGCCGGTAAAGCGCAAGATCAAAAACCTCACGCACGGCGCCGAGAAGCACGGGGGCGGGTCCTCGTTCCCGGTGTCGGGGGCGGTCGTGGCCGGGGGCACTCCGGCATCCACGGAAAGTGACGGCTTGATCACTGTGGGTCTGCTAGGAATTACCGAATGTTTACCAGGAGCGTTTCGGCGCTGGTCGCAGCAATGGTTCTTCTGCCGCCCTGGGCGGCCTCGCCCGCGGCGGCGGGCACGGTACGGCACACGCGGGTCGTCTCCGCCAACCCGGTGAACAACACTCCCCATGTGCTCGACGGGATCGTCAACGCCATCGCGCTCGTCGGCAGGACGGTGGTGGTCGGCGGCTCCTTCAGCCAGGTGAGGAACGCCGGAAGCAGGACCACGGTGGAGCGCTCCAACATCTTCGCCTACGACCTGGTCACCGGGCGCATCCTGGCGGGCTTCGCGCCGATTCTGGACGGGCAGGTCAGGGCGCTGGCCGACGGGCCCGGCGGCACGGTCTACGCCGGGGGCGAGTTCACCGAGACCACGGCCACCCAGGCCGAGAACCTGCCGGGGGTCGGGCCCGCCGCCTCGGGGGCGGACACCAACGGCCTGGTCAGGCTGCGGCTGTCCGACGGCGCCCCGATGACGGACTTCGGCGCCCAGACCTACGGGGGCGGGGTCACCGCGCTGGCCAGGTCCGGTTCCCGGCTCTACGTCGGCGGCGACTTCATCGGGATCAGCGGGACCGGCCGTACGGCGCTGGCCAGGCTCGACGCCGTGAGCGGGGTGGTCGACGCGGGCTTCGCCGTACGGCTTGGCGACCCGAGGGGGCGCCGGGTCAAGATCGCCTCGATGGCGTTGAGCGGGGACCGGCTGGTGGTCGCGGGTGACTTCACCACCATGAACGGGCTTTCCCGGCCACAGCTCGGGCTCGTCGACGTCGCCGCCCGTCCCGCGAAGGTCGCCAACTGGCGGACCTCGACCTACGCGGCCAGATGCAAGGCCGTCTTCCCCTCCTACGTCCGGGGGGTGGACTTCGCCCCGGACGGGAGCTACTTCGCGATCGTCACGACCGGCGGCCCCCAGGGGCCGGACAAGCCGTGCGACAGCACGGCGCGTTTCGAGACGCGCCCCCGGAGTTCACTGGAGAACGTGCGGCCCACCTGGATGAACCTCACCGGGGGCGACTCGCTCTACGCGGTCGCCGTGACGGGCGCGGCCGTGTACGTCGGCGGGCACCAGCGGTGGCTGAACAACCCGCTCGGCCACGACTCCGCGGGCCCTGGAGCGGTCCCGAGGCCGGGAATCTCGGCGATCGATCCGCGCACCGGCAAGGCCCTGTCGTGGAATCCCACCAGGGAGCGCGGAATCGGCGTCAAGGCATTCCTCGCCCATCACGGAGGGTTACTGGTTGGTAGTGACACAACGCGGCTTGGTCACGAGTACCATGCCCGAGTCGGCATGTTCCCGTTGCCGTGATCACTCCTGATTCTTAGTGAATCGCTGACTCACCGCGTCGCGCTGCTTCGACAGCAGGACGTAGCTGGCCACCCCACTGACCAGGAATGCGGCGACCAGCAGGATGAAGGGCTGGCGAAGGCCGAGGAGATAGAGCACACCGATGCTCACGGCCAGGAGTCCCAGCCGGGAGACGGTGTAAACGAAGACGGGATGCACAGCGTTGAGGTTACGTCACCCCACACCCGGCCTGCTCAGGGGTAGGTGTGGGGTGCTGAAGTGGGTGCTTCGCACTGCGCGTGAGCGCTGCTAGTGTGCACAACAGATCAGTTTCGTAAAGAAACACCCACGAGACTCTCAAAGAGGCTCTATCATATAACAATCGGGCAGTCAGTCGATAACAACCCGTGATCTTTGTAGAAAAGCACGGATAAATCAGACTTCGCTCGGCACACTGGTTACCTGTCCGCCCGCTGGCAGGAAGCGGGATGCGAGGGGGAGAGATTGTGGAGAGTAGCAGCGAGCGTCTGCTGACGCCCGGAGAGGTTGCCGCCCTCTTCCGGGTCGACCCAAAGACGGTTACACGCTGGGCCGCGGCAGGCCGTATCAGCAGCATCCGTACCCCCGGAGGGCATCGGCGGTTCCGCGAGTCGGAAGTGCACGCCCTTCTGCGCGGGGAAGACGTCTTGACGGCCGAAAGGCCGGCAGGCGACGCACCGCGTGTCTGACGACTTATGACGTCACACCATCGGTGGTCCTACGGGGCCCCCACCCGGAAAGCCGCAGGGTCACCGATGGAGTCGTACGGCTCGCACCCCCCGAGCCGCAACCCCGCCCCCACCCGGGGCGTCCCCAGGGACCTCAACCGTCCTGTTCGGCCTTGAAGGCCAGGAACTCACGTTCCAGATCGTCGTTCTCCTCAAGCCAGCGCCGTCTGCGCTCGGCCAGTTCCTCCTCGGTGAACGCCTCCGCCAGCCACCGGTCGTAGTCCGGATCTCCCGGTAGCAGTTCCACGTACGCGTTGCCGATCAGACGCCCGTCATCACTGGACAGAGTCTGCGGCACGCGCAGCGTTCCGTCAGCGAGCCGGATGACGTACATCCCAGATCACCTAGATTCCGTAACGCCGGTTGAAGAACAACATGACATCGAGCGCCAGCCTCGTGTTACCGCCGAGCATGTCCACCAGGGCCGGACGCTGCCGCGAAACGATCGCGGCGAAGGCGTCAGCGAAAAACTCCTTACGCCCCAGATCGCCCGACTGAAGGTGGAACCCGGAGGCCAGCATAGGGACGCATCTCTCATAAAGGGCCGCGAACTCGGGAGAGTCGGAGACCCAGTCTCCGTGGGGGGCGTCCACGTCGTCCAGGGCGTGCCCGACCTCGTGCATCATCACATCCGGAGTCGGTGAGGGCCGGTCCCCCACGACGATCTTGCGGTCGCCGTACGCTCCCGCGCAGATGTCCCAGGTCGCCCGGCCCGAGGGCAGCGGCGCGCCCCGCAGGTAACCCATGTCGTCCAGGTCGGGCACCCCGCCCGCGCCGACGTAGATGCCGTCGAGCCCCTCGGCGAGCTTCCTCTTGAGGATGTCGGGCAGCCTGGCCAGACTCTCGACCGCCCGTACGGTGTCCGCGGACGGCGGCCCCTGGTCGGCGTCCCACTGGCGGTGCAGGATGCGTTCGAGCCGCCCGCAGTGCCGTAGGCCGTCGCCCATCCCGGGGGCGTCCGGAGGGTTCGGCATGGCCCTCGGCTGCTCGTCGTCGAGTTCGAAATCCCGCCAGGTGTACTGCGGGCGGTCGACCACCGGCGCCGTCACGGCGCCCATCCGCCACTCCGGCGCGAGCGGCGCGTCACGGACCGCTCTCCCTGCGACACTCTCCGTGCGCTGCGGCAGGCTCCGCTGCCACCAGCGCCGCCGATGACGGCCCTTGTCCGCCGAATTCGCCATCACACGCCCCAGGAGGAAGTGGCAACAGGCTCCACCGTACGGCGTGGACCCTCGTCAGTCACCCGGATCGGGGCCACGACCGCACCCTGCCGCCGAATGGCTTACAGTTCGGGCATGCCCCTGCTTGTCAGTCTGGCGATACTCGCCTTCTGGCTCTACTGCCTGTTCGACGCGATCACCACGCCGGACGAGGACGCCAGGAACCTGCCCAAGCTCCTATGGGTGATCATCGTGCTGCTGCTGCCCGTCGCGGGCGGCGTGTTCTGGCTCCTGCTCGGCAGGCCGAGCGCCTCCGGGGCCAGGGGCACGCTCCCTCCGGACGACCACAGGTCCGTGCGCCGCGAGGCCCCCAGGGGCCCGGACGACGACCCCGAGTTCCTCAGGGACCTGGAGCGGCGGCTGCGCGACGAGGAGTGAACAACGCATGCGAAAGCCCGCCAGGAGGTACGGCACGGCCGCCCTCCTGACGGGCGGGAAGGACCGGTCTCAGCCGGGAACCTCGGCGTAGGAGTGCAGACCGCCGAGGAAGATGTTCACCCCGACCAGGTTGAACATCAGGCAGGCGAAGGCGATGAGTTGCACGATCATCGCGGCCTTGCCCCTGAACCCCGCGGTCGCGCGGGCGTGCAGATAGGCCGCGTAGGCGATCCAGGTGATGAACGCCCAGACCTCCTTGGGGTCCCAGCCCCAGTAACGTCCCCAGGCCTTGTCCGCCCAGAGGGCGCCCGCGATGACGGCGAACGTCCAGATCGGGAAACCGACCACGATGGCGCGGTGCGCGACCCGCTCCAGGTCCTGCCGGGACGGCAGCCGGACCGCGCTGTCCTTCCTCACCAGGAAGAGGACACCGGCGACACCCGCCATGATGAACAGGCCACTGGCGATGATCGCCGCCGACACGTGGATGGCGACCCAGTAGGAGTTCAGCGCGGGCACGACGGGACCGGCCTGCACGTACAGATACCGTACGGCGAAGCCGAGCCCGAGGGCGGCGGCGACCGTGACGAAGGCCCCCAGGAACAGGTTCCGGTAGCGCAGGTGCATGAACAGGAACGCGCTCACCGCCGCGAAGCACATCGCGACCACGAACTCGTACATGTTGCCCCACGGCCAGCGGCCGATGGCCCAGCCCCTGGTCAGGATGGCCGCCAGGTTCGCGGCCCAGCCGAGCCAGGTCAGCGCGAGCGCGACCGGGGCTGCCCGCAGCGCCCAGGCGGGCGGCGCCTTCTCCTCGGGTGCCTCGTCCCGGGGGCCGTCCTGGGAGACACCCGCCGCGTCCCCCCCGACCGTGACGAGCGCGGGTTCTCCGGCGGCCCTGACCTTTGCGGTGGCCTTCGCGGTGCTCCTGACCCGGCCGAAACCGAGGTCGAGGGCGTAGCCGATCATCGCGACGATGTAGAGCAGCACGGTCGCCAGGGTGAGCTGGTCGCTCAGCGTGGCGAGGCCGACATCGACCTCAACGGGCATCGTTGTTCACTCCTGGATTCAAGGCGGCGACGATCCCGGCGAACTCCTCGCTGAAATCGCTGCCTTCGGTGCGCGTGAGACCGCCGATCTCGACGTGTCCACTGTCCTTTTCCTGCCGATCACCGATCCGCACCCACACCCGGCGGCGGCGGACGGTCAGTGAGAGCACCAGGCCGACCACCGAGAGCGCGGAGGCGACGAGCGCGGGCATCCGGCCCGGGTCGTGGGTGATCTGCAGTGCGATCCACTGCCTGAGCCCGGTGAACTCGATCGACCCCATGCCGTTCGGCAGGTCGAGCTTCTTGCCGACGGCCAGCGGGTCGGCCTTCATGACCAGCGGTTTCATCTTCTTCAGGCTCGTCGGGTCCAGCTCGTAGACCGACTGCGGCCTGCCGTCGCGCAGCCCGAGGTCCCCGGCGAACGCGCCGTACACCTGGGCGGTCGGGTTGGCCGCGCCGGGGAAGACCGAGATCCACTCGCCGTTCATCGGCACCGTGGTCGGCAGGAAGCCGATCAGGAGGCCGAGCTGCTCCGGCTGGGCGTCGGGGACCTTGACGACGCACTCGGAGGTGAACGTCGCGGGCTGGACGACCAGGCACGGCACGGGGCCGTCGAAGGCGACCTGCCCCTTGCCATCGGTGATCTTGAAGGTGGGGGCGTAGCCGTGGTCGATGAGGTAGGTCAGCGTGCCGTTGACGTCCAGCGGGTCGTTGACCTTCAGCGTGTAGTCGCGCTGCCCGGCGCCGGGGGCGTCGGTGACCTTGAGCCTGGCCTCGAAGTCGAGCGGCTGGCCACGCCGTTCGCCCTGGGCGATGTAGGTGGCCTGGAAGTCGTCAAGGGTGAAGGAGAAGGGTTCGAGCGACTCCGCGCTGACCTGCTGGCCGGGCATGTAGCGGTCGTAGGCGGCGACCGTGTTGGCGAAGCCCTCCCCCTCGACGACCAGCACGTTGCCGCGGTAGCCGTACAGGGCGCCCGCGCCGACCGCGACGAGCAGGCCGAGCAGTGCGACGTGGAAGATCAGATTGCCCGTCTCGCGCAGGTAGCCCTTCTCCGCGGCGACCCAGCCGGGCCCGGTGACCACCCGGAAGCGCATCCGGCGCAGCCGTTTCGCCGCCTCCTCGACGGTCAGGTCACCGTCGAAGGAGGCGTTCTGCGGCAGTCGCAGCAGGTTACGCGGCGGTGCCGGAGGCTTCTTCCGCAGTTCACGCAGGTGCGTCGCGGCACGTGGGAGCACGCAGCCGATCAGGGACAGGAACAGCAGCAGGTAGATCGCGGCGAACCACGGCGCCCTGAACACGTCGAACAGCCACAGCCGGTCGAGCCACTCGGCCAGGGCCGGGCTGTCGCTGAAGTACTGCGAGACCTTGGCGTCGGAGACGCCGCGCTGCGGCCAGATCGACCCCGGGACCGAGGCGAGGGCGAACAGGAACAGCAGGATCAGGGCCGTGCGCATCGAGGTGAGCGTGCGCCAGAACCAGCGCGCCCACGCGACCGCGCCGAACGAGCCCGGCCGTACGGCCTGCTCGTCACCGTCCGGCTCGCGCTGCCCGGCCGTACGGCCAGGCTCGGCCTGCTTGACTTCCTCCATCAGATCACCGGCTCGAATCCGCCGATCCACCCCTGCATGGTCGCGACGAGTTCTCCCCAGAGCCCCGTGACGAGCAGCAGGCCGACGGCGACCAGCATGGCCCCGCCGATCCGGGTGATCAGCTGCGAATGGCGGCGAACCGCCTTGAACGTGTGCAGTGCCCTACGGTATGCCAGCCCGGCCACCAGGAAGGGCAGTCCGAGGCCGAGCGCGTAGGCGAAGGCCAGCAGGGCTCCCCGCCCCGCGCTGCCCTCGGTGAGCCCCAGGGTGAGCACGACACCCAGGGTCGGGCCGATGCAGGGGGTCCAGCCGAGGCCGAAGACCACGCCGAGCAGCGGCGCCCCGGCCAGCCCGGCGGCCGGAATCCGGTGGATGCGCAGGTCACGCTGGAGACCGGGCAGCACCCCCATGAACGCCAGGCCGAGCACGATCGTCAGTACGCCGAGCACCCGCGTGATGATCCCGGCGTTGTCGGCCAGCGCCTCGCCGAGACTCCCGAAGATCGCCCCGCCCGCCACGAAGACCAGCGCGAAGCCGAGCACGAACAGCCCGATGCCCGCGACCATCCGGCCGCGTCTCGGGTCACCGCTCATCCCCGTCACGTACGACAGGTAGCCGGGCACCAGCGGCAGCACGCAGGGTGACAGGAAGGAGACGAGGCCGGCGGCCACCGCGATCGGCAACGCCAGCAGCAGCGACCCGCTCGCGACCGTCGCGGTCAGGTCGGTTCCCACCTCAGTGCTCACCGCCGACCTTGGTGACCACGTCGAGGAGGTCGTTGTACTTGACGGCGCCGAGGGCGCGGGCCGCGATCCTGCCCTGGCGGTCGATGACCAGCGTCGAGGGGATCGCGGCCGGGGGCACGGTGCCGTGGAAGGACAGCGCGATCCGGCCCGGCTGGTCGAAGATGCTGGGGTATCCGGGCTGCTGGCTGCGTTCGAAGGCCAGGGCCTCGGCCTTGCGGTCCTTGAAGTCGATGCCGAGGAACTCCACGCCCGACGCCTTGGTCTTGGCGGCGATGTCCTTGAGCACCGGCGCCTCCGAGCGGCAGGGCGCGCACCAGGCGGCCCAGAAGTTCAGCACCACGACCTTGCCCTTGTAGGAGGCCAGGGAGACGCTCTTGCCGTCGAGGGTCTCGCCCTCGACGGCTGGGGCTGGTTTGCGGCCGACGGCCTCGAACGTGGTGATCTTGCCGTCACCCGGCACGAAGCGGGTGTCCCCGCTCTGCGGCTGCGATCCCTGGTTACCGGCACATCCGGCCACGGTGACGATCGACACGGCCACGAGCAGCACGGCGGCGAAGGGTTTTGCGCGCATCAGGGGCTGAGTCTTCCTGTACTACAACCGGTAGAGCAGTCACTCTACCGGCGTGGTCAGGCGCCCGGTACGGCAGGGCGCCCGACGAGCGCGCCCGCGGGTTCGCTGTATCCGACACTGACCAACCGGTCGCCCTCGAAGGAGAAGCTCGTGAGGCTGGCCAGCGAACACTGCCTGCGCCTGGGGTCGTGCGGCAGCCGCCTGCCCTCGGCCGCGAGCCGGATGATCCAGATCGGCAGCTGGTGGCTGACCAGCACCGCCTCGTGGCCGCGCGCCGCGTCTCTGGCGGTGTCGATCACGCTCTTCATCCGCCGGACGACGTCGGTGTAGCGCTCGCCCCAGGAGGGACGCAGCGGGTTCCACAGGTGGCGGTAGTGACGCGGGCTGCGGAAGACGCCGTTGCCCCCGGCGACCGAGGCGCCTTCGAAGATGTTCTCCGCCTCGATGAGACGTTCGTCGAGGGTGACCTCAAGGCCGAAGGAGGAGGCGATCGGAGCGACGGTCTCCTGGGCCCGCTCCAGAGGGGAGGAGAACAGGGCCGTGATGTCTCGTCCCGCGACGGACTTGGCGACCAGCTCGGCCATCTGCTTTCCCGTCTCCGACAGGTGGTATCCGGGGAGCCTGCCGTACAGGATGTTCGCGGGGTTGTGCACCTCACCGTGGCGCAGGAGGTGAACGACGGTCGTCTCAGCCATGGTGCCGCCAGCCTACCGACAGGTATGGATGAATAGGGCGCATAGATGGACCAGTGTGGCCGTGCCGCCTGGACGACGCCAGCGCCGAAGGCAGTCGACTTCCGGGTTTAGCGGCGTTTTCCGGTGTTTCGTGCATGATCTCACCGTTCTACGGCCGATCTGTGGCCGATATGGGACACCTGCTCACGGGCCGGTCACCGTGGCGCCCGGCCCGCGCGCTCAGCCTTCGACGGGTTCCCCGACCGGATCGGCCGTACCCGCCGGGCAGTGGGGCTCGGAGGCGAGCCTGAGCGCCTCGACCGCGGCCCTGATCGCCGGACGGCGGGCCGCGTCGGTGCGCCAGAGCGCGTAGATCTTCCGGGTGGGACGCGGCCTGAGCGGGACGATCCGCACCCCCTCGGGCACGAAGTCACGGCCGAGACGGGGGATGATCGCGCAGCCCTGCCCGGCCGCGACGAGGGCGAGGTGGGTCGGATACTCGTCGGCCATGCAGGCGATGTCGGGTTCGAGCTCGGCCGAACGCAGCGTGTAGACGAGCCAGTCGTGGCAGACCGTACCGGGCGAGGAGCTGATCCATCGCTCGCCGGACAGCTCGGAGAGCTCGATCTCCTGCCGGTCGGCCAGCGGATGACACGAGGGCAGGATCGCGTCGGCGACGTCGTCGAAGAGCATCGCCCTGGAGAGCCCCTCGGGAACGGCCAGCGGCCGGTTCATCCAGTCCTGGACGACCGCGAGGTCGAGTTCGCCCCGGCTCACCTCACGGAGCTGGCGCTCCGGCTCCCGCTCGTGCAGCTGGAGCCTGAGATCGGGGTGGCGCCGCTGCAGGTGGGCCAGCGCCGCGGGCAGCAGCCCCCGCGCCGCCGTGGGAAACGCCCCGATGCTCAACCTGCCGACGACCGCTCCCCGCAGCGCCTCGAAGTCGGCCTCCGCGGTCTCGACCAGCGCGAGGATGCGCTCGGCGTGGTCGGCGAGCAGTCCGGCCGCGTCCGTCAGCCGGACCCCGCGCCCGTTGCGCTCAAGCAACGTCGCGCCGGTCTCCCGTTCGAGCTTGGCGAGCTGCTGAGACACGGCGGACGGGGTCACCATGAGGGCGTCGGCCGCCGCGCCGACCGATCCGTACACGGCCACGGCGTGCAGAGCTTTGAGGCGGTTGAGATCCAGCATGTAGCAACTCTAAACGCCCGTAGCGGAAAAAGCTCCCTTTACTAAAGAAAAAGCACGAACAAGGACGAAAGTCACCGAATCCATCACACCTTCGCCCCGCCCGGCCCATCGCCTTCGTTCATACCCTTTCAAGCCACCCGTACGGCTTCGCGACGCCTGGGTGGTTTTGCGGCATCAGGTCCCGTACGGCCGCCACCCCGGAGGCCGTACGGGGACCGAAGAACGGAGACCTCAACCCTTGGCGCTGACCTGCCCGCTCCCCTTGCAGGGACGGCAGGTGATCTCGACCTGGGTCACCACCGTCCCGCCCGCGGCGGTCTTGGTCTCACGGGTCTCGTAGTAGTGGCCGTTTCCCTCACAGTTGCCACAGGGGCGCGTCGCTCCCATCGGCCTCTCCTTCACCTGCGCCGCGGCCTGGGCGACGTCCGCGAACGACGCCCTGACCCGCTCCGCCTGCTCCCCCGTCAGGAAAGGCAACACCACCTTGCCGCCCGCGGCGGTGGGAATGCCCAGCACATACGTTCCTCGTTCGGTCACAGGCTTTTCCAATCGGGGGACGATGATCGATCCGGAGGGCGACCGTCTACCACGTATCTCCGATGATCATGGTAGGCCGCCCATGACACCACGTCGGCACAGCTGCGGCCGTCCGGCACGTCTCCCCTCGGGCACCGCCTTGGGGAGTCGCCGGCACGGCCCCACGACCGACCCCGTCAGGCTACCCGTCCGATCCTCGCCGCCACCCTCGACTTCTCACAACCTCCACTTCCGGGAGGAACACAACCACTCCTCACACCGAAAAGTCCCCACCGAACCGCAGAAAGCACGAAAGGAAAACCGCTCCAGGCCTTTCCAAGGACTTTGTCCCCTACTTCGAGAAAGCCGTCCCGGCTATCGTCGCTCAGACCCGACAGATCCCCATCAGCACCCAAAGACGCACTACCAAGCCCCTTACCGCCCTCTTACGCCCTTTGTTCTAGCCTCGCCTCTGTCCCCCACGGCGACGCGAAGCCGGAACCCCATAGGAAACCCCATGGCCACAGATGTTCACCCGCACCCCGGTCGAGCACCGGAACGGCCGCGCTGGTTCCTCATCGCGACGATCCTGCTGAGCGTCATGGGCCTGGCGGTCTCGGCCTACCTGACCCTCGCCCACTACGACACCGCGGTCCCCCTCGTGTGCGCGGAGAACTCCACGATCGACTGCGCCTCGGTGACGTCGAGCAGCTACTCCGAACTGCTGGGCATCCCGGTACCCGTACTCGGCCTGCTGTTCTTCGCCGGGATCACGGTGCTGACCACCCCGTGGGCCTGGCGCTCGGCCTCCCCCCTCATCCGCTGGGTACGGCTCGGCAGCGTGATCGTCGGCGTGCTCTTCGTGGTCTACCTGGTGAGCGCCGAACTGCTCGTCCTCGGCAAGATCTGCCTGTGGTGCACGGCCGTACACGTGATAACCGTGGCGCTTTTCGGATGCGTCGTGACCGACGAATACCGGCGGGCGGGCCAGCCGGTCTGACCGCCGCAGCGATATCGATGAGGAGTCCTCATGAGCAAGAACGCCCGGCGGCAGTCGGCCAGGGAACGCGTCGCCGAGGAACGCAGACTGCAGGCCGCCAAGGACAGGCAGCGGAAACTGCTGCTGGGCGTCATCGGTGGCATAGCCGCCGCGGCGGTCATCGTGGTCGCGGTCGTCGTCGCGCAGAACAACGCCGGTCAGAGCAACCAGAAGGGCGTCGCCTACAACGGGCCGCTGGCTCCGACCACACGCCAGGAAGACGGCTCGATCCTCATGGCCAAGGAGGGCGTCACCGCCCCCACCCTGGAGATCTTCGAGGACTTCCAGTGCCCCTTCTGCAAGAAGCTTGAGGACACCGCCGGCGACGCGATCTACAAGGCCGCCGCGGAGGGCAAGGCCCGGGTGATCTTCCGGCCGTTCCAGCTCTTCCAGGCACCCGCCCACCCCGAACCCGTACCGTCGGTCTCCCGGCGCGGCGCCAACGCCGCCCTGTGCACCCCGCCCGACAAGTGGGCCTCCTACGCCAAGACGCTGTACGCCAACCAGCCGGTCGAGGGGCAGAACGGCTTCGAGAACAAGGACCTGCTCAACTGGGCCCGGGACCTCGGCTTCTACGACGCCGGGTTCGACAAGTGCGTCACCGGCCTGGAGATGGGGGCCGACGTCGACAAGGCCACCGAGTACGCCCAGAAGCAGAAGGTCAACAGCACCCCGACCCTCCGCCTCAACGGCAAGGACCTGACCGCCGAACAGGTCAACGAGCTCCTCTCCGCTCCTGAGAGCTTGGAGCAGATCCTGAGCGCGAAATAGTGCTGTGTTTCTTTGCTCCGCCTTCGGCGTCGCGGGCTGTGTCTCCTTGCTCCGCCTTCGGCGTCGCGGGTCCGGGCGCCTCAAGCCAACGCTTTCCCTCGTCACTCCGTCGCTTCGCTCCTGCGTTCCTCAGTCCAAGCGTCGGCGCGCCCGAACCGAAACCCCTCACACTTGGCACCGGTAAAGCACAAGGCCGAACTCTTCACTTCTGGCGCCGGGGCGTCGGAGTGGAAGCCTTTCGGGTACGGCGCCGACGTGCCCGATCCGAAACCGTTCGCGTGCGGCGCCGGGGTGTCCGGGGTGGAACTCTTCAGGCTTGGCGCCGGAGCACCCAGGGTGCCTCTCAGCCTGGGTGCGGGGGCACACCCAGGCCGAGGTGTTTCGGGGCGGAAGGTCTGAGCGACGGCTTCAGAAGGCCTGGGCTGCGGCTTTGGCGGCTGCGGGGAGGGCTTCGGCCACCTGGGAGAGAGCCTCTTCGTCGTGGGCGGAGGAGAGGAACCACGCCTCGTACGCCGACGGGGGCAGATAGACGCCCTGGTCCAGCATCGCGTGGAAGAACGCCCGGTAGGCGGCGGTGTTCTGGGTCTGCGCCCCGGCGAAGTCGGTGACCTGGTCCTCGGTGAAGAAGATGGAGAACAGGCTGCCCGCGCGCTGCAGGCGGTGCGGCACCCCGGCCGCGGCCAGGGCGTCGGAGGCGGCGCGGCCGATGATCAGGGCGGCGGCGTCGACCCGGTCGTAGACCTCCTCGTCGCAGGCACGCAGGGTGGCCAGGCCCGCCGCGCAGGCCAGCGGGTTCCCCGACAGGGTGCCCGCCTGGTAGACCGGCCCCTCGGGAGCGAGATTGGCCATCACGTCGGCACGGCCGCCGAAGGCGGCGGCGGGCAGACCGCCGCCCATGACCTTGCCGAAGGTCATCAGGTCGGCCTTGACCGGGTCGAGGCCGTACCACCCGGCTTCGGAGACCCGGAAGCCGGTGAGCACCTCGTCGAGGATCAGCAGGGCGCCGTGGGCGGTGCACAGCTCACGCAGCTTGGCGTTGAAGCCGTCCAGCGGAGGGACGACGCCCATGTTGGCCGGGCACGCCTCGGTGATCACGCACGCGATCTCGTCGCCGAACTCCCGGAAGGCCTCGGTGACGGCCTCGACCGAGTTGTACGGCAGCACGACCGTGTCGGCGGCGGACGCTCCGGTGACACCGGGGGTGTCGGGCAGCCCGAAGGTGACCAGTCCCGACCCGGCGGAGGCGAGCAACGCGTCCACGTGGCCGTGGTAGCAGCCGGCGAACTTGACGATCTTCGCCCTGCCGGTGAACCCCCGCGCCAGCCGTACGGCCGACATCGTGGCCTCGGTACCCGAGCTGACGAGGCGGACCTTCTCCACCGGGTCGACGAGGGAGACGATCTCCTCGGCGAGTTCGACCTCGCCGGGCGTGGCCGTACCGAACGAGGTCCCGGCCGCGAGCGCCTCCTGCAGGGCCTCGACCACGGCCGGGTGCCGGTGCCCAAGGATCATGGGCCCCCAGGAGCACACCAGGTCGACGTAACGGTTACCGTCCACGTCGGTGATGTACGGCCCCTGCCCCGAGGCCATGAACCGGGGCGTACCACCGACGGCGCCGAAGGCACGGACGGGAGAGTTCACCCCTCCAGGGACGATCTCGCGGGCACGGGCGAACAGGTCCTCGGACTTCTCAGTAAGGCTCACGCCCCCAGCGTAACCACGCCAGGCGCAGCCCCCACCCCAGGGCATCCCAGCCCACGCACCCTGGCCCCACATGCGAAAGGCCACGGCAGGAGCACCGCCCCTGGCTGGATAGGGGTCCGCTCCGAACACCACAAATACTCAGCGTGCAGAGTCCCTGCCCTCGGCACCCAGCGTGAAAAGCCTCCCCTCTCCAGCACCCGATGCCAGAAGCGCAGGGCTTCACCCCGACCGCCCCGGCACCGTACGTGAAGAGTTTCGGCCTGTGCCTTATCGCCGCCAGGCGGCGCAAAGAGACACGGTTCGGGCGCGCCACCCCTGGCCGTGAAGAGTTTGGTCTTGTGCCTTACCGGCGCCAAGTGTGAGGGGTGTCCGGCTTGGGCGCGTCGGTGCTTGGACTGAGGAGTGAGGGAGCGCAGCGGATGAGCGACGAGGGAAAGCACCGACTCAGGGCGCCCAAGCCCGCGACGCCGCAGGCGGCGCAAAGAGACACGGCTTGGGCGCGTCGGTGTCTGGACTGAGGAGTGAGGGAGCGAAGCGGACGAACGACGAGGGAAGACACCGACCCGAAGCGCCCAAGCCCGCGACGCCGCCAGGCGGCGCAAAGAGACGCTGCGCCATCAACAGGTGTCGGCGAGCTTTTCCAGCACAACCAGCGGGTCAGGAAGAGGACGGCCGTCCGGGGGGCGTAGCCAGGTGGCGGGTTTGCCTGTCGGCAGCAGGGAGGGCGGCGCCAGGACGTAGCTGTCGCGGCAGTGCCACCGTAGGCCGGGCATCTCCTCGATCGTCGAGGGGCCGTAGTCGAGGGAGCAGGACCACCACTCGTCCTCGTCGTCGGAGGCGTTACGGGTGGCCACATAGAACAGGACCCGGTCACCGTTGGCGGCGACCGGGCCCTGGGCGGTTCCGGCGGAGTCCATGTTCGCGAAGGCGGTCAGGCCCGCGGCGAGCGGCACGTCGAAGACGTCGAAGACCCGGCCCGTGGGGAGGATCACGTTCGCCTCCGGGTCGCGTTGCCACCAGTGGCTCAGCAGGGCGGGGTCGGTGGTCGCCTGCATCTGCCAGGCGCGGGAGAGCGGGTGGGCACCGGCGTCGGGGCAGCCGATGCGGTCGCACGAGCAGGCGCGGGAACCGCTGTTCAGGGGCCGCGCCCCGGGACAGCTCGCCCAGCCGAGGGCGGCGTACTCCAGCACGGAGGCGACCGTCTGTTTCGGATGAGCGCGTCGTTTGCCCCGACGAGTCAGCGGTACCCCCACCATCGTGTCCTCCGTCGTCCGCCCGTCCCGCGTGTCTTCGGATGCGATGACATGCCCGTGTTCGGTCGATCAGCGAAAGAAGTCAGACAGCCAGGGTCTACACCACCTGGGACACATCCGCACCGGTCCTCGCACTCTAACGCACAGACCCCATGTGCGAATGACAAACCCCCGGTTCTCACCACGTGCCTGTCGTCACCAGGCACTTCCAGCGCGGATGCCCCGTCCTTCAGGGCGGGCAGGAAGCGCGGAACGGTGCCGCATGGTGATCTCCGGGGTTTGTCGGTGGGGTTCGGTAGGTTGATCGGCGTGTCCCGCTACCGGCTCTCCCCGACGCCTGCTCAGGAGCAGGCGCTGGCCGAACATTGCGGACATGCCCGGTTCGTGTGGAACCTCGCTTGCGAGCAGCACCGGCATTGGAAACCAGGACGCAGGAGCGCACCCGGGTTCGCCGAGCAGTGCCGTCAGCTCACTGAGGCCAGGGCGGAGTTCGCATGGCTCAGGGCCGGGTCGATCGTCGTGCAGCAGCAGGCGCTCAAGGACTTCGCCCAGGCCATGGCCAACTTCTTCGGTAGAACTCACCGGCGGCCGACATGGCGCAAACGCGGGCAGAGTGAGGGGTTTCGCATCGTCGCGGTCAAGCCCGGCGACGTACGGCGTCTGTCCCGGCAGGTGGGTGAGGTCAGGGTCCCGAAGGTCGGCTGGGTGCGCTTCCGCTGGTCTCGCGCCGTTCCCGGCGGGGTGAGGTCCTACCGCATCACCCGCGACCGTGCCGGACGCTGGCACGTCGCCTTCGCCGCCGTCCCCGAACCGATCCCCGCCCCTGGAACGGGCGAGGTGATCGGTGTGGACCGGGGGGTTGCGGTCTCGGCCGCCCTGTCCACCGGGGAACTGCTCCACGCGCCTGGTCTGCGCGAGGCCGAGCAGGCCCGGCTGCTGCGGTTGCAGCGCAAACTCGCCCG
>NZ_JBIAVG010000005.1:0-101532 GCF_042893955.1 Streptosporangium sp. NPDC001559
TCGCCGCCAGCAACGCCTCAGTCTCAGCCGCTACGCCCATACCAGACCAACGAGTGGCATCTCCGAAGGCTACGGGTTAATTATCTGCAAGCCCTTAGCCAACGGTGATCTCCAGCTCGGCCGCGAACGCCTCGGCGAGATCCTGGAGCTGAGACCGATCAACGATGATCTTCCTGAGGGCGCTCACTCCACGGAGGCCGGACAGGTCGTTACCGCGCAGGTCGCAGGCCTGGTAGACGCCGCCGTCGAACTCGGTCAGACGCAGGTCGCACTCGTCGAACGCCACGCCGCCCAGGTCGGACCCGCTGAACCGCGCTTCCCGCAACGAGCAGTCAGCGAAGATCACCGAACCCACGGCACGAAGCCGGGTGAAGGCCGTGTAGTCGAGCTTGCACCGTTCGAAGACCACGTCATCGAACGTGACGTCCTCCCATATGGCGCCGAGCGCCTTGCAGTCGGTGAACGTGACCCGAGAGAGCTTGCTGTCCACCCAGCGGAGGCCGGACAGGTCGCACTCGGTGAACTCCACCGAGTGCAGGCTCAGATCGTCCAGGCGGGCACGCTGGGTGGTGAGACCGGCGACGCGTCCGTCCATGAGTTGGGTTTCCGACAGGGACAGTTCGCGCAGGCTGGCGCTGGCATATCGGAAGTCGCGCAACCGCCCGTCCTCGCCCTCCAGCGAATCGACCTCGTCGAGGTCCGCGTCGTCCAGATCAGGCAGTGTGACGCTCGTCTGGCGTATGGTTCGTGTGCTCATCGTGCCTTCCAGGGGGATGCTCGGTCGCCTAGCCGGCCATTTACTACTTTTTCTTGCTCCAGTTGTCCCAACCGGGCCTGTTGTCGAAGGCTCCGCCCTTCTGGTTGTCCCAGCTCGGCTTGTTGTCGAACTTAGCGGCTTGAAGCGGACCAGGGGCTTGAAATGCGCTGGTACTGATCAGCTCATCGATCACCTTCGCATCTGCCGTGGTCAGGTACTCCAACATGGTCATGCCGCGTTCTCCTTTTTGGTTGAGGTGTACAGGGCAGTGACGAGGGCTTGGCGAGTGAGCCGGCAGTAGTCGGTCTCAGTCGTGGCGAAACTGCCGTTCTCGAAGTAGCGGTTTCCCGCCTGGGCGCCTTGGCAGAATTTCCAGAATTCGCATTCAGCTTCGCAGCGCCGCAGGCCGGCCATGAACTCGCGGACGTAGCGCAGCCGGTGGGCATGGACCAGCATGCTGGAAATGGTCTGAGAGCAGACGTTCCCGGCGAGGAAGCTGCCATAGGTTTTGTCGTCGATGCCTGCCAGTTCAGGCGACATCAGCACCACGTTTCCATCCACCGAAACGGTCGGAATCGGATCGAGCCCGTACCTGCACCACTCGTCGAGTTGCCCGCTGCGGGCGAGATACAGATAATCGGCGAGCCGATCGAGTTCCCGCAGTGCGGGTCCCCCGCGATGGGCTCTGCGCCAATCCATGACCCCCTTCCAGAACCGTTCGGCCTGGTCTCGGGTGATCTCGCACCGCCGATCGTTGACACCTTCCATCTCCTCCACGTTCAGTCCGATGGTGCTCGGTCCCAGATCGGCGAGGGTATCGAGGAGTGACTCGGGCTGTTCGATGCCTTCGGTCCCCACGACAGCGATCACGCTGAAGCGGATACCGTGCTCACGCAGGCGGTCGATGCCACGCACGATCCGGTCGAAGGCCGGACGGCCGCGCAGATCGACTCGCCGAGCGTTCAGAGCCGCCGGGCCGTCGATACTGACGCCGACACGGATCTGGTGACGAGCAAGCAGGTCGCACCATTCGTCGTCGACGAGGGTGGCATTGGTCTGCATGTAGTGCTGAACCTGCCCCATATCGCGGAACTGTTCGAACGGCATGAGCAGCGCGTGGAACTTGCGCAGGCCCAGAGCCATGGGTTCCCCGCCGTGCCACACGATTTCCAACGGATGGTTGGGGCTGATCAGCTCGGCCGCTGATTCGGCAATGGCTTGGGCGACCTTGGGAGACATCTCATTGCTGAGACGCCGGTGCGGAAGGTAACAGTAAACACAATCAAGATTGCATAGTGTGGTCGGCTGTAGTATTAGGGTTCTGGTCTTTCCGAACCACCGATGGAATTCTAGATCTTCCATTTCGCGGCATTCCTTTCATCAGGGAAGAACCGGGTTTTTGGCGGGAAAATCGTTAATATCTGTGTGCTCTCCTTCCAGCGGCTATCGCAATTAGTCGGGCCTGGAAGAGCGATCAAGGCGAGGTGTTGAGGAGGGCCTTGATGTCGGTTTCGCGGTAGCGACGTTGTTTGCTGGGGGTTCTTACCGAGGGGATGCGGCCGGTGAGGGCCCAGCGGTTGACGGTTTTGGGGTCCACCCCGAAAATCCGGGCGACCTCACCAGGAGTGAGGAGGCGTTCGGTGGTGTCCGGCCCGGTGGCGAAGGTCCCGTCGGGGGCGACGACCTTGAGTGGGGACATGCGGTTCTCCTGGAGGGACTGATGCGGTGGGCAGGCGTTCAGTAGCTGCTGCGGTGGAGGATCTCGTCTTCGCGAGGCGGGTGCCCGGCCCCGAGCCGGGGAGCAGGCGGCCGGGCACCCTGGAGGAGGACCAGCCCCAAACTCGGGGCTGGTGCGCCAGACGGCTCCCCCTTCCCCAGCACGTCAGCGTGCGTGGAAGCCGTCTCGCGGGGTGTGCGGCTCAGGTCCCTCCTACCTGAGCCGCACGTTCATGGGGTACGGCGAGGCGGCGGGTGGGATGACGTTCCACCGCCCGCCGTACCGGCTCCTAGGAGCGCAGAAGTCTGCGCAACGCCGTGGACCGACCTGGCCCGACGGCGTGAACGGCCCGGGAACCCCAAGCGGTTCGAGCTTGCAGGGCGCGGGCGACGGCCACGGCCTGAATGCTCGGCGGCACCACCGGAGACACCTGGGCGGCCAGCTTGCGATCCAGCTCCTCGGCGGACTCGGCCCGCACCAACAGCACCTTTCCGGGGTACGGCCTGCCGGACAGGACGCTCCGGTAGGCGCTCCACAGGCCGGACCGCGAGCTGTGGAAGATCAGCCAGTCCGGGTGAGCCGTCTGCACGGAGTTACAGGCTCGATCTGAAAACTCAGAAACTTGACGAGAAGCCCAGGCCGGGATCATCACGCCGCCCTCCCACCTGGCGAACGCCCTTTTTCCACGACCCGACCCCGCACCTCAGCGGCCAGCCGCCTCCGCCGAACCAACGAAGGCGGCACAAGCCGAATCGCCCGGATCGTCTCCGCCTCCCGCATCCGCTCCTCCAACCCCTCACCCGTGACGTCCTCGACGATCACCGGTCGCGGGCCGTCCCAAGCGGCCATGGCGTAGAAGCACCGCTTTCCCAGGCTGTAGAGAACTGTCCACTCAGCCCACGCCAGGTCGATCCGCTCCGCCTCGGCGCGAGCCGGGCCGTCCCAGACTCGCCGATACACCGGCGCGTACGGCAGGCCGTCCCGATGCCGCCCGGTCACGATGACACCCCCTCAACAGCGGTGCGGGCCTTTTCCTCCTGCTCGGCCACGGCCTCCCGGACCTCCTCGAAGGTGTCGGCGTCCACCGTCGGCTCCGCTCCGGCGCGCAACGCCGTACGCGGAAAGGCTCGGTTGCGGATGGCCCAGAACCGGCCGGTGTCGCTGATGATCAACCGCCAGCCAGGGATCGCCGGTGCGGTCGTCGTGGACGTGTCGTCATGCACGACTCAGACCTCCTCTGTCCGATCAAGGAACCGTCTCGGTGGTTCAGCCGCCGGGCGAGTCCGCCGGTTGCCTCAAGTGCTGATCTGTAGTCATCCCAGCGCGTTAAGTACACGCGCGAACAGGTGGCAGTAGGGGAGACTGAGGGAAGGTCGTGGTTCCCCAGCCCCGTGAAGAGGTGCGTTGCGATGCCCGGCACAACACCCCCATGGGCCGTGCGGCTACGAGCTGAACGACGTAAGCGCCGCTGGACCCAAAAGGAAATGGCGCGAGAACTCGTCAGGGCTGCCGGGCCGGAAACGCAGAGCCGCCTTCCCGAACGCGAAAGCCTCATCCGCAACATCAAGAAATGGGAAGCTGGCGAACACCAGCCCAAAGACCCCTACCGCCTGCTGTACTGCCAGGTGTTCTGCCTCGAAGAGGCCCAGCTCTTCGATTCCGCTAGGCCAGAACAGCGCACCATCACCGACGTGGACGCAAGTACCATCGAGCCCACTCCGTACCCGCCCCACCAAGGCCCCGTAGCACCGGAGCTCGTCATGTACTTCCTCGAACAGCTTCCCGGCCACTACAAGGCCGACATGTGGCTAGGACCTCGCCACCTCATTCCCACCGTCGCAACCCAGGCTCAGCTGATCAGAGAACTCGCCCAAGCAGCTGACGCACCCGTGCGCCGTGGCCTGTTGAGCGCCGGAGTCGCCTACGCGGCGCTGCTCGGCTGGCTCTACCAGGACGCGGGCGACATCAAGCACTCCGGGAGCTGGCGAACCCTCACTCTGGACATGGCCCATCGCTCCCAGAACCCGCAACTCATCAGCTATGCCCTCACCAACAAGGCGATGCTGGCCGTCGATCTGGAAGACGGCCGGATGGTGGTCGACTACGCCGAGGCCGCGCTGGCCGAAGAGAGCAAACTGTGCCCGAAGGTCCGCGTTCTCGCTCTGGTGCATCAGGCGCATGGTCATTCGATGCTTCCCGCGAAGGACAAGGAGCAGGTCGATCGTCTCCTTGACCGGGCCGCCGAACTGGTAGGCCATGTGGATGACGAACACCCATGGGGCAATGCATGCCGCCGAACCCCCGGATACATCGACATCCAACGGGCGACCGCGTACCTGCGGCTCGGGGCCTACCGTGAGGCCATCACGCTCTGGGACCAAATCCTGGGCGCAGCCCCGGAATCAGCCCGGCGCGACAACGGCGTTTTCTGGGCGCGTCATGCAAGCGCTCTGGCGGCGATTCCCGAGCCGGAACGAGTTATCCAGATCGTTTCGACCACCGCACCGATCGCTCAGGGCACAGGATCGGTGCGGCTACGTCAGGAGCTCAAGGCTATTCCGCGACACGCGACGGCATGGGCGGCCACAGCTTCAGGCCGGGAACTGGCTGAGATCATTTCCTTGGTTTGACCCCTCACGATGGAGATGACGATGACCCTCCACCCGTTGTCCGATGAGGAGATCGCCGAGCGTCTGGCCGGGCTGCCCGGCTGGGAACGGAACGGGCACACGATCGAGCGCACCTTCCGGCACACCTACCACGAGTGCGTCCACCTGGCCGTGTACGTCGCGGCCAAGGCCCGCGAGGTCGGACACCACCCCGACATGCACATCACCTGGCAACGCATCCGCTTCGCCGTCACCACCCACGACGCCGGGCACCGCCTCACCGCCAAGGACTTCGACCTGGCCCACCACATCGACGCCATCGCCACCGCCCACGGCGCCGAACCAGCCTGAACCACACACTCCACAGGTTGGCGCGGACAAGAGCCCGGGGTTCGTCGCGGCCTGCCTGATCTGGGACTTTACCCTCGGGCCGCTCATCACCCTGAAGGGTTCGCAACAGCATCTCAGTCGGCGCGGTCTTCTCCGCCGAGGTGAGTCGCTCATCACCCTGAAGGGTTCGGGACTCGGGCCATCGCGCCTTCGTGTGCCACGAAAGGTGGTTGGCGGCCGAGGGGGTGAAACACGGGTTCAGGGCCTGCGCCAGGTCCGGGCCAGGGCCAGCAGGCTCAGGCCGAACATCAGGACGCCCAGGGGGAGGTGGACCGAGGGGATGTGGGCGATGCCGAGCAGTACCTGGACGGAGGCCAGGACGAGGAAGCCGGAGGCGTGGAGGATGGGGCGGGGGGAGCCGCCGCCTGGTCTCCAGGCCAGGATCGCCGCGAGGACGTAGAGGACCGACGCTCCGTACATGACGCGGGCTCCGGCGCTGTGCAGGGTCTCCCCGTAGGGAGTGGTCAGCAGCAGTCCGGCGGAGGTCGCCTGAACGAAGATGGTCAGGGTCTGCAGAGCGATCGCGATCCGCAGAAACGAGAAGTTGCGCTGTGCCGTCACCTGAGTGGCCATGTCACGGTCCCCTGTTCCGCCCTGGAAGTGTCTCGAAGTGCCTGTTGGTGCCTGGTAGTGCTCTGAAGTGCCTGGAAGTATCCAGAAATATCCGGACACATCAGGAAGTGCTGAAAAGTACCCCGAGGTAGTGGATCGATAAGGTCTCATCAGTCCGACGACGCAGGCCCGCGAAAGGTAAGGCGAGGAGGCGGCCGGGAGCATGGACACGGCTGGGACGGCCGCTGAGCGGCGCCAACTGATCAATGTCGCCTACCGGTTGCTCGGTTCACTGGCCGAGGCCGAGGACGCCGTACAGGAGGCCTATACGCGCTGGTACGCGCTGCCGCGAGGCAAACGGGAGGAGATCGCGTCCCCCGGCGCCTGGCTGACGACCGTGACCGGCCGCGTCTGCCTGGACGTGCTCGGTTCCGCGCGGGCCCGGCGTGAGCGCTACGTCGGCGCGTGGTTGCCCGAGCCGCTGCCCGACCGTGCCGAGTGGGGCCGCGGCCAGGGCGCCGACCCCGCCGACCAGCTGGTCCTGGACGAGTCGGTGGCCATGGCCTTCCTCGTCGTCCTGGAGTCGATGACCCCGGCCGAGCGGGTGGCGTTCGTTCTGCACGACGTCTTCCGCTACTCCTTCGCCGAGATCGCCGACGTTCTCGACCGGACCCCCGCGTCCTGCAAGCAGCTGGCGGCCTCCGCCCGGCGGCGGGTGGACGGCACACGGGCCCCGACGACGGCGACGGTGGCGACGACAGCGCGGGCCGACGCGGTACGGCAGGTCAAGGAGGCGTGGGAGACGAAGGACATCACGGCCCTCGTCGGCCTCCTCGACCCGGCCGCCGTGATGGTCGCCGACGGCGGGGGAGCGGTCGGCACCGTACCGCACCCGGTCGAGGGCGGCGCGCGCATCGCCCGGTACATGGTCGCCATCGCCGACATGGCCCCGGGGCTCGAACTTCTGGAGCGGTCGGTCAACGGCATGCCGGGTCTGGTGGCCCGGCGTGCCGGTGTGGTCACGACCGTGGCCGCGTTCGACATCGTCGACGGTCATGTCACCCGGATCTGGGTGGTCCGCAACCCGGAGAAACTACGCCTCTGGGCACAGGACGGCTGACACTCCGGCGGAGAACACAAGAAGGGACGTGCCTGGTGGGCACGTCCCTTCCTCATGGAAGACCTCCCCGATCGGAAAGCCTCCTCCGGATCAGAAAACTCGCTTCTCCGGATCAGGAGGCTCGCGACCTGAAGAGGCCCGCTTCTCCGGGCCAGAGGGCTCGCGACCTGAAGGGGAGGCCGTCAGGAGTGGCCGATCACCACGGCTTGATCACGGACCCCGGCGGCCACGGTCGGGGCGGAAGGAGTGGAGGGCGCCTGGACGGCCAGGGGCACTCCTGGCGGGTTCAGCTTCCCGCCGGGGGCCCGCCGGAGCCGTCGACGTCGTTCCAGAGCGGGTCGTCGACCACAACGCATGGTTTGACCTGGCCATTGACCACGTAGGTGGGGAGCTGCCACTGCGTCCCCGATCTCGCCGACCCGAACACGCGGTCCTTGTTCTCGGTGAGCATCATCACCAGGGTCTGCCCGTTTCCGACATACCGAGGATCGATTTCCAACCCTCCTCCGTGAGGCAGCAGGCGAACGGCCTTGGCGGACGCGGAGCCCTCCCATTCCTCCGGGGACGCGCCCCCAACGATGTCTCCCCTGTTCCCCTGGCACGCCTTACCGGACTTGAGGTAGGTGATGTCCGCGGACACCCCCATCCTTTTCAGATCCTGTTCCAGCTTGTCGGCGTCCCTGAACTCGTTCAGCTTGACGTTGATCGTGCCGTCGGTGTTCTTGGTCACCGCGTACGCGGCCTGTTCCGACCCGGTCAGCAGCGGCATCGCGATCGTCGCCGCCGCGGCCAGCCCGGCCACCGCCGCCCCCGTGAGCAGGCGGCGACCGATGCGTCGACGGTTGGCGCGCGCGGTGATCTCGGCTTTCATCTGCATCAGTATCTGTTCCTCGAAACTCATCCCAGTGTTCCTTCCAGAACGAAGGGCAATCCCCGCAGCCTGCGGCGAGCGCGGTGCAGCCGCACCTTGGCGGCCCCCGGCTGGATGCCGAGGGCCACCGCCGCCTCGGTGACCGTGAGCTGGTCGATGACGACCAGTTCGAGTACGGCGCGTTCCCCCTTCGGCAGGCCGGCCATGGCCGTGAAGAGCCGCCTGGCGGGCTGCTCCGCGTCGATGCGCTCCTCAAGCTTGGCGATGTCGTCACTGTCCAGTGGTCGCCTCCCGCTCATCCGACTCGCCAGCCGCCACTCCTTGAACGACCGCCGCCGCTCGGTCGAGACCCTGTTGCGTGCCACGCCGTACAGCCACGCGAGCTCGGTCCCCTGCTCGGCCCGGTAGGTGTGGGCGGAGTTGAGCACCGCCATGAACACCTCGGCCACCATGTCGGCCACGGTGTGCGGGTCGTCGACGCGTCGTGCGAGGAAGCGGGTGACCGCATCGACGTGCCGCCGGTAGAAGGCTTCGAACGCCGCGTGATCTGTGGCGATCTCCGCCTGTTTGCGAAGCACTGGCAATGCCCCCCTTCATTGGCTAACACCCCCTTTGGTCAGAATCTCCTAAAGGGTTACAAGGGGCGGATCCGCTCCTCCGGCCCGGCTGGAGCGGCGCCGTCGTCCCAGGTCGAAACGCCACACGACACAGGGCGGGAACATGAGCACCCGCCCTGTGCGCGACCACTCACCGCCTTCGCGAGGGTGACGGAGGCGTCGGTACCGGTTGCTTCGGTCGGCTCGTCCAGTGAGAACCGGGTCCACCGCAGCCCACGCATCGCCCGGTACATGGTCGCGACATGGCCCCGGAGCTCGAACTCCTGGAGCGGTCGGTCAACGGCGTGCCGGTGTGGTCACGACCGTGGCCGCGTTCGACGTCGCCGACGGTCACGTCACCCGGATCTGGGTGGTCCGCAACCCGGAGAGACTACGTCTCTGGACACAGGACGGCTGACACCCCAAACAGACGCTTCAGCTGGAAGAGCCCTGGACGGAAAGCTTCAGCGGGCAGGCCTCAGGTGGAAGGTCCGGACGGAAGGCGCCGAGCGGAAATCCCGGCTGGAAGAGCCCAGGTGGAAAGGCCGGATGGGAAGGAAACAGAGGAAGGGGCGTGCCCGTTGGGCGCGCCCCTTCCTCGTCGGAAACCCCGGTCGGCGAGCCTCCTCCGGACAGAAGGCTCACGACCGGAAGTCAGGAGTGGCTGATCATCACGTGCTTGATCCGGGTGTAGGCGTCGAAGCCGTACCGCGACAGGTCCTTGCCGGTTCCCGAGTGCTTGAAGCCGCCGTGGGGCAGTTCGGGGATGATCACCTGGTGGCAGTTGACCCAGACCGCGCCGAAGTCCAGCTCCGCGGTCAGCCGCATCGCCCGGCCCGTGTCGCGGGTCCAGACGCTGGCGGCCAGGGCGTAGGGGACGCCGTTGGCCAGCTCGATCGCCTCCCGCTCGTCGGCGAAGGACTGCACGGTCACGACCGGGCCGAAGACCTCCTGCTGCACGATGTCGTCGTCCTGGCGGACCCCGGCGACCACGGTCGGGGCGAAGAAGTAGCCGGGCCTGTCCAGGCGGTGGCCACCGGTGACGACACGGGCGTGGCCGGGCAGCCCCTCGACGAAGGAGGCGACCCGTTCGGCCTGCGCGGCGTTGTTGGACGGACCGAGGAAGACGCCCTCCTCGTCGGGGGCGCCGACGGTCAGGGCGTCCGCGGCCTCGGCGAGAGCCTGGGTGAAGGCCTCGGCGACGCTCTCCTCGACCAGGACGCGGGTGACGGCGGTGCAGTCCTGGCCGGTGTTGAAGAAGGCGGCCTCGGCGACCGAGCGGGCCGTCTCGACCACGTCCACGTCGCCGAAGACCACGGCCGGGGCCTTGCCGCCCAGTTCGAGGTGGACGTCCTTGAGGTCGTCGGCGGCCGAGCGCATGACCTCGATCCCGGCGCGGGTCGAACCGGTGATGGCGACCATCTCGACGCCGGGGTGCTCGACGAGCGCCCGGCCCGTGTCGCGGTCGCCGCAGACGACGTTGACGACGCCGGGCGGGAAGACCTGCGCGCACAGCTCACCGAGCAGCACGGTCGAGCCGGGCGTACTGTCGGCGGGCTTGATGACCAGGGTGTTGCCCGCGGCCAGGGCGGGACCGATCTTCCAGGCGGCCATCATGAGCGGGTAGTTCCACGGCGTCACCTGGGCGACGACGCCGATCGGCTCACGCCGTACGAACGAGGTGTGGCCCTCGGCGTACTCGGTGGCACCCAGGCCCTCCAGGACCCGGGCGGCGCCGGCGAAGTAGCGGATGGCGTCGATGGACCCGCCGACGTCCACGCGGCGGGTGATGCCGCGGGGCTTGCCGGTTGACCGTACCTCGGCCTCGGTCAGCGCGTCGCGGTTCTCCTCCATCAGCCGGGCGAGGTCGAGCAGGAGCTCCTGCCGCCTGGCCGGGGTGCTGCGCCGCCAGGAGCGGGCGGCCTCGGTGGCGGAGGCGACCGCGGCGGCGACGTCGTCGGCGTTCGAGCGGGGCGCGCGGCCGTACACCTTCTCCGTGGCCGGGTCGACGAGGTCCATCCACTCGCCGCCCGCGGGCTCCCCGCTCTGCCCGCCGATCACGTTGCGCAGCGTGTCCATGGGTCTCCTTAGCTGGTGAGGGTCTCGACGCGGGCCATCACCCGGCGGCAGAAGGCCGCGACGTCGTGCGGGTCGTCGGTGAACTGGGAGGGCTTGATGCAGAAGGTGTCGAAGCCCTGGGCCATCTGGTCGGGGATGGTGGACAGCGCCTGGTCGAGGTCGGCGACCGAGTCGTTGTCGGGGAAGATCGCCCGGGTGCCGCCGATCATCTCAAGCTCGGAGATGTCCCGCCCGGCCTCGCGCATCGCGTTCGCGAGCAGGTCGAGCTCCTCGGGCTTGGGCCTGCCGAGCGGGTTGAAGCCGTGGCCGTAACGGACCAGGCGTCGCAGCAGCGGGCCGTGCAGGGTCTGGCCGCCGAACCAGAGGGTGGGGCCGCCGGGGCGGAAGGGCTTGGGCTCCAGGTAGACGTCCTCGAACGGGTAGTACTCGCCGTCGAAGCTCGCCGGGGACTCCCGCCAGAGCAGGTCCCAGGCGGCCAGGTGCTCGTCGAGGAGCTTGCCGCGCTTCTCGTACGGCACGCCGAGGGCGGCGTACTCGTCGCGGCTCCAGCTCACCGTGGGGAGCACGACGAGGCGGCCCTCGCTGAGCCGGTCCAGGGTGGCCATCTCCTTGGCCAGCAGCAGCGGGTGGCGCAGCGGGGCCAGGATCGCCCCGGCGACGAGCCGGATCTGGCTGGTCACCGCGGCGATGGCGCTGAGCAGGACGATCGAGTTGGGCCAGGAGGTCTTCGGGTCCTGGTTGCCGGGCAGGGCGTACTCCCTGGGGTTGGGCATGACCCCCAGGGCGCCGGAGTCGGGGCCGAGCACCACGTGTTCGCTGAGCATCACCGAGTCGAACCCGGCGTCCTCCGCCTCACGGGCCCACCGGACGACGGAGGCCAGGTCGTCTCCCGGCGTCATCGTCCAGTTCTCGCTGAGGATGAGCAGCATCTTGGGGGTCGCCACGGGCACGCCTCCGCCTGTCGTCTAAAGATTTGGGTCCAAACGGTATGTCCCGGGGGCGGGTGTTGGCAAGGTTTGTACGCCGTGAGCTGCACGGCGCCCCATTGACGGAGAGTCATTTGGGTCCATACATTCATTCAAACAACCCCTTGGAGGCCTCCGATGTCCCAACCAGCGGACCTGATCCTGGTCAACGGCGACGTCCTGACCGTCGACGCCGACTTCTCCGTGGCCCAGGCGGTCGCGGTGCGGGACGGACGCATTCTCGCCGTCGGCGAGACCGCGGAGATCGAGGCGCTGGCCGGACCGGAGACCCGGGTGATCGACCTGGCGGGCCGTACGCTCCTGCCCGGCATCAACGACTCGCACCTGCACGGTGCCGCCTGGGGTCTGACCAGGCCGCCCTTCGCGCTCAGCGTCGGCTACCCCGCCGTCAAGTCCATCGCCGACATCGTCGAGACCGTACGGCGGGCCACCGAGACCACCCCCGAGGGGGAGTGGATCACCGGCCTCGGCTGGGACCTCGGCTACCTCGCCGAAGTCCTCGCCGACCCGTCCCGCCGGCCGCACCACCGCGACCTGGACGCCGTCTCCCCCGACCACCCGGTCGCGCTGACCGACTTCTCCGCGCACATGCTGTGGGTCAACGCCAAGGCCCTGGAGATCGCCGGGATCACCCGTGACACCGTCGCCCCTCCCGGTGGGGTGATCGAGGTGGGCGCCGACGGTGAGCCGACCGGCATCCTGAAGGAGGCCGCCCAGGCCCTCGTGCAGGGCCTCATCCCGGTCGCGAGCGTCGAGCAGCGCAAGGAGGCCATCCGCGAGGCCGTCGCCGCCCTGCACGCCGAGGGCATCACCAGCTACACCGAGCCCGGCCTCGGCCCCGGCGGCACCCAGATCCTCGGCGGCGGCCTCAGCACCGAGTCCCTCGACGCCTACATCGAGCTGGCCCGTGCCGGGGAACTGGCCGCCAGGGTCAGGGTCCTGCTGCTGCCCGCCGCCATCGGCGGCTCCGCGGCCGACCTGGTCGCCGGGCTCGAAGGCCTCGGCGTGCCCGACGACATCGACCCCGACCTGCTGTCGGTCATCGGCGTGAAGATCTTCGCCGACGGTGTCCCGCCCAACGAGACCGCCTGGATGCACGAGCCGTACGGCAGCGCGGGAGGCTACGGCTCGCTGTGCGTGCACGGCGCGACCGCCGCCCTCCAGGAGGCCGAGCTGCGGGAGATGATCAGGCACGCGCACGCGGCGGGCTACCAGCTCGGGGTGCACGTCACCGGTGACCGGGGCATCGACGCCGTGGTCGACGCCTTCGTCGCGGCCAACGAGGTCCACCCCAGGCCGGACGCCAGGCACTACCTCATCCACGGCGACTTCGTCTCCGCCGAGAGCCTGGCCAAACTCGCCGCGCACGGCTACTCGGTCAACATGAACCCCGGCATCAAGTGGATGACCGCCGACATGATGGACGACATCCTCGGCAAGGCGCGCTCGGAGTACCAGTGGCCGGTCCGCTCCGCGGTCGAGGCGGGCGTCGCGGTCTGCTCAAGCTCGGACGCGCCGATCACCGAGCCCAACTGGCGCCAGGCCGTCGCCTCGATGATGCTGCGCGAGTCCAAGGCGACCGGCAAGGTCAGCGGCCCCGACCAGTGCGTGGACCTGGCCACCGCGCTGCGCGCCTACACGATCAACCCCGCCCGCCAGGACTTCGCCGAGTCCTGGAAGGGCAGCGTCGAGGTCGGCAAGATCGCCGACCTGTGCGTCCTCGGCGGTGACCTGCGCGCCGGTGACCCGCACGACTACGCCGACATCCCGGTCGACCTGACCGTCCTGGGCGGGAAGGTCGTCTACGAGCGCACCGGGAACTGAGCCACCAAGCGAGGGGCCGTCCCGGGGGTGCGCCCGGGACGGTCCCTTTTTCATGTCCTGCTCAGGTTGCGATATCTCCGTACCGACAGCGGCAGGAAGACCGCGACGAGCAGCAGTGGCCACGCCACCGCCATGGGGATCGCGTTCAGCGTGATCCAGGACCCGGCCTCGAAGCCCGGGGTCCCGAACAGGTCCCGTACGGCCGCCGCCGTGACCGAGAGCGGGTTCCACTCGGCGATCGCGCCGAGCCAGGAGGGCATGGTCGCCGGGTCGACGAAGACGTTGGACAGGAAGCCCACCGGCCAGACCAGGATCTGCACGGCCGTCACGGACTCCGGGCCGCCGGCGGCCAGGCCCGCCAGGATTCCCACCCACAGCAGGGCGAAGCGCAGCAGGAGCAGCAGCCCGAACGCGGCCAGGGCCGAGCCGGGCCCCTCGTGCCAGCGCCAGCCGAGCGCGAGCCCCGCGCCGACCATGACGGCCAGGCCGACCACCGAGTTGAGCATGTCGGCGACGCAGCGACCCGCCACGACGGCCAGTGAGCTCATCGGCATCGAGCGGAACCTGTCGGTCACGCCCTTCGCGGCGTCGGTCGTCACGGCCATCATGGTGTTCTCCAGCCCGAAGAACACGGTCATGGCGAACATCCCGGGCATCAGGAAGTCGAAGTAACCTCCCCCGCCGGGCACCTCGATCGCGCCGCCGAACAGGCCGCCGAACATCAGCGCGATCATGACGGGGAAGACCCAGCCGATAGCGACCGTGCCGGGCCGCAGGGCCCAGTGGTTCAGGTCGCGCCTGGTGATCGTCCAGGTGTCCGCGAAGGCCCAGCCGACCGTGGACAGTGCCGTCATCGAACGACCTCCTTGGTGAGTTTGAGGAAGACCTCGTCGAGTGTCGGACGGCGCAGGGTGATGTCCTCGGGCTCGACGCCCGCCTCGTTCAGCGCCGAAACCAGCTCGGCCAGCGCGCGGGTGCGCCCGGCCACCGGGACGCTGACCCGGTCGCCCTCGGCGTACGGCTCGCCCGAGGCGACCCGGCCCGCCAGGGCGAGCACCGTCGTCACGTCGTCACCACCGGACAGCGCGACGTCGATCCGGTCGCCGCCGACGGTGGCCTTGAGCTCGTCCGGCGTGCCCTCGGCGACGACCCGGCCGGCCCTGAGCATCGAGATCCGGTCGGCCAGCCGGTCGGCCTCCTCCAAGTACTGGGTGGTCAGCAGCACGGTCGTGCCCGACTCGGCCAGCTCGCGGACCGCCTCCCACACCTCGGCGCGGGCCGCCGGGTCGAGACCGGTCGTCGGTTCGTCGACCAGCAGCACCGGCGGCGCCACGATCAGGCTCGCGGCCAGGTCGAGCCTGCGCCGCATGCCCCCCGAGTAGGTCGAGACCGATCTGCCGGCGCTCTCGGTCAGGGAGAAGCGTTCGAGCAGCTCCTCGGCCCTGCTCCTGGCCGCCGGGGCGGGCAGGTGGTTCAGCCTGCCGAACATCACGAGGTTCTGCCGCCCGGTCAGCACCTCGTCGACCGCGGCGTACTGCCCGACGAGCCCGATGTTCCGGCGGACCTGCCGGGCCTGCGTCCCGACGTCGAACCCGGCGACGCTCACCCGCCCGGCGTCGGCTTCGAGCAGCGTGGCCAGGATCCGGACCGCGGTCGTCTTGCCCGCCCCGTTCGGGCCGAGCAGCCCGCGCACCGAGCCCGCCCGCACCCGCAGGTCGAACCCATTCAAACCCGTCCCCTCCGGGGTCTTCGGGTAGCGCTTGCGCACACCCTCGGCGTCGATCGTGAACTCGGGTCGCCCCACGTGCATCCCTTCCTTTCGTACGGCGTACCGTACACCGTACTGAATGACTATAGTGGGGTCAACGCCGAAGGTTTGGAGACTGTTCCCGTGAGCGGAAGAAAGGGCGCCGACCCCGCCCGCAGCCTGGCCCTGCTGTGGGGGGCGCACGGCAGGCCGGGAAGGTCCGGGCTGACCATCCGCGCGATCGTCGAGGCCGCCGTCGATCTGGCCGACGCCGAGGGCATCGAGGCCGTCTCCATGCGCCAGGTCGCCGAGCGGCTGCGGGTCGGCACCATGTCGCTCTACACCCACGTGCCCGGCAAGACAGAGCTGGTGGACCTGATGGTCGACACCGCGTACGGCAGGCTCTATGACGACGTGGACGCGCCCTCCGCGCAGCCCGGCGGCTGGCGGGGGGCACTGCGGTTCGTCGCCGCGCGCAACTGGGACCTCTACCTACGCCACCCCTGGATGCTGCAGGCCACCGGGGGCCGCCCCGCCCTGGGACCGAACGCGGTGCTCAAATACGAGGCCGAGCTTCGCCCCCTCGACGGCATCGGCCTGACCGACCTGGAGATGGACGCCGTCCTCACCCTGGTCCTGACCCACGTCGAGGGCACCGCGCGGACCAGGGCGAGCCTGGAGGAGGCCCGGCGTGACAGCGGCCTGACCGACGACGAGTGGTGGGTGGCCAACGCGCCACTGCTGGACAAGGTCGCCGACGAGACCAGGTTCCCCGTCGCCTCCCGGGTCGGTCAGGCCGCCGGCCAGGAGTACGACGCCCCCGCCGATCCGGAGGTCGCCCTGGCCTTCGGCCTCGACCGCATCCTCGACGGAGTGGCCACCCTGATCACCGGCCGGGAGGGCTGACCCGGCCTTGAGGTCGGCCTCAGGGCCGGGTGCCGGTGGAGTCGAGGACGAAGACGTAGGTTGCGTTGCCGGCGTACACGTTCAGCAGCAGCCGGGGGTCGAAGAGGACGTCGGAGCTGTTGCGCGGTTCCCCGGGGAAGTAGAGCTGGGTGGTCAGCAGCCGCAGGCCGGGGGCCTGGATCTTGACGTGGATGTGCCGGGTGCGCCCGGGGTAGGGACCGGGCACGACCGTGGTCAGCTTGAAGGCGCCCTGGGGGTCGGTGAGCTGGTGGCCGCGGAACGCGAACCCGATGCTGTCGTATTTCCCCTGGCTGTCCGCGTGCCAGAAGTCCATCAGGACGTTGGGCAGCGGGTCGCAGGAGCGGTTCACGACGAAACCGCTGACCTTCAGCGGGGTGCCGGAGCCGGGAAAGACGTTGCGCGCGGGAGAGCTCGGCCTGAAGTGGACGCCCACGGGCTGCTGGAGGGTCGGGTCGTCGTCGCAGAACGGCGTGGGGTCGAGGAGCCGCCCGGTCTCCCCGGCCGACGCGGGTGCGGCCTGGCCCAGCAGCAGCGGGATCGGCACACCCATCAGGGCAGCCTTCAGCAGCGCCTTCCTGCTGATGCCGTTCTCGGTCTCGTCGGTTACGCGATCGGCGCCCACGGTGGTCTCCTCGGCGTACGGGGGGTGTCCGGTTCCTCGGAGAACGGCAGGAGCCGGTTTGTTTAAGGTCGCATGGAATTGAGATCATTTGCACCCAACGGGCGTCCATAGTCTCGGGTAATACCCCCTGGCTGTTCATTGTCCGAGGCGTCGCACCCTCGATATAGGGCCTTCCTTTTCATGAAATTTCGGTAATTGGTGGGCGAGACCTCCCTGGCCACAGGGGTGGTTTTTTCGGGGGAGGATACGTAGCTTCTTCTACTGAGCCACGCATGTGGCGACGGTTTTTCGGTGGCCACTTAGTGCTTACCGTTTGACCGGAAAAGTTAGAACCGTATCCCTTTTCTGCCCCCCAATCCCCGTGATGTTCCGTACCTTCCGGATGTTTCCGGTGGCGTCGGCGCCCGGTGTTCCCAGCGAACACCAGGCACGCGGGGAAGCCAGGAAGGAACGACACGCATGAAACGTAAGGGATTGATCGCGGTGACGGTGGGTGTCGCCACGGTCGCGGCGACCACGCTCTACACGGCACCCGTGAACGCGGCCGGACAGACCACCCCGGGAACGTCGAACGCGACGACGGCCGACCCAGGAAGCGACCCCAGGACGCTGGCCGCGCAGGCCGCGGACAAGGCGGTCGCCGAGGGGCTGGGCGTGTTACGCAGGGGCCCGGAGGAGAGCTTCGAACGCACCGGCGTGACCTCCGGCGCCGACGGCACGCAGTACGTCGGCTACGAGCGCGCCTACAAGGGGCTGCCGGTGGTCGGCGGCGACGCGGTGGTCGTCACCGACGCCGCCGGAAAGATCATCGACACCGTCGCGGCCACCGGCCCCACCGGGGACGTCGCGGTGACGCCGAAGGTCAGCACGAGGAGCGCCCTGAGGACCGCCAAGGCCAGGTTGTCCCAGGTGGACAAGGCCGAGCAGCCGAGGCTCGTGGTGCGGGCCGGGGAGAAGGGCGAAAGGCTCGCCTGGGAGGTCGCGGTCTCCGGCGTCGCCGACCGGAAACCGAGCGTCCAGCACGTCTTCGTCGACGCCCTCGACGGCTCGGTCATCGACGCCTACGACCTGGTCAAGTACGGCACCGGCAACGGCTTCTACAACGGCCGGGTGACGATCTCCACCTCCGGCTCCGCCGGCTCCTACACGATGAAGGACCCCACCCGCAGTGGCCTGGCCTGCGGCGGGCAGAACGGCGCGCCGTACACCAAGGACGTCGACTCCTGGGGCGACGGAACCGGCACCAGCCTGGAGACCGGCTGTGTCGACGCCTTCTGGGCCGCCCAGAAGATGTGGGACATGCTCCGCGACTGGTTCGGCTACAACGGCTTCAACGGCCGTGGCGGCGGCTTCCCGACGCGGGTCGGCATGAACGACGCCAACGCGTACTGGAGCGGCTCCTACGCCGTCTTCGGCCGCAACCGGGCGAACACCCAGCAGGCCACCGCGTTGGACGTCATCGGCCACGAGTACGGCCACGCCGTCTTCCAGTTCGCGGGCAGCGGCAGCATGGGCACCGGGAACGAGTTCGGCGGGCTGAACGAGTCGGCGGGTGACATCTTCGGCACGCTGCTCGAACACTACGCGAACGTCCCCGGCGACCCGCCGGACTACACCATCGGCGAGGAGGTCGACCTGCTCGGCACCGGCCCGATCAGGAACATGGCCAACCCGTCGCTGATCGACAGCGCGCCCAACTGCTACTCCTCCACGATCCCCATCACCGAGGTGCACGCCGCGGCCGGGCCGCAGAACCACTGGTTCTACCTGCTGGCCGAGGGCACCCACCCCGGCGGCGGCAAGCCGAACAGCCCGGTCTGCTCCGGCCCGTCCTACCTGGCCGGCATCGGCATCAAGAAGGCGGGCAAGATCTTCCTGAACGCCCTGCTGCGCAGGACCTCGACCTGGCGTCACACCGACGTCCACCGCGCGACCCTCGCCGCCGCGGCCGAACTGTACGGCTCCCGCAGCGTCGAGTACGCCGCCGTCTGGGCGGCCTGGAGGGCGGTCAACGTCCCCTCCGCCACGCCGACCCCGCCCCCGGTCCCGGTCCCCACGGTGACGCCGGTGGTGGCCCCCACGGGACCCGGTGACCCCCCTGGGGTCAGCCTGGCCAACGTCAAGGCCCACCTGCAGCAGTTCCAGTCCATCGCATCGAGCAACGGCGGCACCCGCCGTTCGACCGGCGCGGGTTACACCGCCTCGGTCACCTACATCGAGAACAAGCTGCGCGCCGCGGGCTACACCGTGACCCGGCAGAGCTGCACCAGCGGCTGCAGCCGGGGCGCGGGTCCCAACCTGATCGCCGACTGGCCGGGCGGCGACGTCAACCAGGTCATCATGGCCGGTGCCCACCTCGACAGCGTCTCGGCCGGTCCCGGCATCAACGACAACGGCTCAGGCTCCGCCAGCCTGCTCGAGGTCGCGCTGACCCTGGCCCAGTACAAACCGACCGTGGCCAAGCACGTGCGGTTCGGCTGGTGGACGGACGAGGAGCAGGGCCTGCTCGGCTCGAAGTTCTACGTCAACTCGCTCGGCTCGGCCGGGCGATCCAAGATCAAGCGGTATCTGAACTTCGACATGGTCGGCTCGCGCAACGGCGGCTACTTCATCAACAACATCTCCACCGCGGCGGCGGCCGATCTCAAGGCCTTCTACAACCAGATCGGTGTCCAGACCGAGGAGAACGTCGAGGGCGCCAACCGCTCCGACGACGCCTCCTTCCGCAACGGGGGCATCCCCACCTCCGGGGTCGCGGCCGGGGCCAGCGCCCGTAAGACCTACGCCCAGGCCTCCAAGTGGGGAGGTACGGCCAACCAGCCCTACGACTCCTGCTACCACTCCGCCTGCGACACCACGAGCAACATCAGCGACACGATCCTGGACCGGGCCGCCGACGCCACCCTCTACGCCATCTGGCGGGCGGCCGTGAGCACCGGCCCGACCCTCGCGCAGCCCCAGCCGTGACACCCGCTGTGACACTCGCGATGAGGCTGTGACGCGCGCCTGAACGGGAGAACCCCGGCCGGATCACTCCGGCCGGGGTTCGCCCGGCCCGCCCGTCCTCGGCCCCCGCGGAGACGCGGTCACGGGCCGGCCGGACAAGGCCGTTAGCGCTGGGGAGCGCGGATGCCGCGGAACTCCCAGTCGCCGCCGAAGGTGGTGGAGATGACCTCCTCCGACTCGGTCGGCTGGGCGCCGCAGTCGTCGCGGATCGGCGCGGGGCCGGTCACGATGTGGTTGGTCAGCTTGCCCAGCCCCTCGACCTCGACCTCGACCACGTCACCGGGCTGGACCGGGCGGGAGTTGGCCGGGGTGCCCGACAGCAGCACGTCGCCGGGGTAGAGGGTGATGGTGCGGGCGATGTCGGCCACCAGGTAGTGCATGTCCCACTCCATCTCGTCGGTGGAGCCGTCCTGCACCACCTTCCCGTTGACGAGGGTGCGCAGCCGCTTGTGGTGGAAGTCCCAGTCGGTGACCAGGCCGGGGCCGAGCGGGCACAGCGTGTCGGAGCCCTTGACGCGCAGCATGGACCCGGCGTCGGTGTCACGGAAGTCGTGCAGCCCGTAGTCGTTGCCGATGGTGTACCCGGCGATGTAGTCGCCCGCCTCCTCGGGGGAGACGTTACGGGCGGTGCGGCCGATGACGATGGCCACCTCGCCCTCGTAGTTGAGGTACTTGCAGCGCTCGGGACGGACCACGGCGCCCTTGTGCGCGTTGAGGGCGGAGGTGGGCTTGTGGAAGTAGGTCGGGGCGTCGGGCAGGGTGGTCATGAACTCCTCGACCCGGCTGCGGTGGTTGAGGTGCACCGCGACGACCTTGGAGGGGACGACCGGCGGCAGGTGCACGGCCTCCTCGACACCGACCACCCGCCCGTCGGCGCTGACCAGTTCGTCGCCTTCACGCCGCACCTGGGTGGCGGCGCCGTCGAGCAGGATTCTGCGATATTCGGGCATCAACGGCCCTTTCCACGTTGGGAGTCGGAAAAAGCGAGAACTGGGGCGCCGTCCCACGACGGTACCGGAACGCGCAGGTCAGCCGGGGTAGGGGTAGGGATAGGGGTCGTTGGAGGGGTCGGTGCGGTGCGGAGCCGGGAAACCGTCCGCGGGCGGGTCGAACCACAACAGGACCTGACCGGTGCCCACGGAGTTCTCGTACTCCCCGTACTGCCGGCCCGGCGCGGTGCAGTCCCCCTCACCCAACGCGCCGATCATCATGAGGTAGTGCCCGAACCGGGCCTCCGGCTTGAACCGGGCGAACTCCGGCATGGTGTCCAGCACCCGGGCGTGATCGCCCTCCTTGAACCAGCCGATCCGCTCGTAGTCGGCGGCGCGGGCCTCGGGGGTGATGATGTGCTCGGGGCCGGACGCCTCGTGCGCCCGCAGATGCCGCAGCGGCCAGAAGGTGTGCGACAGGGCGCCGGAGGCGATCAGCAGCACCTTGCGGTCCGTCGCGGCGATCGCGTCCCCCAGGGCGCGTCCGAGCCGCAGGTGGTCCTCGGCGTCACCGGTCTGACACACCCCGATGCTCACCCACCGCTTACCGGCCACCCCCAGATGCGTCCACAGGTTGGTGGTGGCGTAGTAGATCGGCAGGTAGGGGTCCTCGATCGCGGTGATCCAGGTGGCGTGGTCGGCCGCCCGGGCGGCGATGGCGTACGCGAGTTCCTGGTCGCCGGGGAAGTCGTAGGGCATCCGGCACATGCCGCGGGGCAGTTCCTCGGAGGTGAACAGGCCTGCGCGGTGCTGCTGGGCGGTGACGACGAACTCGACCGTGGTGGCCCAGTGCGAGTCCAGCACCACCACCGTGTCGTAGTCCACCGTCTCGAAGACGTCCTTACGAAGTTGCTGCAGGCCGGTGACCAGGGTGATCTCCTGGCCGTTGTTCAGCTCCCGCCGGGTGGCCTCGGGAAGGACGATGGTGGGCACGTGGGCCAGCAGGCCCGCCCCGACTACCTGACCCATGGCGCGCTCACCGTGTTCTTCACGTCGCAGTAGAAGTCGAAGCTCCAGGTGCCGCCCTCACGGCCGACCCCGGACTCCCGGGACCCGCCGAACGGCGCCTTGAGGTCACGCACGAAGAAGCAGTTCACCCACACCGTCCCGGCGACGAGCTGGGCGCTGACCCGCTCGGCCCGCTCCTGGTCGCCGGTGAACAGGGTGGCGGCCAGCCCGAACCGGGTCCCGTTGGCCATCTCCACCGCCTGCTGCTCGCCGGTGAAGGTCTGCAGGGTCAGCACCGGCCCGAAGACCTCCTCGGTGAGGATCTCGCTCCCCTCGGCGGCACCGGTGATCAGGGTCGGCCGGTAGTACTGGCCGCCCAGGTCGGTGTTGGGGCCGCCGCCGATGACGGCCTTCGCCCCGGCCTCCAGGGCGCGCTGGACGAAGCCGTCGATGCGCTCCAGGTGCCTGGGGTGGATGTTGGGGCCCAGGTCGGTGGACAGGTCCCGGGGGTCACCCTGCTTCAGGGCCTGAGCGCGTTCGACGAACCGGGCGGTGAACTCCTCGGCGACGGACTCCTCGACGAGCAGGCGGGTACCGGCCAGGCAGACCTGCCCGGCGTTGTCGTACTGCTCGACCGCCAGGTTCACGGCCAGGTCCAGGTCGGCGTCGGCGAACACGATCAGCGGAGACTTGCCGCCGAGCTCCAGCGACAGCGGGGTGAGGTTCGCGGCGGCGGCGGAGGCGATGGTCCGGGCCGTGGGCACGGAGCCGGTGAAGCTGATGCGCCGCACCCGGGGGTCGGCGACCAGGGCGGCGCCTGCCTCGGCACCGTAGCCCTGCACGACGTTGAACACCCCGGCGGGCAGCCCGGCCTCGGCGGTGATGTCGGCCAGCAGGGAGGCGGTCAGCGGCGTCCACTCGGCCGGCTTGAGCACCACCGTGTTGCCCGCCGCCAGCGCGGGCGCGATCTTCCAGGTGGCCAGCATCAGCGGCGCGTTCCACGGCGTGATCAGCGCGCACACCCCGGCCGGGTCCCAGCTGACGTGGTTGGTGTGACCGCGGGTCTCGAAGTCCTCGTGGCCCAGCTCCAGCAGCCAGTCGGCGAAGAAGCGGAAGTTGTGCGCCACCCGCGGCATGACCCCCCGCAGATGGGAGCGCAGCAGGGCGCCGTTGTCGGTGGTCTCCACGATCGCCAGGTCCTCAAGCCTGGCCTCGACCCCGTCGGCGATCGCGTGCAGCAACCGCGCCCGCTCAGCCCGGGAGGTCGCGGCCCAGGCGGGGAAGGCGGCGTGGGCGGCGCCGACCGCGGCGTCGACCTCGGCCGCCCCACCCCGGGCGACCTGGGCGAGCAGGGTCTGGTCGATGGGGGAGTGGTCGTCGAACGTGGTGGGCGAGCTGACCCGCTCGCCGCCGATCCAGTGATCGCCGTGGACGGGGATACCGGCGACAGTGGCCATCCGCTTCTCCTAATCGTTTGGCTCCAAACAACCTAGGGTGAGCCGCAACGGCAGGTCAAGACCTAGGAGGAGCTCTAGGGTACCGTTTGGCTTCAAATGAACCTTTGAAGGAGTCCGGGATGTCTCGACGTCCGCTCATCGCGATCCCGTCGCGTTTCGCCGCCACCACCTCCGCCCTGCGGTACGAGGCCGTGGTCACCGCCCGGGCGCTGGCCGACGCGGTGTACCGGGCGGGCGGGGAGCCGTTCCTCATGCACCCGGTCGACGCCGAGCGGGCGGCCGAGCGGCTCGCGGTGGCCGACGGACTGCTGCTGCCCGGCGGCGGCGACCTGGCCCCGCAGTCGTACGGCGAGGCCGTGGCGCACGAGACGGTCTACGACGTGGACGCCGAGCAGGACGCCTTCGACCTGGCCGCCGCCGAGTACGCGCTGACGACCGGCCTGCCGACGCTGGCGATCTGCCGGGGGCTGCAGGTGGTCAACGTGCTGCGGGGCGGCAGGCTCCGGCAGCACATGGAGGCCGACCACCGTCACATGGTGCACCCGGTGACCGTACGGCCGGGCTCGCTGCTGGCCGGGATCACCGGGGAGAGCCGGATCAGCGCCTCGTGCTACCACCACCAGTGCGCCTCCGGGCTGGGTGAGGGCCTGGTGGCGGTGGCGCACGCCGTGGACGGCACGGTCGAGGCGGCCGAGCTGCCCGACGCGGCCGGGTGGTTCCTCGGGGTGCAGTGGCACCCGGAGGACACCGCGGCGAAGGACCCGGCCAACCAGTGCCTCTTCGACGCCCTGGTGACCGCCTCCCGAAATTAAGGGTGATTGTTCCTATTTCATTCACCCTTGTCCCAGGCGTTTGCTGCATTGATCGGATGAAGGTGGTTACAACCGCATAACGATGCCGATAAAGCATGCATGGTGAAGTGCGTGAGTATTGTGATTGCAGGGGCTTGCGTGGCTATGGCCACTATTGTGGGATTTGTTCCCAGGGCCTACGCGGCTGACTACGACACGGCGTGTGCGAATCCCACCGTTACCCTCACCAGCGGGAGCCCCGTGCCACCGATCTCCGCGGGCATGGTCGTGCTCTTCCAGGCGGGGACCTACAACAGCCTCTCGGCGATGGTGACCGGCGGTGGCGTCGCCTGCCTGGCCCCCGGGGCGAAGTGGACGGTGACCTCCTTCGGCGTCGCCCCGGTCGGGTCGATCCACGTGCGGGGCGAACTCGACGTGCAGACGCTCCAGGCGCTGAGCAACGGCTTCCTGCTGGAGAACGAGGGCACGGTCTCGGTGAGCGGCATCATCCAGGCCGGTGCCAACTCGGTGCTGATCAACCACAAGGGGGCCACCTGGCAGGGCACCGGATCACAGACGCTGTTCGGTACGGCGAGCCTGACCAACGAGGGCACGATCGACCTGGTGGGCTCGCTGACGCTGGCCGAGCAGAGCTCGTTCACCAACGTCGGCGACACCACGGTCGGCGCCTTCCAGAACGGCTCGACCACGACGAACACCGGGACCATCACGGTCATCGGCTCGGCCACAACCTCGGGAACCCTCTACAACAGGTGCATAGCCGACTTCCGGTTCGGCTACGAGTCCGAGGGCTCGACCACCAACGAGGGCATCGTCCTGGCCACCGGCGGTACCGCGAACAGGATGGGTCTGTACATCTCCGGGACCTACACCAGCACCGCGACCGGCGTGACCAGTGGCAGTGACTTCACCATCGCCGTGACCGGGCAGATGACGGGCGCGGGGAGCTACCGCTTCACCGGCCTCACCGTGGTGGCGGGTCGCGCCGCCGGCAGTCCGCAGATCGTCTTCTACGACACCTCGCAGACGGGAAGCCAGATCTTCGACGTGGTGACGGGCACGGTGACCAACGTGGTCAGGGCCGTGGTGCCCCCGCCCGACCCCGCCGTCCTGCCCGCCGGATGCGCCGCGGCGGGGGTCGACCTGTCCATCACCAAGTCGGTCAGCCCGGTGAGCTGATCGTCCGCGCTGTCTGACGAACTGGTCTGCCCTGGGTGTGGCACGATGCCGACAGACTGTGACCGGGTGTATAACTCGTGGAGTTTTCCCTGTTCAGCGACTTGATCGGCTTATGAGTGAAGAGATCGAACGCCGTATGGCCAATGGCTTTGTTGTCTCTGGCCTGCATCCAGGGACCGGCCGAAGCGGAAGAAACCGTGCGCGCCGGTCATGAGGTGGTCTTCGCCATGACCATCAGGAACGTGGGACCCGCGGTCGCGCGCGAGGTCGTCGTACGTGACCCGCTCGACGACCGGCTGACGTTCCTCTCGGTCAGCCCCGACTCCTGCGGTTACCAGGACCGGGTGCTGACCTGCCGGTTGGGGAGGTTGGGTCCGGAGGAGGCGGTCACCGTCGAGTGGCGGGGGCTGGTCTCCCCGGACACACCGGACGGCTACCGGCTGCGCAACGTCGCGAAGGTGTCGGGCGTGACCCCCGAGTCGCGTCTCGACAACAACCTCGGGCGCGCGGAGATCACGGTGACGAACCGGCCGCCGCACGTCAAGAGGCCTCCGCACGTCAAGAGGCCTCCGCACGTCAAGAGACCTCCGCATGTCGAGAGGCCGCCGCTCTTCGAGAAGCCGCCGCTCGTCGCCGGACCGGCGCCGGTGCCCCGGGAGGAACTGCCGTTCACCGGCTTCCCCGCCTGGCTGCTCGGCCTGGCCGGGCTGCTGGTCGTCGCGGGCTCCGCCGTACGGTGGACGGCCCGCCGGACCGGTTGAGCCCTGCCCTGAAACCGCCGTGAAACCGTCCTAGAACCGTCCTGAGACACACAGCAGGCGGCTCCCGACAAGGGAGCCGCCTGAGCCATGTCGTGGCCGCTTCTGCGTCCGTTCGGTCCGTCGGGCTCGCCGTCCGCCTGGGCGGACGGCGAGCGCTACGGGAAGCGGGGTTATCCGGCCCGCACGGACTTGGTGATCGTCAGATCGGCCACGGCGTTGACCGGCGTGTCGATCGTGATGTTGTTGTTGTCGGTGTCGGGATCGGGGTTGTCGCCGGTGACGCTGGCGGTGTTGCTGACCGTTCCGGTCACGGTGGCGTCGACGTTGACGTTCAGCACGATGTCCGTGCTTTCTCCGGCGGGCAGGGTGCCGACCGGGCAGGTCACCACCTGTCCCGCGGCGGTGCAACCGGACGGTGTGCTGGAGACGAACGTCAGACCGGCGGGCAGGGTGTCGGTGACGACGACTCCGGTGTCGTCCGACGGCCCGTTGTTCGTGACCTTGATGGTGTAGGTGCCGGTGCCACCGGAGTTCAGCGTGCCGGCCGTCTTGGTGATCGACAGGTCGGACTCAGCGGCGACGTTGATGTTGGCGTTGTTACTGGTCTCCGGCGTCGAGTTGTCGGAGTCGACGTCGGCGACGTTGGGAATGACGGTCCCGACCGGCGTGTCGGGCCGGACCCTGACCGTGATGTCCCAGGTCTGCGTCGCGCCGACGGCGAGCGAGGCGACCGTACACGTGACGACCTGGCCCTCGGCCGTGCATCCCTCGGGCAGCGGAGGGACGATCTCAAGCCTGGGGTCCAGGGTGTCGGTGACCACGACGTTGGTGGCGACCGAGGGGCCGTTGTTGGTCACGCTCAGCGTGTAGATACCGGTCTGGCCCGCGTTGACGGTGGCCTCGGGGTCGGCCTGCCTGATTCGCAGGGCCCGGGGCGTCTCGCGCAACACCGTGCGGTGATGGACGACCAGCCGGGCCCTCTTCTGGTCGGCGGCCGCCCGTGCGCGGTGCCGGAGCACGGGCCCCCTGGCCGTCTTGGCCCTCCTGGCCACCTTGCCCATCCTGTCGACGTGGGCCGACTTGGCGATCTTGGCGATCTTGCCGGCCTTGGGGGCGCCGGTCGTGCCGGCCGCGCTCGCCGAGGTTGGGAGGGCCATCATGAGCGCGCAGGTCACCGCTCCCACGGACAGCCACACCGAGCGACGAGAACGCAGGATAGCTTTGGCGAACAATGTCTCTTTTATCACGGTTCTCCTTTTAGGTAATAAAGCAATGCATGCTATTTCCTTGAGAAACGCGAGGTCGCGCACCCGGTGTGGTGTTTTGTCAATGGTTTGTAGTAGGGGTTTCCGATGGGGTGGTTAACGGAAAGCCGCGATGGTCTTCCGTTAACTCCCCTAGGGAAAGGCCAGGGGCAATCGTCCCGGAATGGCAAATAGGGTCATATCAACCGGGTTTTGTCCTTCAGGCCGGAAAGCGCAAAAAGGCGGGGTCCCACCCGGAGAACGAGTGGGACCCCGCCCGAGGCGGAGCGAAGGGGTTACTCGGCGCGGCGGCGGCCACCGCGACGCGGCGGAGCCGGGTTCTCCTTGCGGAGCTTCGCGCGGCGCTCCTCGCCGTGCTCCTCAAGATGGGTGACGATCCGGCGCAGGGACTCCGCCAGGGTCACGGCCTCCTCGGCGTCGAGGTCGGTGACCACGAACGCCTCCTCGTCGTTGAAGGCGGGGAAGAGCCGCTCCATCAGCGAGACCCCCTCGGGGGTCAGCCGCAGCAGGGCGAGCCTGCCGTCGTCGGGGTGCTGGCTGCGGACGGCCAGGCCACGGGACTCAAGGGTCTTGATGATGCCGGTCAGCGTGCCCTTGGAGATGCCGGCCTCGGCGGCGACGTGCCGGGTCTCGATCTCCTCCCATATCCACACCACCCACAGCACGACGAACGCGCTCCAGGTCAGGTCGGCCACGCGCAGGGCGGAGTTCTCCAGGTGCTGTCGCACGGCGGTCGCCGCGCGGTGCAGATTGGAGACGGCGGCCAGTGCCTCGCGTCTGATCGGGATGCTCCCGAGGCGGCGGCTGACCGCTTCCTCGGTCTCCGTCAATGAATAGTACGCGGGCACGCGAACTCCTCGATGTCGTACGGCGGGCGGTGGCCGGCCGGGAAGAACAGATCCTCACGCCATTTTCGACGGCGTCACTCCCTCCGCCGGTCAGGGGAGCGCTCTCCTTTCCATCCCAGCGGATGTTCGCCGCGCACGTCAACGGACTGGCGCCGGATATGACAGGACCCGTACGGGGTTGCACCGTACGGGCCCTGTCATATCCGGAAAGTCACTCGGCTCCGGAACCACCCGCCTGCAGCAGGGTGCCGCCGTTCCAGACGACGCCGACCTGCCGGTAGTAGCCGCCGATGACCTCCTCGACGCGCAGCGCGGACAGCTCCTCGGTCGGGGCGTCGAACAGCTCGATCTCGGCGTCGCCCTTCCAGGCCTGGCCGCCCTCGAAGGACTGCCCGGCGCTGGAGATCAGCTCGTCGAGGGCCAGGCCGCCGCCCGGCTCGATGGAGGGCAGCCAGCGGTTGTGGGCCATCGGGTGGCCGTTGACGAAGCCGTTGGTCTCGCTGGGCTCGTTCAGCCGTACGACGGCCTGGGCCAGACGACGGTCGGCGGCGGCCAGGGTGGCGCCGAACGTGCCGCCCTCGCCGATGCGGGGCGCGGCCTGGCCGTACGGGTAGGGGCGGGTCTGGTGGATCGAGCCGAGCTTCTTGGGGTAGCCCTGGTGCATGCCGCGGGCGATCGCGAAGTCCTTGTCCACCCAGATGTAGACGCAGCGGGAGAAGGTGCGCCCCTCGAAGGCGCAGCGGACCACGACGAAGCACTCCTTGTACTGCGAGCGCACCGGGTCGAGGAGCTCCTCCTTGCTTCCCGAGCAGGACTGCCAGTCGGCCCAGATGATCGCGACCGCGCCGGGGTCCTCGTCGGCGAGGGTCAGGGGCTCGGGCAGCAGCTCGGCCACCCTGGCGGGGTCGGTGCGATACTCGACGGTGAGCAGATCACCGGAGTAGTACCACGGCGGAGCCGGGACCAGCGAGGAGCGGCCGGTCGCCGTCTTGGGAGTGAAGAAGCCGCGCACCGTGGCCACGATGTCTCCTTGCCTAGGGAACGTCTCAGACTGTTTGGGGCCATACGATATGCCTTGAACTGCGAGATGTCACGATGGGAACGGCCGCCTTCCTGGCTGGAGCCTTGTTCCCCGGCCGTTCGGGGCGTATGTTTTGCATCCAAACGAAATCCTGGGACGAACCAAGGGGGACGCAGTGAGCGCGGAGTCCGCAGAACGGACGGTCGAGCGCCTGAGCGAACAGGGCATCGACGTCGTCCGGGTCGGCTACCCCGATCTGATCGGCACCGAGCGCGGCAAGGACGTCCTGCTGGAACGCCTGCCCGACGTCGTCCACAGCGGTGTCGCCTTCTGCCAGGCCGTCTACTACACCTCACCCCAGGGGGACACCGTCCCCGTCCCCGGGGGTCTGGACCGGGGCCTGCCCGACGTCTCCATCCGCCCCGACCTGGGCACCCTGGTCGAGCTGCCCTGGGAGCCCGGCGTCGCCCACGTCCTCGGCGACGCCTGCGACCCGGCGACCGGCGAGCCCTTCCTCGAATCCCCCCGCCAGGTGCTGCGCGCGGCCGTCGCCCGCCTGGCCGACCTCGGCCTGACCGCCATAGCCGGTCCCGAGCTTGAGTACTACCTGCTCGAACCCGACCCCACGCCCGGCTCGTCCACCGGGTGGCGGCGCTACGACGACGCCCTGGGCAATGTCTACGTCACCGGGCGCAAGGGGGACCGCCTGTCCCACGTCCTGCGCACGCTGCGCACCCTGCGCAAGCTCGACATCGGCGTCACCATGGGCAACCACGAGTTCTCCGGCGGTCAGTTCGAGATCAACCTGCACCACTCGGAGGCTCTCGACGCCGCCGACCGCGCCTTCCGCTTCAAGGGCGCGATCAAGGAACTGGCCCGGCACGACGGCCTGATGGCCACCTTCATGGCCAAGCCCTTCGACGACGAGGGCGGCTCGGGCTTCCACGTCCACCTGTCGTGTACGGACGCCGAGGGCCGCAACGTCTTCGCCGCCCAGCCCGGTGACCAGGACGCCGAGCACGGCCTCTCCGCCACCGCGCTGCACGCCATCGGCGGCGTGCTCGCCCACGCCCCGGCCCTGGCCGCGCTGCTCAACCCCACGATCAACTCCTATAAGCGCTTCGGCCCCGACACCCTGGCGCCCTGGCTCAACGACTGGGGGCTGGACAACCGCAGCGCCATGCTGCGCATCCCGCCGGAGCGCGGCGCGGGCAGCCGCATCGAGGTACGGCTCGGCGACGCCTCGGCCAATCCCTACCTGGGCATCGCGGGGCTGCTGGCCGCCGTCTACCTCGGCATCCGCGACCGGATCACGCCTCCGGCCCCGCTTGAGGGGTACGGCTACGACGCCACCAAGGCGCCGGTGCTGCCGATGACGCTGCCCGCCGCGCTGGACGCCTTCGAGGCCGACGCGGAGCTGACCGAGGTGCTGGGCAAGGAGTTCGCCGCGGCGTACCTGGTCTACAAGCGTGACGAGGTGCAGCGCTTCTCCAGGACCGTCACCGACTGGGAGTTCCGCGAGTACGCCTACCACCTCTGATGATCTTCCCGTCCCGGCCGGACTTTCGCGGGTCACGTGGCCGGGACGGGGAGCCAGGCGGTCAGTCGTCGAGAAGCACCGAGATGGCTCCCGAAGGGCACAGCCGCTCGGCCCGCTGAACCGCGGCTCGCTGGGCGGCCGGAGGCTCGGCGTCGAGAAGGACGACGGTGCCGTCGTCCTCGCTCTGGTCGAACACCTCGGGCACCGTGAGTGCGCACATGCCCGCGCCCACGCACCGTTGCGTGTCGGTGTGGATTTTCATCGGATCCTCCAGTATGTGTGGCCCGTGCGGTGGCGTGGGAGGAGATCGTTTGTCATCTCCCATAAAAGTACATGTGGTGTAAGTTTGCAATAAGTGCATAACATAATTCCATGCACTAAGATTCGCCCATGGGTGAGGTCCCCGGGCTGCGCGAACGCAAGAAACTCCGTACCAGACATGCTCTGATCTCCGGCGCCCTACGCCTCTTCCTGGAGAAGGGCTACGAGCAGACGACCATCTCCGAGATCGCCATGGCCGCCGACGTCTCGACACGGACGTTCTTCAGCTACTTCGCGAGCAAGGAGGAGGTGGTCCTGTGCGACGCCAGGGAGAGCCTCGACCGCCTGCTGCGGACGGTCGCCGAACGCCGTCCTGACGAGGGCCCCGCCGACCTGCTGGCCCGCGCCGTGGAGACGATCTTCGAAACCCTGGCCGAGGACGACGAGATGGGCTGGCAGATCACCGAGATCAACCGCCTGGTCATGAGCGTCCCCTCGCTCAGGGCGCAGGCGCTGCTGCTGATGTTCGACGTCCAGCACCAGATGGTCGAGGCCCTCCAGGAGGCCTTCCCCGGCGAACTCGACGCCGTCGAGGCGTGCGCCGCCGTCGGCTCCGTGGTCGGGACCGCCAAGCTCGCGATCTCCATGGGCCTGAGGCGGGGCGGCCCCGCCGAGGAGGTGCTCCAGGGGTGCAGGCGGGCCGTCGGCCTCACCCTCGCCGGGCTGCGCGCCGTACCCCCCTTCGAGAGCTGACATTTCCTGACTCGGTGGCCGTCGCGCGCCCGGGAGCGGGAAAAGGCGGGCCACCGATGACCATGGTGTGACCCTTTCCTGACCGAGGGGTTCCTAGCGTCTTCCCTGGGCCTGTTCCGCGGGGAGTCGCCTGGGTGATCCGCGGGGCGGGCCCTCGTTGGAACCAGGGCGACGGGGGCGGTCATGAGACGGCTGGAAGACGGACGAGGGCGGCTGCGCGCCGGCACCGCCCTGGTCATCGTGCTCGCGTGTGCGCCGGGGTGCGGGAGCGGCCCCGCCGTACCGGCCGGTCCCGCCGAGCCCGCCGGGTCCCCGCACGGGCGGGTCCCGGTGAGGGGGGCGCCGGAGACGCCGGACGTCTACGCCCACGACCGGCCGGGGATGCTCAGCCCGGCCGTGAAGGACTTCCCCTCGCGGGTCTACGTGCCCAACAGCGAGAGCGACACCGTCAGCGTGATCGACCCGAGGACCTACCGGGTGATCCGCGAGTTCCCCGTCCACGGACGGCCACAGCACGTCGTCCCCTCGTGGGACCTCAAGACGCTGTGGGTCAACAACAACGACGGCAACACGCTCACCCCGATCGATCCGAAGACCGGCAGACCGGGCAGGTCCATCCCCGTCGACGACCCCTACAACCTGTACTTCACCCCGGACGGCCGTACCGCCCTGGTGATGGCCGAACGCAACAACCGCCTCGACTTCCGCAACCCCCGCACCATGCGGCTGCGGCACTCGCTGCCGATGCCCTGCCGGGGCGTCAACCACGGCGACTTCACCGCCGACGAGACGGTCTTCCTGGCCAGCTGCGAGTTCTCCGGCCAGTTGGTGGCCGTGGACGTGGCCGCCAGGAAGGTCCGCGCCGTCGTCGACCTGACCCAGACGAAGGTGCCCCACGGCCACCCGGACACCGACGGCGTACGGCACGCCGCGGCCGACGGCCACGCGACATCCGGAGAGCACGCGCGGGCTGGGCACGCGATGCCGGGTGGGCGGGTGCCCGGGGGGCAGGTGAGGACCGGAGAGCACGCGCCGGGTGGGCATGTGACGTCCGGAGGACACGTGGTGGCCGGGAGCCGCATGGTGCCCGGAGGGCATGGGATGGCCGGGGTCCGGGGGAGCATGCCGCAGGACGTCAAGTTGTCCCCCGACGGCACCACCTTCTACGTCGCCGACATGTCCAGGAACGGGGTGTGGCTCGTCGGCGCGAAGGACTTCCGGGTGAAACGCTTCGTCAGGACCGGAGCGGGCGCCCACGGGCTCTACGTCAGCCGTGACTCGAAGCTGCTGTACGTGTCCAACCGGGGGGAGGGGTCGGTCTCCGTCATCTCCTTCGCCCGCCACAAACCGGTCGCCACCTGGCGTATCCCCGGTGGCGGCTCACCGGACATGGGCGGCCTGTCCGCCGACGGGCGCCGCCTGTGGCTGTCCGGCAGGTACGACGGGGTCGTCTACGTCCTCGACACCGCCGACGGCCGTCTCATCCGCAAGATCCCCGTCGGCGCCGGACCGCACGGCCTGGCCGTCTACCCCCAGCCGGGACGCTACTCGCTCGGCCACACCGGGATCTTCCGGTGAACGGGGAGGCCGTGGTCGGACGGCGCCTGGTCCTGGGCCTCGGGCTCGTCGCCGCCCTCGGCGGCGTGGTCTCCTGCTCCCCGGGCAGGAAAGGGCCGGGCGCGGCTCCCGAGATGGTCCCCGAGGCGGTCCCGCGGACGTTCCCCGGGGGGACCTCCCCGGTGCCGACCCCCCGGCCCCTCTCCGTCCCGGCCGCTCCGGGCCTCGCTGTGGGCCCCCGCCAGGCCGTTCAAGAACCCTGGCAACCCTTCCCCGACGCCCGGCACCCCGCCCCGGGCCCCTGGCGGCCCACCGCTCCTGGGCAGGCCGCCTCGGATCTCCAGCGCCCCGCCCCGGGCCCCTGGCGGACCGCCCCCGGTCCCGGGCAGGCCGTTCAGGACCCGTGGCAGGCCCTGGGCGTTCACCCCGCCCCCGGCCCCGCCGCCACCCCGGTCACCCGGAAGGGCATGTCGGCCAGGAGGCGGTCCGGTGCCGGGGGCACGGCCCGCGAGGTGAGCAACGGTCCCCGGGACCGGCCGAAGGTCGCGCTGACCTTCCACGGCGCCGGACCGGCCGACCTGGCCGAACGCGTCCTGTCCGAGGCCGAGCGGCACGGCGCCCACCTGACGGTCCTCGCGGTCGGCGACTGGCTCGCCCGGTATCCCCGGATGGCCCGGCGCGTCCTGTCCGGTGGCCACGACCTGGGCAACCACACCGAGCACCACCTGGACATCTCCTCGATGGGGGAGCGCGAGGCCTACGACGAGATCGCCCGGTGCGCCGCCAGGCTGCGCCGCCTCACCGGGACGATCGGCTCCTCCTTCAGGCCGTCGAGAGCCCACCACGCCACGCCCATGGTCCGTGAACTCGCGGCGCGCGTCGGCTACCGGACCTGCCTGTCCTACGACGTGGACTCCGACGACCACAACGACCCCGGTGTCGCGACCGTCACGGCCAACGTCCTGGACACCGTACGGCCGGGCTCGATCGTCAGCCTGCACCTGGGCCACCCCGGTACGGCGGAGGCGATGCCCCACATCCTCAAGGGCCTTGCCCGCCGCCGCCTCCAGCCGGTGACCGTCACCGACCTCCTCGCCCGCTGACGGTCAGGGCTTTCTGGCGAGGGCACCGTACTGGGAGATCCGGGTGGGGAGTTCACCGATCTCGGGGAGGTCGGGGCGCCACAGGGAGCACGAGACCAGGCCGGGGTCGAGGATTTCGAGGCCGTCGAAGAAGCGGGCGATCTCCTCGCCGCTGCGGGCGGTGATCGGGGGCGTGGCGTGCTCGTTCCAGAACCGCATCGCCTCGACGTTCGCCTCCCCGCCCAGCTCCAGGGTCGGGTGGGTGAGCACCAGGTAGCTGCCCGAGGGCACCGCCGCCATCAGCCCGCGCACGATGGACAGTGCCTCGTCGGTGTCGAGGATGAAGTTCAGGATGCCCAGCAACATGACCGCGACGGGCCGGTCGAGGTCCAGTGTCCTGGCGGCCTCGCGCAGGATCGTCGCGGTGTCACGGGCGTCGGCGTCGATGTAGTCGGTCGCGCCCTCGGGCGTGCTCGTCAGCAGGGCGCGGGCGTGCACCAGCACGAGGGGGTCGTTGTCGACGTAGACGATCCGCGACTCGGGGGCGAGGCGCTGGGCGACCTCGTGGGTGTTGTCCACGGTCGGCAGGCCGGTCCCGACATCGAGGAACTGCCTGACGCCCGCCTGCCCGGCGAGGTGGTTGACCACGCGGCCGAGGAAGGCGCGGTCGGCGCGGGCGACGTGCACGATGTTCGGGAACATGCCGAAGACCCGTTCGCCGACCTCACGGTCCGCCGGGTAGTGGTCCTTACCGCCAAGCCAGTAGTTCCAGACCCTGGCGTTGTGCGCGACCCCGGGGTTCAACCTGGTGGCCTCGGAGAAACCCGTCCTGTCGTCCACAAGTTCTCCCTGCTCCCGCGTCATGACGCCTCCGCCATGATCATTAGGATGATAATGAACACTTGGTTCCATGGATTCATCCCCCTGTGCCTGACCTGTCCGGCATGTAAAGCTTGGACCCGGCCGTACATCCTGAATAGGGAGCGAGCGTGCGTACTGTTCGGACGAGCATGACCTCGTCGGAGGAGAACCTCACGCCTGACTACCGGCGGGCGGGACCAACGGTGGCGCGGATGCTGGTCGGCGCGCAGCTGCGCCGGCTGCGCGAGGCCAGGGGCGTCACCCGTGAGGAGGCCGGGGAGCACATCCGGGCCTCACACTCCAAGATCAGCAGGCTGGAGCTCGGCCGTACCAGCTTCAAACGGCGTGACGTGGCCGACCTCCTCACCCTGTACGGCGTGGCGGGCGAGGCCGAGCGCGCGACGCTGCTCTCGCTGGCCGAGCAGGCGAACGTGCCGGGGTGGTGGCAGGACTACCACGACGTGGTGCCCGACTGGTTCGACGCCTTCCTCGGCCTCGAACAGGCCGCGAGCGTCATCCGCAGCTACGAGGTCCAGTTCGTCCCCGGCCTGTTGCAGACCGAGGGCTACGCGCGGGCCGTCGTCCAGCTCGGCCGTCGCGACGTCAGCCCCCTGGAGGCCGAACGACGGGTGGCCCTGCGGATGCGGCGCCAGGAACTGCTGCTCCGGAGGAACCCGCCGAAGCTGTGGATGGTGATCGACGAGGCCGCGCTACGCCGTCTCATCGGCGGCTCCGTGACGATGCGCGCCCAGATCGAGCACCTCATCCGCCTGTCCGAGCTGCCCCACGTCACCCTGCAGATCATGCCGTTCCACACCGGCGGACACGCCTGCGCGGCGGGCCCCATCACGATCCTGCGCTTCCCCGAGGGCGAACTCCCCGACGTGGTCTACCTCGAACAACTCGCCGGCGCCCTCTACCTGGACAAACCTTCGGAGACCGAGAAGTACTGGCACGTCATGAACAGCCTCGACATAGAAGCCGAACAACCGAACGCGACCCCGGTGATCCTGGAGCGAATCCTCAAGGAACTGTGAGGGCTTCGGGCTTTCGCTGAGGGTGTGCTTCCTGTCGTCTTCATGTCCGCTTGCGCGGGAAGGGGCGTCGTAGGCTGCGGGCATGATTCGCGCGGTGGTGTTCGATGTCGGTGAGTGCCTGGTGGACGAGAGCCGTGAGTACGGCACCTGGGCGGACTGGCTCGGTGTTCCCCGGCATACCTTCAGTGCCGTGTTCGGTGCGGTGATCGCTCAGGGGCGTGACTACCGGGAGACCTTCCAGGTGTTTCGCCCCGGGTTCGACCTGGACAAGGAGCGGGAGGTTCGTGCGGCGGCGGGCCGGGCGGAGACCTTCGGTGAGGAGGACCTCTACCCGGATGTACGGCCCGCGCTGGCGGCGTTGCGCGAGGCTGGCCTGTGGCTGGGGATCGCCGGTAACCAGACCGTGCGGGCCGGTCGCATCCTGCGTGAGCTGTTCGCCAAGGACGTGGACCTGATCGGCACCTCCGACGACTGGGGGGCGGCCAAGCCTGACCCGTTGTTCTTCACGCGGCTGGCTGAGGTGGTGCCGTTCGCGGCCGGGGAGATCTTGTATGTGGGGGATCGCCTGGACAACGACATCCGCCCGGCGGTGGCGGCGGGGATGAGGACCGCGCTGGTCAGGCGCGGCCCGTGGGGGACCATCCAGCAGGCCGACCCGGAGGCCGCCCGGCTCCCCAGCCTGCGCCTTGACTCCCTGGCCGACCTGCTGGGCGGGATAGAGACGCTCAACGCTGAAGCGCGATGAGGGTGGTGCGCCACGTCGCCCAGGACGACGGTGCGCTGTTTCCTGGCCTCGTCGGGCAGTTCGTCCAGAACGTGAAGAAGGGTCTGGCGGGCCTGGGGCAGGTGGCCTGCCTTGAGCTGGGTGTTGCCTTTGAGGGAGGCCAGACGGATCGGTGAGAACCAGTCGAACCACTCCGGCAGCGGAGTTTCGTCAGCGTCGGCCAGGGCGTCTTCTGCCTTGGTGATGACGCGTAGTGCTTCCCGGTGCTTGCCGCATCGTGTCTCACATTCCGCTTCGACCGCGTACAGCCAGGCCGTGAAGAGCGCGGGTGTGGAACCCGCACGTCGCATGTAGGCACGGGCGGCGCGGAGTCGTTCGGCGGCTCCGTCCTGTCGTGTGGTGTTGCTCGTCACTGGGGCAACTCTGGAGGATTCGTGAGCGCGGGACGAGAATGATCTTCCCCGAAGGTGCTCTTGTCCGCTTTGGCAATGAGATCAAGTAGATCAGTGAGGATCGCCGGGGTGGTGGCGATGGTGGCCTGGGCGTTGACGGTGTGCGGAGTGCCGTCCAGATCGACGACCACAGCCCCGGCCTCGCGGGCGATGAGCACGCCTGCGGCGGTGTCCCATGGCTTGTTGCTCAACATGATCGCCGCGTCGATCCGTCCCTCGGCGACCCAGGCCAGATCGACGGCGGCCGAGCCGAACATCCGGACCCGCTGCACCCGGGCGGCCAGCTCCCCGGTGACGGCCAGGCGCAGCCGGTTCCTCGCGTCGGCGGCCTGTCCTACGGCGTAGTCGCCGATGCCCACGATCGCCTCGGTCAGGTCGTCGGTTCGGCCGCAGTGGATGGGGTGGCCGTTGAGGTGGGCGCCGCGATGGTGGGCGGCGCTGTAGCGGGAGCCGAGGAAGGGCAGGTCGATCACTCCGAGGATGGAGGTGTCGTTGTCGATCAGGCCGAGGGAGACGCCGCACAGGGGGATGCCGTGCAGGAGGTTGGCGGTGCCGTCCACCGGATCGAGCGCCCACACCTGCCCCTCTTCCCTGGCTGGACCGCCCTCTTCCTCCCCGAGGAAGGCGATCTCCGGGGTTTCCCGGGTGAGGAAGTCACGCACGGCATGTTCTACGGCGTAGTCGACCTCGGTGGCCATGTCACGGTCGCCTTTGGCGGTGACGATCCCGGGAAGACGGGTTCTGACGATCTCGGCGGCGATGGTGACGGCCTGCTCGGCGATGGGCAGGACCGTACGGACGTCAAGGGTCATACCGGCAGGCTCCGCTCCCACAGCGAGGTGAACACCCGATCGAAGACGGGGAACAACCCGTCGGCGGCGGTGTTGTCGTTGATCACAATCGTAGGGGAGTCGACACCGCGCGCTTGCGGGAGGTACGGCTGGACCACGCAGGTGGCACCGTCCACGATGAGGATGTTGAAGCGGATCGTCTCGTCGTAGACGCGCAGTTCGAGCAGGTCAGCGGCCTCGCGAGGGAGCTGGTCCCTGAGGCGGGTCAGTATGTTGATGTTGAGCGCGGTCAGCGTGACAAGGGTGTTGTCTTTGTAGCCTTCCTCGTCCTCGCGGGCGCGGATGGCTGTTCCCTTGGGGTCGAGGAACAGGCATCGGATGCGGGTGCCGTTCTCCAGCAGACTTTTGAGGCGGTGGTCGGGGTAGCTCTGGCAGAGCACGTTGAGCGACAGGCCGGCGGCGCTGATCTCTTTGGCGGTGTCGAATAGGACGGTGGGTGGGTAGGTGGAGGCGAATGCCGAGCGGCTGCCGAACACGGCCGTCACGTCGGCCAGCTGAGGCGCGGGGGCGGCTTCGACGGAGGGGGCGGCGTTTTTCGGCAGGTGGGTGTCGCTTCTGGGGGTTGAGTTCCGGGTGCTGTTCGGGGAGAACAGTTCTTCGACGGTTCGGCCGGGGAACATCGCCTCCAGGACCCGGCAGTGGTCGGAGTAGGGCAGGCCTTTGAGTTCCCCGGAGAGCCAGCGGTGAAGCTGGGCGCGGCTCGGCCATTTTCCTTGCAATGTTGAGTCCACCAGCTTGGCGGCTTTGTCGTATTCCTTGCAAAAGGTCTTGTATGTCTGCCAGTGACGTTGCTGCAAAAGTGACTTCAGGAGGATCTGCTGGTCAGCCATGGTTTGCGCCTTAATGAGGAGGGACTGCAAGAGCAGGCTACCGGCGAAATCAAAGCGAGAGGAGACATAGACGAGACAAAGCGAAACGTGATGGGCGCAGATGAAACAGGAAGGCGGTCGAGACGCGACGCGGCGTTGGGAGATCCTCAGAACGTGCGAGAGCTGAGGGCGCGGCAGGCCTTCAACTGTTGATCGGGCCTCTCACATACCTGCTGTTTTCTCAGCGAATTACGGCGGACCTCCCCGGTTTTCATGGCGCGGGAACAGGTCCTTGATCGCAAAGGGGCGCGACCGTGTACGAAGGCAAGTCCGAAACGGCCGCACCGGCGATCCCGGGGTGGCGGTTGATCATCAGCGACGCCGGACGGTTCTGGGCGATCCGCAATCGGGCGTTCCCGCGTACGGCATTGCGCGCTGGGGCCGAGCCGACCGTGGACGCCGACACCTTCGAGCAGGTCCAGGAGGCCGTGGCCGCGCAGGAGGAGAAGGCTCGCGACGCTGTTGCGGGGGTGGTTTCGTGACCGGGCGGCATCGGGATGGCCTGCCGTACGCGCCGGTGTATCGGCGGGTGTGGGATGGTCCGGCGCGGGCCGAGGCCGAGCGGATCAACCAGGTGTGGGCCGACTGGACGGTTCTCTACAGCCTGGGGCGCCGCTGCTTCTACGCGATGGCTGTCTGGGACGGGCCGCGGCCGGTGATCGTCGAGGACGTCACAGGCGACGGGCTGGAGGAGCGGATGCGGGAGGCGGAGATGATCCGGGCGATGCGGCTCGCGGCTTCCACGTCGAAGTCTTCCCCGGCGCCGGTTCGTGGCGGGGCTTCCCGTAGGAGGGGTGGGGCGCTCGGTGAGGAGTCGGAGTTCGCTGGGGGACGGCGTTCGCCGGGTGGGAGGGCGGCATGATGCTCCCGGCCTGGGCTTCTCGTCAAGTTTCTGAGTTTTCAGATCGGGCCTGTAACTCCGTGCAGACGGCTCACCCGGACTGGCTCGTCTTCCACAGCTCGCGGTCCGGCCTGTGGAGCGCCTACCGGAGCGTCCTGTCCGGCAGGCCGTACCCCGGAAAGGTGCTGTTGGTGCGGGCCGAGTCCGCCGAGGAGCTGGACCGTAAGTTGAGCGCCCAGGTGTCTCCGGTGGTGCCGCCGAGCATTCAGGCCGTCGCCGTCGCCCGCGCTCTGCAGGCCGCTCGGGTCAGGCAGTTGGCGAGGGCATCCGGTCTGGTCCAGGCCGCTCGAACCGTACGGACCGGTCAGGGCGCCGCGCGGGAGCGTCCCACCGGACTGCGCAGGTTGCTGCGCTCGTGAAGCCGGTACGGCGGGCGGTGGAAATTCATCCCACCCGCTGCTCGCCGTACCCCATGAACGTGCGGTCCAGGTAGGAGGGACCTGGGCCGCACATCTTCGCAAGGCGGCTCCCATGCACGTTCTGAGCGTGGTGGGGAAGGGGAGTCGTCTGGCGCACCGGTCTCACTCGTGGGGCCGGTCCTCCTCCAGGGTGTTCGGCCGTCGTGCTCCCCGGCTCGGGGCCGGGCACCCGCCCCCTCGAAGGGCCTTACGACCGCCCTCATGACCTGCACGAAGAAAGGTCCACGGACTTCGGTGAAGTGCCCCCGGCCTGCGGCCTGAGTTTCTTGTCCGCCCTCCGAACGAGGACGACCATGACCGACTACGAGCGACGAATGATCGACCTGCTCATCAGCGCCCACCCCGCCTGGCGCTACGAACACCTCCACCTGCCCGGCCTGCCCCGATGGTGGGCCATCCGCTACAAACCGCTCCGCCCCGACCAACGCGCGGCCGGAGCCCGCGACATCCTCGGCAGAACCACCCTCCACCGGCTCGCCAAGGCCCTGGCCCGGAACGACGAGATTCTCCACCGCACCCGCCATTGACCCCCTACGGAGCCCCCATGTCCCCACTCAAGGCCGTAGCCCCCGACGGCACCTTCACCACCGGTACCGGCACCACCGAACGCCTTCTCACCCCCGGCGAAGTGGCCCGCATCTTCGGCGTCGACCCCAAAACCGTCAACCGCTGGGCCCTGACCGGCCGCATCCCCTCAGTGAGAACCCCCAGCAACCAACGCCGCTACCGAGAAACCGACATCAACGCTCTCCTCAACGCCACACCTTGATCGTTATCTCCCGCCTCTTCGAGGGGCGGCAGACAATCCCCGCGTGCGCGGGGAGCACCACATCGCGGGCAGCAGCATGACGTCGTCCTCGGGACCATCCCGCGCGGGGATGGTCCCGGGCTTCCCACCCCAGCAGCCGACGACGTCCGGTGCTCCCCGCGCACGCGGGGGTGGTCAGGTCGGTTGTGTGATGTGGTCGGACGCGCAGGGAGGCCCTGTTGAGGGGGAGGCGCTATTCCTTGTGGCCGATGCCGCCGACGACCCAGATGGAGTCGAGGCGGTGGATCAGGTCGTCCTCTGGGCGCCATTCGGGGATGTAGACGACTCCGGGGTCCACCAGGGCGAGGCCGTCGAAGTAGCGTTCGATCTCGGCCTTGCTGCGCAGGCCCTTCCTGTGGGGGCCGGTGACGGCGCCCTCGTTCTGGTAGAAGGCGGCGAGCTTGGCGGTGGCCTCGGGGCGCAGGTCGCCGACCGGGTGGGAGATGGCCAGGTAGCTGCCCGGCGAGATGGTCTTGCGGAGGTAGTCGATGATCTGGTCGACCTGGGAGTCGTCCTGGATGTCCTGGAGCACGCCGAACAGCAGGATCGCGACCGGCTCGTCGGGGTTGATCATCTTGGTGAGGCCGGGGTCGGCGAGCAGTGCCTCGGGGTCGCGGAGGTCGGCCTCGACGACCACGGTCAGCCGGTCGTCCTGCAGCAGGGCCTGGCCGTGGACCACGACCATGGGGTCGTTGTCGACGTAGACGACCCGTGCGTCCGGGGCCACCGCGTGGGCGATCTCGTGCACGTTGCCCTGGGTCGGCAGGCCGCAGCCGACGTCGATGAACTGCCGGATCCCGGCCTCCTGGGCGAGGAATCGTACGGCCCTGCCGAGGAAGCGCCGTCCCTCACGCCAGAGCACGGGCAGTTCGGGGGTGATGGCCATCGCCGCTTTGGCCGCTTCCCGGTCGGCGGCGAAGTTGTCCTTGCCACCCAGGAAGTAGTCAGCGACCCGCCCCATGTTCGGGGTCGTGGTGTCGAGCCTGGGCCTCTCCGGCTTCGACGATGCCACCGTGTTCTCCGTCCAGCAGATCCATTTTCTGCGGAGGTTATCCGCTTTTCTTATGCCCCGGGGTCATATTCCGGCAACCGGTAGCCCCAGCCTGGCGGTTCATGGTGCTTTTCGCGCGGGTCATGTCCACTTCCGCGCATGATCATGCGTTGAGGGCCCGGGCCTGGCACGGAAGGCGGGCAAACGACGGTGACGGCTGTCACTGGTCTCCGGCGGACGGCCAGCCGGGCGGTGACCGAATAGCCCTTTAGGGAGCCTCCACCGTTCTGCATGTAGCCATGCAGGCGGCATGATGAATGAATATATTCCATGCCCAAGTCTGAAGCCCGGCTCCGCTTCAGGCCCGGGTTCTGAGTCACGGCCGCGCTGGGCCCCGCCCGATGTCCCGACCGAGGAGAAGCATGAGTCACGACGACGCCGGACCCCGCATGCTGCGGCTGTTCGAGGGGCATCGGCTGACCCCCGCGCAGCGCAGGATCGCGCACTGCCTGGTGCAGCACGCCGGGGAGGCGGCCTTCCTGTCCAGTGTGGAGGTCGCCGAGCTGGCCGGGGTCAGTCAGCCGTCGGTGACCCGCTTCGCGATGGCGCTCGGGTTCGACGGCTACCCCGCGCTGCGCAGGCAGCTGCGTGAGCTGGGCTCCCCGGAGACGGTCGTCCAGGACGAGGCCGGGGAGGGCGCGGAGGAGGAGGCGCCGAACGAGTTGCAGCGGGCCGTACTGGCGGAGATCGCCCACCTGCGGCGGCTGGCCGGGACGCTGGCCGATCCCAAGCCGGTCGTCGCCGCCGCGCGGCTGCTGTCGGTCTCCCGGCCGCTGCCGGTCCTCGGACTGCGGGCCGCCGCCGCGCAGGCCGCGGGGTTCTCCTACTTCGCGGCCAAGGTCCACCCGGACGTGCGGTTGCTCGACGAGGGCGGGTCCATGCTGGCCGACCGGATCGAGCGGGCCGCGGCGGCGGGGGCGACCGCGCTGCTGTGTTTCGCGCTGCCCCGCTATCCGGCGGAGCTGACCGAGGCGCTCACCGTCGCCAGGGACGCCGGGCTGAGCGTGGTGACGGTCGCCGACAGCGCCTTCGCGCCCGCCGCGGCGCTGTCGGACGTGGTGCTGGCCGCCGAGGTCGGCACGAGTCTGGTCTTCGACACGGCCTGCGGCCCCATGATGCTGGGCAGAGTCCTTCTTGAGGCGATGTGCGATGAGATCCCGGGGGCCGAGGGACGGCTTGAGGCGTTCGAGGTGTCGGCCGCGGCCAGGGAGATCTTCACGGACTAGCCTGTTGACTGAAACTATTCAAGCGGGATACAAGTGAATACATCTATTTGAACATGTCGGCTGACGGCCGACGTGCTGGAGGGCGGAAGCGTGGCTGAGCAGAACGGCCGAGGTCCGATCAGGGCTCCGCGTGGGACGGAGCTGAACACGCGCGGCTGGCAGCAGGAGGCCGCGCTACGGATGCTCATGAACAACCTCGACCCCGAGGTCGCCGAGCATCCCGACAAGCTCGTCGTGTACGGCGGCACCGGCAAGGCGGCGCGTGACTGGCGCTCCTACGACGCCATCACCCGCACCCTGAGCACGCTGAAGGGCGACGAGACCCTGCTCGTGCAGTCCGGCCGTCCCGTCGGCGTCATGACGACCCACGAGTGGGCGCCGCGTGTCCTGATCGCCAACTCCAACCTGGTCGGCGACTGGGCGACCTGGCCCGAGTTCCGGCGCCTCGAACAGCTCGGCCTGACCATGTACGGGCAGATGACCGCCGGGTCGTGGATCTACATCGGCACCCAGGGCATCCTCCAGGGCACCTACGAGACCTTCAGCGCCGTCGCCGCCAAGCGGTTCGGCGGCTCCCTCGCCGGGACGATCACCCTCACCGCCGGGCTCGGCGGCATGGGCGGCGCCCAGCCGCTGGCCGTCACCATGAACGGCGGCGTCGTCATCTGCATCGACTGCGACCCGCGCAGCATCGACCGGCGCATCGAGCACCGCTACCTCGACGTCAAGGCCGACAACCTCGACGAGGCCCTGCGCCTCGCCTACGAGGCGCGCGACGCCCGCAGGCCGCTGTCCATCGGTGTCGAGGCCAACGCCGCGCAGGCCGTACCGGAACTGCTCGCCAGGGGCGCCGAGATCGACGTCGTCACCGACCAGACCTCCGCGCACGACCCGCTGGCCTACCTGCCGATCGGCGTCGCCTTCGAGGACATGGCCGACGAGGCCGCCAAGGATCCGGAGGGCTTCACCCAGCGGGCCCGCGAGTCCATGGCCAGGCACGTCGAGGCGATGGTCGGCTTCCAGGACGCCGGGGCCGAGGTCTTCGACTACGGCAACTCGATCCGCGGCGAGGCCAAGCTGGCGGGCTACGCGCGCGCCTTCGACTTCCCCGGCTTCGTGCCCGCCTACATCAGGCCGCTGTTCTGCGAGGGCAAGGGCCCCTTCCGCTGGGCCGCGCTGTCCGGCGACCCCGCCGACATCGCCAGGACCGACCGGGCCATCCTCGACCTGTTCCCCGAGAACGAGTCTCTGGCCCGCTGGATCAAGATGGCCGGGGAGCGCGTCCACTTCCAGGGCCTGCCCGCGCGCATCTGCTGGCTCGGGTACGGCGAGCGCGACCGGGCCGGGGAGCGCTTCAACGACATGGTCGCCTCCGGCGAGCTGTCCGCCCCCGTCGCGATCGGCCGTGACCACCTCGACTGCGGCTCCGTGGCCTCGCCGTACCGGGAGACCGAGGCGATGCTCGACGGGTCGGACGCCATCGCGGACTGGCCGCTGCTCAACGCCATGGTGAACGTCGCCTCCGGCGCGTCGTGGGTCTCCATCCACCACGGCGGCGGCGTCGGCATCGGCCGTTCCATTCACGCGGGCCAGGTCACGGTCGCCGACGGTACGGCCCTGGCCGGGGAGAAGATCCGCCGGGTGCTGACCAACGACCCCGGTATGGGCGTCATCAGGCACGTGGACGCCGGATACGACCGGGCCAACGAGGTCGCCGAGGAGCGCGACGTGCGCGTCCCGATGCGCGAGGGCGACGCGTGAGCGACGCATACGAGAAGGCGGGCGCGGCGGGGGAGGGCTTCCGCCGGATGTGGCGGGAACTGCTGCCCGTCGGCCGGCACGCGGGCAGCGGCGGTTACCGGCGCCACGCCTGGACCTCCGCCGACGCCGAGTGCCGCGCCTGGTTCACCGAGCAGGCTGAGGCCAGAGGCCTGAGCCACGAGATCGACCGCAACGGCAACCAGTGGGCCTGGCTGGGCGACCCGGCCGCCGGGGACGCCGTCGTCATCGGCTCGCACCTGGACTCGGTGCCGGACGGCGGCGCCTACGACGGCCCGCTCGGCGTCGTGTCCTCCTTCGCCGCCCTCGACGCGCTGCGCGAGCGGGGTGTCACCCCGTCAAGGCCGCTGGCCGTCGTGAACTTCGGTGACGAGGAGGGCGCCAGGTTCGGCGTCGCCTGCGTCGGGTCACGGCTGATGGCCGGTGTCCTGGAGCCGGGCCACGCCAGGGACCTGCGTGACGGTGACGGCGTACGGCTGGCCGACGCGATGGAACGCGCGGGCCGGGACCCGGAGGCGATCGGCCGCGACGACGAACGGCTGTCGCGGATCGGGGCGTTCGTCGAACTCCACGTCGAACAGGGCAGGTACCTCGCGGACACCCCGCACGCCGTCGGCGTAGCCTCCGCCATCTGGCCGCACGGCCGCTGGCGGTTCGACTTCCCCGGCGAGGCCAACCACGCCGGGACCACCCGGCTCGTCGACCGCCACGACCCCATGCTCGCCTACGCGGCGGCCGTGCTGTCGGCCAGGGAGCTGGCGCGGGACGCCGGGGCGCTGGCGACCTTCGGCAAGGTGCGCGTCGAACCCAACGGGACCAACGCCATCGCCTCCCTGGTGACGGCCTGGCTCGACTCGCGGGCCGCCGACTCGGCGACGCTGGACGCGCTGGTCAAGGCCATCACCGAGGCCGCCGAGGGGGCTGAGGTCACGCGTGAGTCCTACACGCCGGTCGTCGACTTCGACGTCCCGCTGCGGGACCGGCTGGCCCGGGTGCTGGGCGGCGTCCCGGTGCTGCCGACCGGCGCCGGGCACGACGCGGGCATCCTCGCCTCCGCCGTACCGACCGCGATGCTCTTCGTGCGCAACCCGACCGGGGTCTCGCACTCCCCGCACGAGCACGCCGAGGAGACCGACTGTCTGGCCGGGGTGAGCGCCCTGACCGACGTTCTTCAGGACCTGCTGTGAACGGCAGGTTCTGGGCGAGACACGCCTGGACGGGAGGGGCACAGGCAGGAGCCCCCGGTCCCGGAACCCCTGGGGCTGGGGTATCCGGGTCCGGGGGTTCCGACCCCCTTGAGTCCGGGGTGCTCATCGAGGTGATCGACGGCCGGATCATGGCGTTGCGGGCGGGCAGCGAGCCGGGAGACGCCGTCGTTCTCGACGGGCTGGTACTGCCCGGACTGGCCAACGCCCACTCGCACGCCTTCCACCGGGCGCTGCGCGGCGAGACCCAGGTCGGCGGCGGCACCTTCTGGACCTGGCGGGAGACGATGTACCGCGCCGCCGCGGCCCTGGACCCCGACACCTACCTCGACCTCGCCACGGCCGTCTACGCCGAGATGGCCCTGGCCGGGATCACCTGCGTCGGCGAGTTCCACTACCTGCACCACGCGCCGGGCGGCACGCCGTACGCCGACCCCAACGTCATGGGGGAGGCGCTGGTCGAGGCCGCGGCGCGGGCGGGCATCCGGATCACGCTGCTCGACACCTGTTACCTGTCGTCCGGGTTCGGCGCGCCGCCCGACGCGACGCAGGCCCGCTTCAGCGACGGTACGGCCCACGCCTGGGCGGAACGCGCCGAGGCGCTGGCCGTCGCGCTGGACAAGCACCCGCACGCCGTCGCCGGCGCCGCCGTGCACTCCGTGCGGGCCGTCCCCGCCGACCAGCTCGCCGTCGTCGCGGCCTGGGCCGAGGGCAGGCTGGCGCCGATCCACGCGCACCTGTCCGAGCAGCCCGCCGAGAACGAGGGCTGCGTCGAGGCGTACGGCGTCACGCCGACCAGGCTGCTGGCCGACCACGGCGTGCTCGGCCCCCGGGCGACGGCCGTACACGCCACCCATCTGACCGGCGACGACGTCGCCCTGCTCGGCGGCAGCGCCACGACCGTCTGCATGTGCCCGACGACCGAACGGGACCTCGCCGACGGCATCGGACCGGCCAAGGACCTCCAGCTCGCCGGGTCGCGGCTCACCCTGGGCAGCGACAGCCACGCCGTCATCGACCTGTTCGAGGAGGCGCGCGGCATGGAGCTCGACGAACGGCTGCGCACCCGCCGCAGGGGGCACTGGAGCGCCGACGAGCTGCTGCGCGCCGCCACCGGCGACGGACACGCCTCACTCGGCTGGTCGGAGGCGGGCCGCATCGAGGTCGGCGCTGTCGCCGACCTGGTGACGGTCTCCCTCGACTCGGTCCGCACCGCCACCCCACGGCCTCGCCCGGAGACCGCCGTCTTCGCCGCGACGGCCGCCGACGTGCGGGACGTCGTGGTCGGCGGCCGGCTGGTCGTACGGCACGGCACCCACCGGCTCGTCCCCGACGTCCCCGCCGCCCTGCGCCGGGCGGTCGGCCGCCTCTGGGCGTCGTGACGCCGTGCCCTCCCCGTCGCGCCGGAGCCGTGCCGTCTCGTACGGCAGGACCTCTGAGCCGACGTACGCCGTGGTCTCCTCGCCGCGTCGGAGCCGTGTCACCCGGCACGGCGGCGGCATCATGAACGCAGGGGCCGGTCCCTGGTCCGTCCCACACCATGCCGTGGTGAGCACCGGGACCGGTCCCTGTACCCATTCACGCCGTGCCGTGGTGGGTCCCCGTTCCACCTGTCTTTTCGCACGCCCGGAGGTACCGTGAGCCTGCTCGTCACCGGTCTGTCCCGTCTCGTCACCAACGATCCGTCGCTGGGGCAGGGGCCGCTCGGCGTGGTCGAGAACGCCGCCGTCGTCCTCGACGGACCCACGGTCGCGTGGGTGGGCCCCGCCTCCTCGGCTCCGGCGGCCGACGAGGTCCACGACGCCGGGGGCAGGGCCGCGATCCCCGGCTTCGTCGACTCCCACGCCCATCTGGTCTTCGCCGGGGACCGCACGGCCGAGTTCGACGCCCGCATGTCGGGCACGCCGTACACGGCCGGGGGGATCCGCACGACGGTCGCGGCGACCAGGGCGGCGAGCGACGCCGAACTGTCGGCCAACGTCGCCAGGCTGGTCGCCGAGGCGCTGCGCCAGGGGACCACGGTCATCGAGTGCAAGTCCGGCTACGGGCTCACCGTCGAGGACGAGGCCCGTTCGCTGCGGATCGCCGGTGAGCACACCGACGAGGTGACCTATCTCGGCGCCCACGTGGTCCCGGCCGACACCGACGCCGACGCCTACGTGGACCTCGTCACCGGGCCGATGCTCGACCGGTGCGCGCCGTACGCCCGCTGGGTCGACGTCTTCTGCGAGCGCGGCGCCTTCGACGGCGACCAGGCGCGGGCCGTCCTCGAAGCGGGCGCCAAGCGCGGGCTCACCCCCCGGGTCCACGCCAACCAGCTCGGTCACGGCCCTGGAGTACGGCTCGCCGTCGAACTCGGCGCCGCCTCCGCCGACCACTGCACCCACCTCGACGACGCCGACGTCGACGCCCTGGCCTCGGGGAACACGGTCGCCACGCTGCTGCCCGGCGCCGAGTTCTCCACCAGGGCCGCCTACCCGGACGCCCGGCGCCTGCTGGGGGCGGGGGTGACGGTGGCGCTGTCCACCGACTGCAACCCGGGATCGAGTTTCACCACGAGCATGCCGTTCTGCGTGGCCGTCGCGGTGCGGGAGATGGGGATGACCCCGGACGAGGCCGTGTGGGCGGCGACGATGGGCGGGGCGCGGGCGCTGCGCCGTACGGACGTGGGCCACCTCGGCCCCGGCGCCCGCGCGGACCTCGTCCTGCTCGACGCCCCCTCCCACGTCCACCTGGCCTACCGCCCCGGCGTCCCCCTCATCTCGGCGGTCTGGCACCGGGGCGAACGCGCCGTCTGACCCTCGGATGAGCGAATGCGGGAAACTATCCCGCACTGTGCGCGAAACTATCCCGCATTCGCGCACGGTTCTCGGTCATCCGTCGAACTTCGTGGGGGTGAAGGTGCCGACGGTCATCGGGACGGCGAGGATCAGGTCGAGGACCTGCCGCACGTGCTGGAAGTGCGGGGCGGCGAAGTGTTCGGTCAGGGCCTCGGGGCCGGTCCACTCCTCGACGACGACCATCCGGGCGGGCTCGTTGGGGTCGACGTACGGCCGGTAGGTCAGGCAGCCGGGCTCGTCCAGGGACGGTTCGATCATCGCTTCGAGCGCGGTACGGAGCCGGTCCTCCTGGCCGGGCTTGGCCAGGAGTTCGGCGATGACGGTCAGGGACATGTCAGTACTCCCTTCTTGGTTCGTGGAAAGGGCGTCACGGACGGGCCTGGCCGACGCCCGCGCCCGAGGTGGTGATCGCGACGGCGATCTCCTCAAGGTCGGCCGGGGTGAGACGGACCGCGTCCGCCGCGATCCACCCGTCGACCTGCGCGGCCGTACGGGCTCCGACGATGGCGCCGGTGATGCCCGGCCAGGCCAGCGTCCAGGCGATGGCCACCTCGGCGACCGTCACGCCGTGCCGCGCGGCGACGGGGCGCAGGGCGTCGGCGAGCCGGAGGTTGGCGGGCAGGCCCGTGGTGAAGTCGCGGTGGGCTCGCCGCCAGTCGTCGGCGGGCAGGGAGGCGACGCGTTCGGCGGAGAAGGTGCCGGTGAGCAGCCCCGACTGGAGCGGTGAGTAGACGATCACGCCGGTGCCGTGGGCGTGGGCCCAGGCGACCTCCGCCGCCGCCGAACGGTTGATCGCCGAGAACGGCGGCTGGACGACGTCGACATGGGCGATCTCCTCGGCCGCCTGGAGCTGCTCGGGGGAGTGGTTGGACAGGCCGATCGCCCGGACCTTGCCCTCGGCCTTGAGGTCGGCCATGACCTGCCAGTACTCCTCCAGCGGCGTGGCGTTCGGCGAGACGGCGCCACTACCGTCGCCGGTGAACTCCAGTGACTCGCCGGTGTCCGGCCAGTGCACCTGGTACAGGTCGATGTGGTCGACCCCGAGCCGCCGGAGCGAGTCCTCGACCTCGCGGCGCACACTGGCGGGCTTCATGATCCGGAGCGGCGCGGCCTGCGGGTTCTCCGGGTCCCAGACCAGGCCGACCTTGGTGAACAGGTAGGGCCGGTCGGCCTCGGGCAGGCCCGCCACGGCCCTGCCGACCAGCTCCTCGGAGTGGCCGAGGCCGTAAACGGCGGCGGTGTCGATCCAGTTGACGCCGGAGGTGACCGCGCGCCGGATGGCGGCGATCGACTCGGCGTCGTCGGTGGCGCCCCAGCCGAAGTGCCAGCCGGGGCCGGCGACGGCCCAGGAGCCGAAGCCGAGACGGCTGACGTTCATGCCGGTGCTGCCAAGGGGAACGGTGGTCATGTCGGTGCCTTTCGGGGTTACCGGGTTGATGTCCACCACTTTCTTGGTCTTTCCCCGGCCCATCCAGTGGCGGCCCGTGCCTGGGCATGGCATGACCAGGCTGGAGTTCCAGAGGGCGGGGATACTGGATTCATGGCACTGGACAGACGTGTGGAACTGGGCGAATTCCTGAGATCCCGTCGCGCCAGGCTGCGGCCCGAGGAGCTCGGGCTGCCCGCTTACGGCGGCAACAGACGTGTCCCGGGGCTGCGCCGGGAGGAGCTGGCCATGCTCGCCGGGGTGAGCGTGGACCACTACGTACGGCTTGAGCAGGGCCGTACCCTGCACTTCTCCGAGGCGGTCCTGGACGCGGTCGCCCGCGCGCTGCGGCTGGACGCGACCGAACGCGATCACCTGTACCGGCTCGCCCGCCCCTGGTCGGAGGCCGACCGGCGGGAGAACGCCCCCGAGCCGCAGCGGGTCAGGCCGGGACTGCGCAGGCTGCTCGACCTGGCGTCCGGGGTCCCGGCGTACATCGTGGGCCGCAACACCGACGTCCTGGCCTGGAACCCGCTCGCGGCGGCGTTGATCACCGACTTCGGCGCGCTGCCGCCGCGGCGGCGGAACCTGGCCCGGCTGGTGTTCCTGGACGAGGGGACGCGCGACCTCTACTCCGACTGGTACGCCAAGGCCGCCGACGTGACCGCCTTCCTCAGGCTCGACATCGCGCGTTATCCCGACGATCCGGAGACGGCGGTGCTGGTGGACGAGCTGTCGGCCGCCAGCCCCGAGTTCCGGGAACTCTGGAGCGAGCACGGCGTCCGCGACAAGACCCACGGCCGGTACGTCTACCGGCACCCGGTGGTCGGTGAGCTGGACCTCGGATATGAGACGTTCCGGCTGCCCGACGACCCGGACCAGGCGCTGGTCGCCCACACGGTCGAGGAGGGGTCCGGCTCGGAGACCGCGCTGCGGCTGCTGGCGCTCTGGGCGAAGGAGAGCCTCGTCAGCCCTCGGCCGCGTTCCTGACGCGCTCCAGGTAGGGGACGAGGGCGGCCATCAGGTCGGCGGGCCAGGGGAGGTTCCGGCTGAGTTCGGCGCTGTTGTCCCGCCACATCCGCCGGGCCGCCTCCTGGGTGTCCCCGGTCGTCCCGCCACCGGGGTGGAAGGCGGCGCCCAGTTCGTCCCAGCGGGCGACGAGCTCCCGGACCCGGGGGTCGTCCACGGGGGTGTCGGCCCGCACGTGGCCGAGGAGCTCCTCGACCAGACCGGCCCAGCGGGTCCTGGCCTCCTCGACGGCGTCGGCGCCGAGTGCGGCCCTGCGCTCGGCGAGCTGTTCGCGCTGTTCCGGGGTGAAAGAGGTCTCGAACACAGAGATCATCTCCAGAGTCGTCATGAACTGCCCCGGGTCGGGCATCGCGCCGCCGTCGAGCTGCCCCAGCAGGTCGCGCAGCCGCAGCTTGAGCCGGTCGATCCGCTCGGCCTGCTCGTCCAGGCCACGGAGCTGCGCGGACAGCAGCCCGCGCATCGTCGCCAGGTCGTCCGCCGGGCCCGCGAGCACGACCGCGATCTCGTCGAGTGACAGGCCGAGCGAGCGCAGGGCCCGCACCCGGTACAGCCGCCGCAGGTCGTCCTCGGTGTAGCGGCGGTGCCCTGAGGCGGTGCGTTCGCTCGCCGACAGCAGGCCGATCTCGTCGTAGTGGTACAGCGCGCGCACGGTCGTCCCGCTGGCCCGCGCCAGTTCTCCGATGCTCCACCGGCGTCCGGTGATGTCCTTCCCGGTCACCCTTGAAAAGGTAGAACCCCCCGTTACGGGGGGTTCAAGTCTCTTCTGGAGGAAGCGAGGCTTCGGGGGGTGCCGACCGGGAAGGCCGACACCCCGGTTCTCTTAGAAGAAACGGACGGGGAAGCCGTTGAAGACGCCGCCCCGGCAGAAGCCCCAGCGCCCGATCACGCGCACGGGCACGCCGCCGCCCAGCTGGCACCGAGCCGGAGAGATCCAGCGAATGGTGATCTCGCCCGTCTCGTCGGCCTCGGGTGTGGGGTCGTTGGCGGTGGCCGGGGCGACGACGATCTCGGCGGGAGCCGGGTCGGCTGCTGCGCTGGCGGGCACCCCGGCGGCCAGCGGCGTCGCGACGACCGCTCCTGCGAGTGCCAGACCTGCGAGAAGACGACGGATCATGTTGAGTCCCTTCACGGTTTGTGATGTTGACGTAACCGATCGTGACTCATTCTCGGCTGGGCGAGGCTCTCCCACGCCGGGCCATTTGACTGACTGTGAGTTTTTAATCACTGACGGTAATGCCGTCCTCCCTTGTTCCTCGGCGGCCTTTCCGGAGGCATTTCCCGTTTTGTTACTCCAGAATGGTGTGTTCGGCGGGGAAAGGGTGCTTTATTTATTACGCGAGAAAAGAGGGTCGTTTATCTGCATTTAGCGGCTGGATGTCGGCATTTTCTGCCAGATGGCGGTGATCGTTGGGGGTAGGCCGGGGGTCCTCACGGCTCGTCGATGACCCCCCGGAGGGTGAACGAGATCCAGGCGTCGGGTGGCAGGTCGGGCCGGTTCGGCACGGGCCGGTGCTCCTCGGTCCAGGCGTCCCCGGCGATCGCGGTCGCGGCCCGGCGCCAGAAGCGCGCGGCGCCGGCGTTGTCGTCCTGGAAGGCGATCTCCCACGTGCCCGGATGCCGGGCGACGACCTGCCGTACGGCGCGCAGCCCGACGCCTGTTCCCCGCACACCGCGCACGACGAAGAAACCGCTCAGCACGTGGACCGGGCCGTCCAGGCCGCGGACGACGGCGAGGCCGAGAGGGCGCTCGCCGTTCGTCACCAGGTACGGCGCCCAGCCGGGATCGGTGAACGCCGCGTACAGCCGGTCGCTCCTGAAGGTTCCGTCCACGTCGGGCAGGGCTCCGCGAAACTCCGACATGTCATGGCAGAACATCAGCCAGAGCCGCTCGGCGACGGGCAGATCGGCTTCCTGGGCGAGCCGTACGAACACCTCTGACATGGATCTCCCCGGTGAAGGTCGTGGAACGCGAAAAGCCTCCTCGCGGGACGAAGGTCCGGGACGAGGAGGCTCGATGTTTCCCAGGAAACATATCAGGGTTTCCTCGCGGCTTGGACAGAATGCGCCAGGTCGATGAACTTCCGGATGTTTCGCAGTGGTGTGGGACGGTCTCGGCCGGGCGGTGTGCGACGCTCGTCAATCTCGAACCCGGTAACTTATACACGCCGGACTTCACGCTTTGACTAGATGTTGTGGGAAATTTCGGTGCGTGGTATCCGTTCGGACGGTGAGATCTGAGCGGCTGCGGCCCGATCAGGCCTGCGTGCCGTACGGACCGCGCTTCCACTCGATGGTCACGCATCTCATCGCGGAGAGGTTCGATCCCGGTCGTCCGTGCCGACGTCGCGGAAACCGTCAGAACTCCTGCAGAAACCATCAACGACGCCGATCGGAATAGCGTGCGCAAAAGGTTTACGCGTCACGGAGAGGGTGATTCGTGAGCGACATCCCGAATTGATTCGCTTGTCTGCGAAGCACTTGAATGACGTTTGCGGGATGGTGGGGAACACGGCACGGACAGGAAAAGCGTTGCCGGGTCTCACCCGTAGGGAGGGACCGGTGGGCGAGCCACGGGCGTCCGGATGTCCGCCCGTGGCCGCTCAGCTCTCGGTCCGGTCGGCGCCGGGCCTCACCGGATGAGCTGCTCGACGTTGATCTTCACCTCGTAGACGTCCCGGTACGGGCTCGTCCCGCCACTGCTCAGGGGCCACAGGAGGGGCAACGGCTGCGTCAGGTCGAAGGAGATGGTCGGTGTGGTCGGCTGGACGGTGTCGACCGGATAGATGTTCCACCGCGGGGTCGTCGTACCCCCCGTCCCAGGGGAGGACTGCGAGCCGGTGGGCGTGGGCCTGGGCTGCGAGCCGGGGTTCGTGGGGAACAGCGGCGGATCGAGGTTGACGAAGGTCATGGTCGAGCGCGGACCCACGTTGGGGGTGCTGCTGCCGCCTCCCCCACCGCCGCCGGTGCCGCCGGTCGATCCACCGCTCTGGGTGGGGGTGACGGGCAGGTTGTGGCGGTCGTTGCGGCTGGAGTCGCACGGCTGCGCCGCTCTGGCCGGTGGGCGCGCTCCGTCGGGCGCCTTGACGCGCAGCCCGAGTTCACCCGCGATCATCAGGGCGTAGTGTCCCGCCAGCGCCTTCTGCCCCTGCTGGTTGGGATGCCCCGACTGCTGCTTCCGGTTGAAGGAGTCCCCGCCGGGTGCCAAGACGAGGTTGCGGGTGTAGGGGGTTCTGGTCCCCAGTTCGTGGCCGGCGAAGGCGTTCTCGATGTCCAGCAGGTCGGCGGAGATCCCGTGGTCGGCCAGGATCTGCTGCGCCTTCTTGATGGAGGCGGTCAGCCGAGGCGACAGGGTACGGAGTCTCGCCCAGTCCGCGTCCCGGTTGAGGATGAACGTCAACCATCTCATCGGGCCTCCGGGAAGGCGGTCGTTCGCGAGAGACTGGGGGTAGTTGACCATCATGATCCTGGCCTTGCCGCCGGTGGCGGTCTTCGTCGCCCGCACCAGCTGCACCAGTCGCGCCGACAGGGTCGACGGTTGCGTCAGCGGACGGACGAACGGCGGGCGCGGAGGTTCCGAATCCGCCCATTCCTGTTCGGAGGTGCGGGTGGTGTCGAACAACGGCTCGGTCTCCGCCTCGACGGCGCTCAGGTCGCCCTTCTTTTCGAGGAGGGCCTGCAGTCTGGGCCCGAAGTCGACGTCGTTGCCGCCGAAGCCGGAGATCACCAGGTCGGTGGCGTTGTCCAGCCCCTGGCTCTGCGGCGGGTTGACGCGGCCGTGGTCGTTCTGGCCTACGAAGAAGTGCTCGCTGGCGGCGCCGGAGGAGGCGTTGAAACGTACGTCGAAGAAAATCTCGGGATTGGCGCGGCGCAGCAGGTCGATGCCCTGCAGGACCGCCGCGTTGGCCGAACGGTGCCGGAAGTCATCCTCGTAGTCGGCCTGGGTGTGCCCCACCGCCGGGATGGGTGGCTTCCCGTTACCGACCCAGAGGTAGGGATCGGGCAGGAAACCGCGCTTGTTGAAGTAGTCTCCCGCCCCCTCTCCGGATATGTACGAGTCGCCCATGATGACGATCTTCACGACCTTCTGCCCCGGCAGGGGGACACCCTGGCGGAACTGGGCGGGTTTGTCGTCCCCCCAGAACAGCGGCCCACCCGGCCCGATACCCGTCGGCGGGCAGGTGTCGGTCGGCGCGTACCGCTGAGCCAGGTAATCCAAGCCGTTGGTGTTGGGGAGGTTCGCGAGCGTTTCGGCGTCGTAGTCGTTGAGCAGCGGGACGTCGCCGCCCACGGTGGCGCTCGCGGGGGTGAGGCCGGAGGCCGCGACCAGGACGGTGGCGAGGGCCGCTCCCGCGAGCGCGCGAGGCAGGGGGCGATGTAAGGATCTTCGCGTCATGCCGTCAACTATGAGCAACGCTCACATGGGGTACCTCCTGCTGAGGAAGGAGTACACCCCCCGCCGACCGGCCGCCGTCCCCTCCTGCCGGGGAAGGATCCCCCGGTCGCATCCGTGAAGGCGATGGATGGATTCGTCCTGGTCACAGGCGTGGTTCGGCGACTGGGCGCCGTACGGGCCGAGGACCGCCGCTGTTGCGGGTCGTGATCCCCGAGCCGGGTCTGTGCGACCATGACCGGAATGGACGCCCGTTTCCTCGGCATCGCCGACCTGGTCGAAACCCCGTCCGTCGCGGTCGTCGTCGACGTCATGCGCGCGTTCACCGTGGCGGCCTGGGCCTTCGCCCGGGGGGCGGAGAAGATCGTTCTCGCGGGGTCACCGGACGAGGCCCTGGCGCTGAAGGCCCGTCACCCGGACTGGGTGGCGCTCAAGGACGGTCCGCCCGCGCCCGGGTTCGACGCCGTCAACTCGCCGGGCCTGCTGCGGTCCACTGACCTTGGCGGACGGACCGTCGTGCAGAAAACCACGGCGGGGACGGTCGGCGCCCTCGCGGTCAAGGACGCGCCGCTGGTGCCGTGCGCGGGCTTCGTGGTGGCGGAGGCGACGGCTCGGCTTCTGCGGACGTGTGAGAGCGACAACGTCACGTTCGTGGTCACCGGCGAGGACGGACAGGCCGACGAAGACCTGGCGTGTGCTCAGTACATCGCCCGGAGGGTCACCGAGGCCAGGACGGACGCCGCCGAGTTCCTCCGCCGCGCCGCCGGGTCGCGCGCGGCCACCGAACTGGCGGAGGGGGTGCGGCAGGGAGTCCATCCCGACGACGTCGCGCTCTGCCTTGAGGTCGACCGGTTCCCCTTCGCCATGGTGGCGACCCTGGAAGGCCCGCTCATGGTCCTGCGTCCTTCACGAGACCCTCTGGGCGGTTCCCTCGGCCGCTGACCGTTCGACGGCGGCGAGGAGCCGGTGGTGGCGTAGGGCGGTCTCGAAACCGGGATACGGCTGCCGGGCTTCGGCCAGAGCCCGGGCCACCTCCTGGTAGAGGGCCGCGATGTTGGCCGGAGGGCCGGACGCTGTCCGGAGCCGTGCGAAAGGCGTCGGGCACGGCCAGGACGTCGTCGAACGGCTGGTCCGCGGGGCAGTGGACCTGGTCGCGGGAGAGGGCACGCCCCACGGTTGCCTGTGCGTCAACAGCGTGCACGCCTGCGGGCCCGACGCGCACGCCGTACGGCGGGACGCCATCGCGGTGCGCAAGGCCGGTGAGGCGGCGCTGCGCAGAAGGCTGGAACAGGCCACCGACCTGCCCTCCCGCCACGACCCGGCCACCCTGGCCGCCCTCGTCCACACGATCACCGACGGCATAGCCGTACAGGCCGCCACGGGCCGAAGTCACGACGAACTACGCCGGATAGGCGACCTGGCCCTGCACGCCGTACTGACCTGAGAACCGCGGCTCACCATCAGGGCGACCCCGCCACGTCCGCCGAGCTGAGCCTGTCGGCCGGCTCGGAGAACGCCTCCTGATGGCTGGAGGAGGGCCTTTCCGAGTACGACATATGGTCGAGTGCCGGTTCAGCGGTGCCGGGGGAAGGCGAGGTTTCGTGTGACGTACAGGCGGATCGTTCCCTTCGTCGATTCGTCCGCCTGCCAGACGAGCCAGTCGCCTCCCACCGGGGTGTTCTGCTTCGTGGGGTACATGACGTAGGGCATGTCCGGGTCGCGTGGCCTGTCGGGGGCGGGTTCGGTGACCAGGTAGGTGGCCCTGAGGCCGCGCCTGCCGATCTCCGGGAGGACCTCGCCCACGGTCCTGCCCTCGATCCGGTACCCGCCCAGCGAGGTCGCCCTCACCCAGGGCGGAGGCGTCTTCGCCAGGTAGTGCGGCCGGTCGTCGGGGACCGGATCGCAGGGCGCCACCGGATCCCGCATGAGGATCGTGCTGGTGCCGTTCCATCCGTTGACGGGATCGACGTACAGGGTCCAGACGAAGGTCTGGCCGGGTTTGAATAGCTTGGTGTCGATCTGCATCCGCCAGGCCCCGGGATCACCGGGGACGTTCGTGGGCGTGCGGTAGAGGCCTCCGGGAACGTCCGTCACGACGGTGCCGCGTGGCTCCCTGCATTTCCGGCCGGCCGGGACGTAGTCCACGACGGCGGGCACGTCGAGCTCCCGGAGCTGCCCGGTCAGCCCCTTCACGTCCGGGAAGTCGCCGGGTGCGACGTCGCGTACGGTGACGTGCACGACGCCGTCGGAGTCCTTGGTGACGGCGTAGGCGGGGGCGGCCCCGCCGATGGACGAGACCGTGATCACGCTCGCCACGACGGCGACCGCCGCCCCCGCCGCCAAGGTCATGACGATCCGGCGGCGTGGCCGTCCGGCCCGCTCGGCCGCCGCCCGCGCCGCCACGTGCTCCTTCAGCTCGGCCAGCCGGCGCTCTTCGAAACCCGCGAGAGATCCGTTCATGACGATCCTTCCAAGATGGTCTCCGGGCAGGTGCCGGGTTCGTTCACGAGTCGGCGGTGCGCGCGGTGCAGCCGTACCCGGGCGGTGGCGACACGGATGCGCAGGGCCGTGGCGGCGTCGGTGACGGACAGGCCGTCGACGTCCACGAGTTCGGCCACGGCCCGCAGGCCCTTGGGCAGCCGCGCGATGGCCGCCAGCAACGGGCGGGTGGCCCGTTCGGCGTCGATGCGTTCCTCCAGCCGCGCGATGTCGTCGTCGTCCAGAGGGCGGCGCCCCGCGGCCCTGCCGTTCTTGTGCAGCTCCCTGGCCGCTCTGCGCAGCTCGGACGCCACCACGTTGCGCGCGATGCCGAACAGCCACGCCTCCTGGCTGCCCCGGTCGGGCCGGTAGGTGTCCGCCGCGTCGACGGCGGCCAGGAAGACCTCGGTGGTGAGGTCGTCCACCGTGTGCGGGTCGGTCATCCGGCGGGCCACGAAGCGGCTCACCCGTTCGACGTGTCTTCGGTAGAAGACCTCGAACGCCTCGGGATCCCGCATCGTCTGCCGGAGATCCTCCGGTGGAATGTCTGCCATCCACTGCGCCTTCCGCTGACTCGGGACTTTCCCCTTCTTGGCGAGCAGCGGGGTGGGATATTACATCCCGGTCGGATCCGCCTCCCGTCGTACCGGGTCAAGTCCCTGACGTCACCGCAGGCCCGGGTCGCGGCGCGCGCTCCACACGGCCAGTGCGGCGGCCAGGAGGAGGGCGCCGGCCAGCCAGAGAACGCCCCGCAGGGGCAGCGCGTCGACGACGGTGCCACCGGCCAGCGCGCCGAGGCCGATGGCGAGGTTGAACACCGCCACCCACAGGGCGGAGGCCTCCTCGACGGCCTGGGGCGCGGCCTTGATCATCCAGGTCTGCAGGCTGGTGGAGACCCCGCCGTAGACCAGGCCCCAGATGACGAGCAGGGTGACTCCGCCCACGGCGGTGAGTCCCGCGACGGGGTAGAGGAGCACGGTCACTCCCAGGGCGGTGGCGATGGCCAGGACGGTGCGGTGGAGCCTCCTGGCGACGACGGCACCGGCGATGAAGTTGCCCGCGATGCCGGCGACGCCGAACCCGAACAGCAGGGGCCCGACGAATCCCTCGTTGACGCCGGACAGGTCCCGCAGCACGGGGCCGATGAAGGTGTAGGCCGAGAAGTGGCCGGTGACGATGAGGAAGGTCGCCAGGATGCCGATCCGGACGCCCTGGTTGCGGAACTGGCCGACCAGCCGTCGCAGGGCGACGGGCCGCGCGGCGGTCAGCGGTGGCAGTACGGCCAGCAGGGCGACCAGGACGACGAGCGCGAGGACGCTCAGCGCGCCGAACGCGACCCGCCAGTTCGTCAGTCCGCCGAGGACGGTGCCGATGGGGACGCCGAAGACGTTGGCGGCGCCGACGCCGCCGAAGATGACGGCCGTGGCGCGTGGCACGTCGGCGGGTGCGACAAGCCGTACGGCCAGGCCACCGGCGATGGCCCAGAACCCGCCGATCGCGATCCCGACCAGCACCCGGGAGACGATCAGGAGCGGGTAGTCGGGAGCCAGGGCGGAGGCCAGGTTGGCGAGCGTCATGAGTCCCATCAGGGCGACGAGCAGGAGCCTGCGGTTCATGGTGCCGACCAGGATCGGGACGGCGGGCGCCGCGACGGCGGCGACGACGCTGGGGACGGTGACCATCAGGCCCGCGGCGCCCTCGGACACCGACAGCGCCGATCCGACGGGACTGAGCAGCCCGATGGGGAGTTGCTCGGCCGTCACCAGGAGAAAGGTGCCGAGGGCCACGGCGGAGACCGCGATCCAGTGACTTCTCGGTGAGATGTTCGGCTCGGGCAGCGTACGTTCGGTCGCCATCACGTCGGGTTCTCCTCACTCATTCGGGAGCGATCGCTCCCATATGACGGCACACCCTAATACGGGAGCGATCGCTCCACAACTTTGGTAGGGTTCGTACCATGGCGCGACCCAGGGAGTTCGACGAGCAGGACGTGATCGACAGGGCGACCCGGCTGTTCTGGTGCCGTGGTTACAACGCCACGTCCGTGCGTGATCTGGGAACCGAGCTCGGGCTCAAGCAGAGCAGCCTGTATCGGACCTTCAACGACAAGCACACGCTGTTCCTGCGCGCGCTGGACCACTACCGGGCGACCGAGTCCACCCAGGCCGAAGAGCAGCTGAACGCCCCAGGCTCCTGCCTCGACATCCTGCGGGAGTGGCTGCTCTGGCTGGTCGGCCACGAGGCCGGACGGGGCTGCTTCGTGGTCAACACCGCCACCGAACTCGGCGCCGCCGACCCCGAGGTTCACGAAAGGGTCGAGGCCGCCTTCGACGTCACCCGGCGGACCCTGGCGTCGCTGCTGCGCCGCGGCGTCCAGGAGGGCGACCTGCCCGCCACACTCGACGTGGACGCCGCGGTGGAGACGCTGTTCACGACGGTGCTCGGGCTACGCGTCCGCGAACGCGCAGGACACGACCCCCGACGACTGGCCACGGTCATCGACTTCACGATCGGAACGCTCACGGCCCCGGCGCCCTGATCGTGGGGGTGTCTCGAAGCATGTCAACTCGTCGGCACCCGGACCAGATCGGCCGGAGGGGCGACCACGGTCGTATGGTCCCAGTCGGAGAAGATGATCTCCGTCGACGCCTTCGCGGTCAGCCGCAGCCGTACCGGCCGTCCCTGGTCGTCGAGCCAGAGGTCGTACGTGGCCCGCGCGCCGAACTCCTTGAGCAACCGGTCGCGCAGCCGCGCCTGTGCCGCCCTGTCACCGGCCCGGACCTTGTCGTACTCCTCCGTGATGTCCTGCATGATCGGTAGCGGGTCGTACGCTTCGAGGAACGCGGCGAGATCCAGCGCGTCGAGTGCCGCCCGCACGTCGATGGCGACCGTGTAACGGTCGAGCCCGCCCTCGGACGTCTGGCCGCCCACCCGTCCCCGCGCCGCCAGCAGCGCGTGCACCCGGTGGCTGTTCACCAGCGTCATGGCCTGGTCCGTCACCACGGTGATGCCCAGCAGGTTGTACGGCTCGTGCTCTCCGGTGATCTTCTCCCAGGTCTTGCCCGGAGCCACCTCGTCCTGCATCTGCATGTACGCGGTACCTCCTATCCGGATGAGCCGCCCACGCAAGCCAAGATCGGCGAAGACGTCCTGGTCCTGTCCCCTGGTGACCAGGGTGGCGCTCTGGATCCCCTGCTTCGCCACTCGCCTGACATCCGGGTGCGCCTGTAGATATGTCTCGACATATCCGGCGATATCGGGAGCGGTCTTCATCCCCGAACCGCACCCCGCCACCAGCAGCGCTAATACGGCGATCACCACATATCTGGGCACGCGGTCATGCTGGCACGGTCATATGCAGAACCCTCTGAGGGGAACGTGCGGATCACGTGCAGAAGGACCTGTCCTGAACCCCGAAGTCACGCGTCGGCTTTCGTGCCGGATACGAATTCTCGGCGTTGTACGGCACGGCGATTATGGAATGTCCTCTTTTGGAATGGTTGTGATGCGTGACTGGTATGGCGTCGGCTGACTGTGTTCTCGACGGGCGGAAAAAGTCAAAGTTGCATGGCGTGCAAGTCCGGGTATGGTCGAAAACAGGACGCACCATCCACTGTGATCCACCACAGGAGCGCTGATGCCTCGTTCCACCACCGAGATCCATCGCGTCGAGGAAGCACCCGAGGCCGACCAGGCCACATTGCGGGTGCAGTTGCCCGACGAGCTGAAGGTCAGGCAGTGCCCGTTCGATCCGCCGCAGGCGCTGGCCAGGATGCACGCGCAGGCGCCGGTCAACCAGGTGACACTGGGCACCGGAGAGAAGATATGGGTGGTCACCGGCATCGACGAGGCCCGCTTCGTGATGTCCGACCCCCGTTTCAGCGCCGACCGCTTCAACCGCCGCAACGCCCTGATCTCCGTCCCCGAGGAGATGCGCGCGAAGCTGTTCGACGCGCGCGCCATGGCCGGGCAGTTCGTGGCCATGGATCCGCCGCAGCACACCCGCCTGCGCAAGCTGGTCGTCGGCCAGTTCACCCTGCGCCGGATGCGCGCGCTCGTCCCGCGCATCACCGAGATCGTCAACTCCCACCTGGACGCGATGGAGGCGGCGGGCACCTCGGCCGACCTGGTCCGCGCGTTCGCCCTGCCCGTGCCCTCCCTGGTGATCTGCGAACTGCTCGGCGTCCCGTACGAGGCCCGCGCGGACTTCCAGCGCCGCACCTCCACCCTCATCCGCATGGGCACACCGGTGAACGAGGTGGTGCGGGTCCGCGAGGAGATGCGGGAGTTCATGCACGAGCTGGTGGAGGCCAAGCGCGCCCAGCCCGATGACGGCCTGATCTCCGGGCTGATCCACGGCGACCACGCCGGAGAGCTCACCGACGACGAGCTGGTCGGCATCGCGAACCTGCTGCTCGCCGCCGGGCACGAGACCACGGCCAACATGATCGCCCTGGGCGCCTTCGCCCTCCTGGAACACCCCGACCAGCTTGAGCTGCTGCGCGACAACTCCGAGATAGCCGACAGGGCCGTCGAGGAACTGCTGCGTTACGTCTCGATCCTCCACATGGGGCCGTTCCGCGTCACCACCGACGAGGTGGAGGTGGGCGGTGTGCGGGTCCCCGCGGGCGACACGGTGATGATCTCGACTCCGGAGGTCAACCGGGATCCCGCCCACTGGGAGGAGCCGACCACCTTCGACCTCACCCGCGAACGCAACCCGCACCTGGCCTTCGGGTACGGCATCCACCAGTGCCTCGGTCAGCAGCTGGCCCGCGCGGAGCTGAGCGTCGCCCTGCCCGCCCTGGTGCGCCGCTTCCCGCACCTGCGGCTGGCCTGCCGTCCGGATGAGGTGCCGATGCGCGACGACATGTTCATCTACGGCGTGCACTCCCTGCCCGTCGCCTGGGACGCTCCCCAGGCCTGAGCCCGTACCGGTTCCGGGCGACCGTTCGTGTCAGCCCGGGACCGGTCGAGCGGGGCGCCCAGCCCCGCGTCGAGCTGGGCCACCACCGTGTCGATGAGCGCGCTGAGCGGGCCCGGCTCGCTCAGCCAGCGCTGGGTCGCCACCCGCAGCGCGCTCAGCATGCACGACGCCACCAGGCCCGGATACAGGTCCTCGTCCCCGACCCCCGTACGCTCCGAGACCGCGGCGGCCAGTTCGCGCTCGCGCGCGGCGAACGCCTTGAGCCGGTACGGCAGCAGCGCCGGGTCACCACGCAGGACCTGGAGATGTTCGACGTGGAAGCGCAGCTTGTCCTCGTCGACCACCTCCAGCACGGCCGCACGCAGCGCCGCCAGCACCGGTTCGGCGGCGGGGCGCCCCCGGAAGGCGGCGACGATGGCCTCGGCGATGGCCGCGTCGCCCGCGACCACCGCCTCCTCCTTGCAGGAGAAGTAGTTGAAGAAGGTCCGCAGCGCGACCCCGACCTCCTCGGCGACCTGCTCGGCGGTGACGTTGGCCACCCCGCGCTCGGCGCACATCCGCAGCGCCGCCTCGCTCAACGCCGCCCGGGTCGCGCGCTTCCTGCGCTCCCGCCGCCCCATGCCGCCTTCGTCCATGCACCGCACCTCAGCGCTCGCGCCTGCCGTACCCGGAGAATAGATGGTCACCCGCCGGGCGACCATGGCGATACGCCGGTGAACCGTCCGGCGCGGAGCCGAGGACGGCCGTGCCGGAGGAAGGCCTTTCACGATGAGGGGTCCTCCTCATCGATCTTCCAGGACGACGGCCGTCACGCGGATGTGGTTCGCACGGCGCTCTCCGCGACGGGGTCCGGGCGCGCGTCACGCAGTGCGGCCTCGACGCGGCGGTTGCTGGTCATGGTCGCGGTGACGGCGGTCATGGTGAGCAGGAGGCCGGCGGCGACGTACAGCGGGGTGCGCAGACCGTAGGCGTTGGCCAGCCCGCCGCCCAGGAAGGCGCCGAACGGGGCGGCGCACATGGAGAGCATGCGGGAGGTGGAGGCGACCCGGCCCATCAGATGGGCCGGGACGATGGCCTGCCGGAGCGAGGGGCCGAGGACCATCGTGGCGCCTATGCCCGCCCCGCAGACGGCGAGCGCGAGCCCGGCCACGTACGCGTTCGGCGCCGCGGCGAGTCCCACGATGGCGAGGCCCTCGATGGTGGCGGTGCAGGTCAGCGCGGTTCCGGTGCCCAGGCGCCGGCCGAGGAAGGAGGCGACGCCCGCGCCGAGCAGGCCGCCCGCGGCCTCGGCGGTGAGGAGCAGGCCGAAGCCGAAGGCGCCGATGCCGAGACGTTCGCGGGCGAACAGCGGCAGGACGGTCTCCACGGCGAGGAAGGCGATGTTCCCGACCGCCGGACGCAGCGCGAGCCCGAGCAGCAGCCGGTCGCGGAAGACGTAGGAGGCCCCGGCCCGAGCCTGCCTGAGCAGTGACTCGCGGGCGCTCGCCACAGGGCGCGGTACGGCGGGCAGCGACCGGACGAGCAGCGCCGACACCGCGAACGACACCGCGTCGGCGAGCAACGGAACCGAACGTCCGAGCGCGAGCAGCGCACTGCCCACGGGTGGCCCGGCGAAGCCGGACGCCGCGGTCTGGGTGCCGCGCAGGCGAGTGTTGGCCCGCTCCAGCTGGGCGGGGTCGCGGCCGAGCAGATCCGGCAGGTACGCCGTCGCGGCCGTGTCGAAGAACAGCGCGCCGAGGGAGAGCAGGAACGCGACGGCCGTCAGCAGCGGGACGCTCAGCACGTCGAGCGCCGCAGCGGCGGCGGGTACGGCGAGCAGCACCGCACGAGCGGCGTCCGTGACCCACATCGTGCGGCGGCGGTCCCAGCGGTCGACCAGCGCGCCGCCGAGCACTCCGAACAGCAGCCAGGGCAGTGTCCCGGCGGCCGTGACGACGGCCAGCACCATCGGATCCCGGGTCAACGTCAACGCCAGCAGCGGCAGCGCGGCATGCATCACACCGTCGCCGAGCGAGGACACCGTCTGCGCGGTCCACAGTCGTCCGAAGCCGACAGGTAACTTCGCTACGTCACTCATCGGATGCGGCGTCCTCCCCGACCTGGCCGGCGGAGGCCTCAGAGGTGCCCGCCGCCATGGTCGCGGCGAGAATCTTCGTTTTCATCCCGTTATGTTCCTCTATGGGAGAGAGCGCAGAACCGGCGCCCCCGAGGTTTCCGCGCGGCTCCGATGACGGCGGTCAGCCTCCACGTGAACACGTGGGACAACGCGTTCCACCCGCCGCCGCTGGTCAAGAAGCTCAAGGACGAACTCGGCCGCTTCCGCACGCCGACGGCGGGGCCGGTCGGGTTCGCCTCGCCGTCCGAGCCCTTCCGCGTCGCCGCGGAGCTTGTTCGTCACCGCCGGCTCACCACAGGTGACCCCGCCTGACGGCGTCCCTCCCAAGTCGGAGATCGTCGTGTCGAACCAGGGTTTCCGTAGGGGACAACTCCGATGCCGTACCGCCCTCTCACGCCAGATCTTGATACGGCGGAGGCCGAGAGCCGGACTCCGTGAATCGGAGGAACACCGTGAAGGGAAGACGCACCAGCGCGGCCGTCGTGGCGTGCCTGACCGTGTCGTTGCTGGCGACGCCCGCCGTGACCGCCGCCGCGGCGGCGGACGCGAGCCCGAGCGGTCGGCCGAGTCTGCAGGCGATGCTGGACAAGGTCGTCGCAGGCGGTGCGGTCGCCGCGATCGCCGAGGTTCGCGACGGGGACAGGACCTGGCGAGCCGCGAGCGGCAAGGCGAGGATGAACAACGCCCAGCCGGCTCCGGTGAACGGGCGCTTCCGGGCCGGGAGCGTGACCAAGTCGTTCACGGCGACCGTGGTGCTTCAACTGGTTGGAGAGGGAAGGCTGCGCCTGTCCGACAGCGTGGAGAAGTGGCTGCCGGGGCTCGTGGACAAGGGCGCCGACATCACGATCAGGCACCTCCTCCAGCACACCAGCGGCCTTCCCGAGTACTCGACGGACATGATGGACGAGGCGGGCATCCCCAAGGAGCGCTACCGCACCTGGTCGGCACGCGAACTGGTGGAGAAGGCGGAAAAGCTCCCGCGCGACTTCCCGCCCGGGTCCGACTACAAGTACTCCAACACCAACTACATCGTGCTCGGCATGCTGATCGAGAAGGTCACCGGCAGGCCGTACGCGACAGAGGTCAGGGAGCGGATCCTGCGACCGCTCGGCCTGCGTGACACCCGCGTGCCGGGAGCCTCGCCGGAGGTGCACGGCCCGCACGCCCACGCGTATGTGCCGGTCACCAGGGGCGGCCAGGTCGTCCCCGTGGACGTCACACGGTTCAATCCCACGATGGCCGGTGCGGCGGGCGAGATCGTCTCCACCACCGAGGACATCAACCGGTTCTACCGCGCCCTGTTCCAGGGCAGGCTGCTCCGTCCCGGCCTGCTGAAGGAGATGAAGGATCCCGGCACGACCGGGGGGTACGGACTGGGGCTGGAGCTGGCGCCTCTTCCCTGCGGCACCGCGTTCGGCCACGGCGGTGGCGCCCCGGGCTACCTCACGGTGGCGTTCAACTCAGCCGACGGTTCGCGACAGGTCACGTTGTCGATGACCCCGTTCTCCGGCGACCCTCATCAGGCGGCCATGACCCTGCTGACCTCCGCGCTGTGCCCTTAGGACGTGACTCATGGTGAGGGCGAGGGGTTCGTCTTCGCCGGTGTGAGGTCCCTCATGTCGTCCCGCGTCGCCCGCCGTGATGCTCACCGACGGGCGACGTGGGACTTCCTGGTGCGGCGAGACCGTTTCCGATCGAGGATTCGTCAGCGCCGCCGGGGCCCTACGAGAGAAACGGGTGTCGTCGCCCCGGCCCTCCGGCTGGTCTCTTGGCGGAGGGCGGCGCTGGGCGTTCGTCGTTCCTCGTGGGTGGACGGCGGGTCGGCGGGAACGAAAAAGCCGCGCTGTCGGGCGCGGCGGATTCCATGATGGTGATCTTCGGGGGCGGGGACCCTGGCGGCAGGGCCCCCGCAGGACGTTTACCGCTCCTAGAAGTCGGGGTCGTAGCGGTGGAACGGCGGGAAACCACCGTCCGGGGCGGGTCCGTTGACCTCGCCCAGGGTGAGGTCGGCGAAGTCACCCACTTCGACGAGCATGGGCTTGTCGTAGCGCACGGTGTTGTCCATGTCGTGCTCCTCCTTCGTGTGCATCGTCCCCGATCCCGTCCGCTACTCAAGGTGGTCGTCCGGACACTCTTTGCTGTCCGGCGGTTGTCGGCAATGCTCCATGGGTGTTCGTGCCGCCGGTCGGACCCTCGGTCGTCGCCGCCATTCGCGTGCTTTCTCTTCGCCTTTCTTTTGATTACTCTTTGTAGTAGATCAAATACAAGGAGTGATTCCTATGCGACATGTGATGTCCACGGTCACGGGCGCTCTGGCCGTCGGGGCCGCGCTCATCGTGGCCGCCCCCGGCTTCGCCTCCGCCGCGACCGGGACCTTCGAGTACAGCTCTCGCGGCATCTCGCGTACCTTGGACAACCCGAACGACCGGCAGTGCTACGACCTCGGTGATGCCGTCGGCGCCGAAAACGACACCGACCGTGTCGCGGTGCTGTACACCGGCAGAGGCTGCCGTGGAACGGCTGTCGCGAGGGTCGTCCCGGGTGGTTCCGCCGTGCGGGTCCGGTACGCGAGCGTGATCTTCGAGAGCTGACGGCGTCGAGGCGGGGGCTTGCCGCGGTGTGGCGGGAGGCCCCCGAGCGGTCGAACGAGTGCGGAAAGGCGTGACCGCTGACAGGTGTTCGGGTTCTCCGGGTACGGGGGTCGGCGGTGGCCGGTGATCGGTCGTCCGGGTGTCCCCGGGGCACGGCCTCATCGGCGGAACGACCGGAATCCGGCGACGCGACGCCGGTGGCGCTGTCGCCGGAGGGTCGGAATCAGAGCTGGTAGAAGTTCCTGTAGTGGTCGGGGGAGTACCAGACGGTGCCGGTGTCGCGGTCGAGGACGATCCGGTGGGCGTCTCGGGGGCTGCCCTGGTGGCGGGGGAAGACGTCGTATTCGGCGTAGTCACCCCCGGCCGGAAGCTGGTGCTCGCGGTTGCCGAAGACGCCGCCGCTGAAGTTCGACTGGCCGTTGGGCCAGGGGAACCATCTACGGGCGGCGGGGTAGTGCAGTTGGGTGCCCCAGATCATGTTCGCGTTGCGGGCGGCGGCGCAGCCGGGGACGGTGCAGTCGGGGTAGACCGTCGCGGGCGCGGTGTGCGCGGCGGCGGGGGAGAGCGTCCCGGTCAGGCCGGTCAGCAGGGTGATCGCGGCGGCCAACGCCACGAGGAGCCGGGTAGGAGAAGTACGCATGGGGGGCCTTTCTAGGCGACATCCCTACCATCATCACCTCATGGATGCATTCGACTACTTACCGTAATGGTTCAGGCGTGTTCCAGATACGCGGAAGTGGCGCGAAGGCCACGACGGTTTGATCGCATGACACGAGACGGCGCATCGTGACCGAGAGGATGTCGTTCGGCGGGTTCTCGAACAGCGCGCGTGCCGGTCTCAGCCGTATCGCTCGACGAGCGCGTTGCCGATCGAGGCCAGGTGGTCTCGCACCCCTGGCGGGCCGGTCACCTCCAGCCATTCGACCAGCCCGGAAAGCTCGCCGGCGAGCGTGTGCTCGTCGTAGCCGCGGATCACGACCTCGATGCGGCCGTCGGGCGTGGAACCTCCCACTTCGAGCCGATCGCCGAACGCCATCCGGAGCAGGCCTATCCCATGGGGCACGCATACCGCCTGGATTTCGAGGGGCGTTCGCCCGCGGTCGATCTTGTCGGCGATCTCGCGCCAGCTCTCGGCGAGGTCGAAGTCCTCAGGTCGGTGCACGGGATCATCGGTCGGGTCGACGGACGACACACGGTCGATCCGGAAGGTCCGCCGACCGGCCTCGGTGCCGGAGACGAGGTACCACGACGGACCTTTGGCGACGATGCCCAGCGGGTGGACGGTTCTCACGGTTTCGGCGCCTTTGCCGTCGACGTAGCCGAGCCGCACCTGGACGCCGCGGATCACCGCGTCCTGGAGTTCGTCGAGGAAGCGAGGTGGTCGGTGCTCGATCCGACTCGACCCCCATCGTTGCGGGTCCATGACCAACGACGACGCCGCCGCCTCGGCCTGCGCCCGGAAGGGCTCCGGCAGGGCGTGGACGAGTTTGCGCAGGGCCGCTTTCACAGCCGGTGTCGCGGCCGAGGCCTGGCCGGCGACCAGGAACAGGGCGCGGGCCTCACCCGCGGTCAGTCCGGACAGGTCGGTACGGGCGCCGCCCACGAGACGCCAGCCGCCGCCTCGGCCCTGCATGGAGTACACGGGAACCCCGGCCATGGCCAGGGCGTCGAGGTCGCGGCGGGCGGTGCGCTCGGAGACCTCCAGTTCTCGGGAGACCTCCGCCGCCGTCACCTGCTCGCGCCGCTGCAGCAGGAGAAGGATGGCCACCAGCCGGTCGGTTCGCACGCCGACAACACTTTCACAGGAAACCGGTCATGAGGTGACCGGTTTCGGTCGGCAGGATGGAGACACAACCTCACCGGCATCGGCCCTCGGCCTTTCGGAGGTGCTCTTCGGGCACCTCCGTCCCCTGATCACTCCGAAAAGACGAAGAGGAAACGCAGTGTTCGATCCAGCCGATTTTCCCAAGCCCACTCTTGTTTCGGTCAACGGTGTGGAACTTGAGGTCTTCGAAGCAGGCCGACAAAATGCGGGGAAACCCATCGTGCTCTGTCACGGCTGGCCGGAGCATGCTTTCTCCTGGCGCCATCAGGTGCCCGCCCTCGCCGCGGCGGGCTACCACGTCATCGTCCCGAACCAGCGGGGTTACGGAAACTCGTCCCGCCCGGCCGAAGTGACGGACTACGACATCGCGCACCTGTCGGGTGATCTCATCGCACTTCTCGATCACTATGGATACGAAGACGCCACCTTCGTCGGTCATGATTGGGGGGCGGCCGTCGTCTGGGGACTGACCCTGTTGCATCCGGACCGTGTGAACAAAGTGATCAATCTGAGCCTGCCCTACCTGGAGCGCGGAGAGAGACCCTGGATCGAGTCCATGGAAGAGGCGTTCGGCGGCGACTTCTACTTCGTCCACTTCAACCGGCGGCCGGGTGTCGCAGACGCCGTGTTCGAAGAGAACACATTTCAGTTCCTCCGCAACGTCTACCGGAAGAACGAGCCCCCCAGAGAGCCTCAGCCGGGGATGGCGTTGATCGATCTCGCCAGAGCGGAGAAGCCACTCGGTGAGCCCGTGATGAGCGACGGCGAACTGGCCGTTTTCGTCTCCGCCTTCGAGTCGACAGGGTTCACGGGCGGTATGAACTGGTACAGAAATCTTGACCGTAACTGGCACCTGCTGGCGGACGTGAACCCGATCATCCACCAGCCCACACTCATGATCTACGGCGACCGGGACGTGGTCGCGAAGTCTGAAAGGCTGACGGATTTCGTGCCCAACGCGGAAACGGTCAGCCTGGATTGCGGTCACTGGATCCAGCAGGAGAAGCCGGAGGAAACAAACCAGGTGATTCTGGAGTGGCTGGGCCGGCGGGACGCCACCTGACGCGTGTTCCAGGAGCGCTGTGAGCCGGTCACCCGACGGCCCGCAGAAGCAGGTGCCGGCCATGGACGGAAGGCGAGGTCTCCGGTAGGCCGTTCGACGACCAGGAAGAACGAGACCGGGGACCTCGGGGCGGCACGACCTGACCGCCGCGCGGTTGGCGGTGCCGCGGCCGGACACCGACCGGTCGGTTGGAACGCCCGGTGAACGGTCAGTCCGAGAAGATCGCGCGGCGCAGCGGGGGGAGTACGCCGCACAGCCGGAAGAACGTCCGTGCGACGGTCCGGACCGTACGGCTGGGCAGGGTGGCCAGGCGCAGGTACATGGTCGCGGCTCGCACGGCGGCGAAGCCGTTCCTCAACATCGCGCGCTCGTACTCGGCGAGGGCGGGGAGCAGGTCGAGTTCGCCCCGGTCGACCGCGACCAACGCGCGGCGCAGCACGTTGGCGTCGTACAGCGCGGCGTTGCCGCCGAGACCGCCGACCGGCGGCATGGAGTGGACGGCGTCGCCCAGCACGGTCACGTTCGTGGTCGTCCAGGGCCTCACCCGTTCGGCGGCGGCGAAGTCGAACCGCTCGACGGTGTCCGCGGGCGTCCGGGCGATCAGCTCGCGCAGGCCGGGATGCCAGTCCGTCAGGCGGGACGCGACCAACTCGCGCAGCCGTTGCCCGCGCTCGCGCTCCTGGGTACCGGGCGGGTCCGTGGGCGACACGCGCCGGTGGGCGACGTAGGCCCACATGACGTAGTCGTCGTCCCCGGCGTCCTGGACGAGGAGATCCGGGTCCAGGCCGACGGCCCGCATCCGGTCGCCGACACGCTCGACGACGGCCTCGTCCGTCTCCCGGCGGCGGAACACCGCCGTGAACAGGAAGTCCCGCTTCGGCAGGAACATGTTCTTGGTGCTGACCACCTCCTCGGGCAGCCACGCCGCTCCGTCGCCGAGCCGGAGTTTGCCGCCGATTCCGACGCCGGGTACGGAGGACCGCCGCGCGTGCGGCAACAGCTGCCGCCGTACGCGCGAGTTGGCGCCGTCCGCGCCGACCAGCAGGTCGCCGGTGGCCGAGGTGCCGTCGGCGAAAAGGGCGGTGACGGTGCCGTCGGGGTTCTGCCGGTAGCCGGTGAACTCCTTGCCGAAGCGGACGATGTCATCCAGACCGGCGAGCAACAGTCGCCGCAACGTGATCCGGCTGACCGCGTGCGTCTGCTCGGACGGGTCGAGCCCCGCGGGCGGGGCGTCCTCCCGCATCAGCAGCCGCATCCGCTCGGTGAACACCCCCATGCCGGGTCCGGGATCACCGGCGGTGGCCACCAGGATCTGCCAGAGGTGTGGAGGGAGGCAGTCGTGCAGTGCCCGGCTGCCGACCGGTTCGATGTTGAGCCGGTATCCCTGTAATCGTGCGTCGGGCGCGGCGTCGCGTTCGAAGACCGCCACGTCGATCCCGGCGGCGTGCAGGCCCTGCGCCAGGCACAGGCCGCCGATGCCGCCGCCGACGATGACGACCCGGAGCGTACGTGTGGACATGGATGCTCCTCCTGAGAGCGAACCGAGTCAGGTGCGGATCAGTAGCCGTTCGAGAAGTTCGAGGACGTCGTCGGCGCGGTCGGAGGTCAGGCTCGCTCCCTTGACGGTGGCGATGACCAGCTCCGCTCCCGTCGCCGGATCGACACCCGGGGCCAGCGCTCCGGCAGCGGCGGCGTCGGTCAGCAGAGCGCGCAGGGAGTTCCGCCAGCCCTCCTCCCTGCCGGCGATGATCTCCCGCAGCTCGGGGTCGCGCCGGGCCCGCAGATCCAGCTCGCGCAGGACGATGTGGAGCTCGGGCTGGTCGACGATCTTCTGGCGGAGCGCGGCCAGGTGGCCCCGCAGACGCTCGACGGAGCTTCCGTCCGGCGGTGTGGTCGACCAGAACTGCCGGGTGGTGTGGTCCACGACCGCTATCACCAGATCCTGCTTGGTGGGGAAGTGGTGGTGGATCGACGAGTGGTCGATGCCCACCTGGGCGGCCACGTCCCGCATCCGCAACCGCTCGAACCCGCCTTCGGCCAGACATCGATACGCCGCCTGCACCAGCGCGTTCCAACGCTCCGGACCCCCCGGCGGTCTACCTCGTCGCGTCGTCGCCATGCTCGCCCTCTTTAATCCACCAACCACTTGGTGGATTAGTATCAAAGGCGTCGGCGGGGTGTCAAGCCGCACGACGCCCCGCCGTGGCGAACGGTCTGCCACCACTGGCGCCATGGGGAAACGCCCTGACCACACGACGGAATGCGGGAACGGCCAGGTCGGCGAGCGCGAGGCCGCCGCGGCCGAGGAGGGTACCCGCATCGCGCGCGACGTGCACGACATCGCACCCACTCCGTCGGGCTGATGGTCGTGCGGGCCGAGGCGGGCCCGGTGGCGCTGAAGAGCGATCCGGCCAAGGTCGAGGCGGCCTTCGACACGATCGGCGAGATCGGCCGCTCCGCTCACTGACCTTGGAATCGATCATCTGGTCGGATGCGGGCCTACGGAAACCAGGGAGCGGGTCCGCGCGGCCGTTGCCTCACCTCTCCGACGCCGCTCCCCGCGAGCTAGACGTTCAGGTCCGCGAAGGCGCAGATCGCGTAGACGGTGAAGTCGAGCGCGAAGCCGTAGTTGCCGGGCGGAACCACCTCCCAGCCGTTGGTTCCCGCCGGGCGGGAGGCGCTGGCCGAGATCCCGTTGGGCATGGTGTACCCGCCGCTCAGCACCCGCTTGCCCGGGCTGCACACGGCACTCTGGGGCGTGGATGAGAACGGCGGATTCGTGAACTCCTCCTGCACGATCTCCCAGCCCAAGACACCGTCCCGGCCGGGCTCGCCCGCCGGCCCCTGCGGGCCTTCCGGGCCTTCCGGGCCCTGTGGTCCGGGTGGGCCTTCAGTGCCCTGTGGTCCTTGCGGTCCGGGCGGTCCGGCTGGGCCTTCAGTACCCTGTGGTCCCTGTGGTCCCTGTGGGCCGACTGGACCTTCCGGGCCTTCCGTACCTTGTGGGCCGGGTGGGCCTTCCGGCCCTGGCAGGCCGGGCAGGCCAGGACGGCCGGGTGGGCACTTCCTGCAGCGGTGGTGGCCGCAGCAACTCGGCGAATCGGTGGCCCCGGCCATCGTCGAAGCAGTCTGAGCGGAGACGGGGGTCTGGACCGAGACGGCCCCGGCTCCGCCGAGCAGCAAGGCGCCCGCCGCCAGCACGGAACAGGCGGGGACGGATCGAATGCGGAAGATCATGGTGCTCCTCGTGTGTTCGGAGCCCAGATACCCGCGACCTCGGGCGCCGCAGACGTTCACATGATCAAACTTCCGTCCAATGATCGGTAAACCTGCTCAGGAGACGGGTTTCCCGAGCAGGCCCTTGGCAAAGGCGGCGAAGGCGCGTGTCGGCCGCGCTGTCCCCGGCGCGCCGAGGACCTGGCGACACCCACAGGCCGATCGGCCACTCGTCGGCGGCGGTCCGCCCTCGTTCCTCAGCCCGCCCCGGCGCCCGGAACGACCGGCGAGCCGGTCGGTGTCGGCGCCGGAATCCGGTCCTCCCCAGAGGCCGAGTCCTGGAGTCGCGAACCCTTCAGGGCGATGAGGGACCCGTGGGGTGCCCAGGGGTGCCGACGCGATCGATCGTGAGCGTGATGAGGCGTTTGGTCGCCCGGGTCTGCGCTACGTAGAGGTCTCGGAGGCCGGCCTCGCTCGCCCCCTCGATCTCGTCCGGGCCGACGATGATCACCGTGTCGAACTCCAGGCCCCGCGCGTCGGGCGCGGCCACGACCGTGGCGTCGCCTCCGAGGGATCCGGGTTCGATCTCCATCGCGCGCCGGGACGCGACGACGACGCCGACGAGTTCTTCGGGGTGCTCCTCCCGAAGTCGGGCGAGGAGGTCGACGACGCCGGTGTCGACGTCGGCCTCGGCGACCGTGACGGAGGCCGGGGGTTCGCCGTGGCGGATGGAGCGGGAGAGGCGCTGCGCGGGGGCGATTCGGGCGAGCAGGGGCCCGGTCGCTTCCAGGATCTCGGCGGTCGTGCGGTAGTTGACCGTGAGCGTGTGGTGGACGTACCGGTCCGCGACGAACGGCTCCAGCGCGTCCTCCCAACTCGTGACGGTGGTCGTCGACCCTGTCTGAGCGAGGTCGCCCACGATGGTCATCGAACGGTTCGGGCAGCGACGCATGAGCATCCGCCACTGCATCTCGGAGAGCTGCTGCGCCTCATCGACGACGATGTGCCCGTAGACCCTTTCTGGGGGCCCGTCGACGAGCGCCTGCGCTTCGTCCAGCAACGGGAGATCCGCGCTGCTCCACCCCGCTCTGACTCCCTCGACGATCGAGTCGATGTGTTCTTCGGCAAGCTCGGCGAACGCGTGAGCGAGCGCACCGGGATCGGAGAGCAGGCCACGCAGGATGTCCTCCGCGCGAAGGCGAGGCCAGACCGTGTCGACCATCCGGTCGATGCCGGTGTCGCCGAGGAGGTCGTCCCGGATTCGGTCCCAATCGATGTCGAGCCCGTCTTCCTCCGGTTCGGGATCTCCCGGACGGTGCGCGAACATGCGATCGAGGTCGATGCCGCTGAATTCCTTGAGCTCGGCCTCGAAGTCCGTGATCTCTTTCGCGGTCTGCTGCTCCAGTTCGTTCACGAGTTCGTCGACGATGTGCTCAAGGAACAGTTCCCTCGCGCGGTTGTGACCGATACCGCCCTGCAGGGCGCCGCGTCGGGCGGCATCGACGCGTGTGGAGTCCAGGGTGACGCTGCCGTGCGCTGTGGTGAGCGACAGGGGCACGCCGTACGGTTCCCGGGCCCGGACCCGCCGCGCGAGCGCCTCGGCGAAGTGCGCGCGTCCTTTGACGCGGGCGATCGCCTCCGGCTCGGTTCTCGTCGCCTCGACCCCCACGAGATCAGGCGCCGTGGCCAGCTCGACGTCGTTCTCACCGAGCGATGGCAGCACGTTGGAGATGTAGGCCAGGAAGCGTCTGTTCGGGCCGAAGACGAGCACGCCGCGCTCCGTGATCGCGGGGAACGCGTACAGCACGTACGCCGCCCGATGCAGGGCGACGATGGTCTTGCCCGTTCCGGGGCCGCCGTCGACGACCGTGATCCCGCGATGCTCGGACCTGACGATCTCGTCCTGCTCCCGCTGCAGGGTCGAGGCGGCCTCGCGCATACGCCCCGTCCGCGCCCCGCTCAACGCCGAAACGAGAGGGCCGTCGCCGACGACGTCCGCGGCGGTCGGGTCGGTCCCGTCGAGGATCTCATCGGTGACGTCGACGACCCTGCGATCCTCGATGCGCAGGTGACGACGACGACGCAACCCCAGCGGTGAGGCCATCGTGGCCGCGTAGAAGGGCCGCGCGGCCTCGGCCCGCCAGTCCACCAGCAGTATCTCGCCCGACTCGGAACGCAGTCCGATGCGGCCGACATGCAAGGACGCGCCGCCTTCGGAACCGTCGATGCGCCCGAAGCACAGAGACCGCTCAGCCAACCGGAGCCGACCGATGACTCCGGCCAACCGTGAGACTTCCGCGTCTCTCGCCTGATGACCTTCCGGGCCCTCGACCGGAGCGGCCATCACCTTCTCCCGCGCCGCGATGCTCTCGGCCTCCTCCGCATCAAGACGCGCGTACATCACCTCGATCGAACGCTGCTCGTCCGCGATCTGTCCCACCTTGCCGGCGACCGTGTCCACCACCGGTGCTCCCCTCGTCGGGCGTCCATCTTGGAGGGCGATTTCGTCAAAGACAAATTTGACTTTCCCGGCAGAATTTGGCCTTCTGACCAGCCTTTACGAAGGAACGCGCGACGCCGGGCCAAGGCATGAACGCGCTTGTCGCGCAACCGCTCGCGACGGCGCACCTCCCGACGAACGAGCCGGGCGACGCGTCACTGTGCCGCCGTCAACCACCGATGGCCGACGCCGGTCGGACGTCGAATGTTCCGACTGCACCCAGCCTCCCCGTAGACGCACCGGCGAGGCATCGGTGCTCACTCCCGTAGGAGTGAGCCTGGGTTCGCACCGGTTCGGCTACCGCGTCAGGAAGGCCCCGTCCACGGCGACGCCGTTGATGAGGGATACGCCACCCCGCCTTCTTCCGGCACGCGACACACCCACCCGCGCGTGCGATCCGTCACCGCAAGATGACGCGCCCGCGCGGAGGAAAACCTCAGTGGGCCTCGGCATCGTCAGCATCTGGGACCTGCGGCCCGACGACCACACCGTTTGTCAGCCGGTGGTCATTCGTGGTGGGGGCCTGTCTCATGGCGCGGATCCGAGTGCAGGGGCCCATGAGTGGGGCCCGGATAGCATCGAACACGCAGAGTGGTTACTCGATCACACAATCGGAACATGGGGAAGGCAACGGAGCATGGCATTCACCGGTCCGGCCGTCGGCAAGCGGTACAAGATCAAGCATGTGAAGAGCGGGAGATACCTGGCGCACGCTCAGCTCGCCAAGGGGCAGGCCTACGAGTACGTTTTCTACCCGACGAGCGCCGACCCGGACTACTTCATGGTGCTCATCTGGGGCAGCCCCCACCTGGAATGCCTGAAGACCGTGAATGGGGAGTCCCTGTTCACCTCGCTCTCACCCGTCAAACCGGAGAGCGGGGGCCAGACGGAGAACACCGTGCAGGACGAGAAGAAGGCGATCTTCGCGCTGGAAGCCGTGGGCGACAACTTCCTGTTCCGCCATCCCGACACCGACACCTACCTGCACTCCTGGGTCAGGAACCCGGACTTCACCCTGCTCCGTGCGGGCAGCCGTGAACAGGCGGTCGACGACGTGTTCGCCCTGGAGGAAACAGGGACCTACGACGCCGTCGTCAAGGCGTGGGAGGAGGCCAAATCCATCACGGGCGCGATTCCGTCACCGCCGAAGCTGACGTCGTTGGACAAGCCCGCCGACGATTACCCCACCGATCCCAAAGAGGGCCCTCTGACCGGCAAGACGGTCGTCCCCTGGTTCCTCGTCGAACGCGACGGCACCCACAACGCCGATTGGCAGGCGTTCAACACCCCCTACTACGTCATCGACCGGCATTCGCGCTGGCACCTGGAGAAGTTCCAGGTGTACGCCAACCACACCACCGAGTCACGCGAGTGGAGCACCACCGTCGGCGTGACCAAGACCGAGAGCACGGAGATCGACAGAACGCTCAACATGAGCGTCACCGCCGAGGCCGGCTTCGCCTTCGAAGGCGTCAGCGCGGGCATCAGCACCACCGTGTCGAAAGGGCTCGACGTCCGATGCGTCAAGGCGACGGAGACCAGCTGGACCGGCACCTACAAGGAGTCCAAGCAGATAGCGCCCGTCGGAGGCGACGAGGCGATCGGCACCTGGCTCCGCCACGACCAGTACCGTATCTACCGAGCCGACGGGCAACACCTCCTGATACCTTTCGAGGTCGTCGACCCCACCCCGTACCAAGACAGCTACACCGACAAGGCATAGCCACACCTAACGCCACCGTGGCTGACCTCGCGTGAAACACAAGCGGCCGGCCGAGGCACGCACCGGTTCGCCGCCCTGGAGCGGCTCGGCATCATCTGACAGCTGGGCCGCTCCGACGCCCCGGCCGCCTCGCTCCGCTGTGACGGTTCCGGGGCTCCATGCGGAGCACGGCGGAGAAAGCGCCTGACCTTATCGAACGGCCGGGCAGTTGGGCTGGTGGTACGGCTCGCCGGGAATGTATCGCCGCCACTCCTCGCGGGTGAGCGGCTGAACCGCGATGTCACACGCTGCTCGCAGAAGACCGTGAAGATCGTATGGCAATCCAACGTTCCAGAGCCGCACCGTCTGGTCGGCTCCGGTGCTGGCCAGGCGCGTGCCGTCCGGACCGAACGCCACCGACGATATGGGGCCGCTGTGCCCGATGAGGGGCGCTCCGATCTGTTCGCCGGTGAATGTGTCCCAGAGCCGCACCGTTTCGTCCATTCCGGTACTGGCCAGGCGAGTACCGTCCGGACTGAACGCCACCGAGCCCACCGCACTGGTGTGTCCGGTGAGGGGCGCGCCGATCTGTTCGCCGGTGGCCGGATCCCACAATCGCACCGTCTGGTCGGCTCCGGCGGTGGCCAGGCGAGTACCGTCCGGACTGAACGCCACCGAGTACACCCGGCCGATGTGTCCGGTGAGGGGCGCGCCCACCTGCTTCCCGGTGGTCGGATCCCATAACCGCACCATCCGGTCGTATCCGGCGGTGGCCAGGCGCGTGCCGTCCGGGCTGAACGTCACCGAGCTCACCGCGTCGGTGTGTCCGGTGAGCGGCGCGCCGACCTGTTTACCGGTGGCCGGATCCCACAATCGCACCGTTTCGTCCATGCCGGCGCTGGCCAGGCGCGTACCGTCCCGGCTGAACGCCACCGAGAGCACCACACTGGTGTGTCCGGTGAGGGGCGCGCCGATCTGCTCGCCGGTGACCGGATCCCAGAGCCGCACCGTTTCGTCTACGCCGGCGCTGGCCAGGCGAGTACCGTTCCAGCTGAACGCCACCGAGTACACCTCGTCGGTGTGTCCGGTGAGGGGCGGGCGGGCCTGTTTACCGGTGGCCGGATTCCACAGCTGCACCGTCCGGTCGGCTCCGGTGCTGGCCAGGCGAGTGCCGTCTGGACTGAACGCCACGGAAGGCAACGCGTTGGTGTGTCTGGTGAGGGGCGCGCCGACCTGTTTACCGGTGGTCGGATCCCATAACCGCACCATCCGGTCATCTCCGGTGCTGGCCAGGCGCGTGCCGTCTGGACTGAACGCCACCGAGTACACCCGGCCGGTGTGTCCGGCGAGGGGCGCACCAACCTGCTTACCGATGACCGGATCCCACAGCCGCACCATCTGATCGGCTCCGGTACCGGCCAGGCGAGTACCGTCCCGGCTGAACGCCACCGAGTACACCACATTGGTGTGTTTGAGGGGTGCGCCGATCTGCTCACCGGTAACCGTGTCCCAGAGCCGCACCGTCTGGTCGGTTCCGGCGGTCGCCAGGCGCGTGCCGTCTGGGCTGAACGTCACCGAGTTCACCGTGTCGGTGTGTCCGGTGAGGGGTGGGCGGGCCTGTTTGCCGGTGGCCGGATCCCACAATCGCACCGTACCGTCCATTCCGGCGCTGGCCAGGAGGGTGCCGTCTGGGCTGAATGTCACCGAGTTCACCGCGTCGGTGTGTCCGGTGAGGGGTGCGCCGATCTGTTTGCCGGTGGCCGGATCCCAGAGCCGCACCGTCTGGTCGGTTCCGGCGGTCGCCAGGCGCGTGCCGTCTGGGCTGAACGTCACCGAGTTCACCGCGTCGGTGTGTCCGGTGAGGGGTGGGCGGGCCTGTTTACCGGTGGCCGGATCCCACAATCGCACCGTACCGTCCACGCTGGCGCTGGCCAGGAGGGTGCCGTCCCGGCTGAATGCCACCGAGTTCACCGCGTCGGTGTATCCGGTGAGGGGCGCGCCGATCTGTTTGCCGGTGGCCGGATCCCACAATCGCACCGTACCGTCCATTCCGGCGCTGGCCAGGAGGGTGCCGTCCGGGCTGAACGCCACCGACCTCACCACATCGGTGTGTCCGGCCAGGACAGCACGTGCGGGTCTGTTGAGGAGCGCGGCCAGGCTCACCCGTGCCTCACCGGTATCGGCGATGGCCTGCGCCGCGATGGCGAGTCGCGCCGATGTCGCCGGGTCGTCGGACAGGGCTTGGCTGTAGGCGGCCACCTCTCGGGACAAGGCCTGGGTGCTGCGCTCCAGGGCGAAGACGCGTTGACGGTCGGCCTCGGCGCGTTGCAGGTTGGCGTCTTGGCCGAAGCGCACCGCGGCCACCGCGGTGATGATCGCGACTATCAGCAGCCCGGCCAGCGCCATCAGCATGACCTGTCGGCGACGCTGGGTCCGGGTGGCGGCGTGGGCGCCGGCGTGAAGGAATTCATCGCCTAGATCGGGCAGGTCGAAGGCGGCATAGCGGCCCGGGTCGGCTCGCCAGCGGACGACGGCCTCATCGGCGACCTGCAGGCGGACCCCGCGATACAGGAACGAGGTGTCCCGGTCGTGCTGGTCCCAGTCGGTGGCGTCTTGCAGGATCTCGGTGTGCAGGACGCGGTCGGCGTGCTCGTCGGCCAGCCAGGCGCGTAATCGCGGCCAGGAGTCCAGTAGCACGTCGTGGGCGATCTGCACCCGATCGACATCAACGACGACGAGCCGCTGCCGGGCGAAGGCCTCCAGCACCTCCTCGACCGCGGCACGCTCGGTCACGGGACGGCCGGTGTGCAGGGCGGTGCGTTCGACGGTGCGGCGGGCCAGGGTGCCGTCGCCGGTGACGGCGGTCAACCGTTCGAACACCCGCCGCGCTGTCTCCTGCCGGTCCGGGGCCAGGCCGGTGTAGGCGGTTTCGGCGCTGGTGGCCACCGCGTGGGTCACCCCACCGGTGCGGCCGTATCCCCGGCTGGTGAGCCGGTCGCCGTCGCGGTGTTCCCAGACGGTCAGCATGGTCTGCGACAGCAGCGGCAACGCCCCGGCTTCATACCCGCCGCCCGGGACGCGCAGCTCGCTGAGGATGGTGTCGGTCAGGCCCGGTTCGATGGTCAGAGCGGCGGCGTCGGCGGGGCCGGTGATCGCCCGCCGCAGGTCCGCCTCCTCCATCGGGCCGACGATGAACACTCCGTCCTGCAGCGCGGCGGCCAGGTGCGGGTGGGCGGCGCACCGGTCGACGAAGTCGCCGCGCACCGCGACCACCACCAGCGCCGCCGCATCACCGTCCGGCCCGCATGGGACGGTCGCGGCCGTGTGCAGCGCGGTGATGAACGCCTCCCGCTCGGCCACGGCCTGCTCGCCGGTGCCGGGGGCGAGGGTGAAGATCTCCTCGAGCTGATCGACGACCAGCACCAACCTGCCCTCGGCAGCAACCGCGGAGGGGAGGGTACGGCGACGGGCATCAACCTCAACGGCTTGACGCACCAGCGGCGGCGCCTGCCCGGGATCGTCGGACAGGACGCGCGCCACATCGGGTGCGGGCAGTCCGGCCAGCCCGGCCAGGGCGCCCGCCAAGCGGGCCAGCGGGGAGCCGGTCGGTTCGATGACCCGCACCGGCCAGTCCCGGGCCGCCGCCGTCAGCTCGCCCCGGCCGATCGCCGGAAGCAGTCCGGCCCGCAGCAGCGAGGACTTACCCGCCCCCGACGCACCGGTCACCACCACCAGGCCCGGTACGGCCAGTCGCCGTGACAGGTGGGTGACCAGTCGCGCGGTGAGCATCTCCCGGCCGTGGAACACCTCAGCGTCGGCCTCTCCGAAGGGCACCAGCCCCCGGTACGGGCTCCGGTCCGCCCACCGTACCCGGCCGTCCCCGGACACGCCGTTCGGGCGTTCGCGCTGGGACAGGTCCGACACCAGTTGCAGCAGCAGCCGGGTGTCGGTCGCCTGCCGGTACTGCAGGTCCACCACCAGACCGAGCCGCGACCCCTGCTCGTCCTGGCCGTCCCGCAACGTCCGCAACTGGCTGGTGACGTCGGTCAGGACGAAGGCGAACTCGGTGAACTCCCGGCCCAGACCGGCCAGCCCACGTGTCAGGTGCTCCTGCAGGTCACGGTCCCCGGCCTGGATCGTCGCCTCGATCGCGGCCCCGACCGCACCGACCTCTCCCAGCAGGCGCGCGAGTTCCATCCGCAGCTCCTCGGCTTGGGCGCCACCGCTCTCCAGGACCTGTTGGATGCTCCACTCCAGTTCGGCTTCCAGGTCCTGCGGCGACGGCTCACCACCGCCAGGGCCGTCGCCGTGGTTTCCACCGAGGCGGGTGACGGCGGCCTTGACGAGGTCGGTCAGCACGTTGCCGCCGACAGCGGTGGCCGCCCCGAGCACCGCCGCCCCGGCCGTGGCGTCGCCTGGGTCCAGGAACGCCCCGAACGCCCCCACCGACAGCACCGCCAGCAGCACCGGAGGCGACCAACGACGTGCCCCCGAGACGGTGGTGTGTGCCATCCTCCCCATCCGGGCCCGGATTCCGGCCCGCATCAGCTCCGACTGGGTCTCCCGCTCGTGGTGCCTCTCAGCGCTCACGCCGCCACTATCACCCGCCCAAGGCCGAAAAATCCACGCAATCACGGATCATCCGCCGATCAGACGACACGACCAACAACGCCATCGCCGACGATCGCCCCGGCCGCACCACGGTGAGCGCCGTCACCGGTGACAATCTTCTGTGTAGGACTTCGAACGGACGAGCTCACCTGGCGGCTGGCCTGCTGTGGTGGGGTGCGGAAAGGCGATCCGCGGGTCATGCTCGTCAACCGCTGTCCGCCTTGGCACCGAACCATCCGTGTTCGGCAAACCGCCCGCCAAACGCCGGTTCGGCTACTACGTCACCCCGATCCTGGCCGGAACCCGCCTGATTGCCCGGGTTTCGACTCTGCGGGAACATTTGTCCAAGACCGGCGGTCGGCCGCCCGTGCACAGTCTCCCTATGAGGGAATACGACATTGAGCACTCGCATGGGATGCACGTGGTCCATGACGGCCCGCGGCAGGCACCGCCGTTGCTGCTCATCCACGGGTCGGGGGCCTCGGGCGGTTTCTGGGGTCCGGTGGTCCCGGCACTGGCCGGTCACCATCACGTCATCCGGGTCGACCTGCCGGGTTGCGGCCAGTCCCCGCCCGCGCCGTCGTATGACGTGCCCGCGCAGGCGGGTCAGGTGGCGGCGCTGCTGGACGACCATGAGCTTCGTCATGTCGCCGTGGTCGGGCACTCCAGCGGCGGCTACGTCGCCACCGCGCTCGCCGAGCAACGTCCCGACCTCGTGGGTTCGCTTTCGTTGATCAGTAGCGGCCCGAGTCCGGATGCGCTCCTTCGGCAGCCGTTCATTCTTCGGGTGCTGCTGGCCCCGCCGTTGGGCCCGCTCATTTGGCCGAGGCGTTCGGACGCGATGATCCGCAAGGGGATCAGCGCGATGGCCGTTCGCCCGGTGGACCTCCCGGACGACGTGGTCGCCGACGTACGGGGCATCACTTACCGCGTGATGAGGACGGTGCTGCGCCAGAACACCGCCTACATCGCCGAACGGAGCGTGCCCGAGCGTCTGGCCGCCCTCGGGATCTCCGTACAGGTGATCTTCGGTGCTGCGGACCCCCGCTGGGAACCGTCCTCGGCGCACCGGTACGACGCGGTGCCGGACGTACGGGTCGAGCTGCTGCCCGGCGTCGGGCATCTCCCCATGATGGAAGCGCCCGAGACGACCAGCGAACTGCTGCTGTGCTTCACGGCAACGGCCGCCGACAACCTGTGACCCCTGATGGATAGGCCGCGGTATGGCGGAGCGCGGGCGATGTCGCTGAGGTGCCCGCGCGCTCGTCGACCCGCTCGAACATGCGGAGCCCGGGAGAGGTCGATCGCGTCCGCGGCCCTGAGCCTGGTCGGCGGCACCTCGTTGGTCAGTCGTGGGAGCGACGACGGACGATCGCATCGCTGATCTGCTGTGCCGCGTACAGCTCGGGTGCCACCCACTGCAGGGTCGCGTCGCCTGGGTTTCCGGGTTCGGCGATCACCTGCGGCAACGGATCCTCATCCTTGCCCGGCACCCAGGTCGCAGGGTCAGGCCGCTCAGGCAGGCGCTGGAATCGACCGGCCGGCTTCTCATCGCTCGTCATGATCAGTTAACGCCGTCCCCCTTCGCGGGGTTCCACGCCTTCGGACGCACGGCCTTGGACCTCACCGTGAGAGCCGGTCCGACCTCTCGGCGCCGTACGGACACAACGAGACCGAGGGACGGCCGGGCATCGAGAGCCCCGATTCGGCCGGAGACTTTCAGGGCGGTGAAGAACGCGACGTCTACCTGAAGGCGATGGGCGCGTCGAGTTGCGAACCCTTCAGGGTGATGAGGAACGGCCTTCTACGAAATGGCGCTCGACGCCGTCGCCGGTTGCGAACCCTTCAGGGTAATGAGAGATCTGAGGGTGAATTCCCAGGTCAGGTGGGTTGCGCAGGGGTGGGTGGGCTGTTTCTGCGGCAGTCCGGCGGTAATGCAGAAGTGCAGGTCAGAGTGTTGATCATCTTTGGGTACGGCCCCGGGCTGTGGGGCTCTGTCCATGATGACGGGTTCGCCGGTCAGTAGTCGAACGTTCCGAGTTTTATGTCGCCTATGAAGGCGTTCCATTCGGAGGCGCTGAGGGGTTCTTGCTGTCGCGGACGGCCACCAGGCCGGGGAGGCCGGTGGCGACCTCTACGCATTGCCCGTTGGCTCCGCTGAGGCTGCTCTTGTGGAACTCGGCGCTGGACAGGTCGGGGGACATGGGGTTCCTCGCCTTCGGACAGGCGGTCTTGGTCCTCACTGTGAGAGCCGGTCGCCGCCCATGCAACCTCTCGATGCCGTACGGGCGCAACGAGGCCGAAAGGTGGGGCATCGAAGGCGTCGATTCGGTTGGGGAATGTTGTGAACGAGAAACTGCCAAGACCTGTGGATTCGCGATCCCCTGCGACGTCCGCCTCCCCGCATAAGGGCCGGATGGAGGGCAGGTGCTTGCGAGGAATGTTCGGCAGAGGGCCTTGGAACGATCAGCACCTGGCGGCGGACATGCCGACTCGTCAGGACGGTTCGTGGGCCAGTCGTTTGAGTGCAACGACCTGACTGCCTGCGAAACCGGCGACATCTGCCGCGACCGTTGCAAGAGTGAGCAGGACAAGCACACTCGCCGCCGTCGCAGACGCGACGGCGAGCACGCATGCCGCAAGTAGGTTCGCCAGAAGTACCAGGCGAAGGCTCCCCATCGAAGGACGGAGACTGAGCCGCCACACGACACCGGACCACAGCACGACGGCCACACCGATGCCGCCGACGACAAGTGCCGGCAGCCTCACCGCAGGCGCGGTCAGGGGCGCGGTCGAAGCGATCACCACCCCGACGAGCAGGCAGTAGAGCGCATCAGCGCGGAGACTCAACCGACCAAGCCGACTCCCAGACATACGCAGAGGCTAACGCCCGCCCGTCATGGACGTACAGCCCAAGATCTTTGCCTGCGAGCATCTCGTCCAGGCGCAGGTGACCGTCCCCCGTTCGTTGGCGTGGCCCTTGCCCGGATCACATTAGGGCGGGGCCGGAGGGGTTTTGCTGTCGCGGACGGCGACCAGGCCGGGGAGGTTGGTGGAGACCTCAACGCGGTTGTCGTGGGTGCCGCTGAGGCTGCTCTTGCGGAACTCGGCGTTGGACAGGTCAGGGGAGATGGCTGCTCCCCGCCTTCTCGGGGAACCTGATTCCCGCCGTACGAACAAGACCCCGGCGCTGTGAATGGTGCCAGGGTCCTTGGGAGTGAAAGTGGTCAGGCGCCGAAGGCGCCGATTGGTGTCCCCGGTTCCCCGGGCCGACCGGGCTCCTACCCACCAACGGACCGGTGGTGACGGACGTGCTCTTGGCGCTCATCGCGGAGGCGGCTGCTCGGACACTGCAAAAATCGCGGACTGTGGATGATCCGCACTTTTGTGAAGAGAACGAGCCGACCGTCGCAGCGGTGGAGCGATGGCGGCGTGATCGATCCGGTGCTCTGGCTGCTGACGGGATCGCCCTTACCGTGAGGGGTCCGTTCGACGCCCCCGGCATGGATCCCGTCTACGTCCTTCAGCTGGAGCGGGCTTCGATCGAGTGTGTGATCGCGGTCTTCCGGGGCGGCACGTTGGACGTGACACGCGTTGATCGGGATGACCAGTCGATAGAGCATGAAGGCGTCCAAGTCACCTCTGCCGCCGAACTGGCGGAGGCGCTGGATCGGATCGTCTGGAAACAGCGGCGAGGTGGTTCTGAAGGTCATGGTTTTCGGCGCTCGCACCCTGGCGTTTGATCACCTCGGGGTTCGCGGCCTGGGCGATCCCCCGAAACCGTGGAGTCCATGATCTTCATCTATGCGAGTCGGGTGACCATTGAGGACAGGTAGCCCTGCGTCGTGTTGACATCCAAGGCTTTCGTCTGGACCCGGTCTCACCCGAGCGTAGAACTCACGACACCGTTGTCCACAGGCGAACAGGTGAATGTGGGCGTACGGCAAGGCCGCAGGAGCCCAAGAAGCCCTTGGACGGGAGGCACTACCTCGCGCTGGTGCGGCAGGGGCTGGGCAACCGGTAAACGCGCCTGATCGTGGGGGTGTCTCAGGTCTGCGGTATTTCGTCGATCGCTGTGCCGTAGATCACCTGGTATCGGTCCACGGGGATCACGATGTCGGCGGTTTCGACGGGTTGTTCGTCGGCCCAGTAGGTGCGCTCGATGGTGAGGACGATCGAGCCCGGCGCCATCTGCAGGCGGGTCGCTTCGGCGGTCAGTACCATCCGGGCGGATATGGCCTCGGCGGAGTGGGTGATGCGTATGCCGATCGCCATCATGCGTTCGACGACGCCGCGTCCGGCGTAGGGGCCGTCCTCGGGAAGGACGATGGGTGTTCCCTTGGTCAGGGCGAAGGGTTCCCAGCTTGTGGAGAGCATCACCGGTTCGTCGTCGGCGGTGAAGACGTAGTCGGTTCTGATCGCGTCCGGCCCGGTGTCGCTCTCGGTGAGCAACAGTCTTTGCCGTACGGCGGGTGGTGCGGTCTCGGTGTGGCTGCTGTACTGCCAGCCGCCGTTCACTCCTTGGGCTTTCATCTCGGCGGCGAAGGGGCTGCCGCCGCGCAGAGAGCGATGCCAGGAGCGGACGAGTCTTCGGGGAGTTGGGCGTTCCCGCACGAACGTCCCCGCTCCTGGACGTGCGACGGCGTGCCCCTCGACGACCAGCGTCCGGATGACCTTCCGCGCGACACCATCGGAAACCCCGAACTGTCGGGCGATTTCCGTCTGTGAGGGGAGGGCGGCTCCGGGGGCCAGTTCGCCATTGACGATCTGCTGACGGAGCTGATCTGCGATAGCGAGGTACAGGGCGCCTGACTGATCCACGATTCCAGCTTGACAGCAGGCTATCTTGCTCAGCAAGCTGGGTACCGTGAAGTGAAGCAGGGTATCTAGGAGGGTCGGTGTATGAAGCCACGATTCCCGCCCGGCCAGAGATGGTGGAAACCATCCAAGCTTGGGCGCGCAACCTTGCTCTAGCCGCTCATCTCGACCTCGCTGATGCGGTTCAACAGGTGGCCGCAGCTCTTACCGAGGATGCGGTTCGGCGGAATCAGCCCACGGCGACCGTGACCGTGCAGATGACGCTTTGGGAGACCGGACTGCGCCTTGAAGTGCGGGACCCCGGAGAGAACGACCGGGTCGAAAGTGAAGGTGTCGCAGTCGTATCCCGACTCGCACGCGCATTCGGCACAAGCAAGAATTCGCCTTGCCTCAGGCACGCCTCCAGTGGAAGCCGATCGCTCGTTCGGCGGCTGAGTAAAAAATTCATGTTCTGTTTCCCCTGCTCAAGCGCGGCGCCTCCTCGGGGCCAGCGGTGTGGCGAGAATCGGTGTGGCTTTGAGCGTTCAAGGACGCGAAGCCAAACCCTTACTCATTGACGCTCCGGCTGCTGGTTCCCCCATATCTCGACCCGCTTGATCCGAGGTGGTTTCGGGCGTGCGCGAATGCAATAAAGGTTGAATTTTGGATCACCTCGCCTGTTGTGCTTCGAATTTTAGGTCATCCTTGTTTAGGATTTAAATTCCATGACCAAATTACAAATAGTGAAGCTGTTGTCACGTGAGAGGTTGTTCTTGTTCGGATAATTTCAATTTGCTTTACTTGGGTGTTCTTGGCGTGTGAGGATCGCTTCGTCCTGTGACGATCTATCGGAAAGGTTGGAGTGAAACCTAAACACTCAAGGTCTGGCGTGTTAGTCCGCGTCTATCGCCGTATGTCTTTGACGGCGGCTCTCGGGCTGTCCGCATCACTGCTGACGGTGCCCGCCGCCGCTGCCCCCACTCCTCCGTCAGCCTCCGCCATTCCCGCCTCGAGACCAGTAGCCGTCTCTGATCCCGTGGAGAATGCCAAAAAGCAGGCAAAACAACAGAACAAACAAGTCGAGATCGAAGCGCTGTACACAGAGAACACGACCACGGTCGCCAACCCTGATGGCAAGACAATGGGCACCTATGTCTACGCCGCCCCCGTTCGCGTCAAAAAAGACGGCGCGTGGAAGGCAGTCGACACCACACTGATCGAAGAGGGCGGGGTCGTCAGGCCCAAGGTCTCCACATTGGACGTGACGCTGTCCGCAGGGGGCGACACCGTTCTGGCCAAGGCGAGGACAGCCAAGGGCGAGACGACCCTTGGCGTCCCGAACGCGCTGCCCAAGCCGGAACTGTCCGGCGGTTCGGCCACCTACCAGTCGGTTTATGGCCAGGACGTCGACCTGGTCGTCACCGTCACGTCCACCGGAGTGCGCCAGGAGATCGTGATCCGTCGGCGCCCCACCGGAAAACTCGACCTCCGCCTTCCGGTGAAACTGCCCAAGGACGTCGCCTACGGCAAGGACTCCTCCGGTAGGGCGACCCTGCCAGCGGTCGACGGCGACGGAAAGGAAGGCAGGGCCGCCCCACTGACTCCGGCGTTGCTGCTGGATGCCACGGCTGCGGACCAGGCCGGACCTCTGGGCGACGGACAGGTGAGCACGGTTCCAACAGCTGTGAAACAGACCGCCAAAGGGCCGGAACTGGCCTTCGCCCCGGATATGGCCTTCCTGAACGACCCGAAGGTGACCTACCCGGTCAGGCTGCTGCTGGACTCCACCGATTGGTACGGCCCCGGCATGCCATCGGACACTTTCGTCAACAACGACACCTGGCACCAGGGCGGTCCTCACCAGTTCATGGACACACTGGTGGCTGGCAACGGCGGCGGTGCGATCTGGCGCAGCTACATCCGCTTCAACCTCACCGACGCGCCTTTCATGGGCAGGAAGATCCTCAACGCCGATGTTCGGCCGTGGGGTTACCGCGCTCATGCCTGCGGGGCCGAAGTTGGAAACATCGCCGTGCGGCGCATCACCTCTGACTGGTCGATGAACACTCTGGACTGGAGCTACCAGCCCTCGACCACCAGCGCCGGCCAGGGCCTCAAGGGCAGCGGGGTGGGTCGCAACGACGCCAACCAGCCCTGCCCGGGACTGCCCTCTCAGGAGATCTATTACTCGATCGAAGGCATCGTCCAGGACTGGGCCAACGGCCAGCCCAACTACGGCCTGCAGGTCCGCGCCGAAAACGAGAATGTCTTCAACTACCGCGAGTACCTTTCAGCCGAATGGGTCGGAACCAGCGGCCGAGGCCCTGTCATCTTCGTCAAGTACGAAAACCCCGAGTACCTGAACGTCATCCGTGACTACCCCGCTGGTCAGCAGATACCTTCAACGTCCTATGCCGAGGACAAGGCGTGGGTGGATGCCGGAAACGTTTACGACGACACTCCTCCTGGAAACGTCATCTCCCCTGAACAGGCGATTGAGAACGCCATCGCCAACAGAAGTTCCGCTCGAGCCCGGCTGTTGGATGCCTATATTCCCGAAGGACTCTCCGACGCAGAGATCGAGGAAGGTGCCGAACCGAATCTTGGTTCGCCCCCGGACACGCTTCCTCCACCCAACCCGTTGCCCACCCCGTTGCAGCCGACCCGAGTCCTGAACGCGAACCCGTTCTTCGAGACGGAGAGCAGCCCATGGACGGTGACGAGTGGTGCACTGGAACAGTCGCCGGATCGGGCACACGAGACAGGCGGAATGTCATCGGCGAAGATCACGCCTGAGAATGGAGGGACGGAGGTTGTGCTTCGGTCCGAAGCCGACATCGCCGTACACCCCAGCTACCTGCATGCGGTCAGCGGATGGTTTTATCCCGCAGGCGCAGAAACCACGATCCAGTACGGCATCGACTGGTTCGATTCGGCGGGATCTCTCATCAGCTCAAGCACGTCAAGCCACTCCCTGCCAGCCGACACGTGGACTCCAGTCAGCGAGCAGGACTTTCCGCCAGGAAACGCTGCGAAGGCACAGGTCAAACTGACGGTTTCAGCCAACCAGTCGACCCCGGTCCTCTATGCCGACGAGTTGAAACTTCTCGGTCCCGACACGACGTCGACCAATCCGCCAGAGGAGAAGACGGTTTCGTTGCCGGTGCAGACGGATACCTGGATCGACGACCAGGGATCCTCTGCCTCAGAGGGAAGCGTTCTGTGGACCGGTGTGTACAGCAACGGAGCTGTGAAGGACGTTGAGCGTACGTATCTGAAGTTCGACACTTCCTCTCTGGCGGGCAAGACGATCGTCGATGCCAGGCTGGAGTTGTGGAACGCCTACTCCTACGGTTGTGGTGACAGCGGTTCGGGGATCAAAGCGCAGCGGGTCACTGGTGCATGGGATGCCGCCACGTTGAGCTGGGGCAACCAGCCTTCGACTACGACCAGCGGTGAAGTGGTCGCCAGGGATCCCGGTGGATGCACGGACAATCCGCCGCGCGAGGTCGCCTGGAAGTGGCCGGTAACCGGCGTGGTGCGGGACTGGGCGTCAGGTCAGGCCAACCATGGTCTGCTGTTGCGCAGCGTTGACGAGTCGGCTTCCGCTCCGGTGTACGACCGTAGCTACTACGCCTCCGAAAGCGAGGAGGACCCCAACACCCGTCTGCCAGTGCTGAAGGTGACCTATACGGACGGTTCGGGCTCCACTCCGTCACCCACCGCGAGCCCTACCCCGACGGATCAACCCACTCAGCAGACTGCCTCGTTGCCGGTGCAGACGGATACCTGGATCGACGACCAGGGATCCTCTGCCTCAGAGGGAAGCGTTCTGTGGACCGGTGTGTACAGCAACGGAGCTGTGAAGGACGTTGAGCGTACGTATCTGAAGTTCGACACTTCCTCTCTGGCGGGCAAGACGATCGTCGATGCCAGGCTGGAGTTGTGGAACGCCTACTCCTACGGTTGTGGTGACAGCGGTTCGGGGATCAAAGCGCAGCGGGTCACTGGTGCATGGGATGCCGCCACGTTGAGCTGGGGCAACCAGCCTTCGACTACGACCAGCGGTGAAGTGGTCGCCAGGGATCCCGGTGGATGCACGGACAATCCGCCGCGCGAGGTCGCCTGGAAGTGGCCGGTAACCGGCGTGGTGCGGGACTGGGCGTCAGGTCAGGCCAACCATGGTCTGCTGTTGCGCAGCGTTGACGAGTCGGCTTCCGCTCCGGTGTACGACCGTAGCTACTACGCCTCCGAAAGCGAGGAGGACCCCAACACCCGTCTGCCAGTGCTGAAGGTGACGTACACCAGCGGTGCTGCCTCCACCACATCGTCGGCGTCCGGCCCGGACACGACAGTTTCAACCCCGTCGTCTGGAATCTCGAAAGGGACGGGCGGACGGGCGAAGTCGCCGTCGGCTACACCTACACTCGCCTCGGTACCGACCGTTGGTAAATCGTGGGTGCGGCCGTTCACCCTACAGGACGGCCATGCTTTTACATCAACGACAACGCCATACTTCATGGTGGGCGTCCTGGATTCCAGGCGCCGTCGTTCGGCGGTGAGCGTTGAGGTAGCTCATGATCCGAAGGCGTCGTCGCAAGGCAGGGGGGTGATCTGGTCCGGGGTCGCCGAGAACGTCTCCTCCGGCTCCACCGCACTCCTCCGAATCCCGGGGAAGAGACTGGCCGACGGGTGGAAGGTGCGTTGGCGCGCTCGCGCGACTGCCGACGGTGTTTCCGGCACATGGTCGAACTGGCAGAATCTCACCGTCGCTCAGGAGAAAAATCCGCAGGCCAATCACTCGACCGGCACTTCGGGGCTCGCCGCCTCTCCGAAGTCCGCTGCTTATCTAAAGAGCATATTACCGGTCGAGGGGGCACATGCTCCTCAGGCAACTTACAACGAATGCAGATCGGCTCCCGACATCGGGTCCAATAAGGGGTACGTCAAGAATCGTTTCTCCTATTGTATAGAGCTGGCGTGGTATGGTCGTCAGTATGTCGGAACCAGTAAGATTGGTGAGGCTACCGGGCGCTACCTTTATCGAATATCAACGAATGTGGATAGTCGTGAGTTTGAGGTGTCCCGGAAGATATCAGTGGATACTCGAACCGGAAGTCTGAGCAATGCATCAGTCGAATTCTCCTATGTCGTCAAGGATTCGAGTGCTCCCGGCAACCCGGGTACCTGCGAACGTAAGAACCTCGTCGGGATGACCGGGGAGCACACACTCGACGAATGGGTGGCGAACACCCAGGAGTGGCACACGACGGAGACCTTCAGGTCCACTGGAACCAGTGGCCCCGACGAGATGGGCGGGTGCACGATTGAGGCTACTGGGGCCATGCGCTTCCCCTACATCGTGGCCAGCGTTAAGAAAAGTGCGCAGAGCGATCGTCCCCATACTATTCGCTGCGACAGAGCCAAATCGCTTAACACGTGGCACAACGGTGTGGGCAAGGGAGGGTGCGTCATCCTGGAGGGAATACCCGCGATCGTCATGCACAGGAACGATGTGAGCGCAAGGGGAGTGACGTTCCCTGAGGTATACGACCACATCAAGCGAGCTCTGACTAACGGTGGGAATGGGACCGATCCGAAACCTGGAGGGCGCGCCTTCCCCAGAATCACCTCTCTCAAAGAAATTCCTGGATTTGGGTGGGGGGCCATAGGTGACGGGAAGAATTCTTTCCTCACGAGAGAGCCATACTCCACGAGGAGAAACGCGAACCGGGCGGCAGCTACATCGACGTGTGACTTGGAGTTCGGGAGGAGGAGGCCTGAAGGGAAGGGCTGTGACGAATTTCCTTTCGCGTCGACTCGACAGGGTGCGGCATATGCGAATCCTCCGCACAACTACTCCGTAGCCTTGGTCGATGGGGATGAGAACGAGGAACACGGAGACGTTCTCAACGCGTGGTACCAGAACAATCGGATATTGTTGACGGACATCTTCTGGGTGGACGTCCAGTAAGGATGATCAAGTGTCTCGTCCAGGCGCGCTGTCATCCGGCGCGTCTGGACGAGATCTTTTTCGTGATGGGATATTTCCTTCTCGATGGTAGTCCCATCGTAGTTCGCACCTAGTTATGGAAGGCGTTGATGTGTGAATGGCGAACATGGTGACGGCCTGTACCGACACAGTGCAGGTCTCGAACAGAACATTCCTTGTCATCGACGAAGAGGTCCTGTTAGGCGAGGCCGCGGCTGATGCGGTGGCCCCTTGGGACCATGTCGCGGTAGAGGGCTGGTTCGCTCCGGCCGGTAATGGCGCCCGGGTTACCGTCGACACCAGGGACCAGGTGGTGGATGTGCGGTTCGAGCTCTGGGACGGGCCGTCGCCCCCCTCGGAGACATGGACCAAGGAGTGGAGGGGAGAGCTTTCGCTCTATTCAGGAAAGGTGTGTTTGACAGATTGGAGGGAGAACTTCCCGCCCCTGGTGGTCTTCGATCTGGGGCGCCGCCAGGCCAGGTGGGGGGTTCATGCCTGCATGCGGCAGTTGAGAGAGCCGACGAAAAGCGATCCCCAGATCACCTCCTATGATTTGGAGTTCTACCTCGTTCGGTTCTGGCCTGAAGGTTGATCTTCCTTTGTCGTGATCAGCGCCTCGTCGCCGGGACAGGCTGCGGCGAACTGCCCAGCGTGCGGCGTACCGTCCTCACGCGTTCACGGCCGTTATCGGCGGCTGCTACAGGATTTGCCTGCAGGCGGGTGGGCCGTGCTGACCGCACTGACCATCCGCCAGCTTCGGTGCGGCGTCGGCAGATGGTGGGGCGGGTGGCGTCGAACCCGTCGGTGATCTGCTGGACGGTGTAACGGCGTTTGCCGTCCTCGCCATCTCGTCGTCCATCTGGCGCGCAGGCTTCACCTGGCGAGGCCTGGTCGGAGCCTCTGGCCGCTTCCAGGCATCCGGAAACACCCTGTCAGTGCGCGAACTCTTCGCGCAGGAACGTCAGGGCTTGTTCGCAATGTGCGACGACGGTGCTGCGCCGGCCGGACTGGATCCAGGCGACAAGCGCCACACGGATCGTTCCGGTGACGGCGTGGGTGATGACACGCGCGCGGAGCTCGGCCTCGGGAGTCCGGGGCACTCCGGCCAGCAGGGCTTCGACAACGTGCTCCTGGTCGCGCCACACCAACTGGTGGATGCGAGCTTGGAGTGCCGGTGTGGCGTTGAACAGGTGATACGCGCCGCGTGCGCGTTCGGGGCGGCGGGCGGCCAGCGCGGTGATCATCGACCGCGCCACGAGGTCCACGTCCGTTTCGTGAGGGCGGCGCTCGGCGAGGGCTGCCCTCATCGCGGTCTCCACCTCAGGGTCGACCACGAGAACGTCTTCCTTGGCGGGAAAGTAGCGGTAGAAGGTCCGCGGCGACACGTCGGCCGCCGCCGCGATCTCCTCCACCGGTACGGCGTCGTACCCCTTCTCCTCGAACAGCTGCAGGGCCGCGTCGATGATCGCGTTTTGAGTACGCCGTTTTCGGCGCTCGCGCAGGTTGGACTCGGCATCACGGGCTGTCACGGTCGAGACCGTAGCACGATTTGGCAGACCTGCCAAATGGCAGACCTGCCAAATGGCAGGGTTGCCATAATGGCATGTCTGCCATTAGCTTCTGCGTACGGCGATTGCCTGCACACGACCAAGCGGGAGGAAGACGGCTATGAGCCTCGAAGACGTCATGAATCACTACTGGGAGGCGTACAACGGCCACGATGTGGATGCCGTTCTCGCGCTCATGACGGACGACGTGATCATCCAGTTCCCCACCACCCGGAGCCGATCCAGGGCAAGGAGAACATCCGGCCGGTGTGGTCGATGCTCTTCGGCAAAGTCACCCCTGACATCCACGAGGAGGTGGTCAGGACCGTGGTCGAGGGCGAAACGGTCGCATGCGAGTTCGTCGAGACCGGCACCCTCACCGTCCCGCCGGGGTTGGCCGACGACTCTGTCACCGGCCCAACACGTGGTCGGCCGTACAGGATGGACATCGCCGCGTTCTTCTCCTTCAACCGTGAAGGCCTGATCACGCGGGTGCGCTCATATTGGGACACCGGGGCATTCGCCGAGCAGATCGGCATCGACGTCGCCGTTATTCGCTCCATGCAGTCTCGCGCCCGAACGCTTGCGTGAGAGCCGGAGGTCAGGTCTCCGGCGAACGCTCGGCGAAGCCGCCCCCGTTTCCCGGCGCCAGGCTTGTGACCAGGTCAAACTCGTACACCGCTGCCGTGGGTGCAACTCGCCTCATCAGATGGTGGGCGGCGGGTACGAAGATCAGGACTATTGGCAGGCTCGGGCTGCCAGGGTTGCGTCCATCCGCCAGGGCAGCCCGAGCATCACTGCTTCCTACGGGTCAACGGCGTAGCCCTGCGGTGTCGAAGGCGACCATGGAGTCGATGACGACACCGTCCTTCAGGAGCATGCGGTCGATGCCCTCCCAGAAGATGGCCTTGCCGCCGGCCGTGGCGGTGGCCTGCCAGCTGATGAAGCACAGGTCACCGTCGGTCGCGTGGTGGGTCACCGACAGCCGCACGTCCGGGAAGCGCTCGACGATCGAGGCCACCTGGGCCTTCCAGGCGTCCAGTCCGTTGAGCGGTTCGGGCCTCCCCGGGTAACGCAGCACGATGTCGGGCGCCGACAGGGTGTGCACCTGTTCGGGGTCGGGTGCTGCCCAGAAGGTCGCCCAGCGGTTAACGAAGTCAGACATGACAGCTCCTTGATCTACATACTTGTAGTACGTACTTGAAGTACGTACTTGAGGTCGGTAAATTAGCGCCCGCAGGTTCGAGGGTCAAGTGGGGGGCGCATGGGCAGCCGCAAACAGGTCGACCGGTCGCGTACGACGACGGCGACGCTGGTGACGGCGGCAGGGGAGCTGTTCGGCAACGATGGCTATGCGAACGTCTCGATCGACGAGGTGGCCGCCGCAGCGGGGGTCTCCAAAGGCGCTGTTTACCACCACTTCGACGGCAAACCGAGCCTGTTCGCTGCCGTGTTCACCCATGCGCAGCGCCAACTTGCCGAGCGGTTGCACGCCGAGGCGGACGGCGCGTCAACCGGTTGGGAGGCGGTACGGCTGGGCTCACACGCGTTCCTGCGTGCCTGTCTGGTGCCGGCCGTTCGGCAGGTCATCGTCCTCGACGCGCCGACTGTTCTAGGCCGCGACGAGGTCAGACGAATCGAGGAAGAACACGTGGCGCATCTGCTGGTGGCCGGACTTCGCCGGGCGGAGCAGGAGGGCAGCGTTCGCCCCGGGAACTCCGAACTGCGCAGCCACCTCATTCTCGGCGTGCTGTGCGAGGCGGCCCTCGCCCTTGCCCGTTCCCTTGATCCGGAGCAGGACCTCGCCCGCGTCAGCGCGGAGGTCGACACGCTGCTTGAGGCCTACCGCACCTGAGCGCGGGCCACGGATCAATCGCTGATGGGAGACCGCGAGTTGGCTGCCTGAGGCGCCAACGACGCGCGGGACGATCCAGGGCTTTCGACAAGGTGAGATTCCTGGTGAGTCATCGACCGCCGGAGGCGCAGGCGCCGTACCCCACCGGCCGGACGCTCGCAGACGGCATCAGCTTCTGCCTCACCCGGGACGCCGCCTTCACGCTGGACCAGCTCACCACCCCGGACCGGTCTGAGAGTGCGTTACGTGAGTCTTTCAGCGGCCACCAGGGCAACTACGAGCTGCGTGAGATCGTCAACGCGATCCGCTATTAAGGCGTGTGTCGAAAGCGTCGGTCATAGCCACCCGTTGCTCTGAGGCAGGGGTAAACCGCTATTTCAGCGGTGGATGTGGCGAGTACGGTGTGGCTGTGGGCCGGTGATCGCGTGCAGCGGCTTACGGAGACAGACGCGTGGACCCGAAGGAGCGAATAGTGCCAGGCGCTGAACTGCGAGGGGTGACTTTGGACTGTGCCGACCCGCAGACGCTGGCGGGCTTCTACGGTGCACTGACCGGGATGCGCGAGCTCTTCAGTACGGGCGAGTTCGTCGCTCTGACGAACGGCTCCGGCTGTGATCTGGGATTCCAGCGGGTTGACGGATACCGGGCTCCGCAGTGGCCGGGTCAGGACGTGCCACAACAGTTCCACCTGGATTTCCGCGCTGACGACCTCGATGCGATGGAAGAGCTGGCGCTGGAACTCGGCGCGGCCAAACCGGACCATCAGCCCGGCGACGGACGCTGGCGGGTACTCCTGGATCCGGCTGGCCACCCCTTCTGCCTGACGTCTCCCTGACATCACTGGCGTGACAGGTATCCCCCGTCGGGCGCCGTACCGCTCGGGCCGGGTCGAGCGGTGCATCAGCTGCTGGCCGCCTCGGAGCGGGCATGGCGTCGAATGCGCTGGTCACAGCCACTCATTGATGGCCGCTACCAGGACAGTTGCCTCGTAGCGGACCGCGAGTTTGTCGTACCTCGTGGCCATGGCGCGGTGTCTCTTGAGGCGATCGATGCCGCGCTCGACTGCGTTCCGACTGGTGAGCGCTCTGCCCGGCCCCAGGCGACGCACGCGGATCTTCTTCAGTACGGGTTCAAACTGCGGAGAGTCGCCACGCTGCCCGGCCGTGATCACGATCGACATTGGTTTCTCGCCCTGCTCGACGGCCAGGTGCAGCTTGGTGGTCAGGCCGCCACGCGAGCGTCGGAGCCCGTGGTCGTCCGGCTCGGTGGCGACGCCACCGGGCGGTTCGACCTGCAGGCCCCCCTTTTCCGCGCCCCGGCGGCGTGCTGGTGATCGCCGCCAACCGGCACGTCAGCGTGCGAGGCGCCGAGAGCACGGCCGCCGAGGTCGCTGCCCTTCTGGCCACGTCGTGAGATGACCGATTCGTGCAAGAGAAGCCCGAGGCCGACGGCGTATCGTCGCTCGCATGAACGACCTTCTGCACCGGGCGAGCGGCTACCTGCTGCTCCACGCGAGGCTTCTCGACAGGCTCAGGTTCGAGGCGCTGTTCGGCGGCGGCTCCCGGGCCCGTGTGCTCGACGCGCTGCGCGGCTACCAGAACGCCGACGGCGGCTTCGGCCACGCGCTGGAGCCCGACCTGCGCGGCTCCGGCAGCCAGCCGCAGCCCGTCGAGATCGCGTTCTGGCTGCTGGACGAGCTCGACGCGTTCGCCGACCCGATGACGGCCGCCGCCTGTGACTACCTGACCGGCATCAGCACGCCCGAAGGCGGCGTGCCCTTCATGCTGCCCACCGACGCGCCGCGCGCCCCCTGGTGGCAGACCGACGCCGACCCGCCCGCCAACCTCAACCCCACCGCACCCCTCGCAGGCCTGCTCCACAAGCACGGAGTCACCCACCCGTGGCTCGGGCCCGCCACTGACTTCTGCTGGTCACGAATCGCCGGCCTCGACAAGATGCAGCAGTACGAGGCCCGCGCCGTGCTCACCTTCCTGGAGCACGTACCCGACAGGGAGCGGGCCCTGGCCGAGTTCACCCGCCTCAAGCCCGCCTTCCTGGCGGCCGTCTCCCTCGAACCCGACCAGCCGGGCCACGTCCACTACCCGCTCGACTTCGCCCCCGAGCCGCTGCGGCTGCCTCTGTTCGACACCGCCGTGCTGGAGCTCCACCTGGACGTGGCAGTGCGCGACCAGGCCGACGACGGCGGCTGGGCTCCCAACTGGGAGATGTGGACCCCTCTCGTCCAGCACGAATGGGGCGGCTACCTCACCGTGGGCACGCTCAAGACCCTGCGCGCGTACGGACGCCTCTAGCGAACCGGTTCCGTCGTAGGCCCCGGTACTCCAGTGACGTTTTGAGATCATGGTTGGGGTCTACGCCGGTAGTGGCATCGGCGAGCGATGACCTGATGGCGGCGACGCCACTGTGACCAGCGCAGAACCTCCGCGATCCCGCAGGGCCGGACAAAGGCGAAAGCGCCTGGATGATCGCTTGGCCCTGCAGGGCATCCTGTTCGTGCCGCACACCGGCATCGCCTGGGAGTACCCGCCCCAGGAACTCGGGTACGGCTCGGGCATGACGTGCTGGCGGCGGCACCAGTCGGGTGACGTCGTCGCGGTTGCCGCCGGTCAGGATCACCGCCAAAGGGATGCCGGTGGAGGTGGTGCTTGCTGCCGGATCGTCGACCCATCCGCTGGGTGGTCCGCGACGACATGCACGAGGCCTTCATGACGCTGGTCGCATCGATCATCTGCCGGCGGTGCCTCGTCCGCTGATCATCCTGGTAGGAGTCACAACGAAGCACTACCGGGAGGAGTGCTTGTCGATGAGCACCGAGCGGGTCGCGTGCAATGCTCCCAGGAGCCGCAGCCGGTCCGCGTCGGCGCTGCCCGGTTCGGCGGTGAAGACCATCATGACCGGTCCGGGGTTGCCGGGCAGCGGATAGGTGTCTCAGTCCAGGACGATGTCGCTGGCCTCGGGGACCCGGAAGGCCTTGGTGCCGCTGACCGACGCGCGTACGTCATGCCGGGCCCACAGCCGCCGGAACTCGGCGCTGCGGATGCTCAGCTCACCGACGATCGCGGTGGCGCGCGGATGGGTGGGGTCGGTGGCGACGGCGGCGCGCATCATGCCGATGTAGTCCAGAGCCTGCCGCTCCCAGTCCGGGCAGCTCCGCTCGCCGGTCAGCGTGTCGTCGAACATCAGCAGGAGCATGTTGAGCCGGTGGCGCGGGTGGGCGTCCGGGTCGCCGAACAGCGCCTGCGCCATCGGGTTCCAGTCGAGCAGGTCGAGGTGCCGTCCGAGCGCGTCCAGGACATCGTCGGACGGGCGCACCTCACGGCCCTGCTCCATCCGCTGGTAGTAGTTCGGTGCTCAGCCCGGCCAACAAGGCCCTGTGGTCATAGGAAGCCCGGCGGAGCGGTCGCACCAGGAGTCTCATCCTTCGATCGAGACGCGCCCCCGGGAAGGCGAGGTGCCCCCCGCGTGCCGTTTTGCCCATATTATTTATCGTGGGTTGTGATATCCGAAATGTTCCATCTCCGCGCTTTATGGCCCCACGCCTCTGTATAATTTATGCGCCGAAATATAATCTATGCGCCGAAATTGAGGAGTGGAATACTTGCGCCCATCTGGTCCAACCCGGCCAGGATCAAAACGAGGACAAAGGCGAGGCTGACCGCGCCCTTCAGTGCCCTGATGACTCGTCTTGAGCGGAGAAGGAGATCTCCATGTCGGGTTCAGGAAAAGCGAAACCAGTCGTGTGGCGCTGGACGGCGATATTCGGGGCCTTGATAGGCATGATCATGGTCAGCGCTCCGCTCCCGGCCACCGCCTCCGCGCAAGCGGACGGCCTTCCGGCGCTGACCTTTAACGCGGGGCCACGACCGGCCGCTGTCAACGTGACCGACACCGGTTCCCGAATCAGCCAGGCCGGTACCGACGCCGCCCTGGCCGTTCCCAACCGGAACGGGAAGTCCGACCTCGCCGCGTCCTGGAACAGCGGCGACACGCTGTCCACCGCGGTTTACCTCTCGGACGGTTCGCGGTTCCCGGGGTGGACTCAGTGGAGTAACCGTGATGGTGGCTGGATTGACGCGCCCAGCCAGAAGTGGGTCGCCGGGGACTTCAACGGTGACCGGAGGACTGATATCGCGGCCATCTGGAATGACGG